>NZ_JBICKW010000022.1:0-543723 GCF_043104645.1 Delftia sp. WSY_12
CCTCTTTCTTTTGAACGCATGCAGCGTGTCAAGAAAAGTGCCCCCGACGCCGAGGCTGTCGGGCTCGGCACGACGTGCTGATGCCCGCTAACTGAGGCTTCACATGGTCGGTTGATAGCAGAGTGCTTTCGCCTACAAGAGAAGCCTCTCAGCAACCTTACTTTGTCGCGGCCAGTTGGCTGATTCTCTGCATTGCGTTGTAGATTTCGCCAGCCATATACGAAGAAATCTCTTCACTGCTCACACCAGGAACGATGGCAGCGCTTCCCTTGTCAGCGGAGGCAATCCAATGCAGTTTAAACAAAAGCTCCTTCAGATCGGCAGTTTCCATTACATCGGACATCCACCCGTGAAACTCCAGAATGACCTCCGTACGCTTATCGCCATCCTTCGCCAGCTTGCAAAGCTGCTGAAACCAAGACGCATCACGCAGGCATTCTAAGAATTCAAGCACTTCCGGTTGATATACACCCTCCTGTCCATCAACCAAGAACTCTTTCGTCGGCGCAAATGTATCACGGTAGCGGAGGAGCGCCTGCAATTCACCAGCATTGATGTCAAAATCCAACGCTGCTAACTTCTTACGCGGCCCTTTTAACCAGCGCAGTTTCACCTCATGCAAGTCGCTTGCAATGAGCCGCGGAATCTGACTCACATCCTTCTCATACATCTGAATATCCTGAACGAGCAAAGGACGCGTCCCCAGTAAAGTGGTTCTGGCGGCCTCACCAGCGCGGATGATCCAATAAGCTTGTTCCTTATCTTTGGCGCTGAAGCTCTTGGAACTCTGAGCAATGAACTGAATGTACTCAGCCATTTTCCAGGCCATCACCGCCCAATAGCGGTGATCTGTCAGCTTCTCTCGGGAAGGCGATTCGTCATGAATATACTCATTCCATGGACCGCTGGGCACAGTTCCGATGGCGGCAACCACTGCGGTCTTTTCATGGGTTCCCAACCATCCATAGCCATGAGCCTTGCCCCCTTCGAAAACACATAGAGCGTAGTCTTTACTGCTCTCCTCTGATTCAAAGCGGACGAAGCTTCCATCTCGCACAAAAGAAGCCAGAGCCTCGAACTGTTCGGATACCTGTTTGGTTATTTTATCAACATCAATCTCATCAATTATCAGCAGAGTTTTTTGATATTTTCCATGCCAGCCAATAGCTGCCATTGCGGCATCCAACGGCATATCCTCTGCAATCCATCCCTTGTCCTGCAGAAGCTTGGAAATCTCCTTGCCTTGCTTCTTGGCAATCTTGATGTTGATTTCAGTCTGACGAAAAGCGATACCCATTGCCAATTTCCTCTGAATATTTATCGCAAGCCTTGACACAGCTTCAGGCGCACGCATGAAACGCCCTCCCAGGCGCATGCGTTCAAGTTACGAACGCAGCTTCCCGCAGACGGAATATAGCCTCAGAGCACCCTCCGGAAGTTGACGCTTTGTCCAGTCATCACCACCTGCGGATCTATTCTCAAGCGAAGCCTGCCATTCAGAAACGATCATTCCTCGGGCGCCGAAGAGTTCGAATAATGGCTCTCAGTCCTGCCGTATTTCTTGGCCGTCGCGGTGAGCGCACAAGGGCCGTGGGCCGCTCGGACGCCCTGCGTTCCGCGCAGACCTCGCTGCGTACTGCCTCCTTGCGTACCGACTGCTCGGCCTTGTCCTGGATGCGCTCCGACAGCACCCAGCTCCAGTCATCACGCTCAGCGCCTTGCGGATCGCCCCCCTGGCTGATGTTCTGCTCTGCTGCGATCTGCCTCAGGCCCTTGATGCCGGCCCTGTAGTCCAGCTTGATGCGTTCCCACTGCGGAAACTGCCTGTATTCCGTGCTCATCCCTCGAAGCTGGCAGGCTTGGGACGACCACCGCAGGGCCAGGCCGCCTAGCCGGAGTAACTACCAAGTTTCAGTGATAGACACAATATACACAAATTCATACAATTTGCAGCGCGTTTGGTCATCAAACAAAAGTTCAGCAAACAGAGCTAGAGAGATTGCGCCGATCTCCAAAGTAAGGGAACAACATGTCTTCTGGGGTTTTCCGCACATGGGTGCTAGGCGGCATCTTTGCTCTTGTCACCTACACCGGCTCTGCAAGCGCACAGCTGACCTTGTCCGTGTCCCACACCGATGCCTCTTGTAACGGGGCAAACAACGGCACGGCCACTGCCCAAATCACCCAGAACGGTGTTGCGCCCTTCAGCTACTCATGGAGCCCCTCTGGAGGCACAAACGCTACCGCAACAGGGCTCACAGCAGGCACCTATACAGTTACGGTTACTGACAATAACGGCCTGCAAGGAACAGCTTCTACGACCGTTGGACAGCCTGAAACATCGTCAGGCACACAGTCGCAGATCAATCCCGTTGGAGGCAACAACGGTAGCGCAACAGTTGTCGCGACAGGGGGGACTCCTGGCTACGCTTACTCATGGACCCCCTCCGGTGGCGCAGCGGCAACCGCGACAGGACTGGCTCCCGGTCAATATTCGGTGACCATCACAGACTCCAAAGCCTGCGAAACCACGCTGAGCTACACGCTTGTAGCTCCTGCCGCCTCAGTGCAATCAGTAAGCGTCCCCCCCGACGGAACCTATAGTGCTGGACAGAACCTGCAGTTCACTGTGACCTACAGCGCTCCCGTGACCGTCACAGCTGGCGGCACGCCCTCAATTCCTTTGACGATTGGTTCAACTCTGCGGCAAGCGAACTTCGTCGGTGGCAGCAACAGCTCCGCCCTGACCTTCATATATACCGTGCAGCCAGGTGATGTTGACGCAAATGGAGTGTCGTTAGGAACCGCTATCGATCTCAACGGGAGCACGATGACGAGCGGAGGCACCAACGTTGTGCTGAATTTGGCGAACGTAGGCGCCACGACCGGCGTACTGGTGAATGGACAGCAAAACCAGAACATCACGTTCCCAAACCCCGGCGACCAAACTTTCGGCACAACGCCAACACTGACCGCGACGGCCAGCTCCAGCCTGCCGGTGGCCTTCAGCGCAAACACAACTGCGGTATGCACGGTCACCACGGGCGGCACGCTGACTTTTGTGAACACAGGCTCTTGCACCGTTGATGCGAACCAAAGTGGTAACGCAAGCTACCTGCCTGCATCACAGGTGTCTCAAACCTTCATGGTGAATGCAGCGGCACCCGGAGCCCCCACCATCGGCAACATCGCTGCAGACGACGGGCAGGCTACGGTAACCTTCACTGCACCTGCTTCCAATGGCGGCGCGCCCATCACAGGCTATACCGTGATCGCGACCCCCGTGGCCGTGCCCGGTGCGCCTGGTGTGATCACTCAGCAAGGAACGACATCCCCCATTGTCGTGGCTGGCCTGAGCAATGGCTTCACCTATAACTTCACGGTCGCAGCCTCCAACGGGACAACCGGTGCAGCCTCTGCAAGCACACAAGCCACGCCACGCAAACTGCAACTGGTGAGCGCGCCCGGCAGCGTGCCTGGCATGACCGGCATACCGTCTGCCACGATGTCCGGCGGCGGCACCACTTGCACGCTGCAACCTGGCGGCGGCTTCGGACCTGTGACCTCCACCCCACCGAACCTGCAAGCGCCCAGCGGACAGTTCGCTTTCAGCGCCGAAAACTGCACCGGATCTGTGACGATGACTCTCACCTATCCCAGCGCTCTCCCCGAAGGCGTGCAGTTCCGCAAGCCCGATGGTGTCGGCGGCTGGTTTGACCCTGCGACCGCGCTGAACGTGATCGTGGACAGCGCGCGCACCACGGTGACCTACACCATCACGGACAACGGCCCTGGTGACACCAACCCTGCGGCGGGCGTGATCGCCGATCCGCTCGTGCCCGTGCTGGCAGCAGCCCCAACAGGCGGCGCAGCAGCCGTTCCCACGCTCAGCGAATGGGGCGCCATCCTGATGTCTGCCCTGCTGGCAATATTCGGCCTGCGCCGCATGCGCCGCCAGCGCTGATGCAGGCCTGACCTGAAAAAGCAAGGCCCGCAACTGCGGGCCTTTCCTTTGTCCGGGCGTCTACAGGCGGCGCGCGGCGATCAGCAGGCGCTCGGCCAGCGTGGGCTTTGCAGCCAATCGTCCTGCCGTTCCCAATACACCGTCGCGGCCCGTGGCTGCGCGCACTATCAGTGCCGTGCCCAGCGCACCACTCACAAGGCGGCCCATGCCACTTTCCGCGCGCCGGGCATGGCGCAGCGCCAAGAGGCCGGCACCGAGCACAAGCCAATGCTCTCCCGTGAATCCCTTGCGAGAGTCATCCCACTTGCGCAGGTCCTGGATCTTTTCTGAAATCGCCATTCATTGCTCCTGTTGCTTCAGAGCTGTCATGGTGTGCCAGCAACAGGCTGCAGGCTGTCGGTCCCTGGGCAAGATTCCGGTGGCGAGAGTCCTACGGACGCGCAGCGAGGACCGGCTCCAGCAATCCCGCTTGATGCGCTCCCACTGCGGCGCCTGCATGTGTTCCTTGCTCATCCTGCCGAAGGTGGCAGCCTTGGTAGGCACGACGTCGAGATTTATGCCAAGTGACCATCCGTGTTTCCACGTATATCCAGATATTACTCTTGCCAAGCGTGATTTTGATAATAAATTATCAAAATCAATTACTTTGTCAAATTTTGCATCAATTGAAATATCGAGCGGCTTTCATAATAACATTTCATGCTCAAGAATTGGCATGGTGGCGCCAATAATAAATCACAGCACAGCGAGGCATAAAATGATCGAAGGCGGATGGTGGAAAGCCTATACAAAAAATGGCCGGTATATAGGAATAATCGAAGGAGATGAATTCATAGTCGGAAAAACGAGGATTTTATATAGAATAAGCAAAAACAAGCTGTATTCAACAGAAGTACCGCCTTCACTTATAGCTGACATATCAGAAAAACAAGCAATTACAACCAATGGAGAAATTCTACTCAAATTCTCAAAAACAACCAGAGAGCGAAGGCTATAAAAAACTGGACCAAGTCCAGACCAAAATAATTACTCAATCCAATCAAACAGCCGTCGCTACAGCACGAATTGGAAACTTTCGACCAAGATCAACACGCAATTGCATTCTGCGTATCAACTCTGGCGTCAAAACTCGACCTGCTGTAAGCAAGACCAAGCCTTCCCTCGATACGAAGTCTTGAGCCAAAATCATCCCTGGCCTCAGTTCTGAACAGGGAACATTAATTGGAGCCGGGTCGGGAGCAGGGGTCGCCTGAATCACAATTTGCAAGAAAGCATCCACCACCTCTGGATCAAATTGTGCGCCTCTACTATGCGAAATGAGCGTTCTTGCCTCTGCGCAAGTTAGCGGCTTACTGCTCAAATGCCCCACCATCAGGTCATCGTAAAAATCAGCAACCGCAATTATGCGAGCACCTATTGGAATATCCTTCCCCTTTAGGCCATCAGGGTAACCTGCTCCATCGAATCGCTCATGGTGAGACCTGACGAGAGTAGCGACAAGATGCGCATCATCTATCGACAGAAGCAGTTGCTCTCCCAAACTGCTATGGTTTCTATACTTATCCAGTTCCTCATGACTTAAACTTGGGACGGGCTTGCTTAACATCCCATCGGGAAGAGTAATATGAGCGATATCATGAATGAGCGCAGCGACAAAAGCATTCTGCTGCTCTGCTTCACTTAGCTGCATAATACTGGCGGTTCGGCGGGTTAGATCCGCAACGCGTCTTGAATGTCCGGCAAGTATCCCCCCTCGCCACTCAAGCAGATTTGAAAACATTCGGATCGATGCGACGAAGCTTTTTTTAAGTTTCCTATGTGCCTCCAACAATTCGTCGTCATGCTCATGGGCAGTCAGCTCAACAGTTGCATTTAGTTCTGCCAACTCCTTCGTCAGCGCTCTATTTTTTTGCTCTAGCCGAATATTCTCATAGCGTGTAATTTTTTGATCATTCAGTTGCTCAATGACAGCCAAAAATTGCTCACTATTCCAAGGTTTGACTATGTGACGGTGCAAGCCCAGCAACCGACCAAGGCCTTTCGTAATTGCCACGGGACTGCATTCCGAAAGAAAAATCACGAACAGATCAGGGGACTGCCCAACGAGATTTTCCAGCCACTGCCCACCATCCTTGTCAATTACACGCGTATTGCATATCAACAAGTCAATTCGTCCACCAGCAAACTCAGCCAACGCTTCCGGCGCACTTGCCGCCATTCGCGTATCATATCCAGCCTGACCGAGCAACAGGCCCAACCCTGAAAAATCTTCCACCTCGCAATCAACCATCAATGCTTGCAACCGCGATTGCGGCGCGAATGATTCTTGCCTCTCTCTAACATTCATTTGGCGTGCCTCCATTTGTCTTATTCGATGCATGGCCTCGCCAATATGCCATCGAAAGGCAATGTGCAGATAGAAATTCTTTACCAACACCAAATGAATGAAGATCAAATTTATCCGCTTCTCGCCACTCACTTACATCTAGCTACCATTACCCCAGTTTCGCGCAATGGATGAAATTTGCTCCAGGGAGAGCTCTCACTTGGATTCAAGGCAGTCTTGTCGGCCACGCTTGAAGCCCGGCCGCGTAGGCGGGCACCTGCGTGCGCAGCACGCTTGAGCCTGGCGCGGTCCAGCACCTGCAGCGGCGCATCAATGCCGCGCGCGGCCGAAGCATGCAGGAAGACCTGGCGCAGCCACACCATGTCATTGAGCACGGCGGCGGGCCGGCCTCGTCTTCCGTGCGCTGCTTCTTGGTGTAGCCCATCAGATCCTGCACCGTGAGCTTGGCGGCCTGGAGGTCGGCCCGACCAGAGGCCTGCAGTCGCGCGATGCCGGCCTTTTTGCAACGGCCCCACTCAGTCACGTTTTTGACCGCACTGACATAATCCCGCAGTGGCTCCCCCACTGAAATTTTCTTGTGCACGGCCTGGCGCCTGGCCAAAAGCGTGCTCCTGGTCCATCTCGTGCTCGCGCCTGCGCAGCCACTCATTGGCCAGCACTTTCCGACGATAGGCCTGGCTTTCGCGGTGGACAAACGTGCCGTTCTCCATCAGCCGGATCTGTGCGGTGCAGGCAAGCCATCCGTGCGCTTGCGTGAAGTGATGGCCCCATCTGTTTTGCGACAGGTGAAGGATGTGGCAAAGCCAGCGAGAAAATCAGCAAAAACGGGGTTGGATGGCGAAGAATCAGGCAACGACGCCAGAGCAAAAAACCCAATCAGATCAATGACAAACGTAGAAAACCAAGCACCTGCCAGCATGTGGCGCATGTCCGTTGCGCCCATGATGGACTGGACTGACAAGCACTGCCGCTACCTGCACCGACTGCTGAGCCGCCATACCCTGCTGTATACCGAGATGGTGACCACGGGCGCACTGCTGCACGGTGATGTGCCACGGCATCTGCGGTTCGAGGCCGAGGAGCATCCGGTGGCGTTGCAGCTCGGCGGCAGCGAGCCGTCGGATCTGGCGCAGGCTGCGCGGTTGGGAGCGCAGTGGGGATATGACGAGATCAATCTGAACTGCGGCTGCCCCAGCGAGCGGGTGCAGCGCGGTGCATTTGGCGCCTGCCTGATGAATGAGGCGCCGCTGGTGGCCGATTGCGTGAAGGCCATGGTGGATGTGGTGGACGTGCCTGTCACGGTGAAGCACCGCATCGGCATCGACAAGGACGAGAGCTACGAATTCGTGCGCGACTTCGTGGGCACGGTGGCCGATGCGGGATGCCGCGTGTTCATCGTTCACGCACGCAATGCCTGGCTCAAAGGCTTGTCTCCCAAGGAAAACCGCGAGATCCCGCCGCTGCGCTACGAGATCGTGGCCCGGCTCAAGCAGGATTTTCCGCAGCTGACCATTGCCATCAATGGCGGCATCAAGGCCGACGCCACCGTGCAGGAGCTGCTGCAGCAGGTCGATGGCGTGATGGTGGGGCGTGAGGCCTATCACAACCCCTGGTGGCTGGCCTCGTGGGATGCGCTGTACTACGGCGATGCTGGCGTGGAGCACACGCGCGAGTCCATCGAGGAGCAGATGGTGGCCTACATGGAGCGAGAGGCGCGCACGCACGGCACGCACTGGTATTCGATAGCCCGCCATATGTTGGGGTTGCGCAACGGGCTGGCAGGTGCGCGGCGCTGGCGCCAGGTGTGGAGCAACCACCAGTTCAAGCAATTGCCGCCTTCAGAGGTGATGCGGCTTGCGCGCACCAAACCGGCCGAAGCGGCGCTTGCCGCCTAGCGCGCCGCACTGCATTGCAGGAATGCCGGGGGCTGGGCGGCCGCCAGCTTACAACCATCAGTCAAGCTATCACTTAAGCGACAGCATTAGAGGGGTTTTACTACCAATTTTCTTAGCGTGCTGCTGATATATTGCACTGCAACAAATCCAAACAACCCCCTTGTATCCATGCTCTATCAGCTCTACGAAATCCAGCGCGCCATGGTCGAGCCCTTTGCCGATTTCGCGCAGGCTGCAGCCAAGCTCTACAGCAACCCCCACTCGCTGCTGAGCCAGGGTCCGATGTCCCAGCGCATGGCCGCCGGGTTCGACCTGTTCTACCGCCTGGGCAAGGATTACGAAAAGCCCGAGTTCAACCTGCGCAGCGTCGATGTCGGCGGCGTGGACGTGACGATCCGCGAGCGGGTCGAAGTGGACAAGCCGTTTTGCGAGCTGCGCCGCTTCAAGCGCTTCTCCGACGACACCGAGACACTGCAGACCATGCTGAGCCAGCCCGTGGTGCTGATCGTCGCGCCGCTGTCGGGCCACTACGCCACGCTGCTGCGCGATACGGTGCAAAGCATGCTGGGCGACCACAAGGTCTACATCACCGACTGGAAGAACGCCCGCCTGGTGCCGCTGGCCGATGGCGAGTTCCACCTCGACGACTACGTGAACTATGTGCAGGAGTTCATCCGCTACCTGCAGGGCAAGTACGGCCAGTGCCATGTGGTCAGCGTCTGCCAGCCCACGGTGCCGGTGCTGGCTGCCGTGTCGCTGATGGCCAGCCGTGGCGAGACGCCTCCGCTGTCCATGACCATGATGGGCGGCCCCATCGATGCGCGCCGCTCGCCGACCTCGGTGAACAACCTGGCGCAGAACCGCAGCTTCGAGTGGTTCGAGAACAATGTGATCTACCGCGTGCCCGAAGGCTATCCGGGCGTAGGTCGCCGCGTCTACCCCGGCTTCCTGCAGTACTCGGGCTTCGTGGCCATGAACCCGGATCGCCACGCCAAGAGCCACTACGACTACTTCAAGGACCTGATCAAGGGTGACGACGCCAGCGCCGAGCACCACCGCAAGTTCTATGACGAGTACAACGCCGTGCTCGACATGGATGCCGACTACTACCTCGAGACCATCGCCACGGTGTTCCAGGACTACAAGCTGGTCCATGGCACCTGGGAAGTGCGTTCGCCCGAGGACAAGGTTGAACTGGTGCGCCCGCAGGACATCAAGGGCAGCGCCCTGCTGACCATCGAAGGCGAGCTGGACGACATCTCCGGCTCCGGCCAGACGCGGGCTGCGCACGATCTGTGCACGGGCATTGCCGCGGATCAGCGCAGGCACCTTGAAGTGCCGGGCGCGGGACACTACGGGATTTTCAGCGGCCGCCGCTGGCGAGAGATCGTCTATCCGCAGGTGCGCGAATTCATCAGCACCCACCAGCCCGAGAGCGCCACCGCCGCCAGCGCTGCAGGCCATGCCAGCAGCCTGAGCGATGACGCGCCAACGGCCGCCGAGCAGCCACGCAAGCGTGGCGCCAAGGTGCAGGCAGGCTGATTCCCGAGCAAGCCCGCCACGTCATGTCCTCCACCGCCATGCTCGCCCGCGACGATCTGGCAGCGCGCATAGACGCCGCGCTGCCGCAGACGCAGTGCACGCGTTGCGGCTACCCTGACTGCGCCAGCTACGCCCAGGCCGTGGCCTCGGGCGAGGCTGGCATCAACCAGTGCCCACCGGGCGGCGCTGCGGGCGTGGAGCGGCTGGCCGCATTGACGGGCCGGCCCGTTGTTGCGCTGAGCGCCGAGCACGGCATGGAAGCCCCGCGCACCGTGGCCGTGATCGACGAGGCCTGGTGCATCGGTTGCACCCTGTGCATCAAGGCCTGCCCCACGGATGCCATCCTGGGGGCCAACAAGTTCATGCACACGGTGATCGCAGCCCACTGCACGGGATGCGAACTGTGCATTCCCGTGTGTCCGGTCGATTGCATCGAACTGCACAATGCCAGCGGCCCGGCCACAGGCTGGTCTGCCTGGAGCCCCCATCAGGCCGAGCATGCGCGCCAGCGCTATGTGCTGCACCGCGAGCGTGAAGTGGAGCGCGAGCGTTTGAGTGCAAGCCGGGCAGCGACGCCTCTTGCGCAGGCAGAGCAGGCAGCAGCCGACGACGCCAGCCCTCACGCCCCCTGCCCCGCACCTCCCATGGCCGAGAGCAAGCAGGCCACCATCGCCGCCATCCTGGCCCGCGCACGTGCCCAGCGCGCGGGCGGCGGTTCATCGCCGAACGCGTGCCAGTGAAGCCCGCCAGGCGGCAGTCTGCCTTCCAGGCCAAGGCTAGGCCGCCAGCGCCAGACTCTTGTAGACGCCGCATCCCCAGTACAGCCCGCCATGCTTGCAGACGAAGGACATCTTGGTCTGTACCTGTTGCGTGGCAGGGTTTCTGAAGTCGTACTCCACCCAGCCTGGGCCGCGCTCGGCCTGGGCAATGATGTCGGCCAGCAGTTGCTCACCCCGCACGCCTGGCAGCTCCTGCACGCGCACGCCCACACGCGCAGGGTTGCCGCCGAAGGCGCGGTAGCTGCCGTCGGCGGCCAGGGCGAACACGTACATATCGCGGTCATGGAAGGGCTGGCCGGGGTCGTTCACGGCGGCCAGCAGTGCCTCGGTGGCCACGCCGCGCCGCGCCAGGCCCAGGGCCGACTCGACCAGGGCCACGGCTTCCTCCGCCGTGCCCTGCTGCAACCGAAAGCGCGACACCGCCCCTGACAGCATCTGCGCGCGCTGCTGCAGCGCGCGTGCCTGGTCCAGCGCGTGGCCCACCATCTGCGCGTTGTGCTGGGTGATCTCGTCGATCTGGTGCACGGCGCGGCTGATCTCGGCCAGGCCCGTGCTCTGGCTGCCGGTCGATTGCGAGAGCTCGCCCATGTGCTCGGCCACCTGGCGGATGCCTTCGGTCACGCGCTCCATGCCACGCCCGGCCGTGCGGATCAACTCGGTGCTGTGCTCCACCTGGGCCAGCGCATCGCCGATCAGGTGGCGGATCTCGCGCGCCGCCTCGGCCGAGCGGCCGGCCAGGGAGCGCACCTCGCTGGCCACCACGGCAAAGCCGCGGCCCTGCTCGCCCGCACGTGCCGCCTCCACGGCAGCGTTGAGGGCCAGGATGTTGGTCTGAAACGCAATGCCGTCGATCACGCCGATGATCTCGCGCATGCGGCCGGCGCTGCTTTCAATGGTCTCCACCGACTCCACGGCGCGGCCCATGGCCACCACGCCTTCATCGGCCGCGCCGCGCACCGCGCTGGCCTGGTGGTGGACCACGCCCACCACGTCGGCGTTGTGCTGCACGGCGCTGCTGAGCTGCTCCACGCTGACCACGGTCTGGGCCAGGTTGGTGGCCTGCAGTTCGGTGCGATCGGACAGTGCCTGGTGCTCGTTCACCAGTTGTTGCCCGGCCTGCGCCACCAGGGCCGCATTGCTGCGCACATCGGCCACCATGCCCGACAGCGAGGTCACCATGCCGCCCAGCAAGGCCTTGGGCGTCTGGACGTCGCCTGCGCCCTCCTGGGAGGCCGCAGCCTCCACGGCCACGCGCTGGCTCAGGTCTCCCTGGGCGATGCCCTGCATGGCCTGCTGCAGCAATTCGCGCTCGCCGATCACCCGCGACCAGAGCCTGTGCATGCCGCCCAGCAGCAACCCGGCCCACAGCAGCAAGGCTGCCCAAACCCAGGGCCCCAGGCCCAGCGAATCGGCCACCAACGCCAGCGCCGGTCCCGCCAATGCCCACACCGTGCATACGAGGAAGCCGGCACCTGGGCCGGATGTATGCTTACGATGCCTGCTTCCATCTTTTTCCATGCCAGCGCCTGCCTGCATAGCTGTCTGCCTCTCTTGTCATTGGTATCTGGAATTCACCGTTTGCGAGGCCCCGCCACACGAGTTGGCATGGCCCCAGTCGAGACCATGCCAGAATAGGTAACAGAATGCAAAAAAGCCAGCGTGCAGACCCGCAGTCCCCTGTGACAACGGCATGCCGAAAGCGCATCAATCCATAATGCGAGCCCATGAATCCCCTGCTCTCCCGACTCCAGCCCTACCCGTTTGAGCGTCTTCGCAAACTGTTCGCCGGGGTCCAGCCACCGGCGGGCGTGCGCCCCATCAGCCTTGGCATCGGAGAGCCCCGCCATGCCACGCCGCCCTTCATCGAACAGGCGCTGAGCGCCGACCTGGGCGGCCTTGCCAAGTACCCGGCCACCGCCGGCGAGCCCGCGCTGCGCGAAGCCTGCGCCCAGTGGGCGCGCCAGCGCTACGGCATTGCGCTGGACGCCGCCGCCCAGGTGCTGCCGGTCAACGGCTCGCGCGAGGCCCTGTTCTCCTTCACCCAGGTCGTGGTGGATGCCAGCCAGGACGGCCCGCGCGTGATCTGCCCCAACCCGTTCTATCAAATCTACGAAGGCGCCACCCTGCTGGCCGGCGCCCAGCCGTACTACGCCCCCAGCGATGCTGCGCGCAATTTCGCGGTGGACTGGGACAGCGTTCCCGCCGACGTGTGGGAAAAGACCCAGCTGATCTTCGTGTGCTCTCCCGGCAACCCCACGGGCGCGGTGATGCCGCTGGCCGAATGGGAAAAGCTGTTTGCGCTGTCCGACCGCCATGGCTTCGTGATTGCCAGCGACGAGTGCTATAGCGAGATCTACTTCGACGGCACGCCTCCCCTGGGCGGACTGGAAGCCGCGCAGCGCCTGGGCCGCACGGACTACAAGAACCTGCTGATGTTCACCAGCCTGTCCAAGCGCAGCAACGTGCCTGGCCTGCGCAGCGGTTTCGTGGCGGGTGATGCGGCCCTGATCAAGGCCTTTTTGCTGTACCGCACCTACCACGGCGGCGCCATGAGCCCCGTGGTGCAGACGGCCAGCATGGCGGCCTGGGCCGACGAGGCCCATGTCGAGGAAAACCGCCGCCTGTACCGCGAAAAATTCAACCAGGTCACCCCCGTGCTGGCGCGCGTGATGGATGTGCGCCTGCCCGATGCGAGCTTCTACCTGTGGGCCGGCATTCCCGAATCGCTGGGCCTGGACGACGCCGACTTTGCCCGCGAGCTGTATGCCGCCACCGGCGTGACCGTGCTGCCCGGCAGCTACCTGGCGCGCGAGGCCAATGGCCGCAATCCGGGCGCCGGGCGCGTGCGCATGGCCCTGGTGGCCGAGACCGCCGAATGCCTGGAGGCGGCCCAGCGCATTGCACAATTCATAGAATCACGCCAGCGCTGAGCCACGCCTGGCCACCCCTTTCCTCACAAACCCTTTGATCACCAAAGCCATATGACGCAACAGCTGCAATCCATCATCGACACCGCCTGGGACAACCGTGCCAGCCTCTCCCCCGCTGCCGCGCCCAAGGAAGTGACCGAGGCCGTGGACCACGTGATCGAAGCCCTGAACAACGGCCAGCTGCGCGTGGCCACGCGCGAAGGCGTGGGCCAGTGGACCGTGCACCAGTGGATCAAGAAGGCCGTGCTGCTGTCCTTCCGCCTCAAGGACAACGTGCTGATGCAGTCCGGCGACCTGAACTTCTTCGACAAGGTGCCCACCAAGTTCGCCGGCATGACCGAAGCCGAGATCGCCGCCACCGGCGTGCGCGTCGTGCCTCCGGCCGTGGCCCGCCGTGGCAGCTTCGTGGCCAAGGGCGCCATCCTGATGCCCTCCTACGTGAACATCGGCGCCTACGTGGACGAAGGCACCATGGTCGACACCTGGGCCACCGTGGGCTCCTGCGCCCAGGTCGGCAAGAACGTGCACCTGTCCGGCGGCGTGGGCCTGGGCGGCGTGCTGGAGCCGCTGCAGGCCAACCCGACCATCATCGAGGACAACTGCTTCATCGGCGCGCGTTCCGAAATCGTCGAAGGCGTGATCGTGGAAGAGAACTCGGTGATCTCCATGGGCGTGTACATTGGCCAGTCCACTCCCATCTATGACCGTGCGACCGGCGAGACCAGCTACGGCCGCGTGCCCGCCGGCTCGGTGGTGGTGTCGGGCAACCTGCCCAAGGACAACGGCCGCTACAGCATGTACGCCGCCATCATCGTCAAGAAGGTCGATGCCAAGACACGCTCCACCACGAGCCTGAACGACCTGCTGCGCGATTGACCTGCATCCGGACCGCGCCAAAGGCGTGGTTGCGGCGCCAAAACATCCCCTGTTCAGGGGATGGACCAAGGCATACTCTCGAGGGCGTCCCCGGCCACTAGGCAGCGGACGCCCGTTTCACGTCAAAAGCGCGTGACAACGATCCAAGAACAGCGACAGCACACGAATTTGGGGGAACACATGGGCACGATGGAGAGGATTTTGCGCCTGATGGGCGAGAAGCAGGCGTCCGACGTCTACCTGGCGGTCAACGCGCCGGCGCTGATCAAGATCAACGGCGAATGCGTCCCCATCAACAACCAGCTGCTGCCGCCCGATGCGCCGCGCAGCCTGCTGGCCGAGATCGTGCCGGCCGAGCGCCTGCAGGAGCTGGACGAGACGGGCGAGCTCAACATGGGCGTGCCGCTGCGCGGCGTGGGGCGTTTCCGCGTCAGCGCCATGCACCAGCGCGGCAGCTGCGCCGTGGTGATCCGCTTCATCGCCCAGCACATCCCGCCCATGGACACGCTGAACCTGCCGCCCGTGCTGGGCGAGCTGATCATGCAAAAGCGCGGCCTGCTGCTGGTCGTGGGCTCCACGGGCTCGGGCAAGAGCACGACGCTGGCCTCGATGATCGACGCGCGCAATGAAAAGCTCACGGGCCACATCCTCACCATCGAGGACCCCATCGAATACCAGTTCCGCAACAAGCGCTCCATCGTCAACCAGCGCGAAGTGGGATCCGACACGGCATCGCTGCAGGTTGCGCTCAAGAATGCGCTGCGCCAGGCGCCCGACGTGATCCTGATCGGCGAGATCCGCGACCGCGAGACCATGTCCTCGGCCATGGGCTTTGCGCAGTCGGGCCATTTGTGCCTGGCCACGCTGCACGCCAACAACAGCTACCACGCGCTCAACCGCATCCTGTCCTTCTTCCCCGAGGAAATCCGGCCGACCATGCTGGGCGAGCTGTCGGCAGCGCTCAAGGGCGTGATCTCCCAGCGCCTGGTGCGCACCGTGGATGGCGGCCGCATGCCGGCCGTCGAGGTGATGCTCAACACCAAGCTGATCGCCGACCTCATCGAGCGCGGCAACTTCTCGGGCGTCAAGGAGGCCATGGAAAAATCCATGGCCGAAGGCTCGCAGACCTTTGAAGAGGCGCTGGCCCAGCTGATCCGCTCGGGCCGCATCGACCGCGCCGAGGGACTGGCCTTTGCCGACTCGCCCACCAACCTGATGTGGCGCCTGGAAAACGACGTGGTCAAGGCCGGCCATGCCGCGCCGTCCAGCCAGTTCGCCGAACTGGCCACGCCCGGCGAGGACGACATGCCCTCGTTCACCGAAATCATGCTGGAAGTCAAGCCGAACTGAACGGCCGGGCCTGCAGCGTTCACAATGTCGGAGCACGCTGGCGCCAGCCAGCCCTCCGACTTTTTTGTTTTTTGACCTTCCCACCATGTCCCGCACCTTGCAACTGACCGAGCAGCTGATCAGCCTGCCATCCGTGACCCCGGAAGACGCCGGCTGCCTTGAACTCCTGGCCGATGCCCTGCTGCCCATGGGCTTTGCCTGCGAGCGCATCGATAGCGGCCCAGACAGCTTTCGCGTGCGCAATCTCTGGGCCAGGCGCTCCGGCGCAGGCACCGACCGGCCCGTGCTGGTCTTTGCCGGCCATACCGACGTGGTGCCCACCGGCCCCCTGGAGCAGTGGAGCAGCCCGCCCTTCGTGCCCACGCACCGCGACGGCAAGCTGTACGGCCGCGGCGCCAGCGACATGAAGACCTCCATCGCCGCCTTTGTCGTGGCACTGGAGGAGTTCCTGGCCGAGACGCCAACTCCCTCCTTCGACATTGCCCTGCTGCTGACCAGCGACGAGGAAGGCCCTTCGGTGGACGGCACCAAGGTCGTGGTCGAGTTGCTGCGCGAGCGCGGCGAGCGCCTGGACTGGTGCATCGTGGGCGAGCCCACCTCCGTGGACCGCACGGGCGACATGATCAAGAACGGCCGCCGGGGCACCATGAGCGGACGCCTCACCGTCAAGGGCATCCAGGGCCACATCGCCTACCCGCAGCTGGCGCGCAACCCCATCCACCAGGCCCTGCCGGCCCTGGCCGAACTGGCCGCCACGCGATGGGACGAGGGCAACGCCTTCTTCCCGCCCACCAGCTGGCAGATCAGCAACATGCATGGCGGCACGGGCGCATCCAACGTCATCCCCGGCCATGTGACCATCGACTTCAACTTCCGTTTCTGCACCGAGTCCACGGCCGAATCGCTGCAGCAGCGCGTGCACGCCGTGCTGGACCGCCATGGACTGGAGTACGAGCTGGCCTGGACCATCGGCGGCCAGCCCTTCCTGACCACGCCGGGCACGCTGGTGAATGCCGTGCAGGCGGCCATCCGCGCCGAGACCGGCCTGGAGACCGAGCTGTCCACCACGGGCGGCACCAGCGACGGCCGCTTCATCGCCCAGATCTGCAGCCAGGTCGTGGAAGTGGGCCCGCCCAACGCCAGCATCCACAAGATCGACGAGCACATCGTGGTGGCCGACATCGAGCCCCTCAAGAACATTTACCGCCGCACGCTCCAGGAGCTGCAGCGCCAGCAGGCCGCCTGAACGCGCGCCCAAGGAGCCGACGATGACATCCGCCCCCACCCCTGCCAATATTCCCGCCATCTCGGGCAGCACCATCGCCGACCTCGTGGCCTCGGGCGCCGCGGCGCTCACGGCGGCCGGCGTGGCCTTTGGCCACGGCACGGCCACGGCCGAAGACGAATCGGCCTGGCTCACGCTCTGGAAGCTGGGCCTGCCACTGGACAGCGAACTGGCGCCGGGCGCACCCGAGTCCCTGGCCAGCCAGCCGGTGAGCGCCGAGCAGCAGGCCGAAGTGGCTGCGCTGTTCGCCGAGCGCATCCGCACACGCAAGCCCGCCGCCTACCTCACGCGCGAGGCCTGGCTGCAGGGCGTGCCCTTCTACGTGGACGAGCGCGCCATCGTGCCGCGCAGCTTCATTGCCGAACTGCTGGCCGACGGCAGCATCGACGGCTGGCTGTCCGACCGCACGCGCCGCGTGCTGGACCTGTGCACCGGCAACGGCAGCCTGGCCTGCCTGGCGGCCATGGCCTGGCCCGAGGTCGAGGTCACGGGCGCCGACATCTCGGCCGACGCGCTGGCCGTGGCGCGCATCAACGTGGACCGCCATGAACTCGCCGAGCGCGTGCAACTGCTGGAGAGCGACGGCCTGGCCGCCCTGCCCGGCCCCTGGGACCTGGTGCTTTGCAACCCGCCCTATGTGAACGCCGACAGCATGTCGCGCCTGCCCGCCGAGTACCAGGCCGAGCCCGAGCTGGCGCTGGCCGGCGGCGCCGACGGCATGGACTTCATCCGCCGCCTGCTGCAGGACCTGCCCTCGCGCCTGGCCAAGGAAGGCGTGGTCGTGCTGGAGATCGGCAATGAAAAGGACTTCTTCGAAGCCGCCTTCCCCGACCTGCCCGTGTTCTGGCTGGACACCAGCTCGGGCGACGAGCAGGTGCTGCTGATCACCCAGGAGGCACTGCGCGCCTGGACCGAAGGCGATATCGAGGCCCTGCGCCCGCAATACCGCCCCCTGGGCTGAGATGGACCTGCGGGCGCTGCGCTACTTCATCGCCGTGCTGGAGGCTGGCAGCCTCTCGCGCGCCGCGCACTCGCTGTACGTGGCCCAGCCTGCGCTCACGGCGCAGATCAAGAAGCTGGAAGGCGAGCTGGGTGCGCAACTGCTGGAGCGCAGCCACGCCGGCGTGACCCCCACCCCGGCCGGCGCGCAGCTGTACGAGGATGCCCGCCGCCTGCTGTCCGACGCCGATGCCATGCGCGAGCGCATACAGCGCCTGCCCCAAGGCCCCGAAGGCTCGGTCACCATCGCCCTGCCCTTTTTGCTGACCAGCCTGCTGGCAGGCCCCCTGATTGCCAGCCTGCGCCACACCCACCCGCGCATACGCATCTTCGTGCTCGACGACCTGAGCCTGATGGTGCAAAAGGCCATGCTGGACCGGCGCGCCGACCTGGCCATTCTTGTAGACACGGCCAGCCTGCATGACCTGCAGGTGCAGCCCATGGCAGAGGAATCCATCTACGTCTGCGGCCAGGATGTCGATGGCAGCGTGGCCCCGCTGCTGCGCCCGGCGCCGGACGGCGGCCTGCCGCACATGGACTTTGCCCATGCCTGCCAGCTGCCGCTGGTGCTGCAGTCGCGCCGCTTTTCCATCCGCCAGACCGTGGAGGCCGCCGCCGATGCGCGGGAGCTGCGGCTGAACATCGTCCACGAACACGATTCCGCGCGCGTCATCCGCTCGCTCTACCACTGCGGCGCGGGCTTCACCTTCACGCCCGCCTGCTCGCTGAGCGATGCGCCCGCCTGGCTGCGCGAGGGCGCCAAGGCGGCGCCCACGGGCCTCCAGCCCGGCTGGATCGTGGCCCAGGTCGCGGCGCCCGCGCTGCTGCGCCGCTACTTCCTGGCCGTGCAGGCCAACCGCGGCGGTGACCCGGCACTGCAGGTGGTCCGGCAGGCACTGCTGGACCAGGCCCGGCAACTGATCACGGCGGGCCTCTGGCAGGCGCGCTGGCAGCATCCGCAGCAGATGTGATGCAGCAGTCCGATGGTCATCAGCAAAAACGGCAAGGGTTGGTCTGGACATCAATTTTTCTGATGCAACTGAATCACTAATCGGTATTTCCCCGGCCCGGTCCTCTTCTGCAACAGTGCATGGCACGCCGCGCAAAACGCGCGGCTTCAGCCAAGGAATGCCATGCACGAGACATCCCGGCCCACCGCAGGCCACCCCCATTCCCTCCCCATACCCAATGTCGGCGAACTCGTCGCACGCAGCTGCAGGGCCCATGCCGAGCAACCTGCGGTGACCAGCGCCACGCGCAGCATCAGCTACGCAGAGCTTGAGCAGCGCTCCAACCGCCTGGCGAACGCCCTGCTTGCCCAGGGGCTGGCCCGCGGCGACCGCGTGGGCATCTACCTGCCCAATTGCGTGGAAATCGTGGAGATCGAGATCGCCTGCTACAAGGCCGGGCTCATCAAGGCGCCCTTCAACGCACGCCTGTCTCCACGCGAAGTAGGCGATATCGCGGCCAACAGCGATGCTTCCATCATCGTGACCACGGCCGCGCGCGCCGAGGCCTTCAAGCCGCACCTGCAGTCTGCCGACGTGCGCCTGCTGCTGCTGGACGGCCCTGCCGACAGCAACTACGAAGCGCTGCTCGCCCGCGCCAGCGACCGCCTCCAGCCCGTGGACGTGCACGAGCACGAGGTGGCCGTGCTGCACTACACCTCGGGCTCGTCGGGCGTGCTCAAGGCCGCCATGCAGACCTTCGGCAACCGCCTGGCCCAGCTGCGCAAATTCCTGATGCGCGGCGAGGGCATGCAGGCCGGCCATGTGCTGGGACTGGTGGGGCCGGTCACCCACGCCTCGGGCATGCAGATGGTGCCGGCGCTGTGCACGGGCGCCACCATCCACCTGTTCTCGGGCTTCGAGCCTGGCGCCTTCATGGCCGAGATGCAGGCGCGGCGCGTCACCCATACCTTCATGGTGCCCACCATGATCAACATGCTGCTGGCCGAGATCGGCGGCCGCTACCGCCCGCTGCCCGACCTGCAACGCCTGGGCTACGGCGCAGCGCCCATGGCACCCGCGCGCATCCTGCAGGCCATGGACGTGTTCGGCCCCATCCTGTCCCAGGGCTACGGCGCGGGCGAGACCACCTCCGGCGTCTGCGGCCTGACGGTACAGGACCACCTGCAGGCGCGCGCGTCGCGGCCCGAGCGGCTGGCATCCTGCGGCCGGCCCTTTCTGGAATCCCTGGTGGAGGTGGTGGACGACGAAGGCCGCCGCGTGCCCGAGGGCGAGATCGGCGAGATCGTGGTCAGCGGCGCCGATGTCTTCGCAGGCTACTGGCGCGCGCCCGAGCTGACGGCCGAGGTGCTCAAAAACGGCCGCTACCACACGGGCGATCTGGCCCGCATGGACGAGCAGGGCTTTGTCTACATCGTGGACCGCAAGAAGGACATGGTCATCAGCGGCGGCTTCAACGTCTATCCGTCCGAGGTGGAGTCCGTGCTCTACGAACATGCCTCGGTGGCCGATGCCTGCGTGTTCGCCATCCCCGACGACAAATGGGGCGAGGCCGTGGCCGCCCACATCGTGCTCAAGCCCGGCCTGGCCGGCGACAGTGCCGCGCTGGACAGCTTTTGCGCCGAGCGCCTGGGCGGCTTCAAGCGCCCGCGCCACATCGAATTCGTGCAGCAGCTGCCCAAGAACCCCAACGGCAAGGTCATGCGCCGCGCCGTGCAGGCGCCCTACTGGGCCAACCACGCCCGCAAGGTGAACTGAGATGAACGCCAAAGACACACTCCCCACCGCCAACGCTGCCCTGCTGGAAATGCCCTTTGAAGGCTCCGAGCGCGCAGCCGGCCTGATCGACGCGCTCAACGCTTTCATCCACGGCGAACTGGCCGACCTCGCCCGCGCGCATGGCGTGGACCATGAAAACAGCGCCTCCACCGATTTGCTGCGCCAGGTCTGGAAGCTGTCGCATGCGCGCGGCTTCTACGGCATGACCCTGCCCAAGGCCATGGGCGGCGCCGGCCTGTCCGTGCTCGATCAGGTGCTGGTCAAGGAGGCCATCTACGCCACGGGCTCGCCCTTCGCGCCCCATGTGCTGGGCGAACTCAGCGGCCCGCCGCGCATAGGCGCGCTGATCCGCAAGGCCACGCCGCTGCAGATGGAGCAGTTCATCCTGCCCGTGGCACGCGCCGAAAAGTCCATCTGCTTTGCGCTGACCGAGGCCGCGGCCGGCTCGGACGCGGGCGCGCTGGAGACGCGCGCCGTGCTCGAAGGCGACCACTACGTGCTGTACGGCCGCAAGCGCTTCATCTCGGGCTCGCCGTTTGCCGACTTCGCCGTGCTCATGGCCTCGACCGCGCCCGAGGGCAGCCCGCAGCGCGAGATCAGCGCCTTCTTCGTGGACCTGCATGCACCGGGTGTGCAGGTGGTCAGCGGCTACAAGACCATGGCCGGTCAATCGAGCACGGGAGACATCGTGCTCGACGGCTGCCGCGTGCCCGCTGCCCAGTTGATCGGCGAGCCGGGCCGGGGCCTGGCCCTGGCGCTGGGCCGCATCACCGTCAACCGCCTGCTGCACTGCCCGGCCATGATGGGGCTGGCGCAGGTGGCGCTGCGCGATGCGCGCGACTATGCGCTGGGGCGCCAGCAATTCGGCCGCAGCATTGCCCAGTTCCAGTCCATACAGCACATGCTGGCCGACATGGCCACCGAATGGATGGCCGCGCGCGCGCTGATGGTGCAGACGGCCCGCGCCATCGACGCCGGCATCGACGCGCGCGCCCAGGCCTCGATGAGCAAGCTGTTCTGCTCGGAGACGGCGTTTCGCATCGCCGACCGCGCCGTGCAGATCCATGGCGGCGAAGGCATCGTCCAGGGCCGGCGCGTGGAATTCCTGTTCCGCATGCTGCGCATGTACCGCGTGCTCACGGGCACCAGCGAGATACAGCGCAACACCATCGCCAAGGAACTGCTGGAGCGGGCCGGCGCCTGAGGCTGGCCGGCAGCCCCAGCACTCCCCCAGCAAACAGAAAAGACAAAAGACCAGGAGACAAAGCCATGCCACACATCACCAGCAGCGGCCAGGACCGCCGCCAATTCCTGCGGGCTGCAGGCGCCGCATCGCTTGCGGCAGGCCTGCCCTGGGCCGCCACAGCTTCCGCGCACGACAGCGTCTGGCCCACGCGCCCCATCAAATGGGTGGTGCCCTACCTGGCCGGCACCAGCCCCGACACGGCCGCGCGCATCGTGGCCGAGGCGCTGTCGGCCCAGCTGGGCCAGCCCGTGGTGATAGACAACCGCGCCGGCGCGGGCGGCAACATCGGCGCCCGCCAGGTGGCCAAGGCACCGGCGGACGGCTACACGCTGCTGTACTCGGGCTCGCCCATGGCCGCCGCTATGCGCATGTACAAAAGCCCGGGCTACGACGTGTTCAAGGACTTCCGCCATGTGCTGGGCATGTCGCGCTCGGACATCCTGGTCGTCGTGCATGCCGACTCCGGCATGCGCACGCTGGATGACCTGGCCGCCCGCGCCAAGGCCAGGCCGGGCGCGCTGGACTATGCCTCGGGCGGCGTGGGCACGCCATCGCACCTGGGCGTGGAGATGCTGGCCTCCAGCATGGGCCTGCAGGTCAACCATGTGCCCTACAAGGGCGCGTCCGAGCTGGTCAATGCCGTGCTGGGCCAGCAGGTGGCCTTCGGCGCCCCGCTGTTTTCCGTGGCCTATCCCCAGGTGCTGGCGGGCAGGCTGGTGCCGCTGGCCATTGCCGGCCCCCAGCGCAACGCCAAGCTGCCCCAGGTGCAGACCCTGGCCGAGCTGGGCGTGCCCGACGTCAACCTCACGTCCTGGGGCGGTGTGTCCGTGCCGGCCGCCACGCCCGAGGCCATCGTCCAGCGGCTGCGCACGGCGCTGGAGGAGGTACTCAGGCAGCCCAAGGTCATCGCCTTGCTGGAGCAGGAAGGCGGCAAGGTCGCCATCACCAGTGCCGAAGCCTATGCCAAGGGCTTCGAGCGCGAGATCCAGTTCACCCAGTCCATGATGCAGCGCGTGGGCATACAGCCGATCTAGGGCCTGGTACCAGGGCTTTGCACCGTGGCCGGGCACGGGCATGGCGGGCGGCAATCCTGCCCTGGCGCAATCGCTGGGATAATCCTGCCCATTCATGATCAGCCTTCGCAACATTACCCTGCGCCGCGGCACCCGCGTGCTGCTGGACAGCACCTCCGTCTCCATCAACCCCGGTGAAAAAGTCGGCCTTGTCGGACGCAATGGCGCCGGCAAGTCCAGCCTGTTCGCCCTGCTCAACGGCAGCCTGGCCGAGGACGGCGGAGAGTTCTCCATCCCCTCGCAATGGCGCCTGGGCCAGGTCGCGCAGAACATGCCCGAGACCTCGGAGACGGCCACCCAATTCGTGCTGGACGGCGACACCCGCTTGAGCGAGCTCAACGCCCAGCTCGCGGCCGCCGAGGCCAGCGAGGACGGCATGGCCATTGCCCACGCCCACGTGGACCTGGCCGATGCCGGCGCGCACGACGCCGTGCCGCGCGCACAGGCCCTGATCCTGGGCCTGGGCTTCAAGGTCTCCGAGCTGGAGCACCCCGTCAACAGCTTCTCGGGCGGCTGGCGCATGCGCCTGCAGCTGGCGCGCGCGCTGATGTGCCCCTCCGACCTGCTGCTGCTGGACGAGCCCACCAACCACTTGGACCTGGACGCCCTGGTCTGGCTGGAAGCCTGGCTCAAGCGCTACCCCGGCACCCTGGTCGTGATCAGCCATGACCGCGAATTCCTGGACGCCATCACCAACACCACGCTGCACATCGAAAACGCGCAGGTCACGCGCTATGGCGGCAACTACAGCAAGTTCGAGGAACTGCGCGCCCAGCAGATGCTGCTGCAGCAGGCTTCGTTTGAGCGCCAGCAGGAAAAGATCGCCCACCTGCAAAAATTCATCGACCGCTTCAAGGCCAAGGCCTCCAAGGCCAAGCAGGCGCAAAGCCGCGTCAAGCAGATCGAGCGCATGGAAAAGGTCGCGCCCATGCTGGCCAGCGCCGATTTCACCTTCGAGTTCAAGCCGCCCGCCAACCTGCCCAACCCCATGCTGGCGATCACGGACGCCGCATTCGGCTACCTGGACGACGAAGGCCAGGCGACCACCATCCTGCGCGGCGTCAACCGCTCGGTGCTGGCGGGCCAGCGCATCGGCATCCTGGGTGCCAACGGCCAGGGCAAGTCCACCCTGGTCAAGACCATCGCGCGCGAGATGAAGGCCCTGGCCGGCACCGTGACCGAAGGCAAGGGCCTGAACATCGGCTACTTCGCCCAGCAGGAACTGGACGTGCTGCGCCCCGGCGAAAACCCGATGGAGCACATGATCCGCCTGGCACGGGACACCGGCGCCACCGGCCCGCAGGCGCGCGAGCAGGACCTGCGCAGCTACCTGGGTACGTTCAACTTCAGCGGCGACATGGTCAAGCAGGCCGTGGGCAGCATGAGCGGCGGCGAGAAGGCGCGCCTGGTGCTGGCCATGATCGTCTGGCAGCGCCCCAACCTGCTGCTGCTGGACGAGCCCACCAACCACCTGGACCTGGCCACGCGCGAGGCCCTGGCCATGGCCATCAACGACTTCGACGGCACCGTCATGCTGGTCAGCCACGACCGCGCCCTGCTGCGCTCGGTCTGCGAGGACTTCTGGCTGGTCGGCCGTGGCGTGGTCGGCCCCTTCGACGGCGACCTGGACGACTACCAGCGCTACCTGCTGGAAGAATCCCGCCGCCTGCGCGAGGAAGCCCGCAAGGCCGAACAGGCGGCTGCGGCCACCAGCAAGGCGGCAGCGCAGGTGGAGCCCGCAGCAGGTGCAGCAGCTGCAGCACCTGCAGTGCAGGCCCCCGTGGCTGCTGCGCTGGCCCCGGCCCCCGCTGCCCCGCCCACGCCACCGGCCGCCAGCGCCGGAGACCAGCGCGAGCAACGGCGCCTGGCCGCCCTGGCCCGCCAGCAAATGGCCGAGAAGACCCGCCCGTTCAAGAAGGAACTGGAACAGCTGGACAAGCGCCTGCCCCAGCTGCAGGCCGAACGCACGCGGCTGGAGGGCCTGCTGAGCCAGCCCATCTCGCCCGCCGAGATGGCCGAAGCAGGCCGCAGCCTCAAGGCCTGCAACGACGAGATCGACAGCCTGGAGGAACGCTGGCTGGAACTGAGCGAGCAGATCGAGCAGCTGTCGGCCGCGATGTCCGACTGATTCCAGTCGTTCTCGAAAATCAGGCGGCCCCATGGGTGCGAGGCGCTTGCTCGCACCCATGACCGTCTGCCACCAGCGTCGTCCCGCGTGAAGACGGCGCTCCACTTCGGCTCCGCCCAAGTGCGCCCCCTGAGGCCCCGCCCTCCCCCACTCCCCTCACGCCCTCGCACTCCCCCGTAGCCAGCGGAACGCATGGATCGTTCGGTTCAGGGTTTCCCCTGAATGAAAGATTTCATTCCTAAAAAATAATGAATGAAAGAGACCATTCAATTTCATTCATTCATGGAACTCCACCCCCACCCCGCCGTACAGGAACTGCTGCGCGCCAGCGTCGATGGCTCGCCCGCCGTCGCCCGGGTCGGCCGCTGGATGGCCGCGCATCCGGTGCTGGCCGTCACGCTGAGCGCCGAGGAAGTGGCCAATGCCTGTGGCGGTTCCCTGGCTGCCGTCAACCGCTTTGCCAAGCATGCCGGCTACGAAGGCTTTGCCGATCTGCGCCTGCACCTGGGCCGCCAGCTGCAACAGGCCCTGGAGCCCGTGAACAAGCTGCGCGCGGCGCACGAGCCTGCCGCAAGCGCCGTGGGAGCGCAGGCCTTCGAGCACACGCAGCGCAATCTGCAGGCGGCCGCACAGGCCTGCGACCCCGGCCTGCTCGATCAACTGGCCCAGCGCATCTGCCGCGCGCGCCGCGTCCTGTTCATGGGCTTTGGCAGCTCCCACCATGTGGCAGCCTTTGGCGCCGACGCGCTGCAGCCCTATCTGCCACAGGTGCTGGAAGTGGCCTGCGCAGGCGGCACGGAGCAAGCCGTCCGGCGCATGACAGGGCTGACGGAGCAGGATGTGCTGATCGCGATCTCGCTGCCGCGCTACTCACGCGAAGCGGTGGAGCTGACGGCGCATGCGCGCCAGCGGGGCGCCCTGACCATCGCCATCACCGACGAGGCCACCAGCCCGCTGGCCGGCCAGGCCGACTACGTGCTGCTGGCCCCTGCCGCCCACCCTCTGCTCCCATCGTCGGTGCTGGCGGCCATGGCCATGGTCGAAGCGCTGGCCACCCAGGTCATCCGCTCCACGCCCCAGGCCGTGCGCAGCCTGGTCGAACTGTCCGAGTCGGTGCTTCCCTACCTGACACCGGACAGCGGCCCCGCTTTACCTGCGGCGAGCAAGCCGCAACCCCAGGCCCCCCATCCCGCCGCAAAGGACTCCGCATGAATGCCCCTGCCCGTTTCCGCTTTCTTTTCGCCTCGATGGCCGCCGCGGCCACGCTCGCTGCCGCGCCGGCCTACGCAGGCAAGACGCTGGATGGCATCAAGCAGCGCGGCGCCGTGGCCTGCGGTGTGCACACGGGGCGCGCAGGCTTTGCGCTGGCCGACGGCAGCGGCAACTGGTCCGGGCTGGACGTGGATTTCTGCCGCGCCGTGGCGGCCGCCACCCTGGGCGACGCCGGCAAGGTCAAGTTCATTCCCACCAGCGGCCAGACACGCATCACGGCGCTGCAGTCCGGCGAGATCGATCTGCTGGCACGCAACACCACCTGGACCTTCACGCGCGACAACGGCCTGGGCCTGATGTGGGCGGGCATCAATTTCCACGACGGCCAGGGCTTCATGGCCAGGAAGAAACCCGGCCTGAACAGCGTCAAGCAGCTCTCTGGCGCCACCATCTGCGTGATCAGCGGATCCACCACGGAAAAGACCCTGTCGGAGTACTTTCGCGCCCACAAGCTCAACTACAAGGCGGTGGTGTTCGACAACCCCGAAGCCGCCCTGCAGGCCTTCAGCAGCGGGCGCTGCCAGGCGTATACCGGCGACCTCGGCGCCCTGGCCGTGCTGCGCGGCAAGGAACTGGCCAACCCCGACGACTACGTGATCCTGCCCGAAGTCATCTCCAAGGAGCCGGCCGGCCCCGCCGTGCGCCGCGGTGACGACGAATGGTTCGCCGTCGTGCGCTGGACACTCAACGCCATGATCGAGGCCGAGGAACTGGGCATCACCCAGGCCAATGCCGACGAGCTCAAGACCCGCTCCGACAGCATTCAGGTCAAGCGTTTCCTGGGCCAGAGCGACGACCTGGGCAAGCAGCTGGGGCTGGACAGGGAATGGGCGCTGCGCATCGTCAAGGCCGTGGGCAACTATGGCGAGAGCTATGAGCGCAACCTGGGCGCCAGGTCGGGCCTGAACGTGCCGCGCGGCAAGAACGCGCTGTTCACCAAGGGCGGCCTGATGATGTCGCCGCCGATGAACTGACGCGCCGAGGGCACCCTGCCATGAATGCCGCGAACGCTGTAGATGCTGTGAAAGCCGTGAATGCCATCGACACCGGGGCACGGCAGCCACCGGCCCCCACCCGGCCACGCTGGGGCCGGCTGGCCTTGCAGCTCGCCATCGGCTGGCTGCTGATATTGCTGCTGGGCTGGCTGGCGCACAACGCCAGCCGCAACATGGCCGCGCGCGGCATTGCCGGGGGCTTCGGCTTTCTGGAGCAGACGGCCGGCTTTTCCATCTCCGAAGGGCTGCTGCCCTACGAGCCCGGCGACAGCTACCTGCGTGCGGTCGCGGCCGGCGTGGCCAACACGGTTCGCGCCGCCGTGCCCGCGCTCGTGCTGGCCACCGTGCTGGGCCTGCTGCTGGGCGTGGCCGCAGTGGCAAGGCATCCGCTGCTGCGCGGCGCCGTGCGCCTCTATGTCGATGTGGCGCGCAACATCCCGTTGCTGGTGCAGGTGCTGCTGTGGTATTTCGCGCTGACTTCGCTGCTGCCCGATGTGGACCACCCTCTGGCCATCGGCCCCCTGGGCTTTCTGAGCAAGGCGGGGCTGGCCCTGCCCGGCCCGGTGTACGACAGCGCGGCTGGCTGGCACTGGAGTTCTCCGCAACCGGGCATGTTCGGCATCGACGGAGGACTGGCGCTGACGCCTGAATTCCTGGCTCTGGTGGGCGCCCTGGGCCTGTATGCCGCCGCCTATTGCGCGGAGATCGTGCGCGCCGGTCTGCAGGCCGTGCCGCGCGGGCAATGGAACGCTGCCTCGGCCCTGGGCATGCGCCGCGGCCAGCAGCTGCGCCTGGTCGTGCTGCCGCAGGCCCTGCGGGTGATCATTCCCCCCTATACCAACCTGGCGCTCAGCACCATCAAGAACTCCTCGCTGGCCGTGGCCATCGGCTACCCCGACGTGGTGATGGTCGCCAACACCGCCATGAGCCAGACCGGCCAGGCCATCGAATGCGTGACCATCATCGCGGTGGTCTACCTGGCCATCAACCTGCTGACCTCGCTGGCACTGAATGCCTTCAACCAGCGCAGTGCCTTTATCACACGCTAGCCGGGAAAGACCTGCCCATGAGTGCCGTACTCCGCGCACCGGCCCTGCCGGTGGCCCCGCCCCGGGTTCCGCTGGCGCAGCGCCTGCGCGCCAGCCTGTTTCCGGATGCGCTCTCCGGGCTCATCACCGCCACGCTGCTGCTGGCCGCGCTGTGGGCGGGCTGGAAACTGCTGGCCTGGGGCCTGCTCGACGCCGAAACCGCAGCCAACCCCGACACATGCCGCGCTGCGGCCGGCGCCTGCTGGGGCGTGGTGCGCGAGAAATACCGCCTGGTATTCCTGGGCCGCTATCCCGTGGCCGAACAGTGGCGCCCCGTCGCCGCCAGCCTTTGGCTGCTGGGCAGCGTGGGCGTGGCGGCGCTACCGCGCTTCTTCGGCCGCGCCGGCATGGCAATGCTGCTGGCCGGGTTGACCGGCTTTGGCGTGCTGATGGCCGGCGGTGTGGCCGGCCTGGCACCCGTGCCCAGCGATCTGTGGGGCGGCCTGCCGCTGACCCTGTTCCTTGCCGTGATCGCCTGCCTGGCCGGCGTTCCGCTGGGCATCCTGCTGGCGCTGGGCCGGCGCTCCAGCCTGCCCTTGATCCGCATCCTGTGCACGGGCTTCATCGAGGCCGTGCGCGGCGTGCCCCTGATCACACTGCTGTTCTTCGGGGCCTTCGTGCTGCCCATGCTGGTGCCCGCGCAATGGAGGGTAGACCCCATGGTCCGCATCGCCGTCTGCCTGGCGGCCTTCAGCGCGGCCTATCTTGCCGAGGTGTTTCGCGGCGGGCTGCAGGCCGTGCCCCAAGGCCAGGTCATGGCGGCCCAGGCCATGGGCTTCACCAGGGTGCAGGTGCTGCGCCACGTGGTCCTGCCGCAGGCGCTGCGCGTGACCATAGCGCCCACGGTGAGCAACTTCATCGGCGCGGTGAAGGACACCTCCCTGGTGGCGATCGTGAACATCTACGACATCACTGGCTCCCTGAAGATGGCCATGAGCGACCCCCACTGGATTGCGTACTTCGTGGAGATGTACATGGTGGTCTGTGCCGTCTACCTGCTCATCGGCCTGGGCATCGCCCGCTATGGCCGCTTCCTGGAATCGCGCTACGCACTCCAATGAACATGCCCCAGAACTCCCGAAAATTTTCCATTGCCGTGCACGGCGGCGCAGGCACCGTCATCCAGGGCCAGGCCGACGAGGCCCCCTACCACGCCGCGCTGGCCCAGGCGCTGGAGGCGGGCGCCGCCCTGCTGCGGCGCGGCGCCAGCGCGCTGGACGCCGTCCAGGCCGCGTGCCAGTCCCTGGAAGACTGCCCGCTGTTCAATGCCGGGCGCGGCTCCGTCTACACGCGCGACGCGCGCCACGAGATGGACGCCGGCCTGATGGACGGCAGCAACCTGCGGGCCGGCGCAGTCGCTTCCGTCAGCCAGGTGCGCAATCCGATTGCGCTGGCGCGGCATGTTCTTGACGATGGCCAGTGCGTGCTCCTGGTCGGCGAAGGGGCGCAGCGGTTTGCCGATGAGCGCGGGCTGGCGCGGATGGATGCAGGTTACTTCGACTCTGCCGAGCGCCTGGCACAGCTGCGCCGGGTGCAGGCGCAATCCGGCCAGACCGCGCTGCTGGACCACGACGCCAGCGGACTGGCGGCGCACCCTGCTCCGCTGAACGAGAACGGCAAGATGGGCACGGTCGGCGCCGTGGCGCGCGATGTGCATGGCAACCTGGCCGCTGCGGCATCCACCGGCGGGCTGACCAACAAGCGCCCCGGGCGCGTGGGCGACACGCCCGTGGTGGGCGCAGGTTTCTACGCCGACAGCACCACCTGCGCCGTGGCGGCCACCGGAACCGGAGAGCATTTCCTGCGCGCAGCCCTCGCGCACGACATCCATGCGCGCATGCGCTACCTGGGGCAAAGCCTGGAACTCGCAGCAGACGCCGCAGTGCGGGGCACGCTGACACACATCGGTGGCCAGGGCGGCGTGGTGGCCGTGGACAGCGACGGACGCGTGCACTGCCCCTTCAACAGCGCCGGCATGTACCGCGGCTACATCGTGGACGACGCGCCTGCCGTGACCCTGATTTTTGCCTGATGGACGTTTTCACCCCGGGTTGACCTGTGCCCACGCATTGCGGGCAACGAGGCGTAACAGCATCGACATCGGCCCGCCACGCCCGTAAGCCTCTGTCAGGAAACGGATTTTTCTCACCGCGCCAGAAATCTGTCTTCAAACTGACAGATCACCACCTCCGGGCTTGCAATTGCTTGCGTCCTGGGGCAATCCCTGAGTCAACCTGCCTCCACTTGCCCGCGTTGAACACGCAACAAAGGAGTGATTGCACATGACCGACATCTTTTCCCACACCGCCCTGCAGACCCGCTTTGCAGCCGCTGCGCTGGCCCAAGCTGTCTGGCCATGGGATGACCGTGACCGCAAGCGCGGCCCCCGCAGCGCTTGAAAACCGGGTCACGAAAAAGTTTCGACTTCCTTCGAAAATTTTTTAAAAACCTGTCAACCAGCTGAATCCAGCCCGCGTTAAGAGAGCAATACAGGAGAAGTTTCCATGCAAACGAACGCCATCATGTCCATCTGGCCCGAAGACGAACGCGATCGCAAGCGCTGAGGCGCTGGCTGGCGCACACGGTGCCCCAGTCTCTGACACCACCGGTCTGACGGCCTTCCGTGCAGACCCCCTCTTCCACAGAACCCGCTTCAGCGGGTTTTGTCATTTCTGGGACATTTGCCGCGGGGCTGCCCAACAAAAAAGGAGCCCGGAGGCTCCTTTGCAGCGCGAACCCTTGCAGGTTCAATGCATGTGCAGGCCACCGTTGACCGAAAAATCGGCGCCGGTGGAATAGCCGCCTTCCTCCGAAGCCAGCCAGGCGATGATCGATGCGATCTCGCTGGGCTCGCCCAGGCGCTTGACGGGGATGGTGCCCACGATCTTCTCCAGCACGTCGGGACGGATGGCCTTGACCATGTCGGTGCCGATGTAGCCGGGGCTCACGGTGTTCACGGTCACGCCCTTGGTGGCCATCTCCTGCGCCAGCGCCATGGTGAAGCCGTGCATGCCCGCCTTGGCGGCCGAGTAATTGGTCTGCCCGGCCTGGCCCTTGGCGCCATTGACCGAGCTGATGTTGATGATGCGGCCCCAGCCCTTTTCCACCATGTCGCCCACGACCTGCTTGGTCACGTTGAACATGGAGTTGAGGTTGGTCTCGATCACGGCCTGCCAGTCTTCGGGCGTCATCTTGATGAACATGCGGTCACGCGTGATACCGGCATTGTTGACCAGCACATCGATGTTGCCGTGCTCGGCCTTGGTCTTGCTGAAGGCTTCGACGGTGGAAGCCCAGTCGCCCACATTGCCCACCGATGCATGGAAGGTGAAACCCAGCGCCTTTTGCTCGTCAAGCCACTTCTGGAAGTCGCGCGACGGACCACAACCTGCGATGACCTTGAAGCCTTCCTTGTGCAGACGCTGGCAGATGGCCGTTCCGATGCCTCCCATTCCCCCTGTGACATACGCTACTTTTTGAGCCATTCTTCTCTCCTGTCAATCAATGGTTGCTTCAGATCAATCTATCCATGACAACCGGAACATTGACGCCGGTTATCGCCAAGGGTGCCTGAGCCTCTGGGCCCGGCCCCCTCGCATGGCTAGTATGCAGCGCGTGCGCTGCGCCCCTCTTCGGGCAGGCCCTAGTCAAGCCTAGGATCTACCCTGAAAGCTTGCTAACGTTTTCCCGGAGCCTTTCAGACGCGCTCCACGGTCATGGCCACGCCCATGCCGCCGCCGATGCACAGGCCGGCCAGACCCTTCCTGGCGCCGCTGCGCTGCATCTCGTGCAGCAGGGTCACCAGGATGCGGGCGCCCGATGCGCCGATGGGGTGGCCGATGGCAATGGCGCCGCCGTTGACGTTGACCTTGGCCGGATCGATGCCCAGCTCCTGGTTCACCGCACAGGCCTGTGCCGCGAAGGCTTCGTTCAGCTCGAACAGGTCCACGTCCTGCGCAGACCAGCCGGCGCGCTGCAGCGCCTTGCGCGAGGCGAACACCGGGCCCAGGCCCATGGTGGCGGGGTCCAGACCGCTGGTGGCATAGGAGACGATGCGCGCCAGCGGCGTCAGGCCCAGGGCCTTGGCCTTGGAGGCGCTCATCACCACCACGGCGGCGGCGCCGTCGTTCAGGCCCGAAGCATTGCCGGCCGTCACCGAGCCAGCCTTGTCGAAAGCCGGACGCAGGCCTGCCAGCGCCTCGGCGTTGGTCTTGCGGTTGATGTACTCGTCGGCCGCAAAGACCACGGGATCGCCCTTGCGCTGGGGAATGCTGACGGGAACGATCTCATCCACGAACTTGCCGGCGTCCTGCGCGGCCGTGGCCTTTTGCTGGCTGGCCAGGGCCAGGGCGTCCTGCTGTTCGCGGCTGACGCTCTTTTCCTTGGCCACGTTCTCGGCCGTGATGCCCATGTGGTACTGGTTGTAGACGTCCCACAGGCCGTCCACGATCATGGTGTCGGCCATCTTCCACTCGCCCATGCGCTGGCCGTCGCGCGAGCCCGGCAGCACGTGGGGGGACAGGCTCATGTTCTCCTGGCCGCCGGCCACGACGATCTCGCTGTCGCCCGTGGCCACGGCCTGGGCCGCCAGCATCACGGCCTTCAGGCCCGAGCCGCAGACCGCATTGATTGTCAGGGCCGGGGTTTCCTTGGCAATGCCGGCCTTCATCATGGCCTGGCGTGCAGGGTTCTGGCCTGCGCCAGCGGCCAGCACCTGGCCCATGATGACTTCACCGACCTGGTCGGTGCCGACCTTGGCGCGGCTCAGAGCCTCGCGGATCACGATGGAGCCCAGTTCGGTGGCGGGGATCTTGGCAAGGGTGCCGCCGAACTTGCCAACGGCAGTGCGGACAGCGGAAACGATGACGATGTCTTCCATGATGACGGACCTTTCTTTGGACTCTTGAAGGGATGCCCGGGCGCGCACTGCCGAAGCTGCGGCAGCGGCACCCTGCATTCAAGCCGCAGCGTTATTGCGCTGCAGCATCGAAACGATTGTGCCTCAGGCCTTGACCAGCACGTAGCGGCCCGGGGCCGGCTCGATGGCCGTGTATTCCCTGCCCTTGCCGTACTGCTTTGGCGCCGCGACCAGCTTGCCGCCGTGCTCGGCCAGCCAGGGGCTCCAGTCGGCCCACCAGCTGCCCGGGTACTCGTCGGCGCCGGCCTGCCACTCCTTGAGCGTGGGCGGCAGCTGGCCGTCCTCGCGCAGCCAGTAGCTGCGCTTTTTCTTGGCCGGCGGATTGATCACGCCCGCGATGTGGCCGGATGCGCCCATGACGAAACGCTTGTCGCCACCCAGCACCTGGGTCGATGCATAGGAGCCGCCCACGGGCACGATGTGGTCCTCGCGCGAGCCGTAGATATAGGCCGGCAGGCGCAGCTGGTGCATGTCGATGCGCTCGCCGCAGACGGTCAGCGCACCGGGCTGGACCAGCTTGTTTTCCAGGTAGAGGTTGCGCAGGTACCAGGCGTAGTACGGGCCGGGCAGGTTGGTGCAGTCGCTGTTCCAGTACAGCAGGTCGAACGGCGGCGGTGTTTCGCCCTTGAGGTAGTTGCCCACCACGTAGTTCCAGACCAGATCGTTGGGACGCAGAAAGCTGAAGGTCGATGCCAGGTCCTGGCCCTTCATGAGGCCGCCCTCGCCCATCTGCATTTCGCGGAAGCGCACCACGGACTCGTCGATGAAGACATCGAGGATGCCGGTGTCGCTGAAGTCGATGAAAGTGGTCAGCAGCGTGACGCTGGCCACGGGAAACGGCACGCCGGCCGGCGCCTTGGCGCGGGCTGTGGATGTGCGGGCGGCGCTGCGGCTGCCAGCCGCGCGCTTGGCTGGAGCCGCCTTGGCCGCCGGAGCAACAGCTGCGCCATGCTCGCGGTCGTGGCGTGCCTGCAGCACGGCCAGCGCGGTGGACAGCATGGTGCCGCCCACGCAAAAGCCCAGCACGTTGATCTGCTCGGCTCCTGCGATCTCGCGTGCCACGCGGATGCCGGTGAGCACGCCGTCTTCGATGTAGTTGTCCCAGGTCTTGTGCGCAAGGCTGTCGTCGGGATTGCGCCAGCTCATCACGAAGGTGCGGTGGCCCTGGCTGACGGCATAGCGGATCAGCGAGTTGTCGGGCTGCAGGTCCAGGATGTAGAACTTGTTGATGCACGGCGGCACCATGAGGAAGGGACGCTCGTGCACCTTGTCCGTCAGCGGCTTGTACTCGATGAGCTGGAACAGCTCGTTCTCGAACACCACGGCGCCTTCGGTGGTGGCAACGTTCTTGCCCACGGTGAACAGGCTCTCGTCGGTCATGGAGACATGGCCCTGGCGCATGTCGGCCAGCAGGTTGGCCACGCCCAGGGCCAGGCTCTCGCCCTGGGTTTCGATGGCCTTCTTCTGCGCCTCTGCATTGAGTGCCAGGAAGTTGCTGGGCGACATGGCCGCCAGCCACTGTTCCACAGCGAAGCGCACGCGGTTGCGGGTCTTCTCGTCGGCCTGCACGGCCTCGGCCAGGCCCATGAGCATGCGGCTGTTGAGCAGATAGGTGGCTGCGGTGGCCGCCGTCAGCGGGTTGTCGGCCCAGGATTGGGTGTTGAAGCGCTTGTCCTTGGCCAGCAGCGCCTGGGCGCCGCCCTGCTCGCACATGGCCTTGGCGCCGTCCAGGTACTGGCGTTGCAGCTCCAGCAGCTTTTCGGGGTCCAGCGACAGCGCGTTCTCGGGCAAGGCGCCGGGTTCGGGGACTGCAGCCTTCCAGGCCTGGGCCATGTCCGGCATGCCCGCGCCCTGTGCTCCCGGCATTCCCGGTGATCCCATCTGCTGCAGTATCTGCAGCGTCCGGCTCCATTGCTCGTTCCAGAATTGCTGGATGGGTTGGCCTGGCAGGCCTGCGAGTGGGTCAAAATTCATGCTGCATCCTTGTTCGCGGATGCCGTTCGCAATAGCCTGGGGCTTGCGGGGCATCCGTTTTGATTGTGACCCAGGCGAGCCCCCCGTTGCCCGGCACAGCCCTCCACAAAAACCCGTGCCCGGTGCGCCTTTTTCGAATCGACCATGTATCTCGTTGTTATCGCCTGGTTGTATGTCACGCTGATGATGGCCGTGGCCGAAGCCGCCAGCCCCACGGGCAGCATACTCGGCGCCCTGGTCACTTTCGCACTGTATGGACTGCTGCCGCTGTCCATCGTGATCTACATCATGGGTACGCCCGCGCGCAACCGAAAGCGCCATGCGCGCGAACTGGCCGAGCGCCAGGCCTGGCTGGCGCAGCAGCAGGCCTCGCAGGGCACGGCGGACGCACCGGACGCGCCCGCGCCCTCAGTCCTTCCAGATGCAGGCGGCGAATCGGCCGCTGCTGCCCAGGCGGGCAGCGTCGCGCCGGTGCGAAAAGAACCGTGAGTCGTTGAGCACCGTGCACCATGCGTCGCTGCCGTCATTGCCATGGATGGCCGTGATGCCCAGCGCCGCCAGGCGCTGTCGCGCAAGCCCGGCCAGGCTGGCCAGGTACTTGGGGGTGCCCTCGCCCGCCTGAGGTATGGCGGTGAAATGCGCGGCGGCGGCGGCGTCATGCGCGATGAAGGCAGCGCGCACCTCGGCACCGACCTCAAAGGAACGCGGACCGATGCAAGGGCCCAGCCATGCCAGGGTCTGCGGCGCCACCTGCTCGGGTGCGGTCCGGAGCTGATCGGCAAAGCGCTTGAACAGAGACTCCAGCACACCGCCTGCCAACGGCTGACCCGCATGGCCAGGCGGCATTCCGGCCAGACCGCGCCAGCCCGCATGGGCCGCGCCCACCACGGCGCCGCTGCGATGGGCCAGCAGCACGGGCAGGCAATCGGCCACCATGATGGTGCAGACCACGCCCGAGGCGCTGGTCACGCAGGCATCGAAGGCCTGGCCCTGCGCGCTGCCTGCATCCAGTGCGATGACATCCACGCCATGCACCTGCTGCAGGAACACCGCGCAGGCATCCGGCGTATCCGCACGCACGATCTCCTGCAGGCGCTGGCGGTTGGCGCGCACGGCCTGGGGGTCGTCGCCCACATGGTCGCCCAGGTTCAGGCTGCCCCAGGGCGCCGTGCTGACGCCGCCTTCGCGCGAGGTGCACAGCGCGTGCACGCCGGGCGGCGCGGGCCAGTCGGGCACCAGCCAGGATACGGGGACGGTGCCGGGGAGGTTGCCGGGGATGGAGTCAGGCCGGGCCGCGCTCATTCCGCGTCGGGGCAGGCCGAGGGATGGGCCTTCTGGAAGGCCGGCAGCGCCTCGCAGCGATCGACGATGGCCGCCAGGCGCGGCAGGCCGTCCAGGCTCACGTTGAAGCGGCGGCCGTTGAAGATCTGCGGCACCAGGCAGCAATCGGCCAGCGTGGGCGTGTCGCCCCAGCAAAACAGCGAAGGCGGCAGGCCGGCCGCCTCGCGCTCGGCGGCCAGCAGGTCCAGCTGGCGCTCGAAGGCCTCCAGGCCCGATCGCACCCAATGCACGTACCAGCCGCTCTTGGCCTCGTCGGAGACACCCAGGTTGCGCACCAGGTACTTGAGCACGCGCAGGTTGTTGAGCGGATGGATCTCGCAGGCCACCATCTGGGCCAGTGCGCGCACATGGGCACGGCCCAGGGCGTCACGCGGCAGCAGCGGTATTTCGGCATGGGTCTCATCGAGATATTCGATGATGGCCATGGACTGGGTCAGCCAGTGGCCGTCCTCGGTCTCCAGCGCCGGCACCAGCGCATCGCCGACATGCTGGGCATAGGCCGGCGCCTTGTGGTCGCCGCGCAGCAGGTGCACGGGTACGGATTCATAGTCCAGGCCCTTGATCTGCAGCGCAATGCGCACGCGGTAGGAGGCCGACGAGCGGAAGTAGGTGTGGAGCTTCATAGACTGCAAAGCATACCGTGCAGCCGCGCCGATGCATGGCACACTTGCGGCGGCGCCCAAGAGACAAGGCGCCAGAGGAACACCGACATGAGCTACGTTTTCAACCCGCCCGCCGTGGCCAGCGTACCCGTCCTGGGCCGCCCCGAGCGCTTCCCCGTGCACCGCATCTACTGCGTGGGCCGCAACTACGAAGAACACGCCAAGGAGATGGGCTTCACCGGCCGCGAGCCGCCCTTCTTCTTCCTCAAGCCTGCCGACGCCATAGTGCCCGTCGAGGCCGGCACCACGGGCACCATGCCCTACCCCACGCTGACCTCCAACCTGCACCACGAGATCGAGCTCGTCGTGGCCATCGGCAAGGCGGGCAAGAACATCCTGGCAGCCGATGCGCTGGACTACATCTGGGGCTACGCCGTGGGCCTGGACATGACGCGCCGCGACCTGCAAAACGACATGAAGAAGCAGGGCCGACCCTGGTGCATCGGCAAGGCCTTCGAGCATGCCGCACCCATCGGCCCCATCACCCCGGCAGCCGAGGCCGGCGACATCGCCAAGGCCGCGATCTCGCTGCAGGTCAATGGCGCCGACCGCCAGCGCAGCGACATCGGCAAGCTGATCTGGAACATTGCCGAGACCATCGAGCACCTGTCGGCGGCCTGGGAACTGCAGCCCGGCGACCTGATCATGACGGGCACGCCCGAAGGCGTGGCCGCCGTGGTGCGCGGTGACCTGCTGGAAGGCCGCATCGACGGGCTGAGCCCCTTGAGCGTCAAGATCGCCTGAGTTTTCTCTGAGCCTGGCGACAGGCCGGCAAGGCAGCAGGGAGCACGCTCCCCGGCCTGCCGGCCTTTGTGTTTGAACCTACGGTCCGCCGCACGGAATGCCTTACTGCCTTCCGTCTGGCGGCGCTTTCACTTTCATGGTGTCGGCATGATTTTTCGCAGCCCCATCAAGTTCTGCCGAGCCTGCGGCACGGCGGTGGTCTACCGCCTTCCTGACGATGGCGACACGCGCGAGCGCGCCGTGTGCCCGCACTGCCACACCATCCACTACGAGAACCCGCTGAACGTGGTGGGCACCATCCCCGTGACCGACGACGGCCGCGTGCTGCTGTGCAAGCGCAACATCGAGCCGCGCCGGGGCCTGTGGACCCTGCCCGCAGGCTTCATGGAACTGGCCGAGACCACGGCACGCGGTGCCCAGCGCGAGACCGACGAGGAAGCCGGCGCCGACATCGAGATGGGGCCGCTGTTTTCCATCGTGGACGTGCCCAAGGTCAGCCAGGTCCATCTGTTCTACCGCGCCCGTCTGCGCAGCGAGCAGTTCTACCCCGGCCCCGAGACCATGGAGGCCCGCCTGTTTGCGCAGGCCGATGTTCCCTGGGAAGAACTGGCCTTCCGCACCGTGCGCGTGACGCTGGAGCGCTACTTCGCCGACCGGGCTGCCGGCCTGCTGGACGCGCACCGGGTGCACACCATCGACCTGAGCCTGTAGGCCTGCACGGCCACCAAGCACCACCATGCTGCACGGCGCCGGCGTACGCACTGCGGTGATGCCGGGCCATGCCCCGGTGTGGCACCGGACGGGCTGCGTGCGGGGTGCAGGCGGCGGTCCGTCACCCCTATGTCACCTTGCAGACACATTTAGTCACAAACTGGCCTCCTTCTTGCTCTTTGCATAGGGCTTTTCCCTGAGCGGAAAAGTTGGTTTACCGAACCTGAACCTGACTGCGGAGCGCCCCATGGCCACATCCCTGCCCACCGACCTGATTCTTCCCCACCTGCGGGAACTCAACCGCAACGCCGCCGACCTGCGCGAGATCCGGCTCATGTGGCGTCTCATCGAGGCTTCGGCCCGCATGCAGGCCTCGCAGCAGGGACAGGCCCTGGTGTCCATGCTGACCGACACGCGCCAGGGGTTGGAGCAGCTGGAGCAAGGCCTGCTGCAGTCGCAGCTGGCCCAGTCCGCGCAGGAAGCCATGGCCCAGCTGGGCATGCAGTCCAGCCATGCCATCGACCTGCTGGTGCGCAGCCTCTACGAGCGCACGGCCGATGTCGGCTTCCTGGCCGCCGATTCCGTGCTGTGCGAGGCCATGGCCCAGCTCGGCGATGGCGACATCCTGCTGGACATGGCCGCGGGCGGCCTGCACGCCTGGCAGGCTCCGCTGCAGCTGCACCTGCAGGCCTACCGTGCCAAGTACACGGTCTACGACGACATCCTGCTGCTGGACACCCAGGGCCAGGTCTGCGCACGCGCCCAGGCAGGCGACAAGCCGCTGCCGCCCTGCGCCGAGGGTTGGTTCCAGCAGTGCCTGCAGCAGGCCGGCCATGTCAGCCATTTCGGCGCCAGCTGCGTGCTGCCCGGCGCAGACCGCCTGATCTACGCGCAGCGCCTGCTGCATCCACGCACCATGGCGGTGCTCGGCGTGCTGTGCCTGAGCTTCGACTTCGCGGCCGAGATGCAGGCCATCTTTGCCTCGGGCGGGCCGCGCGCCCAGGTGGGACTGCTGCTGGATGCGGCTGGACTGGTCATTGCCAGCAGCGATGACCACTGGATCGCCCCCGGCAGCCGCGTGCCCATGCACCACGGCGATGCCGTGCAGCCGCTGATCCACGCCGGCCGCACCTATCTGGTGCGTACGGCCCGCGCCTTGCCCTACCAGGGCTATGCGGGCCCCGAGGGCTGGCAGACCCAGGTCATGGCGCCGCTGGACCTGGCCTTCGCCACCCAGCAAAGGCCGCAGGTCCTGCAGGCACTGGAGCCTGCCATCGCCGAAGGACTGATGGCCCAGTCCCGGGGCTTTTGCCCGCCCCTGCACGCCATGGCACGCGCGGCCGACGACATACGCCGCGTGGTCTGGAACGGCCAGGTGCTGGCTGCCAGCCAGGCGCCGGAGTCCCCCGTGCAGGGCACGGCCCCCCCGGACCCGCTGCAGGCCGTGCTGGAGCAGATGAGCGAGACCGGCGACCTGACCCATGCCGTGTTCACGCGCGCCATCCACGGCCTGCACGAGACGGCGCTGTCCACGCGGCTGCAGGAGCACACCACGCTGAACCGGCTGCTGATGGACCTGCTGGAGCGCAATCTCTACGAACGCGCCAACGATTGCCGCTGGTGGGCCCTGACGCCAGGCCTGCAGAAAGTGCTGCAAGACAACAGCGGCTGCCTGGCCCTGTCGGTACAGGCACACGACGCCGCGCAGCGTCTGCTGGAGCAGCTCAATGCGCTGTACACCGTCTATGCGCGCATTGCGCTGTATGACGCCCAGGGCCTGGTGCTGGCCTGCAGCCATGAGGACGAACCCGGTCTGCCGCTGTCACCCGGCGTGCGCGTGCAGGCCTCGGCACTGCAGGCCACCATGGCGCTGCGCGATGCCCAGGCCTATCACGTGCAGGAGCTGGACGATGGGGGCCTGCCCGTCCACGTCTACCACGCCGCATTGCGCGCCCCCTCAACCACCAATGGACATGGGCATGGGCAGGGCGCAGATCAGGGCCCCGCCATCGGCGGCATTGCCCTGCTGTTCCACACGCGCCGAGAACTGCAGGCCATGCTGCAGGCCGCTGCACCGGAGCAGTCCGAAGACGCCGGCCCCGAAGACCACGGCCTGCCCCGTTTGCCGATGGAGGCTTTCTACGTGGCACGCGACGGCCGCATCATCGCCGCCAGCCACGGCGGTCGGCCGCTGGGCAGTTGCATAGAAGGCGTGGCCGGGCTGGCAACGCTGACCGATGGAGAGGTACGCAGCAGCATCGAGGAAATCGAAGGCCACTACTGCATCGTCGGCATGGCCGCCGGGCGAGGCTACCGCGAGTTCCGGCTGGACCAGGGCGCGGCACGCGATGCAAAGGAAAGCGCAACGGAGGACACACTGGCCGGCCTCGTCAGCCTGAGCCTGCAGCGGCTGGGGCCTGTGCATGCCGATGCGCGCAACCGCGCCCTGCGCCTGGCGCCGGCCACGCGGCTGGATGGCTCGCGTCCTGTCGCGCGTGCGCTCGCCGCGCACGGCGGCGGCGATGCGCCGGTGGAACTGGCCAGCTTCTACGTGGGCGCCAGCCTGCTGGCCCTGCGCGCGGGCGATGTCTGCGAGGCCCTGCCCGCCAGCGCCATCTCGCCCGTGGCGGCAGGACGGCTGCCGTTTTGCGTGGGTGCGCTGGCGCGGCGCAGCCAGGGCAGCGTCAGCGGCTATGTCTGGGTGTTCGACCTGGCCGCGCTGCTGCAGGGCCGGCCCGGCGTGGTCACCGAGCAGTCGCAGGTCATCGTGGTCCAGCACGGCGGCCTGCGCGTGGGGCTGCTGGTCAGCGCGCTGCAAGGCGTGCACCGGCTGCCGGCCAGCGCGCTGGTGGAATCGCCCATGCTCAGCGTGGCCTCCACGACGCCGGCCCTGGTGCGGGAGCTGGTGCATGCCGGCGCGGGCCTGCCGCTGATCCAGTGCCTGGATCCGGCCGCATTGATGCAACGGCTGCAGCCTTCGCGCGGCGCGGCGGCCAACGCAGACCGCAGCGCGGCAGCAGTGGAGCGCGAGGCGGCCTGGGATGCCCAGGCGGCATAGGGCGCGTTCCCCCGGGGCCTCACAGACCCCAGTGGCGCAGGCCGGGCAGCGCGGCCTGCGCCGCCTCGTAGCCTTCGTCGATGGCCTCGCGGGCGCGGTGGAAGTCCAGCAGGCCCAGGTGGGACAGGCGCGGGGCGATCACCAGCTCGGGCGGGTCGCCCGCCATGCGGCTGCGCGTGATGCGCATCTGCATGATGTTGACGCTGGTCATCACCACGTCCAGCAGCGAGGGCGGCCGGGGCGGGGGCTCGGTCTCGCGGCCTGCCTCATCGCGGTGGTGGCCGGGCATCCACCCCATCACGCCGCGTTGCAGCCGGCGCATCCAGGCCGAGCCGGCCACGGCGCTGGCCTGGCCCGACAGGTCCTCGGGCGCCACGCCCTGCTCCACGGCGGGCGGGGCCTCCTCCAGCGGCGGCGCAGCGGCCATGGCGGCAGCGGGCGCCAGCGGCCGCATGTGGCGCCGCATGATGTCGGCATTGAGATCGACCGCGATCACGATGTCCGCGCCCATGGCGCGCGCCAGCGAGGCGGGCACGGGGTTGACGATGCCGCCATCGACCAGCAGCCGCCCTTCGCGCTGCACGGGCGTGAACAGGCCGGGCAGCGCGATGGAGGCGCGCACGGCATCGGCGATGGAGCCCTTGCGCAGCCAGACCTCGGCACCCGAATGCAGGTCGGTGGCCACGGCGCCGAAGGGAATCTTCAGATCCTCGATGGCCGAGTCCACGAAATGCTCGCGCCAGAACGAGATCAGCTTCTCGCCCTTGAGCATGCCGCCCGCGATGTTGAAGTCCATGAAGCCGAAGACCTTGCGCATGCCCAGGCCCAGCACCCATTCCTCGAAGCGCTGCATTTCACCGGCCGCATAGGAGGCGCCCACCAGGGCGCCGATGGACGAGCCGCAGATGATGTCGGGCCGCAGGCCCGCATCCTCGAGCGCGCGCAGCACGCCGAAATGCGCCCAGCCGCGCGCCGACCCGCTGCCCAGCGCCAGGCCGACCACGGGTTTGCGCGGACTCAGCGCCATCAGCCCTGCTCCGCTGCGGCTGCAGCAGGGGGGTCACCCGCCAGCAGGGCCAGCATGCCGGCCTCGTCCAGCACGGGCACACCCAGTTCCTCGGCCTTGGACAGCTTGCTGCCGGCCTCGGCGCCCGCGACCACGTAGCTGGTCTTTTTGCTGACCGATCCGGAGACCTTGGCGCCAGCGGCCTCCAGCATCTCCTTGGCCTGGTCGCGGCCCAGCGTGGGCAGCGTGCCGGTGAGCACCACGGTCATGCCGGCCAGGGGCTGGGCGGTCTGCTCGCGCGCCGCGCCCTCTTCCCAGTGCACGCCGCAAGCACGCAACTGCTCGACCACCTCGCGGTTGTGGGGCTGGGCGAAGAAGGTGTGGATGCTCTCGGCCACGATGGGCCCGACGTCGCGCACCTGCAGCAGTTGCTCGACGCTGGCGTCCATGATGGCGTCCAGCTGGCCGAAATGGCGGGCCAGGTCCTTGGCCGTGGACTCGCCGACCTGGCGGATGCCCAGGCCGAAGAGGAATCGCGACAGCGTGGTCTTCTTGGATTTCTCCAGCGCATCCAGCACGTTCTGGGCCGACTTCTCGGCCATGCGGTCCAGCGATGCCAGGGCCACCAGGCCCAGGCGGTAGAGGTCGGGCAGCGTGCGCACCACATGGCCGTCCACCAACTGGTCCACCAGCTTGTCGCCCAGGCCCTCGATGTCCATGGCGCGCCGCGCGGCGAAGTGCAGGATGGCCTCCTTGCGCTGCGCCGGGCAGAACAGGCCGCCCGTGCAGCGGTGGTTGGCCTCGCCCTTGGGGCGCGACACCGCGCTGCCGCAGATGGGGCATGCAGCGGGCATGCGGAAGTTGGGCACATAGGCCGGCCGGTCGCCGGGCACGCGGCCCACGACTTCGGGAATCACATCGCCGGCGCGGCGCACGACCACGGTGTCGCCGGTGCGCACGCGCTTCTTGCGGATCTCGAACAGGTTGTGCAGCGTGGCATTGGTGACGATGACGCCGCCCACGGCCACGGGCGCCAGGCGCGCCACGGGGGTGAGCTTGCCCGTGCGGCCGACCTGTATGTCGATGCCTTCCATGCGCGTGGGCATTTCCTCGGCCGGGTACTTGTGGGCCACGGCCCAGCGCGGCTCGCGCGAGACAAAGCCCAGCTGGCGCTGCTGGGCCAGGCTGTTGACCTTGTAGACCACGCCGTCGATCTCGTAGGGCAGCGTGGCGCGCTCGGCGCCCATGCGCTGGTGGAAGGCCACCAGCTCGGCCGCGCCCTTGGCAATGCAGACCTGGGGCGCCACCGGGAAGCCCCAGTCGCGCAGCGTCTGCAGCATGGCGTAGTGGGTGCCGAAGTCGGGGCCGCCCTGCGCGGCCGGCGTAATCTCTCCCAGGCCATAGGCGAAGAAGGACAGCGGGCGCTGGGCCGCAATGCCCGAGTCCAGCTGGCGCACCGAGCCCGCCGCCGCATTGCGCGGATTGGCAAAGCTCTTGCCGCCGGCGGCCTGCTGGCGTTCGTTGAGCCGGACGAAGTCGGCGCGGCCCATGTAGACCTCGCCGCGCACCTCGACCACGGGCGGCACGCCCTTGCCTTCGGGCAGGGACAGCGGAATTTTGCGGATGGTGCGGATGTTGTGTGTGACGTCCTCGCCCACCTCGCCGTCGCCGCGCGTGGTGGCCTGCACCAGGCGGCCGTTCTCGTAGCGCAGGTTCATGGCCAGGCCATCGAACTTGGGCTCGGCCACGTATTCCACGGGCGGTGCGCCTTCGGCCAGTTCCAGCTCCTTGCGGATGCGTGCGTCGAAGGCCTCGGCACCCGTGGCCTCGTTGTCGGTCTCGGTGCGGATGCTGAGCATGGGCACGGCATGGCGCACAGGCATCAGGCCGTCGAGCACGGCGCCGATCACGCGCTGCGTGGGCGAGTCCGGGGTGACCAGTTCGGGGTAGGCACCTTCCAAGGCCTGCAATTGCTGGAAGACGCGGTCGTACTCGCCGTCGGGCACGGTGGGCGTGTCCAGCACATAGTACTCATGTGCCCATTGGTTGAGCTGGGCGCGCAGCGCCTGCACCTTGGCCAGCACCTTGTCGGGGGCGGCCCCGGACTCCGGCGCCGCGGGGGCTGCGCCGGAGAAGAGATCCAGATTGTCGTTCATGGGGTTGAGGCCAGGAGCCTGTTGTGCACCAGGGGCACCGCGCCGCGTCAGCTGAACAGTCGCCGCGCCAGCATGGAGCCCGCCGACAGCTCGCGGCTGTCGAGCTTGTCATAGAGTTGTTCCAGGTCGTGCTGGATGGGGTCCAGCGCCATGGCCGGCAGCAGGTAGCCGTTCTGGTCGCAGAGCACTCCATCCATGGTCTGGCACAGGCGCTCGGCCACCTGGCGCAGCTGCACGAAGGCCTGCTCGCCGCGCGGCACCTGGGGCACGTCCAGGCTCAGCAGGAACTCGCGCACCACCGAGGTGTCCAGGTCGTCGGCCATGGCCGCCTGCGGGTCGTAGTTGAGCACCAGCACCGGCGGCATGCCGGGCGTGGGCGAAGGCAGGGCCATGCGCCCGGGCATGGAGCCCGGCAGAAAGCCCTGGCGCGATGCGTTCTGCTGCACATAGCCCGCGCTCCAGGAGGCCTGGCGTGCGCGCAGCATGAAGGTGAGCTGGGCATCGTGCTCGCTGGCGAACTGGTCGAGCTCGCGCGCACGCGCCACTTCCTGCAGCATGTCGGGCACGTCGGGCGTGGCGCCCAGCGCGTCGGCAAAGCGCTGCACCTTGGCAACGAACTCGGAGAACTCGATCTCGTTGAGCGCACCCGTGCGGTTGGCCAGCTGCACGCCGGCCTGGAAACCCAGGTAGCGCTGGCCGGGCTGCAGCGGTTCCCACTGGTGGGTGGACTGGTTCATGCCTTCGATCGCAAAGGGCTTATTGCCCGCGCGCCGCGTGGCGGGCTGGGCCTGCAGCGCCAGCTCGCCAGGCACGGCCTGGCCGACCTGCACGGGGGCAATGGCATCGATCAGCGCATCCAGGCCCGGCCGGCTGGCCGCAGCGCTGGTCAGGGCCGCGTCGTTGAGGGAAGGCTCGATGGACTGCGGTGCCAACGGGGATGGCGCAGGCACTGACGCAGATGCGGGTGCCGATGCGCTGGCGTCTTCAGCCGCCTGCAGGGCATGGGCAGCCTGCGCGGTCTGCACCGCCTGGGCTGCCTTGGCCGCCAAAGCGGCCTGGGCCTCGGCCTGGCGCTGCTGCTCTTCGAGCTGGACCAGATGGGCCAGTTCGGCATCGGTTTCGGCAAAGCGGTCCACGGCGGCAGGGCTCTGGCCCGGGGCTGCGGTGCCGAAGTCGCCCAGCACGGGCTCGCGCAGGCTGTGCGTCAGGTCCGGGCCGTGGCCCACGGTGTCCATGCCGGGTTCATGGCGCGAGGGATCGCGCTGCGCCTCTTCGACGGGGTCGGCGCGCTTGGGTGCGTTGCGGCGTGCGGACCAGCTGTTGTAGGCAATGATCAGGGCCAGCACCACAAAGCCCAGGACGGCCAGACTGATTTGCAGGTTACTCATGGAATGAAGGAATGAAACGTCGTTCCAGCAAATGGGTTCGGAAGGTTGCGGACATGCTCAGGATAGCTCAGCCATGGACAGCGCGGACTCCATGTCCACGGCCACGATGCGGGACACGCCCTGCTCCTGCATGGTCACGCCGATGAGCTGCTGCGCCATTTCCATGGCGATCTTGTTGTGGCTGATGAACAGGAACTGCGTGCCCTTGCTCATGCTGGCCACCAGCTTGGCATAGCGCTCGGTGTTGGCGTCGTCCAGCGGCGCGTCCACCTCGTCCAGCAGACAGAACGGCGCCGGGTTGAGCTGGAAGATGGCGAAGACCAGGGCAATCGCCGTCAGCGCCTTTTCGCCACCGGACAGCAGGTGGATGGTCTGGTTCTTCTTGCCGGGCGGCTGCGCGATCACCTGCACGCCCGAGTCGAGGATTTCATCGCCGGTGATCACCAGCTTGGCCTGGCCACCGCCGAACAGCTCGGGGAACATGCGCCCGAAGTGCCCGTTCACGGTCTCGAAGGTGCCCGACAGCAGCTCGCGCGTCTCGGCGTCGATCTTGCGGATGGCATCTTCCAGCGTGTTCATGGCCTGGGTCAGGTCCTCGGTCTGCGCGTCGAGGAAGGTCTTGCGCTCGCGCGCCAGCTTCAGCTCGTCCAGCGCCGCCAGGTTGACCGCGCCCAGGGCGGCGATCTCGCGGTGCAGCCGGTCGATTTCGCCCTGCAGGCCGTGCATGCGCACATTGGCCTCGGCAATGGACTGGGAGACGGCCGCCAGGTCGGCACCGGCCTCCTCCAGCAAGGTGGAGTACTGCTCCAGGCCCAGGCGCGCGGCCTGCTCCTTGAGCTGGAATTCGGTGATGCGCTGGCGCAGCGGGTCCAGTGCCTTCTCCAGCTGCTGGCGGCGTTCGTCGCTGGCGCGCAGCTTGTTGGTCAGGTCGTCATATTCGCTGCGGCGCGCGGCCACGGCCTGCTCGCGCTGCATCTTCAGATCCAGCGCGTCCTGCAGGCCGCCCTGGGCGGCGGCGTCGGTCAGGCGCGTGAGTTCGTCCTGCGCGCGCTGCTGCTCGTCGGCCAGCGAGCGGGCCTGCTGGCTGGCCGTCTCTATGGTGCGGCTGAGTTCGCCCCGGCGCGCTTCCAGGCTGCGCCGCGAGAAAGTGGCCTCCTGGGCCTGGCGCTCCAGCGTGCGCAGCTGCTCGCGCGATTCGTTCAGGCGCCGCTCGGACTCCAGCACCTTGTCGCCCAGCTGGGCATGGCGCTCCTGGCTGTCGGCCAGCTGCATGTCCAGTTCCTCGAAGCGGGCTTCGGCCGCCACGCGGCGCTCCTCGATGTCGGACAGTTGGGCCTCGACCTCGGCCAGGTCGGCACTGATCTGGGCATTGCGCGCGCGGGCCTGCTCGGCCAGCTGCGACAGGCGCAGCGTCTCGACCTGCAGCTCATGGGCGCGGCCTTGCGATTCGCTGGCCTCGCGCCGGGCGGTGACCAGGCGCTGCGAGGCCTCGGCATAGGCGCTTTCGGCACGCACCAGGGCCGTGCGCGACTCGTCGGAGATCAGCGCCTGGGCGCGCACTTCCTTTTCGAGGTGCTCGATTTCCTGGGCGCGTGCCAGCAGGCCGGATTGCTCCGAATCCTGCGCATAAAAGCTCACGCTGTGGCTGCTGACGGCATGGCCCGTGGGCACATAGACCGTCTCGCCGGGCCGCAGCTCGCCGCGGCGCGACAGCGCCTCTTCCAGCGTGGGCGCCGTGTAGCAGTCCTGCAGCCAGTCGCCGAGCACGGCGCGCAGGCCGGCATCGTTCACGCGCAGCAGATCGGACAGGTGCTGCCAGCGCCCCGGCGCGGGCGCGGGGGCGCCCTGCGGCGGGCTGAAGAAGGCCAGGCGCGCGGGGGGCGCATCGTGCCCGCCTACGCCCAGGAAGCCGCGCACCATGTCGAGCCGGCCCACTTCCAGCGCGCCCAGGCGTTCGCGCAGCGCGGCCTCCAGCGCGTTTTCCCAGCCGGGCTCGATGGCAATGCGGCTCCACAGGCCCTGCATGCCGTCCAGGCCGTGCTTGGCCAGCCAGGGCTGGAGCTTGCCGTCGGTCTTGACCTTTTCCTGCAGGGCCTTGAGGGCTTCCAGCCGCGCCGACAGGTCGGCATGGCGCGCGGCCTCGGCATTGACGGCCTGCTGGCGCGTGCGACGGTCCTCATCGAGCTGGGGCACGGAGTCCTGCAGCTCGTTGAGCACGGCATCGGCCATTTCAGCCAGTTCGCGGGCCTCGTCCAGCTGGGACTGCAGATTGTGGAGGCGGGCCTCGTCGGGTGTCTCCAGCGCATTGCGGTCGGCGCGCAGTCGCTCGAAGCGGGTCTCGAACTGGCGGCGCTGCTCGTCCAGGCTGCGCTGCTCGGCGGCCAGCACCTGGATCTGCTGCTGCACCTGCACCACGCTGGCGCGCTGGTCGGCATCGGCCTTCTGGGCATTGCGCAGCGCCTCTTCCAGGTCGGGCAGGCGCATGCTCTGCTCCTCGACCTGGGCGGCCAGCATCTCGGCCTGTTCCTCGGCATCCATGCCGGCGCCGTCGAGATTTTCGATTTCGGCTTCGGCCTCCTCGCGGCGGCTGTTCCACAGCAGCACCTGCTCGGACAGCTGCTGCAGCCGCTGCTGCACGCGCTGGCGGCCTTCGAGCACGTAGCGGATCTCGGCCTCCAGCTTGCCGACCTCGGCCGTGGATTCGTAGAGCTTGGCCTGGGCCTGGTTGACCTGGTCGCTGGCGTCGTAGTGGGCCTGGCGCAGGGTTTCGAGTCCGCTTTCGTTGTTGCGGATGTCGGCCATGCGCTCTTCCAGCTCGTTGACGGCCTTCAGGCCCTCCACGCGCACGCGGTCCTGCTCGGCCTCGGCCTCGGCGCGCTTGAGAAACCACAGCTGCTGCTGCTTGAGCGTGACCTGGGACTGCAGCGCGTTGTACTGCGCCGCCACCTCGGCCTGCTTCTCCAGCCGGTCGAGGTTGTTGTTGAGCTCGCGCAGGATGTCCTCCACGCGCGTGAGGTTCTCGGTGGTGGCCGAGAGTCGGTTCTCGGTCTCGCGCCGGCGCTCCTTGTACTTGGACACGCCTGCGGCCTCTTCCAGGAACAGGCGCAGCTCTTCGGGGCGCGACTCGATGATGCGGCTGATCGTGCCCTGGCCGATGATGGCGTAGGCGCGCGGGCCCAGGCCCGTGCCCAGGAACACGTCCTGCACGTCACGGCGGCGCACGGCCTGGTTGTTGATGAAGTAGCTGCTGTTGCCCTCGCGCGTGAGCACGCGCTTGACGGCGATCTCACCGAACTGGCCCCACTGGCCGCCCGCACGGTGGTCGCTGTTGTCGAACACCAGCTCCACGCTGGAGCGGCTGGCCGGCTTGCGGTGCGTGGTGCCGTTGAAGATCACGTCCTGCATGGACTCGCCGCGCAGCTCGCTGGCCTTGCTCTCGCCCAGCACCCAGCGCACCGCATCCATGATGTTGGACTTGCCGCAGCCGTTGGGGCCCACCACGCCCACCAGTTGACCCGGCAGCATGAAGTTGGTGGGCTCGGCGAAGGACTTGAAGCCGGACAGCTTGATGGAATTCAGGCGCACGATGCAGGCACAAAGCGGTCCGCGGCGAACGGACAAACAAGGAGGTGGGGAAAGAACAAGGCAGCTCGGGATGATACCGCGCGCCACCCCCTCTCAAGAATGGAAAGCGGCCCGGGCGGGGCCGCTGCGAATGTCAAGAATGGTTTGAAGGGACCTCTGGCCCCGTGCTGGCGTCCGTGCATTCCACCACTTCGGGCCGGTGTTGCGCCGGCTGGGTCAGGCATGCGGGGCTCAAGGCCGGGGGGCGCGGCAAGGGGGCGGCCTCGCGCACCAGGGCCTCGAAGCTGCGCACGGGCACGGGCGGGCTGAGCAGGTAGCCCTGCCAGACGTGGCAGCTCTGGTCTTCGAGGAATTGGCGCTGCGCCTCGGTTTCCACGCCTTCGGCGATGACCTGCAGTCCCAGGCTGGTGCCCAGGGCGACGATGGTGCGCGCAATGGCCGCGTCGTTGGGGTCGCTGAGCACGTCGCGCACGAAGCTGCGGTCGATCTTGAGCTGGTCCAGCGGCAGGCGCTTGAGATAGGCCAGCGAGGAATAGCCTGTGCCGAAGTCATCCAGCGAGAAGCCGACACCGTGGGCCTTGAGCGTGGCCATCTTGGCGGCCGTGTCGTCCACGTCGGCCAGCAGCAGGCTTTCGGTCAGCTCCAGCTTGAGCAGGCGCGGGTTGGCGCCGTGCTCCTTGAGCGCCTGCAGCACCTGCTCCACGAAGCGCGCCTGGTGGAACTGGCGCGGGCTGACGTTGACGGCCAGCACCATGCAGGCCATTTCGGGGTCCGCCGCCCATTGCGCCAGCTGCCTGCAGGCCTCGCCCAGCACCCATTCGCCCAGTTGCTGGATCAGGCCGGTCTCCTCGGCCAGCGAGACGAAGAGCGAGGGCGGCACCAGCCCTTCGCGCGGGTGGTTCCAGCGCAGCAGGCCTTCGGCGCCCACGATGCGTCCGTGCGCCATCTGCGGCTGGTAGTACAGGACGAACTGGCTGCGCACCAGGCCCTCGCGCATTTCCTGCTCCATGGCCGTGCGCGAGCGCAGCACGGCCTGCAACTGCGGATCGAAGAATTGCAGCGTGTTGCGCCCCATGCCCTTGGCCTGGTACATGGCCATTTCGGCGCGGCGCAGCACCTCGTCGGCGCTCAGTTCCTGCTCGCCGAACAGGCTGGCGCCAATGCTCATCGTGATGTGGCAGGACTGGCCTGCCAACTGCAGCGGCTGCTGCAGCAGCGAACGCATGCGCTGGACCTCGCCTTCCAGTTGCGAGGCCGCATGCATGGAGTCCTTGCCCAGGTCCTCCAGCAGCACGACGAAGTCATCGCCGCTGTGGCGGGCCAGCGTGGCCTCGGGCCCCAGGGACTGCGCCAGGCGCTCGGCAATCATGCGCAGCAGCACATCGCCAAGCTCCAGCCCCAGGCTGTCGTTGAAGGCCTTGAAGTTGTCCACGTCCAGCAGCATGACGGCGCCGCAGCGCCCGCGCCGGCGGCTGGAGGCCAGCGCCTGCTGCAACCGGTCCACCAGCAGGCGGCGGTTGGGCAGGCCGGTGAGCGCGTCGTGGAAGGCCAGGCGGCGGATTTCCTCTTCGGCGGTCTTGCGCTGGCTCTGGTCCTGCAGGATCAGCAGGCAGCCTTCGTCCAGCAGCATGCCGCCTATCGATACGGAACGCGTGCGGCCATCGCTGCCCATGAGCTGGTATTCCTCGCAGTTGAGGGTGCCGCAGCTGTCGGACTCGCCGCTGTGCAGGCTCTGTGCCACGCGCGCCCTCGCCTGCGCGGCCTCGAAGCGGCGCTGCATGCGCAGGCGGCGGGCTTCATCGGGACACATGTTGCACCACCAGCCATCACCATCCATGCCGGCCGTGGCACCGTGGCCCGCCAGGCGCATGAATTCCTCGTTCCAGTAGGCGAAGCGGCCGTCGTCCTGAAGCATGGCCAGGCCCAGAGGCAGGCGCTGGATGACCATGCGCAGATGGCGCGATCCATCGCGCTGCATCTGCTGCAGGTGGCGCCGCGCGCTGATGTCCTGCACCAGCGCCATCAGCCGCCGGGACGGGCCATGGCCCAGCGCGGAGATATGCAGCTCCACCCAGACCAGGGTGCCGTCGCGGCGCCGCAGCTGCCGCTCGATCTGCAGGGCCCCGCGCTGGCCCGCCGTCAGTTCCTGCAGCAGCACCCGGTCGCCCTCCAGGGTTTCGGCCGCCAACAGGGCCAGCAGGGGCCGCTGGCACAGCTGCTGCGCCTCATGGCCGGTAATGTCGCAGTACCTGCGGTTCACATGCAGGACGTTGCCGCTGGCCGCATCGACCTGCACCACGCCCACGGCAGCCTGCTCGAACAGGGCCTGAAAGCGGGCATCGCTCTCGCGCATGCTGCGGGAGGAGGCGCGCAGCTGCGCCCAGCTGGAAGGATGGCGCCGCCACCAGGCCGCCGCCAGCGACGCCAGCAGGGCCGACACGAGCATGCCCAGCGCGAAAAGAACCAGGGGCTGGACACGCTCGGTCCAGGACAGGGCCGTCCCCATGGGAATGAAGTTCAACCGCCACAGCCGGTCCTGGGCCTGCAGCGTCTGCTCCAGCACCACCTGGCCGGTGTCGCCCATGCCGGCCGCCTCCTGCCCGCGCTCCGGCCAGGCCGCGCCCAGGTACAGCGGCAGCGGCGATATGCCGGCCGGCGGCAGGGGCGAGGTCGGGCCTGCGTCATGCATGGCCAGCGCAAGCCGGCGCAGAAAGCCGCGTTCATGCAGGTCCTGCACCAGGTCGTGCACGCGCACGCTGACGTCTGCAGTCCCCAGAAACAGCGGCTGCGCGGCCTCCCCGTCCGGGGACTGGTGGTCCACAAGCGCAAAGACAGGCGCGCGCACCAGCACGGCGGTGGCATGCTCGCCGGGCTGCTTCAGCGCAAACGGTGCCGAGACCACGGCGGCCGCGCTGTCGCGGCTGCGCACCATGCTGGCCATGAGGCTGGGGCGGTCGTGCATGTCCAGGCCGGCAATGGACTCGTTGCCCTCCAGCGGCCAGAGATAGTCGATGAAGAAATAGTGGGGCCCGGGCCGGGCGGTGAAGGCCTGATCCTGGCCGGGCAGACCGCGCTGCGTTGCGGCCCGTGTAAAGGACAGCGCCTGCATGCCCGGCTGCGCCTGTATGCGCAGCGCCTGCGCCATGCGCGCGAAGGCCGATTGCCCCATCTCGGGAGAGGCGGCCAGCTGGTTGGCCACATGCTGGACCATGACCGCGTAGGCATCCAGGCGCATCTCCAGCGCCTGGCGGGCCGACTGGGCCTGCTGGGTATGGCGCTGCAGGTCGATACGCTCCAGCGCCCGCTGCTGCTGCAAGGCAAGCACAGCGCTCAGGCACATGCCCACCGCCATGACGGTTGCGGCTGGCCAGGCGGCCCGGATGGCTACAAGCGTGCGCTGGGCAAAAACTGACATGGAGCGGCTAAGGCGGAATAGGCGGTCACGGGAAATCGGTCCAGGAGCACGGAACCGCTCGTTGCCAGCCCCATGGCAGGTTCACCGGAAAGGGCAGTACAGGCCATATGGAGCAGAGCGCGAGGATAAATGGATTTCGGCACGCGGCAGGCGAACCATGGATAAGACAAATCCTACAAACACCCTTCCTCTATCGTCTGCAAGCACACTTGCTGAAGGCTGGCCCGGGCAAACCCTAGAGAGCTCCGCAGGCCGGCGTGGGACTGGGGGACCGAACCGTTGCACGCTCCCTCATCCATGAAATCAAAAGCAGCAATTTTGAAACGACAGTGAAACGAATGTTGCGGCGGCAGCCAGCACCGCAGTGCACACGCCCTGTGCTGGCGCGCTGCAAGGCTTGCACGGGTTTTCCCTTGATGCGGATGGCATGGCGCTTGCAACAAACCTGGCCTACTGCCATCGCCTGACACCGCAGGGGACACCGTCCATGGGCATCAACCGCCGCCAGAGGCTGCGCGCTCCGGCGATCGGCAGACCGCAAGAACAGACACAGATACGAACAACAGCACAGGAGGCCTGAGATGGGCGCGATCCCCGAAACCTTTCTTCCCCAGTTGCGCATCCCTGCCACCTACCTGCGCGGCGGCACCAGCAAGGGCGTGTTCTTTCGCCTGCAGGATCTGCCCGAGGCGGCCCAGCGCCCCGGACCCGTGCGCGACGCCATCCTGTTGCGCGCCCTGGGCAGCCCCGACCCGTACGGCAAGCAGATCGACGGCATGGGCAATGCATCGTCCAGCACCAGCAAGGCCGTGATCCTGGCTCCCAGTACGCGGGAAGGCCATGACGTGGACTATCTGTTTGGCCAGGTCGCCATCGACCAGCCGTTTGTGGACTGGAGCGGCAACTGCGGCAACCTCTCGGCCGCCGTGGGGCCCTGCGCCATCCACATGGGACTGATAGATCCCGCGCGCATTCCTCGCAACGGCACGGTCACCATTCGCATCTGGCAGGCCAACATCGCCAAGACCATCGTGGCCCATGTGCCCATCACGCAAGGCCAGGTCCAGGAGACCGGCTCCTTCGAGCTCGATGGCGCGACCTTCCCGGCCGCCGAAGTGGCGCTGGAGTTCCTGGATCCCGCCGATGAAGGAGACGATGGCGGAGCCATGTTCCCTACAGGCCACCTCGTGGACCGGCTGGACGTGCCCGGCGTGGGCAGCCTGGCGGCCACGCTGATCAATGCGGGTATTCCGACCATCTTCCTGAACGCCCAGGACCTGGGCTACACGGGCTGCGAGCTGCAGGACGCCATCAACACGGACGACGAGGCCCTGGCCCGCTTCGAGGCCATACGCGCCCACGGCGCGCTGCAGATGGGGCTGATCAAGGACCTGGCCGAGGCCGCCAGACGGCAGCACACGCCAAAGATCGCCTTTGTGGCGCCACCGGCCGCCTACACGGCATCCAGCGGCAAGCGCATTGAATCGGGTGACGTGGACCTGCTGGTGCGCGCCCTGTCCATGGGCAAGCTGCACCACGCCATGATGGGCACGGCTGCCGTGGCCATCGGCACCGCAGCGGCTGTGCCGGGCACGCTGGTGAATCTGGCGGCAGGCGGCGGCGAGCGCAGCGCCGTGCGCTTTGGCCACCCCTCCGGAACGCTGCGCGTGGGCGCCGAGGCCCGTTTGGTGAACGGCCAGTGGCAGGTGACCAAGGCCCTGATGAGCCGCAGCGCACGCATCCTGATGGAAGGCTGGATCAGGGTCCCCGGCGAGGTGTTGAACGCCGCATGAATGCGCGGGCCGGGTCTTCAGGCCGCAGCCGTGCTCACGCCTCGGCTGCCAGCGCCGCCCCACGCCACGCCTGGAGCTGCTCCAGCGTGTTCGTCGTGCCGCCACAGGCCACCACCAGCACGCGCTGGAAGCCTTGCAACGCAGGAGCGCGCCCGTAGGCCAGGGCCAGCGCGGCGCCACAGGCCGGCTCCACATGCAGGCGATGGTCGTCAATGAAGCGCAGGCAGGCCTGCAGCGCCTGCGCATCCGTCACCACGGCGCTTCGCACGGGGTGCACCTGCGCCAGATCGAAGGCTCTCTGGCAGACCTGGCGCGCGCCCAGCGAAGTAGCCACGCTGGTGATGCGGTCCAGCAGTACGCGGCGGCCCTGGGCCAGGGACTGCGCCAGAGAATCGGCGCCGGCCGTCTCCGCCGCGATCACGGGCACATCGGTCCAGCCATGGCGCTCCAGGCCCTGCACCACGCCGGCCAGCAGGCCGCCGCCGCCCACGGCCAGCACCACGGCGTCGGGCTTGAAGTCGGCAGCGGCCAGCTCATCGACCAGGGTGGAATGCCCCGTCCACAGCAGCGGGTCGTCAAACGGATGGACAAAGGCATCCTCGGCGTCCAGCAGGGACTGGGCCAGGGCATTGGCCTCGTCCCAGACGGCGCCATGCACGATCAGCTCGGCGCCCTGGGCACGGATCAGTGCCCGCGCATGTTCGGTCGTGGTTTGCGGTACGACCACGGTGACGGGTATGGACAGCTGCCGCCCGGCATAGGCCACGGCAATGCCCGCATTGCCGCCCGATGAGGCCACAAAGCGCTTCTTGCCCTGGCGCGCCAGGGTCTCGCAGGCATGGCCTATGCCGCGCAGCTTGAATGATCCGCAGGGTTGCAGCGCATCCAGCTTGAGCCAGATTTCAGGACCACCGGCGTGGCTCAGGGCATGGGACGGGATAAGGGGAGTGAAGGTGTGCAAAGGCATGGGGTGGCAGTGTAGGACTGGCGTTCAGCCGCGATAATCCCTTGGCTTTTCAAATATTCTTTGCGCCATGAGCACAAATCAAGCCCTGCCCCTGTTCGGGGAAATGGCCATCTTCGTCAAGGTGGTGGACACGGGCAGCTTCTCCGAGGCCGCGCGTCAGCTGGGCAGCACGCCATCGGCCACCAGCCGGGGCGTGGCGCGGCTGGAAAGGGCTCTGGGCCTGCGCCTGCTGGAACGCACCACGCGCAAGCTGCGCCTGAGCGAGGCCGGCCGCGAGGTGCATGCGCGCTGCCTGGACATGGTGGGCGCCGCCCAGGCCGTCATGGCTGCATCCCTGCTTCAGGACGCGCAGCCGCGCGGCCTGGTGCGCATCAGCGTGCCCAAGGCCGTGGGCCGTACCGTGGTCCATCCCCACATGCCCGACTTCCTGGCCCTGTATCCCGAGGTCGACGTGCAGATGCGGCTGGAAGACCGCTACATGGACCTGATCGACGACCCGGTGGACCTGGCCATACGCATCACCAACCACCCGCCGCCGGGCCTCATGGGCCGCCACCTGATGGACATCGACCATCTGCTGTGCGCCTCGCCCCAGTACCTGGCCCGGCACGGCACGCCCGTGCATCCGCTGGAGCTCAAGGCCCACAGCTGCATCTACCTGGGGGAGGAGCCCGGCGACGCGCACTGGAAGCTGCGCGGCCATGGCAAGACCGTCACCGTGGCCGTGCGCGGGCGCTATGCCGCCAACCACACCGGTGTGCGGCTGGACGCCGTGCTGCAGCACATCGGCATCGCCAGCCTGCCCCGCTTCACAGCACGCGAGGCCCTGGCGGACGGGCGCATCGTGCAGGTGCTGCCGGACTGGAGCTTCCTGCCCAACTACAGCGGCCAGCTGTGGATTCTTCACCCGCCCACCAGACATCTGCCACTGAAGCTGCGCGTGCTGATGGATTTCCTGGCCGAGCGGCTGGGTGGCACTGGTGGGATGCGTGTTTCGTGATTCTTCCATGTGATTTTCAATAGCCAACGGCAATCACGACGGCCATTTGATTCGGACATAAACCCAAATGACTCCGTCATCCTGGGTGATTCAGCATTCCGAGGTGGATCGCGGTTAAAGTCCGGCATCCATTCGATTCAACATCTTCAAAACCAACGGAGCAAGCATGTCAAAGCGACTGAATGGCCTCATGGCCGCGGCCCTTGCCGCCTTCATTTCCACGCCCGCGCTGGCCATTCTTCCGGATTCGGGAATGTGGAGCATTGGAGAGGAGCTCAATGGCAAGCCCGGGCGCGGCATTCAGATCGACAGGCAGGGTGGCTCCACGCTGATCCTGACCTATTTCGGTTATCGCGCGGACGGATCGTCCCTGTTCCTGCAGGCCGCAGGCACGCTGAAGGACGGCAAGCAGTTTGACGGCGTGCTCACGGAATACCGCAATGGCCGCGCACTGGGTGGCCAGGCCCGCGATGGAGAGCTTGCACAGGAGGCTGGCCCGGTCAGGATCGTCTTCGATTCCTCCACCACGGCGACGATCACCCTGCCCGGCGAGGCTCCGCAGCGCCTTCAGCGCTTCCAGTTCGAGGATCTGAGGAACCGGCTCAATTTCACGTTCTCGCACTCGAGCGCACAGGGCTACGCGCGCCTTTCATCCCCTGGCGAAATCACTTTCAAGGTGGATGAAAACACGCTGATTGCCGTTGAGAAGTCAAGCACGGGAAACACTGCCTGTGAGTACCAAGGAAATTTGAAGCCTTCGGGCAATGCCTTCCGCTCAGAAGGAACTGCGCAGTGCTTTTGGGGTGCCACCCCGAGAACCTATCTCTACAACATGGAAGACCTGAAGGTCGATGAATTCGGAGCGCTCAGCGCTCGCTTTTATTTCAGAGACAGTATTTCTCCAGAGCTCGCCCCTTTCCTGCGATCGGTCGTCGGGATATGCAAAGGCAGTATCGCCAACGTCGACGTGTTCCGGTGCCAGCCATCCGATCTAAAGCTGGACCCAGGTCTTTGGAAAGAATGATGACGGCGCGTCAGCCCCCCTGACTGCGCAGCCGCCGCCACAACGTGGCCCGGCTGATGCCCAGGATCTCGCAGGCGCGGCGCTGGTCGCCCTGTACCTGCTCCAGCACTTCGCGCATGCGCTGGCGCTCGGCATCGCGCCGGGCCTCGCGCAGTTGCAGTTGCCGCTGCTGCGCTGGCAGGGCCTGAACGGTACCCTGCCCAGCCCCGTCGCATTCAGGAAACAGCTCCCGCAAGCGGCCCATGTCCACGCGGCCCGCGCTGTCTCGCAGGTCGTGGCGGCAGGCCAGCAGGCGTTCCACCCAGTTGTCCAGCTCTCGCGCATTGCCGGGCCAGCGGTGGCCGGATGCCAGCTCCAGCAAGGCCGCCAGCAAGGGCTCCAGCGATGGCCCTTCCGCCTGCAGCGACTGCGTGCGCAGGCGCCGCGCCATCATGGCGCGGGCCAGGGCCTGGACATCGGCCGGGCCGCGTTCGTGCAGTCCGGGCATGGACAGGCGCAGCACGGCCAGGCGGTAGAACAGGTCACGCCGGAATTCACCGCGCTCGACCAGGGCCGCCAGATCGGCGTGCGTGGCGGCGATGACGCGCAGGTCCACCGGCACGGGCGTGGTGGAGCCCACGCGCAGCACTTCGCGCTCCTGCAGCACGCGCAGCAGGCGGGACTGCAGGGCCAGCGGCATATCGCCGATCTCGTCCAGGAACAAGGTGCCCGTATGGGCCGCCTCGATCAGCCCGGTCTTGCCGCCGCGCCGCGCGCCGGTGAAAGCGCCTTCGTCGTAGCCGAAGAGTTCGCTCTCCAGCAGGCTTTCCCCCAGGGCCGCGCAGTTCACCGCCAGGAAGGGCTGGGCCGCGCGCCGGCTGGCGCGGTGCATGCCCTGGGCCAGCAACTCCTTGCCCGTGCCGCTGTCGCCCTGGATGAGCACGGTGGCATCGCTGGCCGCGAACTGGCGCGCCAGGCGGCGCACGCGCTGGGCGGGTTCGCTGTCGCCCGCGTAATCTTCGATGCGCCAGCGCACGCCCGCGCCGCGCAGGCTGCGGTTGGCGCGCAGGTGGCGGTCGGCACGCTGGATGGTGGCCGGGTCGCGGCACACCAGCAAGGCGCCCGTGAGCTGGCCGTTTTCCACGATGGGCGCACGCCGCACGACCAGGGTGCGCATGGCCAGCTGGACCACGTCTTCACTGCCTTCGGGCTCCAGGGACTGCGACTGCAGCGCCTGTGCCAGTGCCAGCGCGGGTGCCACCTCGTCCAGCAGCCGGCCATGCAGCGCATTGGCGGGCGCGCCCAGCAGCGCGGCCATGGTGGGGTTCAGGGCCTGGATGCGGCCTTGCGTGTCCACGGCGACCACGCCGTCCTGCAACTGGCCGAGCACGGTTTCCAGCCGCTGGTGGCGGGCGCGCTCGGCATGGCGGTGGCGGGCCAGCAGCACGGCATCACGCAGGGCCTGCAGCACGGCGCCATCGGAGTACAGCAGCACGCTGGGAATGCCGGCCTGCTCGGCCAGGTCGGCCACCAGGCCGGGCGCGACGACGGCGCCCACGCCGGCGGCCTGCAGCGCACGTACGCAGGCCTGGGCATCTTCGGGTCCGTGGTAGCTGAACTGCGCAATGCCGGCGCCGAACAGCGCGTCGAACTGGGCCAGATGCGGCGAGGGATGGTCGAACGACACCAGCCCGATGCGCGGCGTGCCGCCGGACTGGGCCAGTGCACGTGCGCTGGCCAGCGCCTGCAGCAGATCGAAACCGCGCACCTCGATCATGACGACGGGGATATCGACCCGCTCGCGCACCCAGGCGCCGCTGGCCCCTGCGGCCACCAGGGCGTCTATGGGCTCGACCGCCTGCAGCGCACGCACGGCCTGCACGGCATCGTCAAAGGCCGCGCTGACATGCTCCACGCGCACCTGGTCGCCCACGGCCAGCGACATGCGCTCCAGCACGCGGCCGATGCGATGGCGGCCCACGGTGACGACGCGCGGCCAGGCTGCGCGGGGGCCGGCAGGGGTTGCATGCATGGAAGGCACAACTGATTCATTCATGCAACCGATTATTTCATTCATGCAACACCGCACCGGGCGAATCGGTGAATGCCTGCAGAGCAGACTTTTCAAGAATCACAAAACCCATTCACATCAACAACTTGCGATATCAAGGGTTTACCCTTTGATCCGGTGGCATGCCACTTGCAAACAGGGCAGGCGTTTCAATCATTTCAAGCATTTCCAGGAGACCCCATGAACCAGCCATCCCGCCTGCCCCGCCGCACCGCCCTGGCCACCCTGCTTGCCGCCGCGCTGCCGCTGGCCGGCGTGACCTGCTCCGTCGCTGCACGGGCTGCCGGCGCCGCCGATGCCTGGCCCACCCGCCCCATTCGCCTGGTGGTGCCGTTCTCGGCAGGCGGCGCCAATGACCTGATGGCACGATCGGCTGCCGAAGGCGCGTCCAGGATCCTGGGCCAGCCCGTGGTGGTCGACAACCGCGCGGGTGCGGGAGGCACGGTGGGCGCCGACATCGTGGCCAAGGCCCAGCCCGACGGCTACACCCTGCTGGTGAGCGCGGCTGGCGTGATCTCCAACAGCATGATCAAGAAGACCATGCCGTTCAAGGACGATGCGCTGGTTCCGGTGGCCATGATCGGCCTGGCGCCGTCCGTGATCGTGGTTCCCAAGAACGCGCCCTACCAGAACCTGCGCGATTTCGTCGAGGCATCGAAGAAGGGCCAGGGCTTCAATTTCGCCACGGCCGGCACGGGCAGCACGCCGCATTTCGTGGCCGAGATGCTGAACGTGAAGTACGGCGCCCAGCTGCAGCCCGTGCCCTACAAGAGCGGGTCGGAGAGCACGACGGCCGTGCTGGGCGGGCAGGTGGAGGGCACGTCGGAGGCCAGCATCATCGCCCTGCCCCACATCCTCAACGAAGGCAAGTTCAAGGCCCTGGCCACCACCTGGACGCAGCGCATCTCGGCCTATCCGCAGCTGTCCACCGCCGTGGAGCAGGGCTTTGCCGAGCTGCAGATCGCGCACTGGGCCGGCATCCATGCGCCCAAGGGGACGCCGCCCGCCATCCTGGACAAGCTGGCCGCCGCCGTGGACAAGGCCATGAAGGAGCCCGCCACCGTGGAAAAGCTCAAGGGCCTGGGCATCGAACCCATCGGAGGCACGCGCGCCGAGTTCGTGAAGTTCACAGACGCTGAACGCAAGCGCCTGGGCGAGATCGTCAAGGCCGCGAACATGCAGGAAAAGTGAACCGCTTGCGCCATCACCACCGATCCCAACCGAGACAAGACACCATGAATACCCGCCGCAACACCCTCCGCCTGGGCATGGGCCTGGCCCTCAGCGCCATCGCCGCCGCTGCCGCCCTGCTCGCTGCCCCCGCCACCGCCGTGGCCCAGGGCGCAGATGCCTGGCCCTCGCGCCCCATCAAGTTCATCGTGCCCTATGCGGCCGGCGGCTTTGCCGATACACGGGCCCGCAAGATCGCCGACAAGATAGGCCAGAGCCTGGGCCAGCCCATCGTGATCGACAACCGCGGCGGCGCGGGCGGCGTGACGGGCACGGATGCCATCGCCAAGGCCACGGACGGCCATACCTTCGGTTTCGGCTCGCCGGGTCCGCTGGTGACCAATCCCATGCTGATGAAAAAGCTGCCCTACAACGCCGCACGCGACCTGCAGCCCATCATCCTGATCGAAGAGGCGCCGCTGATCCTGACCACGGCGCCCAACCAGCCGTTCAAGACCGTGGCCGAACTGGTCGCGGCAGCCAAGGCCAAGCCCGGCACGCTGACCTATGGATCGTCGGGCGTGGGCGGTGCCCACCACCTGTCGGGCGAGCTGCTGGCCTTCCAGACGCGCACGGAAATGGTCCATGTGCCCTACAAGGGCGGCGCGCTGGCGGCCACCGACCTGATGGGCGGCCACCTGGCCTTCATGTTCGAGATGGGCTATGCGGCCCTGCCCGCCATCCAGGGCGACAAGGTCAAGGCGCTGGCCGTGTCCAGCAAGCAGCGACTGAAGGTGCTGCCCGGCGTGCCCACGCTGGATGAGGTGGGCATCAAGGGCTTCGAGTCATACAACTGGCTGGGCATGATCGCGCCGGCCAGCACGCCGCCGGCCGTGATCGAGCGCCTGAACAAGGCCGTGAACGAGGCCCTCAAGGACGCGGAGGTGCGCGCCATGATCGAGAACACGGGCGGCATGGTCATGGGCGGCACACCCCAGGCCTACGGCAAGTTCATCGAGGCCGAACGCGCCAAGTGGGGCCCGGTGATCAAGAACGCCAACATCACGCTGGACTGAGCGCCCACCCGCGCAGCACTTTTCCTCATCCGACAGAACCCTCCATGAACACCAAGCAACAACTCAAGGCCCTGGCCGAAGCGCGCCGCGGCGTGCTCGTGCCCGGCGCATTCAACGCACTGTCCGCGCGCGTCGTGGCCGATCTCGGCTTCGAGGCCATCTATGTGACCGGCGCCGGCGTGACCAATATGTGGTTCGGCCTGCCCGACCAGGCCTTCATGGGCCTGACCGACATCGCCGACCACACGGCCCGCATCCGCGACGCGGTGGATCTGCCGCTGATCGTCGATGCCGACACCGGCTTCGGCAACGCGCTCAACACCTACCACGCCGTGCGCACGCTGGAGCGCGCGGGCGCCGACTGCATCCAGATCGAGGACCAGATAAGCCCCAAGCGCTGCGGCCATTTCAATGGCAAGGAAGTGATTTCCACCGAGGAAATGCTGGGCAAGATCAAGGCCGCCGTGGACGCGCGCCGCGACCAGGGCACGCTGATCATGGCGCGCACCGATGCCTGCGCCACGCAGGGCTTCGAGGCTGCCGTCGAGCGCGCCCAGCGCTTTGCCGAGGCGGGAGCCGACATCCTCTTCGTGGAGGCCGTGACCCAGGCCGAAGAAATCCGCGCCCTGCCCCAGCGCCTGTCCACGCCGCAGCTGATGAACATGGTGATCGGAGGCAAGACGCCCATCACCGACGCGGGCGAGCTGGCAGACCTGGGCTATGGCCTGGTGCTGTATGCCAATGCCGCGCTGCAAGGCGCCGTGGCCGGCATGCAAAAGGCGCTGGGCCAACTGCGCAACGAGCGCAGGGTGGACGAGAACCCCGCCGTGGTCGCCCCCTTTGCCGAGCGCCAGCGCCTGGTCAACAAGCCGTTCTGGGATGCGCTGGAAAAGAAGTACGAGTGAAGCACGAGTGAAGTTCGAGCGAGGGCGGGCTGGCGCAGCGCCGCTCAGCCCCTCGCAGGCGCCTTCCACCCCTTGAGCGTCAACTCCAGCGCCTGCAGCGCCTGCTGCAGGCGTTCGGGGGGCGCTCCTTCCTCGGCAATCCAGAATGCCGACTCCACAAGGCAGCCATTGAGCAGGCGCGACATGGCCAGCGGATTGGCACGCACGATCACGCCGCGCTCCATGAGCTGCTCCAGGTAGCCGGCCACGAAGGCGATGCAGGCACGGTGCTGCTCGCCCTGGTCCGTGCCCGTCAGCACGGCGCGCGCATCCTGCAGCACGATGCGGCGTATCTCGCCCTCCTGCGCCATGGCCAGGTAGGCACGGCAGTAGGCCAGGAACCCCTCCCAGGGATCTGCATGGTCGGCCAGCACCTGCTCCAGGCGCGCGTCCATTTCGGCATCCATCTGCGCCACCACGGCGGCCAGCAGGCCCGGCTTGCCGCCGAAATGGTGGTACAGCGCGCCGCGCGTCAGGCCGGCCTTGGCCGTCAGTTCGTCCATGGAGGCCTGGGCATAGCCCTGGCTGCCAAAGGCCTCGCGCGCAGCCTCGATGAGCTTGGCGCGTGTCTCCTCGATCATGCTGGCCCGGCTTTTGCGCATGGCGCACTCCATTCACATACAAAACGTATGCCAATGATACGGCGCGTCATGGGCAACCCGTAGAATCGCTGACATACGCCGCGTATGTGATTGCAGCGGCCTGTCCGTTTTTCCGAGGTTTCCATGTTCCACGCCTACCGCCAGCTGTTCTCCCGGCCCGGCACGGCCGCCTTTGTGCTGGCCGGTCTCCTGGCCCGCCTGCCCCTTTCCATGACGGGTATCGGCCTGATCACCATGCTGTCCCAGCAGCGCGGCGCCTACACGCTGGCCGGCGCGGTCGCTGCCTGCTTTGCGCTGTCCATCGCGGTGCTGGCGCCCCGCATCTCGGCCCTGGTGGACCGCCATGGCCAGCGCAAGGTCCTGCCCTGGGCGGCGGCCGTGAGTGCTGCCGCCATGTTTGCGCTGCTGGCGTGCGCGCATTGGCAGGGACCGGAGTGGCTGCTGCTGGTGCTGGCAGCGCTGGTGGGTGCCCTGCCCAGCATGCCGGCCATGGTGCGTGCGCGCTGGACCGTGCTGCTGCGCGGCACGCCACAACTGCAGACGGCCTATGCGCTGGAGGCCGTGCTGGACGATGTCTGCTTCATCGTCGGCCCGCCCCTGTCGGTCGGCCTGAGCATGGTGCTGTTCCCCGAGGCCGGGCCGCTGGCCGCCTCCTTGCTGCTGCTGGTGGGCGTGGCGCTGTTCGTGGCCCAGCGCCGTACAGAGCCACCCGTGGACACATCGCAGCGGCGCACGCGCCAGCAGTCGCTGGCCCGCCATCCCGTGGTACGCACGCTGGCGCTGTTCATGCTGGCCCAGGGCATCATCGTGGGCACCATCGACGTGGCCAGCGTGGCCTTTGCCACGCAGCAGGGCCAGCCGGCGGCGGCCAGCATCGTGCTGTCGTTCTATGCGCTGGGCTCCTGCGTGATGGGACTGGTGTTCGGCACGCTGCGCCTGAAGGCGCCGCTGCACCGCCAGATCGCCTGGGTGGGCGCCTCGGTCTGCATCACGGCCGTGCCCCTGCTGCTGGCCACCAATGTGTTCACGCTGACCCTGGCCGTGCTGCTGGCCGGCATTACCTTCGGCCCGACCATCACCGTGGCCATGGGCCTGGTGGAGCAGCAGGTGCCGCCCCAGCGCCTGACGGAGGGCATGACCTGGCTGCTGACCGGCATTGCCATGGGCGTGGCCCTGGGCGCGGCCGCCGCCGGCTGGGCCACCGACCTGTGGGGCGCGCGCATCTCCTTCGTGGTGGCGCTGCTGGCCGGTGCTGTCATGTGGGCCCTGGGCGTGCTGGCCGCACGCCAGGCACGAACGAAAGAGAGCCCGCCTGCCGAAGACGCAGCCGCTGCCTGCACCTGAACACGGCCCCAACGCCCGCGCCAGCCCAGACCGCTCAGGCCGTGGCCATCAAGGCCAGCAGCTCGGCCAGGCGCTGGCGCATCCACAGCGCTTCGACCCCGGGCGCCAGCCCTTCCAGCCAGAGCATGCGCACGGTCAGCGGCGGCAGCGCCAGCCCCTCGCAGGCGCGTTGCCGCAGATGCGGGCGCAGATCGCCGAACTCGGCAATATTGACCGGCAGGATGGCCCAGCCCAGGCCGTCGGCCACCATGTCGGCAATCACATAGAAGCTGTTGGAGCGCCAGACGGCGGGACTGAGCACGGTGTCCTCCACGCCTTCGATGTGCATCAGCAACTGGCGGTGCGCGGCCAGCTGCCTGCGCGTCAAGGGCTCTGCGCCATCGAGCACATGGCCCTTGGCCACGCAAATGGTCTGCGGCACGCTGCCGATATGGCGCTGGGCACAGGTGGCCGGCGCAGGCGCTCGGTCGAACTGGAAGGCGACCTGGGCACGCTGCGCCGCCACATGCTCGGCCACTTCGGAGGCCGTGCCGTTCAGCACGGTCAGCTCCATGGCCGGAAAGCGTGCCGCCAGCTCCTTGAACAGCTGGGCCAGCGGCACATAGGGCAATGCCTCGTCCAGCGCAACGGCCAGGCGCGCCTGCCCGCCTGCGGCCAGGGCGCGTGCGCGGTGGTCCATGGCCTGGGCCTGGTGCAGCAGGGACCGGGCCTCCAGCAGCATGACCTCGCCTGCGGCCGTGAGCCGCACATGGCGTCCCACACGGTCGAACAGCTCCAGCCCCAGATCGGCCTCCAGCAGGCCGATGGCCGTGCTCACGGCCGATTGCGCACGGCCCAGGCGGCGCGCAGCCTCGGTCATGGTGCCGGCCTCGGCCACCGCCACGAAATGCCTCAGTCTGTCCAGTGTCCATTCCATCCATCAATTTTATGGATTGAATCAAACTTTGATAAAGCATTTTATTGATGGAAACTGCGGCTTTCATCCAAAGGAAGCTCCGGCCCACAAGGCCAGGGGCAAACAGGTGCTTTATGGCGTTCACGACGCAAACCCGGGTCCCCGCTGCGGGGCATCCCTCCAAATCTCTGGCGGCCGACCCGCGCCGCTGGCTGGTGCTGGCCATCGTCTCGGTGGCGCTGCTGCTCATCGTCATCGACATGACGGTGCTCTACACGGCACTGCCGCGCCTCACGCATGACCTGGCGGCCACGGCCTCCGCCAAGCTGTGGATCGTCAATATCTATGCCCTGGTGGTTTCCGGCCTGCTGCTGGGCATGGGCACGCTGGGCGACAGGCTCGGCCACAAGCGGCTGTTCATGGCCGGGCTGTGCGTGTTCGGCCTGGCATCGCTGTGCGCGGCCTTTGCGCCCTCGCCCGCCCTGCTGATTGCGGCGCGCGCGCTGCTGGGCGTGGGCGCGGCCATGATGATGCCGGCCACGCTGTCCCTGATCCGCCTGAGCTTTGCCGATGAGCGCGAGCGCGCGCTGGCCATCGGCATCTGGGCCTCGGTGGCATCGGGCGGTGCGGCCTTCGGCCCCGTGGTAGGCGGGCTGCTGCTGGAGTATTTCTGGTGGGGCTCGGTGTTCCTGATCAACGTGCCCATCGTGCTGCTGGCCCTGCCCCTGGCCTGGTGGCTGATTCCCGCAGGCGGCGCCACCTCGCAGCGGCCCTGGGACTTTGTGGGCTCGCTGCAGGTCATGGCAGGCCTGGTGGCAAGCACCTACGCGATCAAGGAGGCTGGCAAGCAATCGCCCGACTGGGCCCTGGCCGCCGTGGTCCTGGTGCTGGGCCTGGGCTTTCTTGCCCTGTTCGTGCGGCGCCAGCGGCGCAGCAGCGACCCGCTGCTGGACTTCGCCCTGTTCCGCAACCCGGCCTTTGCCACGGCCGTGGCCTCGGCCCTGGTGGCAGCGGCAGCGCTGATCGGCATGGAACTGGTCTTCAGCCAGCGCCTGCAACTGGTGCAGGGCCTGTCTCCGCTGCAGGCGGGCCTGGCCGTGCTGCCGCTGCCGCTGGCCGCCTTTGTTGCCGGCCCCGTCGCAGGCCACTGGCTGCCGCGAGTGGGTGGGGCCCGCATGCTGCCGGCCTCCCTGTTGCTGTCGGGCCTGGGCATGGGCGGCTACCTGCTGGTCCATGACATGGGCTGGTGGCCGCAGGCGGCAGCGCTGGCCCTGCTGGGCCTGGGCATAGGCGCGGCCATGACCACGGCGTCGAGCACCATCATGCAAAGCGCTCCCGCAGACCGTGCAGGCATGGCGGCTTCGGTCGAGGAGGTGTCATACGAGCTGGGCGGCGCCCTGGGCGTGACGCTGATGGGCAGCCTGCTGTCGGCCGTGTACGCAGGCTCTTTGCGCCTGCCTGAGGGGCTGGGCCTGGCCCTGCCCGATTCCGTGCGCGACAGCCTGGACGAAGCCCTGCTGGCCGCCGAACAGCTGAGGCCTCAGGCCGCGCACCAGTTGACCGAACTGGCACGCACGGCCTTCGGCCAGGGTTTCAGCGCCGTGATCGCCGGCGCCACGCTGCTACTGGTGTGCACGGCGCTGTGGACGGGGTGGCGGCTGCGCGGTCAGCGCCGCTGAACGGCGGCACCCCGGCCTCAGCCAGAAAGCCAAAAAGCCCCTTTCGGGGCTTTTTGGGCGCTGCGTGCACGTTGCGCGTGCACATTGCTGGCAGCTGCTTCGATCAGGCGAAATTCTGCTCGGCAAACTTCCAGTTCACCAGCTTGTCGAGGAAGGTCTCGACGAACTTGGGACGCAGGTTGCGGTAGTCGATGTAGTAGGCGTGCTCCCAGACGTCCACGGTCAGCAGGGCCTTGTCTTGCGTGGTCAGGGGCGTGCCGGCGGCGCCGGTGTTGACGATGTCCACCGAACCGTCGGCCTTCTTCACCAGCCAGGTCCAGCCGGAGCCGAAGTTGCCCACGGCCGACTTCACGAAGGCTTCCTTGAAGGCGGCATAGCTGCCCCACTTCTTGTTGATGGCGTCAGCCAGGGCGCCGGTGGGCTCGCCGCCACCGTTGGGGGCCATGCAGTTCCAGAAGAAGGTGTGGTTCCAGATCTGGGCTGCGTTGTTGTAGATGCCGCCGGAAGACTTCTTGACGATCTCTTCCAGGGTCATGCTTTCGAATTCGGTGCCCTTTTGCAGATTGTTCAGGTTCACCACATAGGCGTTGTGGTGCTTGCCATGGTGGTACTCCAGCGTTTCCTGGCTGTAGTGGGGTGCCAGCGCGTCAATCGCATAGGGCAGAGGGGGCAAGGTATGTTCCATGGTGTTTCCTTCGTGGTTGAAATCTTTTAGGACGGGCCAGCACCTGTTGCGCAGAGCGCATGCAGCGCCTGCCGTGACCGTCGCGCGGGGCCTGCATTGCGCGCATTGCTGCGAGCCCTGGCCCTCACGCACCCGAACGGGCATTGTAGGAACAAGTTCGTGACCCTGCGGCGAAAGCGCGCTCCAAATCGGCCATCTTGGCCCGCTGCCGCGAGGGTGGATGTGAATTGACCGCAATCCGGCCAATCGGCCTACACGGATACCGCCTGCCGCCCGCCACTCCCTGCACGCCGAACGCTGCACACAGCGGGCCGCAGTTCAGAGCAGGCGCGGCTGCGTCACCACCAGGTCCAGGCTGCCGTCCGCCAGTTGCGCCTGCAGCGCCGTGCCCGGTGGCGCACGGCGCGCCTCGGTCACGGGATGGCCCTCGGCATCGGTGAGCAGGGCATAACCTCGCTGCAGCACCAGGCGCGGGTCCAGCAGTTGCAGGCGAAGCTCCATGCGCGCCAGGTGATCCGCACGCCTGTCCAGGCCGCGGCGCATGCCCGCAGGCAGCTGCGCCTGCAGGCCCTGCCCCGCATGGTCCATGCGCTGCAGCCTCAACTGCATGGCATGGCGCAGGCGCTGCGCCTGGCGGCTGAGCTGCAGCCGGCTGCGCGCCAGCTGTTCGCTGGGCCGGCCCAGGCGCTGCGACGCCAGGTCAAGGCGCTGCTGCTGGCGGTCCAGAAGTCGTTGCACCCCGTCCTCCAGCCGGCCCTGCATGAGCTGCAGCGCACCCAACCAGACGTCGCGCGGCTGGCTCACCAACTCTGCCGCCGCCGTGGGCGTGGGCGCGCGCAGGTCGGCGCAGAAGTCGGCAATGGTGAAGTCGGTCTCGTGCCCCACGCCGCTGATCAGCGGCACCGGGCTTTGCACGATGGTGCGGGCCAGGCGCTCGTCATTGAAGGCCCAGAGGTCTTCGATGGAGCCGCCGCCGCGCACCAGCAAGATGGTGTCGATGTGCGGCGCGCCGGCCACCGATCCCGCGCCTTCCTGCGCCAGCCCATAAAGCCTTTGCAGCGCGTCGATCAGCGAGGCCGGTGCCTGCGCGCCCTGCACCAGGGCCGGCACCAGCACCACGGGGATGTGGGGCACGCGGCGGCGCAGCGCGGTGATCACGTCGTGCAGCGCGGCAGCCCCCGGCGAAGTCACCACGCCAATGCCGCGCGGCAGCGGCGGCAGGCTGCGCTTGCGCGCCGCATCGAAGAGGCCTTCGGCCTCCAGCTGCGCCTTCAGCCGCAGGAACTGCTCGAACAGTGCGCCCTGGCCTGCACGCTGCATGCTTTCGACGACCAGTTGCAGATCACCGCGCTGCTCGTAGACACCCAGCCGGCCCCGCAACTCGACCAGCTCGCCATCGCGCGGCGAAAAGTCCATGAGCTGGGCCGCGCGCCGGAACATGGCGCAGCGGATCTGCCCGCCGGCGTCCTTGATGCTGAAGTAGCAATGGCCGCTGGCCGCGCGCGAGAAGCCGCTGATCTCGCCGCGCACCGCCACCGGATTGAAGCGCGCCTGCAAGGCATCGCTCACGGCGCGGCACAGCGCGCCGACTTCCCAGACCAGCGGCGCCGCTGCTGGATTCATTGCGCCAAATGCACCGCTCATGCGGGCTCCCGGTCAGCATGCAGTGCAACATTCTCCACAGGCCGGCAGATGCAGCCTTGAAGAGGCACTTTGGCGATGATTTGCACAAGCAATCTCAAGAACACCTCGCAAGCATTTGATTAATAATAGATTTTTTACTGAAACAAAGAATTCACATTTGTCACAGTGGTCATTCGCCGTCGCCGCCGCATCTGCGCAGGCAGCTTGATAACAAAGTTATCCACAGAAAATTGTGCTATATGAGCAAGCCCGAGGCCAGAAACCGGGACACCGCCCGTTGCCTGGATGCTGCGCCCGGTCACAGTTTTAGGCCGATCGCGCAGCCGGGACGCCTGGACCGGCCACATGGCTGGGCCATAATCGTCGGCTGCAGTTAAACGCGGGGGGAAAACAACTTGCTGTCGATCATACAAGCCGCAGGCTGGCCGATCTGGCCACTGATTGCCTGCTCCATCCTGGCTCTGGCCCTGGTCTTTGAACGCTTCGTGGCGCTGAAAACAGCCCGTGTTGCGCCGCCTGCCCTGTTGGGCGAGGCGATTTCCGTGTCCTCACGCGGCCTGCCCAGTCAGGAAGTCGTGCAGCAACTGGCACAGAACTCCACGCTGGGCGAGGTCCTGGCCAGCGGGCTGCGCGCACTGCAGGCCCATCCGGACAGCAGCGAGGAAGAGCTGCGCGCGTCCATGGAAGGCGCCGGCCGCGCCGCCGCCCACACGCTGGAAAAGCACCTGAGCGCGCTGGCCACCATCGCCTCTGCCGCCCCTTTGCTGGGCCTGCTGGGCACGGTGATCGGCATGATCGAGATCTTCGGCTCGCAAGGCGGCGCATCGGCCACCGGCGGCAGCAACCCCGCCCAGCTGGCGGCCGGCATCTCCATCGCCCTGTACAACACGGCCTTCGGCCTGATCGTCGCCATTCCGGCCCTGATCTTCTGGCGCTACTTCCGCGCCCGCGTCGACGGCTACCTGCTGGGCATGGAGCTGGCTTCCGAACAGTTCGTGCGCCACCTCACCCGCGTCGGCGGCAAGTGAACCAGCACGCGAGAGACCTGACATGAACTTCCGTCCCCGCCGCCGTGACGAGCCCGAGATCAACCTGATCCCGTTCATCGACGTGCTGCTGGTGGTGCTGATCTTTCTGATGCTGTCCACCACCTACAGCAAGTTCACCGAGCTGCAGCTGACCCTTCCGGTGGCCGACGTCGAGCAGCAGCGCGACCGGCCCCGCGAAATCATCGTCGCCATCGCAGCCGATGGCCGCTATGCCATCAACAAGACCGCCGTGGAAGACCGCAGCGTCACCGGCCTGACCCAGGCGCTGGCCGCAGCGGCCGTCGCCGGCAAGGACAGCGTGGTCATCATCAGCGCCGATGCCACTGCGCCGCACCAGTCCGTGGTATCGGTGATGGAAGCCTCGCGCCGCGCCGGACTGTCCCAGATCACCTTCGCCACGCAGACCTCGGCCAGCGCCGGGCGCTGAAGGCAAGGCCGCCATGCCCCGGACTGGTCCTGCCCCCGCAGCCCGGGGGCTTCGCGCGGCCTGGCGCCGCCGCGGTCCGCTGGCCTGCGCGCTCCTTCCCCTGTCCCTGCTGTACCGCGCCCTGCTGGGCCTGCATCGGCTGCCATATGAACTGGGCTTCAGGCGTGGGGGCCAGGCCGGCATTCCGGTCATCGTCGTCGGCAACGTGATTGCGGGCGGCGCCGGAAAGACCCCCGTCACGCTCGCCCTGGCCCGCCATCTGCGCGATGGCGGCTGGAGTCCCGGCATCGTCTCGCGCGGCTATGGCCGCAGCACGGACGACTGCCGCGAGGCCCGTCCTGACAGCGCCCCCGCCGACGTGGGTGACGAGCCCGCGCTGCTGGCGCGTGCCAGCGGCGTGCCGGTCTTCGTGGCCCGCAAGCGCATCGAGGCCGTCCAGGCCCTGCGCGCCCGCCATCCGCAGGTGGATGTGGTCATCAGCGACGACGGCCTGCAGCACCTGGCCCTGGCCCGCGACATCGAGCTGTGCGTCTTCAATGACGACGGCATCGGCAACGGCTGGCTGCTGCCGGCCGGCCCGCTGCGCGAGCCCTGGCCGCGCCCCGTCACCGCCGTGCTGCATGCAGGCGCAGCCCCCGACACCGACGCCCCCGCGTTTGCCATGCGGCGCCAGCTGTCCAGCGAAGCCGTCAATGCCCAAGGCGAGCGCATCGCACTGTCCGCCCTGCGTGCGCAGCCCGTGGAGGCCGTGGCGGCAGTGGCCCGGCCCGAAGGCTTTTTCTCCATGCTGACCCGCGAGCAAGGCCTGACGCTGGAGCATGTCCAGGCGCTGCCGGATCACTATAATTTTGAGAGCTTCCAGCGCCTGGGGCGCAACGAAGACCCGCTGGTCTGCACCGAAAAAGATGCCGTCAAGCTGTGGCGCACCCATCCCCAGGCCTGGGCGGTTGCGCTGCAATTGCAGCTGCCGGCGGATTTCTGGGCGCTGCTGGATGAGCGGCTGCAGGCACTGCGCCCCTGCCCCGCCTGACTATCATCTCCGTCTCGGCTGGCTGCCACGGCCCGCCCTTTCCCTTCAAAACACAGGATCCGCCATGGACGCCAAACTTCTCGAACTGCTGGTCTGCCCCGTCACCAAAGGCCCGCTGCGCTTTGACCGCGAGCACCAGGAACTGGTCTCGCGCAGCGCGCGCCTGGCCTACCCGGTGCGCGACGGCATTCCCGTGCTGCTGGAAACCGAGGCCCGCACGCTGGACGACGACGAGATCGAGGACTGATTTTTCCCATCACCTGCGCCGCCCCACGCCTTCGCCTCACTCCTGCACGCACCATGTCCTCCGCGCCCTTCACGGTTCTGATTCCCGCCCGCCTGTCTTCCAGCCGCCTGCCGGGCAAGCCTCTGGCCGACATTGCAGGGCTTCCCATGGTCGTGCGCGTGGCACAGCGCGCCAGCCGCAGCGGCGCCGCACGGTGCGTGGTCGCAGCCGATGACGAAAGCATCCTCGCCGCCTGCGCCGCGCATGGCGTGGCGGCCGTGCTCACGCGCAACGACCATGCCAGCGGCAGCGACCGACTGGCCGAGGCCTGCGCGCTGCTGGGTCTCGATGGCGATGACATCGTGGTCAATGTCCAGGGCGACGAGCCGCTGATCGCCCCCGAACTCATCGACGCCGTGGCCGCCCTGCTGCCCCGGCAACCTTCGGCCAGCATGGGAACGGCGGCGCATGCCATTGACAGCCTTGCCGACTTCGTCAACCCGAACGTGGTCAAGGTCGTCTGCGATGCCCAGGGCATGGCCCACTATTTCAGCCGTGCGCCCATTCCCTTCGCGCGCGAGCATGCGGACCAGGCATGGTGGGAGACGGAATCGGCCGCCTTGGGCCACCCCGGCTTCGCACCGCTGCGCCACATCGGCATCTACAGCTATCGCGCCGGCTTCCTGCGCAGCTTCCCCCAGCTTTCCCAGGCACCCACCGAGGCACTGGAGGCCCTGGAGCAGTTGCGTGCGCTGTGGCACGGCCACCGCATCGCCGTCCATGTCACACCCCATGCACCCGGCCCTGGCGTGGACACGCGCGAGGATCTGGAGCGGGTGCGCGCCCAGCTGTCCAACCCGCCGGCCTGAATCGGCCGGCCGCTGAAAACGCACAAATGGCGATGCCGGGCATCGCCATTTGCAGCAACACCGCCCATGCGGTTTTGTCGGACAGCAAAACGCAGGTTTTGGCGATTGCACAGGCGACAGTTTTGCCCCGTGCGTGTAAGCCAGTGTTGGCCCTGTGCGTGCTATCCTTGCCCGCGACAAAAATATGACGCATGGACTGTCCGCCCCGGTGGGCCGATCCGGCAGACAAGAATTTCTACTCTCCTCAAGGACTTCCATGAAACTGATTTTGTTGGGCGCACCCGGCGCCGGCAAAGGCACGCAAGCCGCTTTCATCTGCCAGAAGTACGGCATTCCCCAGATCTCCACCGGTGACATGCTGCGTGCCGCCGTCAAGGCCGGCACGCCCCTGGGCCAGCAGGCCAAGGCCGTGATGGACGCCGGCCAACTGGTCAGCGACGACCTGATCATCAATCTGGTCAAGGAGCGCATTGCCCAGCCCGATTGCGCCAACGGCTTCCTGTTCGACGGATTTCCCCGCACCATTCCCCAGGCCGACGCCATGAAGGCCGCCGGCGTGAAGCTGGACTACGTGCTCGAGATCGATGTGCCCTTCGATGCCATCATCGAGCGCATGAGCGGCCGCCGCTCCCACCCCGCTTCGGGCCGCACCTACCACGTCACGTTCAACCCGCCCAAGGTAGAAGGCCTGGACGACGTGACCGGCGAGCCGCTGGTGCAGCGCGAGGACGACAAGGAAGAAACGGTCAAGAAGCGCCTGGACGTCTACAGCAGCCAGACCCGCCCGCTGGTGGACTACTACCGCGCCTGGGCCGAGAAGGAAGCCGCAGCAGCCCCCAAGTACCGCGCCATCAGCGGCCTGGGCTCGGTGGAAGACATCACCCAGCGCGCCCTGGCAGCACTGGCTGAATGACGCAGGCCATGCGCCAGACCCCAGAAAAGCACCCGCCGGGTGCTTTTTTGTTGCCCGCCTGCATCTGAAGCGCCGGCGACGCCCGGAGGATCAGTCGCGCGGCTGCGCGGCCAGCGCCAGCATCATGGCAATCCGCGCCTTGGCCACGGGCAGTTGGACCAGATCGGCCTCTGCGGGGTCCGTGCCAAGCCCCGAGGCAACGGGCAGGCCTTCGGCACAGCGCGTGCCCCGCCAGATCCAGACGCCTTTGTCGCGCGCACGCAGCAAGGCCGCTTCCATGCTTTCGTGAACGGTCGCATTGCCCGTGCCGGCCACCACGATGCCGCGCACGCCTGCGGCCACCAGCGCATCCACGCCGCAGGCACGCGCCAGGGCACTGCTGAACACCACCTCGACCCAGGGCAGCTCATCCAGCGCCAGCAGGTCAGACAGAGCGGGAGCGGAAATCACCATCCGCGCAACGGGGGCGACCGGCGTGACCGGCGCATCAGGCACCAGCCAGCGCACGCGTCCTTCCTCCACCACGGCCTGCGGGCCACCTTCCATGGAGCGCATGGCCTGCAGTCGGTAAGGGTGGACCTTTTGCACCTGGGCCGCCGCATGCACCTCGCCGCCGGCCACCACCCACACACCGCTGCGCCCGCCGCTGGCGGCCACGGTCACGGCATCGCGCAGATTCTGCGGTCCGTCGGCCAGCAGGGCCGTGGCCGGGCGCATGGCGCAAGTGAGCACGATGGGCTTGGTGGCAGGCAGCAGGCTGTGCAGCAGCCAGGCCGTCTCTTCCAGCGTGTCCGTTCCATGCGTGATCACCACGGCGCGTGTGTCCGCATCCTCCAGCGCCTGCGTGCAGGCACACAGCAACGCGCGCCACACGGGCCAGTCCATATCCTTGCTGTCCACCTGCGCGATCTGCTGCGTCTGCACAGGCCCCAGCGCCTGCTGCTCCAGATCCGGCACGGCATCGAGCAGCGACTGCACCGTGATCTGTCCGGCCTTGTATCCCACTGCCTGCGACTGCGAATCCGCCCGGCCGGCGATGGTGCCGCCCGTGCCAAGAATCACCAACTTTGACTGCCCCACTTGCACCTCTTGGAAAACTGGTTAAAAATACAGATACTGTATAAATCATCAGATGACTTCTCTGCCTGTCATCTGAATTCAAGGACCGGACGCACGCCATGCTCGACCATCCCAAGCTCACCGCCCGCCAGCAACAGATCCTGGACCTGATCCAGGCCGCCATCTCCCGCACGGGCGCTCCCCCCACCCGCGCGGAAATCGCCAACACGCTGGGCTTCAAGTCCGCCAACGCAGCAGAGGAACACCTGCAGGCCCTGGCCCGCAAAGGCGTGATCGAACTGGTCAGCGGCACCTCCCGCGGCATTCGCCTGCGTACCGACACCGTGCGCAACATCAATGCCGCACGCGGCACCAGCTTCGGGCTGCCGCTGTCGGCCCTGGCGCCGCTGATGCTGCCGCTGGTGGGCCGCGTTGCGGCGGGCTCGCCCATTCTCGCCCAGGAACATATCGACCAGACCTATTCCGTCGAACCCAGCCTGTTCCAGGTCCGCCCGGACTATCTGCTGCGCGTGCGCGGCATGTCCATGCGCGACGCGGGCATCATGGACGGCGATCTGCTGGCCGTGCAGTCCGCGCATGAAGCCCGCAACGGGCAGATCGTCGTGGCACGCCTGGGAGATGAAGTCACCGTCAAGCGCCTGCGCCGCACCACGCAGGGCGTGGAGCTCCTGCCGGAAAACCCCGATTACCCGGTGATCCGCGTCGCTCCCGAAGAGGCCTTTGCCATTGAAGGCCTGGCCGTGGGGCTGATCCGCAACAGCATGTCCATGTAAGCCGGACGGGCAGCCCTGCACGGGTTGCCACCCCCTATTTCATGCACCGCCCAGGTGGTAGGCGCGAAGCCTTGCAGCTTCGCCCTGGGCGGAGCTTTGCCCGCAAACCGCAATCCTGCCTGTGTCCATGCCTCTTTGAAATACGCCAACAGGAGTCGTCACATGGGATTCGCTCTGCCAACACTGTCTTCTCTGTCCTTCCTGCGCCTGGCACAGGGCATTCGCCTGCCCGCCGCCGCCATGGAGCCCGCCATGCGCACCATCCAGCCCGAATCGCCTGTGCAATCCGAGCAGGCGACCATCCTGTCCTTCAGCAAGGCACGCCGCCGCAGCCAGCAGCGGCGCAGCAAGTCAGCACGGCTGCCAGAACACAGGGATGCGCAGCTGCTGCTGCCCCTGCAACCCGAACTGCCCTCCCTTCCGGCAGATCAGGCCCTGCCTTCGGGTCTGCGCATCATCCAGCGCTCGCCGCAGGAGCAGCCCGAATGCCTGTTCATCTCGGGCCGCATGGCCGATGTCTGTGCCGCCCTGGAACGCATGGAAGCGCACGGCGCGCAGACACCGGCCTGAGGTCGCCCTGAGACCAACCCGTCCACCCGGTCTGCGAGAGCCCGGGCCTGTCTCTTGCCTTGCCCAGCGGCAGGGGCTGCGCATCAGGCCCTGACAGCCGCCGGTGCAGCACTTCCCTCGCTGCGCCGATTGCGCATGCACCACGCCTGCGCCGCGGCAACGCACAGAATGCACAGCACGACGCTCAACGAAAAACGCAGTCCGCGCGCATCGGACAGCATGCCGAACAACGGCGCCACCATGCCGCCTATCGACATGGCCAGCCCCAGGGTCAGCCCGCTGGCCGTGGCCTGGTTGCGCGGCAGATAGTCCTGGGCCAGCGTGACCTGGGCGGCAAACGGAAGAAACATGCACACGCCCAGGGCCATGGTGCAGGCCAGCGCCATCCATGGCGTGGAGGCCAGGGCCAGGGCCGCCAGAGCAGGCAATGCCAGCAGGTAGCCGGCGCGGATGGCCTGCATGCGCCCCCGGCGATCTGCAAGCGTGCCCCCCAGCAAAGTGCCCACCGCCGCAGCGGCTGTGAATGAGGTCAGCGTGGCCGCTCCCATGAAGTCCGAGCCGCCCAGCTCGTGCGTCACGAACATGGGCAGGGTGGACAGCACCGTCACATAGGGAATCGACCAGCAGACGATGACCCCGCACAGCAGGAAGAAGGCGCGCCAGTGGTTGGCGGGCAATTCGCCCTGCGCCACGGCCGGGCGCCGGGTGGCGCAATGGTCCTTGGCTCCATCCCGCCAGGTACAGGCATACCAGAGCACCAGCATGGCCGCTGCAGGCAGGGCCAGCATCCAGCTGCGGTGCAAGGCGCCTGCGCCCACCACGGCCGCAGCCAGCATGGGAGCGAACGATGCCCCCGCCGTTCCGCCCACCGAAAACACACTCATCGCCTTCTGCGAGCTGCCGCCCGCCATGCGGGCCGCCACCGTTGCGGACGGATGGTAGGCCGCGATCCCCAGGCCGCACAGCACGGCAGCCAACCAGCTGACCCAGTAGTCCGGGCTCATGCCCACCAGGGCCAGGCCCAGGGCGGCCACCACAAAGCCGGCCGGCACCATCCAGGGCCGCGGCGACCGGTCGGCATACAGGCCGAACAGCGGCTGGACCATGCTCGACAGGCCCGTGGCCGCCAGCATCAGGCCGCTGGCTTCCGTATAGCTGTAGCCGCGCTCCAGCACCATGAAGGGCAACAGCGCAGGAACCAGTCCCTGGTAGAGGTCGTTGATGGCATGCGTGCCCGTAAGCAGCCCCAGACGTGCGCGGTTCATGCCCTGCCTCCTGTCACGTCCGTCATTCTCGAAAGGGAAATCATCTCCATACCTGCCACTTTCCTGCGGATTGAAAGTGGGTCATCGTAGAAAGTGCATGATCTGCATTCCTGCTACGAAGCAACAACAATCGTCGAGAAAATGACAACCCGGCAAAGTGGTCCACTTTCCCATGCCCGCACCCGCGCCTGCCTGGATGACGTGCCTGCGGCCGCTCCATTGCCCCCGCACGGCGAGCACACGGCCCGCCCGGTCGTGGCCTTTGCCACAGACATGGCGGCCGGCGCGGCCATCGCACCGCATGCCCACCGCCGCGGCCAGCTGCTGCATGCCACCGAGGGAGTGATGCTGATCCGCGCGGATTCGGGCAGTTGGGTCGTCCCCCCGGGATGCGCCGTCTGGGTTCCACCACAGGCCCTGCACGCCATCCACATGGCCGCCGGCCCCGTGGCCATGCGCACCGTGTTCGTGGAGCCGGGGCTGCGGCCCGGCCTGTGGCAAGACTGCCGAGTGATGCAGGTCACGCCCCTGCTGCGCGAACTCGTGCTGGAGGCCATCGAGCTGCCCATGGACTACCCGCTGGGCGGCAGGGAGGAGCGTGTCATGCAGTTGATCCTCGACGAAATGGAGCGCGCCCGCGCCCTGTCCTTGCACGTGCCCATGCCCCGGCATGGCGCCCTGGCCGCCTGCTGCCGCAGCTTTGTGGACGACCCATCGCAGGACGCCGGCCTGGCCAGTTGGGCACAGCGGCTGCACATGCATCCCCGCACGCTGGCACGCCTGTTCCTGCGCGAGACCGGCATGAACTTCGGCGCATGGTGCCGCCAGGCCCGTCTTCTGCTCAGCCTGCCCCGGCTGGCCGCTGGCGCCTCGGTCCTGGAAGTGGCGCTCTCCCATGGATACGACAGTCCCAGCGCCTTCACCGCCGTCTTCCGGCGCAGCTTTGGCGCTCCGCCCAGCGCCTACCAGCGCAATCGCCCGGCGCAGGGCCGGCGTGGAAGTTCCGCCAGCATCTCCCTGTAGCGCACATGCAACAGAAAGATACCCAGTCCTCAGGAGTAAAGCCTGTGTGAAAGATAATTGATAAGCATTCTTATTATCTTTTGCAACCGACACCGCCACGTTGCCCATCTCGGCTTCTACGCCCGGCCTCCCCGCTTCTTTCGCACAAGCCCTCTCCGTGCACAGCCTCTACCAGAATCACCATCCCTGGCTGGAAAGCCTGCTGCGCAAGCGCCTGGGCAACCGTGACGATGCGGCCGACCTGGCCCAGGACACCTTCGTGCGCCTGCTGCGCTCGCCAGTGCCGCAGCAGGACATCCGCGAGCCCAGGCGCTACCTGGCCACCATCGCCCGCGGCCTGGTCACCGACCTGTTTCGCCGCCGCACGCTGGAGCAGTCCTATCTGGACTATCTTGCCCAGCTGCCGCAGTCGCTGGCGCCTTCGCCCGAGGAGCAGGCCATCGTCCAGCAGACCCTGCTCGACGTGGACCGCATGCTCCAGGGCCTTGCACCCAAGGTGCGCGAAGCCTTCGTCCTGTCCCATTTCGAGGAACTGAGCTACCCCGAGATCGCCGAGCGCCTGGGCGTGTCGCTGCGCACCGTCAGCAACTACCTGACCCGGGCGATGGAGCATTGCTGCCTGGTCCTGGCATAGCCACATGGGCGAGGGATCTTTGGAAAGCAACGACCGACGGGCCTTGCATGAGGCCGCTGCCTGGCATGTGAAACTGCGCGGCACCGCGGTGACGCCAAGCCTGCAGCAGGCCTGGACGGACTGGCACGAGGCCGACCCCGCCCACCAGCGCGCCTGGCTGCGCGTGCAATCCGTCACCGCACAGCTGTCGCATCTGCCCGCACCCTTGGCGCGCCAGGCGCTGGGCCGCCGCTCCGACCCCAATCGCCGTTCTGCGGTGCGTGCTGTGGCCCTTGGCCTGGGCAGCGGTGCCACGGCCTGGCTCGCCTGGAAAGGCGCGCCGCTCGAGCACTGGCAGGCCGCTCATCGCACCGCCACTGGCGAGCGCCGCGACCTGACGCTGCCCGACGGCTCCCTGGTGGCCCTGGATACAGCCACCTCCGTGGACGTGGCTTTCGACGACCGCCAGCGCCTGCTGCGCCTTTACCGCGGCCGCATCCTCGTCGCCACCGGGCCAGACGCACTGGGCCGCCCCTTCAGTGTGCAAACCCCGCAAGGCCATGTACTGGCCCTGGGAACGCGCTTCACGGTCCATGTCGCGGACGACGGCCTGTGCCATGTCAACGTGCAGGAAAAGACCGTGCGCCTGCAGCCCCTGGACAGCGAAGCCACCCCCACCGAGCTGCAGGCCGGGCAACACGCCGCCTTCTCGGCCAGCGCCGCCCAGCCACCCGCGTCTGCCGATCCCTTTGCCGCCAGCTGGCACGAAGGCGGACTGATCGCGCTGGACATGCCGCTGGGCCAGCTGATCGACGCCCTCGCCCGCTACCGGCCCGGCTACCTGGGCTGCACGCCCGAGGTGGCAGGCCTGCGTGTCTCGGGCGCCTTTCCCGTGGACGACACCGATCGCGCCCTGGCCGCGCTCGTCAGCCGCTTCCCCTTGCAGTTGAGCACCCGTACACGCTATTGGGTGCAAGTGCAGGCACGGTCTGGCGGGGATTGAGTAGGCGATCGAGGAGGCGTTCCAGTGGGCGAGCCGGCGGCCGCACGGCCTTTGCGGTCAGGCCCGTACATACGGGTGATGCACCACGTCGAAGCCCTCCTGTGCGCAAGGCGCGACAAAGTAGCTGGTGATCAGGTCGAACTGCTCATCGCTGGCCTGAAAGGGATGATCCCCCGCCGCATTGCGCGCACGCAGGCGCTGCAGACCTCATCGGGCACATCCAGGAAATGCAGGCGGTGGGAGGCACCCACCCTCTCGAACACGCTGCGCGCCCAACCTCTGCCTTCCAGCGTGTTGGCAGGAAAGTCCAGCACCACTGAAACGCCGGCATCCAGCAGCGCCTGCACATGTGCCCCCATCAATCCCTTGAGCCGCGCGCTGCAGCGCACATAGTCGGCCACCGACTGCATCTCGCCAGGATACAAACCGGCCAGCCAGGAATCCTCGCTGACCAGCACCGTGCCGGGCTGCGCCGCCAGTTGCCGTGCCAGCGTCGACTTGCCCGAGCCGATCTTGCCGCAGACCATGTGCAGCGTGGCCGGCCGCGCAGCGCGGGAATCGGCCTGGGCGTCGTCCGCATGGCGGGACGGTTCGAAAACCTGCATATCCATCTCCTGAAAGGCTTGTAAAAACCCTGGAGGCGGAATGAAAAAACCCGCCTCTTCTGGGCGGGTTGCATGGCGCTGAAGGCCGCTGGCTAACCCACCATCCAATGGATGGTGCGAATAATCTGCGATGCGTTCAGGCGGGCCATGGCGCACAGCATAGCGCAATCAGGGCGCCTCAATGGGCCACCATCCGAACCAGCCCCAGCCCCGCAAACAGCGCGGCAACGCCCAACACCAGCGAACCCAGCGCATACAGCACGGAAGCGAGCCAGTCGCCGCGCTCGTACAGCATGCCGATCTCCAGTGCGTAGGTCGAAAACGTGGTGAAGCCGCCCAGAATGCCCGTGGTGATGAACAGCCTCGCACTCTGCGGCAGCGAAGTCTTGAGCGCAAACCACTCCACCACCACCCCCATCACGAAAGCGCCCAGCACATTGATCGCCAAGGTGCCCAGCGGATAGGCACTGCCCACCAGCCGCAGTGCAAGCAGGTTCGAACCATGCCGGAGCGCGGAGCCGAGGCCGCCGCCCACGAACACCAAAATGAAACCGTAGATACCCATGACCGTCCTTTCATCAAACAACCGGGACGGGCGCGCCGGGCAGGATCAAGACACGGCCCTGCCACCGGCAGGACACGCCCCACCAAGGCAGGAGCCATCAGCCCCTTGCAGGGCGGTTTCGGGAAGCTCCATTCCCATCGTGCAGCCAGTGCTGCGGTGGTCGAGTTTACTCCGGGCAAGCGAGCACAGGCAGCCATCCCCTGGCGGCAATACCGACCCTGCATCCCTTGCAGCGGCCTATTGGAATAACTTAATCTCAACCGATTCACCGTACCGGGATACCATCACTCCCATTCATTCACCGAGATGCATATGCGCCTATTGACTCTGACAATCGTTGCGACATTTCTGGCTTTACCTGCCGCCGCCCAGGTCTATCAATGCAAGGATGTTTCTGGAAAACTGATTTTTTCAGACAGCCCCTGCAGCAGCGACCAATCCGGCGCACTGATACAGCGCAAAAAATCGGACGATGAAATCTACCGCGAACGGGCCGAGGCCGCGGAGGCCAATGAGCGAAAGCAGCAGCGCCAGATGAACGAAATGCAGCAGCGCCAGATCGAGAGCCAGCAGCGCGTCATCGAACAGCAGGCCCGCAAGGCTAATGCTCCTGCACCGGAGCAGCTCGGCGCATCCTCCCAGTGCAAGGAGGCGCGCAAGGAGCTGGAATTCGTATCCAGCATTCGCACCCTTTCCCTGGATGAAAAACGGATACGCACCAATGCAGCAATCACCAGCGTCAATGCTGCATGCGGCTCCAATACGCCGCTGATGCAGGAACCACCGAAGCCGGTTTTCACACCGCGGGCGGCCCAGCCTGTTCCTCTATCCAGTTGCAATGGTGCACTTTGCTACGACAGCAATGGCGGAATCTACAACCGCAACGGCCAATTCATCAGTGACAGTCAAGGGCGGAGCTGCCGAATACTGGGTGGAACCATGATTGAGTGCGACTGAGCGCGGTCCATCACACTCTCGGCCTTCACCGGCTTCGCCGGCAGGTGGCAACCCCCAAGTCCCGTCCGACCAGGGGTCCGCAAGGCGTTGCAGGGTGTAATTCGCTGATACAGCTGCGCGGGCGACAGAGCGTGCCAGTGACCGGTTTCACCTGCCAGGGCTTGCCGGCATCTGCGCGGCTTGTGTAACCACGGCTGCGCGATCTGGCGCGGGCCGAAGCCTTCAGCCTCAAGCCCGGGGCTGGTTGAACGACAATGTGACCGTCGGGCCTCGGGGCCCTGGCTGCGCAAGCGTCACACAATAGTCAGGCAGGCCGGTTCAGGTAGGCGTTGATGATGCCCAGGGCAAAGCGCAAAAGCGGATCAGAACATTTGCCGACAACCTCTTGCGCGGCAACCCGGAGATAAATCAAAGGCTTATGAGAGATTCACAGGCAATGAACATCATCATTCTTGACGACTACCAGGACGCCGTACGCAAGCTGGACTGTGCGCGGCTGCTGGAGCCGTTCAACGCCAAGGTCTTCACCAATACCGTCAAGGGTGTGGGCCAGCTGTCGGTGCGGTTGCGCGATGCGGACATCATCGTGCTGATCCGCGAACGCACGCAGATCAGCCGGCAGTTGCTGGAAAAACTCCCGCGCCTGAAGCTGATCGCGCAGACCGGCAAGGCCGGCGCCCATATCGATGTGCAGGCCTGCACCGACCAGGGCGTTGCGATTGCCGAGGGCGTGGGCTCGCCCATCGCACCGGCCGAGCTGACCTGGTCGCTGATCATGGCGGCCACGCGGCGGCTGCCGCAGTACATCGCCAACCTCAAGCACGGCGCATGGCAGCAATCGGGGTTCAAGGCGGCGTCCATGCCCGCCAATTTCGGGCTGGGCAGCGTGCTGCACGGGCGCACGCTGGGCATCTGGGGGTATGGCCGCATTGGCAGGCTGGTGGCCCACTATGGCCATGCCTTCGGCATGAAGGTTCTGGTCTGGGGCAGCGAGTCCTCGCGCCAGAAGGCCCAGGCCGACGGCTTTTCGGCCGCCGCTTCGCGCGAGGATTTCTTTGCCGAATCCGATGTGCTGTCCATGCATCTTCGCCTGCATGAAGCCACACGCGGCATCGTCACCGCGCAGGATCTGGCGCGCATGAGACCCACAGCCCTGTTCGTGAACACCTCGCGCGCCGAACTGGTGGAGGCCGATGCGCTGCTGGGCGCGCTCAACCGTGGCCGCCCTGGCCTGGCGGCCGTGGATGTCTTCGAGAGCGAGCCCATTCTCCAGGGCCACGCACTGCTGCGGCTGGAGAACTGCATCTGCACGCCGCACATCGGCTATGTGGAGCAAGACAGCTATGAGCTGTATTTCCGCGCCGCCTTCGACAATGTGGTGAACTTCGCTGCAGGCCAGCCCAGCAACATCCTCAATCCCGAGGTGTTCTCAGGCCCGGCACGCGCAGGCTGAAGGCCGGGTCAGGCGGGCACCTCTCACCCTTCACCCGCCTACCCGATCACGGATCAACGCCCCCCGCCCTGTACAGCATCGCCGCGTGCGGCACTCGCCCGGTGGGCCAGTTCGTCGGCCACGGCCTCGTAGACGGCTTGGCGCACCACCGACTCCACCTCTTCGCGCAGGCGCACGACGATGGATCGCGTCTGCTGCTGCACCACCGTGGCGATGGCATCGCGCAGGCGCTGGTCCAGCACCAGGTCCACGCGCTGCATGAGGCGATGGACCAGATACTCCTCGGTGACCTGCTGCGCGTGGCTGTCCCAGATGGACTCCATGGTGGGCAATGCACAGGCGGGTGATGCCCCAGGTGCTCCAGGTGCCGCAGATGCCGGATCCGGCTCGACCCCTTGCGTGGCAGCGTCGGCCTGCACCACCGGCGCGGCAGGAATGTCGTCCTCGATCGGTGCGGCCGGGGCCACCTCTGGCACATCGGCCGGTTCGGCAACTCCGGCCACTTCGAGCAGACGGCTCTCCTGGGCCAGCTGCATTTCCACGGACGGCGCACTGGGCGGCAGATAGTCGGAATGCACGGGCTGCACTGCAGGCCGCGGGCCCTGTCCAGGCGGCGCAGGCTCGGCGACCATGGACCGCTGGGGTTGCAGATCCAGGGGCAGCGGCGGCAGGGACGCGGGCATGGAAACCAGGCCGCGGCGTGGCGCAAGCATGCCTTCGCTCGCCCAGGAATCGGTCTCGCCACTGTGCGGCAGTTCGGAAGCAGCGACAGCGGGCGGTTCTGCCACCGGCGACTGCGCCGCATCGACCGGCACGACATCGGTGAGCGTGGGAACAAAGCGTGGCGGGGTTTTGGAGGGAGCGCTCATGGCTTACTCCTTGAGGACCAGGTCATGGCGCTTGATGGAAATCCCCTGCGCCACGTAATGCTTCCAGCGCTGCCGGGCCAGATGCCGGTCTTCCTCATCGGTGGCAGACACCACTTCAACGACACGCGCAAAGCGCTCGAATCCTTCTGGCACATCGCCGCCCAGATTGACCAGCATGTCGTGGTGCGGCGCGCTGTCCAGCCGCTCCAGCAGCACGATGGGCGAGAAGGCCACAATGCCGGCCCCATCGCCTTCGACGGCGTGGGCAAGGAAATCGGTGGGCGAGACACTCCAGAGCCTGGGCGACAAGGCCTTGAGCGACGCGGAAGATCCCAGCACCACCAATTGCGTGCGATGCCGCAGCGCCTTGCGCGCAAGACGGCACACATAGGCCAGCTTGTCAGGCGCGTTGAAATGGAACGCCACTTCAGTCAAGCGACGCTCCTTTCGCGCAGGCCCGTGCGGATGGGGACGATGCCATCAGGCCTGCTCCGGCTGGACTGCTGCGGCTGCCTTGCGGCGGCTGGCAGAGCCGGCCTTGGGCGCCGCAACCGACTTGGGCGCGCCGGCCCTGGATGGCGCCTTGCCGGCATCGACGCTGGCCAGCAGGTAGTGCAGCAGCAGGCCCACGGGGCGGCCCGTGCCGCCCTTGGCGGCGCCGCTCTTCCAGGCCGTGCCGGCGATGTCCAGATGAGCCCAGGGAATGTCTCCCACGAAGCGCTGCAGGAACTTGGCCGCCGTGACCGCACCACCTGCGCGGCCTGCCACATTGCCCATGTCGGCGAAATTGCTCTTGAGGCCTTCGCCATACTCCTCGTCCAGCGGCATGCGCCAGCACGGGTCGAGCGCGGCATCGCCCGCCTGCTCCAGCGCACGGGCCAGCTCGTCGCTGGGCGAGAACATGCCGCTGCGCAGCCCGCCCAGGGCGATGACGCAGGCACCGGTCAGCGTGGCGATGTCCACCATGGCGCGGGGCTTGAAGCGGGCGGCGTAGGTCAGCGCATCGCAGAGCACGAGGCGGCCTTCGGCATCGGTGTTGAGGATTTCTATGGTCTGGCCACTCATGCTGGTGACCACGTCGCCCGGCTTGACGGCTGCGCCTCCGGGCATGTTCTCGGAGGCCGGAATGAGCCCGACCACGTTGATGGCCGGCTGCAGCTGGGCCAGCGCCTGGAACACGCCCAGCACGCTGGCGGCACCGCCCATGTCGAACTTCATCTCGTCCATTTCGGCGGCAGGCTTGAGCGAGATGCCGCCGGTATCGAAGGTAATGCCCTTGCCCACCAGCACCACGGGCGCGGCGCCCTTGGCGCCGCCGTTGTAGTGCAGCTCGATGAAGCGCAGCGGCTGCTCCGACCCCTGGGCCACGGCCATGAAGGCGCCCATGCCGAGCTTGGCGACTTCGGCGGGGCCGTGGATCTTGCAGCTGATGCCGGGCAGCTTGGCCAGGGCACGGGCTGCGTCGGCCAGCAGCATGGGAGTGGCGTGGTTGGCCGGGCGATTGGCCCATTCGCGCGCCAGGGCCATGCCTTCGGCCTGGGCCACGGCGATCTTGAAAGCGGCGGCGATGCCGCCCTTGTCCCCGCCCTTGTCGCCGGACTTGCCGGACGCGGCACTGGCGCCCGTCGCCGCGATCACCAGCTTCTTGAGCGCCACAGGCTTGGCCTGGGGCTTGGTGTGGGTATAGCTGTAGCAGGCATCGGCCGCTGCCACCACCGCTGCTGCAACAGCGCCACCCGTGGCCTCGAAGCCGAAGCACAGCACGGCCTTGCCAACGCCGCTTGCCTTGAGGGCCGAGCCTGCGCCTGCCACGGCCTGGCGCACGTCGCGGGCCGAGCCGCTGCCCGCGCCCAGCAGCACGACGCGGCGGGCGGCCACGGCCGGCAGGCCGTACAGTGCCAACTGCTTGCCGGCTGCCGTTTCGAAATCTCCGGCCTTGACCGCGTGAGCGACCAGGGTGGACAGCGCGTCGCTGCCCGTGGCCGTGGCTTCGGTCACCAGCACCAACAACAGGTCACACTTTTCACGTACTGCAGCGGCAGTCGTCAACGGCTTCAGTTCAAAGTTCATAATCGGCGTTTTCCTTTCAGCCAATGTTATTCGATTCATCCATACGCAAAGAGCTGGCCCGCAGCTTCGGTGCCACGGTCGTGGTGCTGATCACGGTCGTCATGACCATGATGCTGATCCGCACGCTGGGTCAGGCTTACAAGGGCAATGTCAGCCCTTCCGACGTTCTGCTGGTCATGGGGTATACGGTGCTTGGCCAGTTGCCCACCATCCTGGGCCTGGGACTTTTCGTGGCCGTGGTCGGTTCACTGTCGCGCATGTACCGCGACAGCGAGATGGTGATCTGGTTCGCCGCAGGCCAGGGGCTGGCCAGCCTGCTGCGCCCGCTGCTGCGCTTTGCCTGGCCGGTGCTGGCCGTGATCGCCGTGCTGGGCCTGGGCATCCTGCCCTGGGCCAATCAGCAGATCGAGCAGATCAAGACCCAGTTCGAGCAGCGCAGCGACATCGACCGCATCGCTCCCGGTGAGTTCCAGGAGTCTGCCGGCGGCTCGCGCGTGTTCTTCATCGACAAGGACGTGCCCAGCGCCACCGCTGCCAACAATGTGTTCATCGTGGCCAATGAGCGCGGGCGCGAGTCCGTGACCTCGGCGCGCGGGGCGCGGCTGGAAGTGGTCAAGGGCGAACGCATGGCCGTGCTGACCGACGGCCAGCGCATGGAGACGCAGACCAGCGACGGCTCGGTGAAGATCAGCGAGTTCAAGGAATACGGCACGCAGCTCGGCAGCGGCAACAATCTGGCCGCCGCCGAGGAAATGGCCGCGCGCAGCACGTACACGCATGAGCTGCTGCCGCGCACCGAACCCATCTACCGCGCCGAACTGGGCTGGCGCATAGGCCTGCCTCTGGCGGCGCTGAACTTCGTGATCCTGGGCCTGGCCGTGGCCAGCGTGAACCCGCGTGCCGGTGGCAGCGGCAGCCTCATGCTCGCGCTGTTCGCCTTCATCGTGTACTACAACCTCATGACGCTGGGCGAGAACTGGGTGGCCTCGGGCAAGCTGAGCATGCCCGCCATGACGGCCCTGCTGCACGGCGGCACGTTGCTGCTGGCGCTGCTGGTGCTGCTGGTGCGGCACAGGCGCTGGTCGCCGCGCGATCTGTGGCGCAGGCCCTGCAAGCCGACTGCCCTGGACGACGCGAAGGCGGTGCCATGATGAGAGTTCTGAGAAACCTGCTGTACCGCGACATCATCGCGGCCGTCGGCTATGTGACGCTGGCCTTCCTGGCGCTGTTCTTCTTCTTCGATCTGGTCGATGAGCTGCGATGGGTCGGGCGCGGCGGCGACAACGGCTACAAGATCACGCACGCGCTGCTTTTCGTGGTGCTGCGCATTCCCAGCCACCTGTACGAGCTGATGCCCATCACCGTACTGATCGGCACCATCTACGTGATGGCGCGCTTTGCCCAGAGTTCGGAATTCACCATCATGCGCACCAGCGGCATGGGCCCCTGGCTGGCGCTGCGCACGCTGATGGTGCTGGGCCTGGGCTTTGTGCTGGTCACCTTCGGCACGGGCGACTACCTGGCACCTGCGGCCGAGAACGCGGGCCAGAACATACGCGCCATCCACCTGGCCCAGCTGTCACGCGGGGCCACGGGTGCCTGGCTCAAGGAGCGCCAGGGCGATCATTCCATTGCCATCAACGTGCGTGCCATTCGCGGGCCGGGCGATTTCTCGAATGTGCGCATCTTCGACTTTGACGGCCAGGGCCGCATCTCTGCCCAGATCCATGCGGAATCGGCGCAGGTGAGCGAAGACGGAGAATCCTGGATGCTCCAGGGCGTGCAGGCCAGCCGCCTGACGGCCAAGCCCGACGGCGGCATGGTGCTGCAGCGCGAGAAAGAAGACAGCATGAACTGGAGGACGGGCATCAGCGCCGAGATGGTCTCGGCCGCTTTGCTCAAGCCCGATCGCATGTCCACCATCTCGCTGTTCCAGTATGTGCGCCACCTGGAAGCCAACGGCCAGGCTGCGCAGAAGTACGAGATCGAGTTCTGGCGCAAGGTCTTCTACCCGATGAGCTGCCTGGTGATGGTGGTGCTGGCCCTGCCTTTCGCCTACCTGCATTTCCGCTCGGGCGGCATCGCGGCCTATGTGTTCGGCGGCGTCATGGCCGGCATCAGCTTCTTCCTGCTGAACAACGTGTTCGGCTACATCGGCACGCTGCAGACCTGGTCGCCCTGGCTGACCGCTGCGGCGCCGGGCCTGCTCTACAGCCTTCTTTCATTGACGGCCTTCACCTGGCTGGTGCTGCGCCGCTAGGACCGTTGCCATGCAAAACGAGACAACATCTGCCGGCAGGACCGGACTGATCCTGCTGGCACACGGCTCGCGCGACGCCTTGTGGCGCCAACCCATCGAGGCCGTGCTGAAGGCCGTTCAGCAGACGCATCCCCAATCCCTGGCCGCCTGCGCCTACCTGGAGGCCTGCGCGCCCGATCTGCCCACTGCCGCGCGCGGGCTGGTCGAGGCCGGTGCCACGCACATCACCGTGCTGCCCCTGTTCCTTGGCACGGGCAAGCATGCGCGCGAGGACATCCCGAAGCTGGTGCAGGAGATAGGCGATACCCATCCGCAGGTGGCCGTGGACCTGCAGCCGGCCGTGGGCGAGCATCCGCGTGTCACAGCCCTGCTGGCAGAACTGGCACTGGTGGCCACGGAGCCCCGTGGCGCACCGGGAAGCTGAAATAACGAATCGCTTCTTTATATAAATGCAGCATAATGGCGCGCAGCACCCTGCTGTCACCGCCATGAACCTGCACCAATTCCGATTCGTCCAAGAAGCGGCGCGCCGCAACCTCAACCTCACCGAGGCGGCCAAGGCCCTGCACACCTCGCAGCCCGGCGTCTCCAAGGCCATCATCGAGCTGGAGGAAGAGCTGGGTATCGACATCTTTGCGCGCCACGGCAAGCGCCTCAAGCGCATCACCGAACCCGGCCTGGAGGTGCTCAAGAGCATCGAGCTCATCATGCGCGAGATCGGAAATCTCAAGCGCATCGGCGAGCAGTACAGCGCCCAGGACAGCGGCACGCTGTCGATTGCCACCACCCACACACAGGCCCGTTACGTGCTTCCGCCTGCCGTGGCACGGCTGCGCGACCTGTATCCCAAGGTCACGATCAGCCTGCACCAGGCCACTCCGGCAGAGGTGGCGCGCATGGTCATCGACGAGGTGGCCGACATCGGCATGGCCACCGAATCCCTGGCCGACTACCCCGATCTCGTCACCCTGCCCTGCTACGAATGGCAGCACGTGCTGGTCATGCCCACAGGCCACCCGCTGGCGCAGAAAGAGCGCATCACGCTGGACGACATCGCCCACGAATCGCTGATCACCTACCACCCTTCGTTCACGGGCCGCGGCAAGATCGACCAGGCCTTTGCCACGCGCCGCCTGCGTCCGCGCATCGTGCTGGAGGCCATTGACTCCGACGTGATCAAGACCTATGTGCGCCTGGGCCTGGGCATCGGCATCGTGGCCGAAATGGCCATGCGCGACGACCCGGTCAATGACCTGGTCGTGCGCCCCATGGGCCACCTGTTCGGCCAGAGCGTGGCACGCGTGGCCATCAAGCGCGGCGCCTACCTGCGCAATTTCGTCTACCGATTCGCCGAACTGCTCAGCGACCGCCTGACGCGCGATCTCATCATGCGCGCCATGAACGGCCACGTGCACGACTACGAACTCTGATCCTCCGCCCCACCGGACCTGCAGTGCGGGTCCGCTCCCGCTGTCCGCTGTTTCCGCCATGACTTCTGCCACGCCCCGCACGCCCGCCTTCCCCAGCCGCCTGCCCCATGTGGGCACGACCATCTTCACCACCATGTCGGCCCTGGCCGCCGAGCACCAGGCGGTGAACCTGGGCCAGGGCTTTCCCGATTTCGGCTGCGACCCCAGGCTGGTCGATGCCGTCACGGCCGCCATGCAGGCCGGCCACAACCAGTACCCGCCCATGCCCGGCCTGCCCCAGCTGCGCCAGGCCATGGCCGACAAGATGCAGGCGCTGTACGGCCGCAGCTACGATGCGGGCACCGAGATCACGGTCACGGCCGGCGCCACGCAGGCCATCCTCACCGCCATCCTGGCCACCGTGCATGCTGGCGACGAGGTCATCGTGCTCGACCCCTGCTACGACAGCTACGTGCCCAACATCGAGCTGGCCGGCGGCGTGCCCGTGCGCGTACCGTTGACGCCGGGCAGCTTCAAGCCCGACTTCGCCAAAATTGCCGCCGCCATCACGCCGCGCACCCGGCTTTTGATCATCAACAGCCCGCACAACCCCAGCGCCACCATCTGGAGCGATGCCGAGATGCTGCAGCTGCAGGAGCTGCTGGCGCCCACCGACGTGCTGCTGATCAGCGACGAGGTCTACGAGCACATGGTCTACGACGGCCGCCAGCACCAGAGCGCCGCGCGCTTTGCCGGCCTGGCGGCGCGCGCCTTCATCGTCTCCAGCTTCGGCAAGACCTACCATGTCACGGGCTGGAAGGTGGGCACCGTCGCCGCGCCGGCCGCACTCACGGCCGAGTTCCGCAAGGTCCACCAGTTCAACGTCTTCACCGTCAACACGCCCATGCAGGCGGGCCTGGCCAGCTACATGGCCGACCCCGCGCCCTATCTTCAGCTGCCCGCCTTCTACCAGGCCAAGCGCGATCTTTTCCGCCAGGGCCTGGAAGGCTCGCGCCTGCGCCTTCTGCCCACGGCGGGGACCTATTTCGTCTGCGCCGACATCTCGGCCGTGTCGGACCTGGACGAAGCCGCGTTCTGCCAGTGGCTGGTCCGGGAGCATGGCGTGGCGGCCATCCCGCTGTCGGCCTTCTATGGCGACGGCTTCGACCAGCGCGTGGTGCGCTTTTGCTTTGCCAAGCAGGACAGCACGCTGCGCGCGGCACTGGATCGGCTGCGCAAACTCTGAGGTTTGTGGGCGAGCGGGCCTGCAGCCCCGGATAATGAGAAGCATTCTCGAATCCGACTGCGGGCCTTCTATTCCGCTCACCCATGCCCACCTCCTCCCAGCGCTACACCACGGCGCAGTTCGACGCCATGCGCCAGCGCCACGGTTTCAGCGTGCGCTTTCTCTCTGCCGTCTCCGAAAGCGATTGCATCTTCGAGGGGCAGGTGCAGGAGCACCAGCTGCCCTCGGGCCTGCAACTGGTCAGCTCCGACATCCGCATCGACCACGGCTATGAATCCACATCCGAGCACCCGCGGCGCTTCACCGCCGTGGTCCTGCTGGACGGCCAGGCCGAGCTGCAGTTGCCGGGCGCCCGCCGTGCACTGAGCGTGACGCGCCATGCGGCGGCGGCATTCTCGTGCGGCGACACCGAGATTCTCAAGGCCACCCATGCGGCAGGCCAGACGGTGCGCGGCTTCAACCTGTCCATCGAGGCGCCCGAGGCCTGCGCCGATGCCGAACTGGCCGAGCTGCTGCACCAGGCCATGCGGCAACCCGGCCCGCCACTGCATGCCTGGTCGCTGCCCGAGCACCTGGCCGTCTCGCTGCGCCAGCTGCTCGATGGCGTCTGGAGCGGCAGCCTGGCCCGGCTGCACCGCGAAGGCATTGCGCTGCAGGTGCTGGCCTGCGCGCTGCAGGCACATGCGCAGCCGCGGCCTGCGCCCTTGCCGCGCATCCATCCCCGGGACAGGCGCGGCCTGGAGCGCGTGCGCGAGTGCATGGATGCAGCGCCGGGCCAGGCGCACAGCCTGGACGACCTGGCGCGCCTGGCCTGCATGAGCCCGACCACGCTGCGCGAGAAATTCCAGGCCGCCTACGGCCAGACCGTGTTCGGCTGGCTGCGCGAGCGCCGCATGCAGCTGGCGCGCGAGCGGCTGGCACAGGGCTGGAGCGTGCAGGAAGCGGCCGACTGCGTGGGCTTTCAGCACGCCAGCAATTTCGCCACGGCCTTTCGCCAGCGCTTCGGCCACGCACCCAGCCAAGGCAGCCTGCGTCGCAAGCCATAGGACTGGCGTCGCCGGGAACAGGCGGCGGCGGCGCACATTTCCCACAATCCGGGCTCACGCCCAGGACCATGGAAATGATGAGCATTCGCATCCAAAACCCCGCCCCGCGACACCCCCAAGGCGCGCGGACCCCACTGTCCCTGCTGATCTGTGCCCTTTGTGCCGCCCCTGCGCCAGCAGTCTGGGCCGCCGACGAGGACAGGCCCCCTGCCAGGAATGGCGACACCGAACTGGGCACCGTCACCGTGCGCGCCGCCGCCGATGCCGGCACCACCGAAGGCACGGCCCGCTATACCAGCGGCTCCACAGGCACGGCCACGGGCCTACAACTGTCGGCGCGCGAGACACCGCAGTCGGTCAGCGTGATCACGCGCCAGCTCATGGACGATGCCGGCCAGCTCACGGTCTCGCAGACGCTGGAGGCCTCCGCGCCCGGCCTGTCGGTCAGCCGCAGCGACAGCAACCGCTACCAGTTTTCCTCGCGCGGCTTCGGCATCAGCAACTTCCAGTTCGACGGGCTGGCCTCGCCCATCAACAGCCTGTGGAACTTCGGCGCCACCGACATGGACACCGCCTTCTACGACCGCGTGGAAATCGTGCGCGGCGCCACGGGCCTGCTCAATGGCTCGGGCGATCCGTCGGCCACGGTGAACTTCGTGCGCAAGCAGCCGCGCGAGACGGCGGGGGGCCATGCATCGCTGACGCTGGGCCGCTGGAACCTGCGCCGCGCCGAGGCCGATCTGTCCCTGCCGCTGGACCGCGAAGGCCGCGTGCATGGCCGCGTCGTGGCCGTGCAATCGGACAGCGACAGCTACGTCAGCCACTTCGGCCAGCGCAGGCAGGGCCTGTACGCCGTGGTCAGCGCGGCCCTGACGCCCGCCACCCGGCTCGTGACCAGCCTCGAATACCAGAAGAACACCAGCCCCGGCATGGGCGCCGGCTTTCCGTTGTTCTATGCGGACGGCAGCCGCACGGACTTCGACCGCTCGGTGTCCAACAACACGCGCTGGTCGCATTTCGGCACCGAGAACACCACGGCCACGTTTGACCTGACCCACCGCCTGGACAACCGCTGGCTGCTGCGCGCCGCCTACAGCCGCAACGACGGCAACTACGACATGCGCTACGTCTACCGGGGCGGCGCGCCGGACGCCAGCACCGGCCTGGGCATGGCCAACTCCTTCATCAAGTACCGGGGCGACCGCTCGCGCGACAGCCTGCACCTCACGGCCAGCGGCCCGGTCGCGCTGTTCGGGCGCCAGCACGAGATTGCCGTGGGCTGGAACCATGTGCGCGACGACATCGACATCCGCCGCTACGCACCGCTGGGCACGCCGCCCGCCACGGACAACTTCCTCGACTGGCGCAACGGCAGCCTGGCCGAGCCGGGCTGGTCCGACGTCTCCAACGGCGGCGACGACAGCCGCATGCGCCAAAGCGGCGGCTATGCCGTGGGGCGTTTCTCGCTGGCCGATGGCTGGACGGCCGTGGCCGGCGCCCGCCTGAGCCGCTGGTCCACGCGCCAGAACTACTTCGGCAGCCTGCGCGACTACCGCTACAGCAACGAAATCACGCCCTACGCCGGCCTGCTGTGGGACATCGATGCCCGGCACACGGCCTACCTGAGCTACACGGAAATCTTCACACCCCAGAACTACCGCGACAAGCAAGGCAGCATCCTGGACCCCGTCACCGGCCAGGCCTTCGAGCTGGGCCTCAAGGGCTCCTGGCTGCAGGACCGGCTGCAGGGTTCTGCCGCGCTGTTCCAGACCCGCCAGGACAACCTGGCGCAGGACACGGGCGAATTCATCGACGGCACCACGGACCAGAAGGCCTACCGGGGAGTCAAGGGCGCCCAGGTGCGCGGCATCGACCTGGAACTCAGCGGCGAGCCGGCCCGGGGCTGGCGCCTGGGCGCCAGCTACACGCACTACACGGCACGCAGCGCCAGCGGCGCCGTCTTCAACACCACGCACCCGCGCAGCCTGGTCAAGCTCACGGCCATGCGCAGCTTCGAGGGTGCGCTGCAGGGCCTGAGCCTGGGCGGCAACCTGCGCTGGCAAAGCCGCATCTGGCAGAACGTGACCAACCCGCTGCGCCAGAGCGTGCAGGTCGGCCAGGGCAGCTACCTGGTGGTCAACCTCTCGGCCCACTACCGCATCGACCCCACCTGGTCGGCCAGCGTGCAGCTCAACAACGTGCTGGACCGCCAGTACTACAGCCAGATCGGCTTCTACAACCAGGGCTGGTGGGGCGAGCCGCGCAACATGACGGTGAGCCTGAGGGCGGATTTCTGAGCTGCATCGGCATTGGCGTCGGCATGGACATCGGCAATGCCCGCCCCAACCCCGGCGCCGTAACGGGCGCCGGCCCATGCCATGGGGCGCATCGTGCACGTCCACGCAGGCGCCGCAAAGCCGCATGTTAGCGGGCAGTTGCACGGCAGCGCCGGAGGCGGATTCAGCAGCGGTGCGGTCCTTGCCACAGGCGAGTCCAGGAGCCTTGCGCCGTGATGGCAGGCGCAATGACGGGCGCATGTCAACGCAATCCTTCTCATTTGCCGAGCAAGGCCGGACAGGTCATTCCCCCGCCGCATGACGTCCTGCCAAAACATTGATTGACGTCAAGACAGCCACCACCCAGCATTGGCCCGCCTGAAAATCCGCCGCTGGCCCCAGCCGCTGCGCCACCAGAACATCGACAAGGAGACATCCCCCATGCCCCGTACCCTTTCACGCAAGCAATTCCTGCGCGCGGCCGCGCTGCTTGGCGCCACGCTGCTGCCCCTGCCCCAAGCCTGGGCGGATGCCTATCCCACCCGGCCGGTCAAGCTGGTCGTGCCCTTCGCTCCTGGCGGCAATACCGATGTGCTGGCGCGCATGGTGGCGCAGGGCCTGTCCGAATCGCTGGGCCAGCCCGTGATCGTGGAAAACATCTCCGGCGCCAACGGATCCATCGGAGCCAGCCGCGTGGCTTCGGCGGCCAATGATGGCTATACGCTGCTGTTCGGCACGGCCGGCACCCAGGCCATCAACCAGAGCCTGTACAAGAACCTGAGCGAGAAGAACCTGGGCGATTTCGAATACGTGGCCCTGGTCACCACCATCCCCAACGTGCTGGTGGTCAACGAGGCGCGCACGCCCGCCAGGACGGTGAAGGACCTGGTGGCACGCGCCGCCGCGCAAAAGACCGGCATGAGCTATGGCTCGCCGGGCAGCGGCTCCACGGTCCACCTGTCGGGCGAGCTGTTCAAGAGCGCCACCCAGCTGGACATGGTGCATGTGCCCTACAAGGGCAGCGCGCCGGCCCTGACCGACCTGCTGGGCGGCCAGATCGATTTCATCTTCGAGAACGTCACGCCCGCCCTGCCCTTCGTGCAGTCGGGCAAGCTCAAGGCCCTGGCCGTGACCTCGGAGCAGCGCCTGCCCGCCCTGCCCGATGTGCCGACCATGAAGGAAAGCGGCTACCCCGCCTTCGTGACCGGCACCTGGAACGGCGTGCTGGCGCCCAAGGGCACGCCGGCAGCCATCGTCAAGCGGCTGGGGGATGCCACGCTCAAGGTGGCGGGCCATGCCGACTTCAAGTCCAAGGTGACGGCGCTGGGCGGCGAAGTGCGCCTGCTGGACTCCAAGGCCTTCCGCGAATTCACGCGGGCCGAGTACCAGCGCTGGAATGCCATCGTTCAGACGGCGAAGCTGGAGCGGCAATAACGCCGGCTCCGTTCCCCGCCTCCGGCGCCCGCTGGCGGCGGGCCCAGAACGTCTCGTTCGCCCAGCGCGGCTCCAGCGCATAGTAGTGCTCGTGATGGCTGCGGTACGCGGCGCGTATCGACCGGATCCACGCATCCCAGGCAGGCAACGCACCGGCGTCGCCCGCCAGGCTGCGGCGCACGGCCAGGGCGGCCTCGCTGCCGGTGACCAGGCTATTGAGCAGGCCCTGCGATGCCAGCGGATCGAAGGACAGGCAGGCATCGCCCACAGCCAGCCAATCCGGCCCGCTGGCTGCATCCAGCCATTGCTCGTGGGCGGCGGCCACCCGCAACGGCTCCAGCACCTGGCTGCCCACGCTGCGCGCGCCCACCAGGGCCGTGCGATCGGCCATGTCCAGCAGATCCGCCGTGCTGCGCAGGCGCCGGGCTTCGGGCAGGTCGATATCGGTCTGCCAGGCAATCACGCAACTGCCATCAGGCAGATCGGCGCTGTACCACCAGCCTTCAGCATCCGACTCGATCATGGTGGTGCCTGCATGCTCATGCGATGGCGGCTCCACCCAGGCGTGAAAACAGACCAGGCGGCCGTCGCGGCGGACCTCGGCACCCGCCTGCCGGGCCACCCGGGCCGCGCGGCCCGTGGCATCGACCACGATGCGGCAGGACAGCTCCAACGGGCCGTGCGCCGGGTCGCCCTGTGCCCTATCGATCAGGCAGCGCCAGCGCATGGGTGCGCCCGGTGGCTGGCGCTGCAGGCTGCGCAGCGTGGCGGGCACCAGGCAGGGCACGCCACGGCTGCGCGCAGCCTCCAGCAGCATGGCGTCGAAACGCTTGCGGTCCAGGTGCCAGCCCGCGCCATGCGGGTCGAACAGTGCGTCCTGAAAGATGACCTCGGAGCTTCCCCACAGTGACCGCCGCGACCAGGCAGGACGGTGGCCCTGTGCCGCGAACGCATCCCACACGCCCAGGTCGGACAGAATCACCCGAGCCGCAGCGGGCAGGGCTTCGCCAATGGCCCGCCCTGCCTGCACGGCGCGTCCTACCAGCGCCACGCGGCAATGCCCTGCCAGCTGCGCGGCAACGGCCGCGCCCGCCGGTCCCGCGCCCACGACGAGCACATCCAGTTCATCCGGCAGCGGCGCGGTGGCCATGGCATGCGCAGACATAGACGTGGCCGCCATTCAGCGCGGCAGCACCGGGCCGCGCTGCGTCAGGGCGCGCAGCTGCTCTTCGTTGTCTGCGTCGAAGGGCTCGATGCGGGGAGGCGCTTCCTGCCCGGCCGGTTGCACGGCAGTCTTGAGCATGTGCGACGGCGCCGGGGCGATGCGGTTTTCCACCTGCATCAACGGCGGGAAGTCCTTGTCGCCACGCGGGCCCGGCCGATTCTCGATGACGCCCATGTCACCGAAGTGGCTGATCATGCGGTTGATTTCGCTCTCATAGCCTCCCTCGCCCAGGGTGCGGAACCACGACTCGCGCCGGTTGAAGGCGGCGACACGCTGCTCGCGCGGCAGTTCGGTATCGATGACCTTTTCATAGGCCTCCTGCGTCAGCACCTGGTTGGGCACGCGGGCCGGCCAGAACGTGGGCAGGTAGGGGTCGTAGCGCGGGCCGTAGCCGGCGTAGTAGCCGCTGCGGCAGCTGGCGGTGTCGGTCTGCCAGGGAACGGCCATCCAGCGCGTGAGGTCACCGGCCACCTGTGCATACAGCGGCCCGCTCTCGGACAGCGCCACGGCGGGGGTGAGCCGCGAGCCGTAGAGCTGCAGCTCGGGCGGGTTCTCGGCCGCCTCGCGGATGCGAAATGGCGCCCGGTACATGCTGGCGTGGCGCATGGGCCAGGTGATCTCGCAACCCGGGTGAAAGGCATCGGCCAGGCAGTCGTCCATGGCGGCATGGTCGAGCATGGTGGGCTGCTCCTGCAGCGGCACATCGGACAGCTGGGCCGGGTATTTCTGGCCGGGCGTCCAGTCGGAGAGAAAGTGGCCTGCGGCCCACAGGTCCAGCATCCTCAGCTGCGTGGCCGTCAGCGCCGCATGCTGGCGCGGTGTGTCGGCCGGCGGCACGGCCATGGCGTCGCCATACAGCCAGGGCCAGGGCTGGGGAGAGGCGCCATCACGGTCAAAGCGGCGGAAGGCATTGGCCACCTGCTGGCGCAGCTCGGCCCAGGTCGTGCCCGGGCTGTTGAGCCTGGCGATCCACGCCTCGTCATCCGCACTGGCCGCCCCGCCCCAGCCGAACTGGGATGCAAAGCCCTTGTTCGCCCACTGCAGGCTGCTCTGGCGCTGGAGTATGGGCAGGATGTGCCGGCTGAAGGAGACGTGCAGCGGGAAGGCGGCCATGCCCGAGTGGATGTACACATCCTCCATCAGGTCCTTCATGGTGCGCACCGACTTCATCTGCGGGCCGTAGTTGGGCGGCGCAACCGTGACCCATGCCGCATCCACCGGCACGGAAACGCCGGCCACGACGACCTTGGCACGCACGGGGCCGTCGGCCACATCGTCATGCCAGCCCTCGTTGTTCGCAAACGTGGTGGCCTTGGAGCCATCCACGGAGGCAGAGACGCCACGGCCTCCCAGCACGAGAAGCTGGCCCGTCTTTTCAATGCGCAATTCGCCCAGATAAACCGGCTTGCCGCAGAAACTGCCGCTGTCGAATGCCACCGGGGCCGAGCCTTTGGCAATGCGGCGGGCTCCCGGCCGAATGGCCAGGCTTTTCCGGTCCTTCACCTTGGCATTGCGCAAAATCGTGGGATCGGCCGCTGCGGCTTCAGGCACGTCCAGCGCCAATTGGAATTGATACCAGGCGGCTTTGGTATTGGCCAGTTCGACTTCCCATTCGATTTCGTCCTGGTCGGCCGTGAGTTCACGCACCACCTCGCCCGCGGCGTTGTAGCCGTAGATGCGAAAGCGCGCAGCCTGGCGCTTGAGCGCGCCCTGCGCATCACGCAGGCTGCCCGGCGCCATGGGCGGCACATGCATCAGCTCGGGGCCGACATAGTACCCATCCGGACTATTGCCAATACGCGCCACACCAATTCCCGGGTGTATGGCAGCACGCACAATGGTGGAGTCGATTCCCATTTGTCGCCCTTTCAGTTGCTGAGGCACTGATTGCAACAAACGGTATCAAAAATGCCGAGACAAAGTTAATTATCGGGAATCGACAATCCATAGCAACGCGCAAATCGATTCATATGAACCCATTTGCGCAAAAGATGCCGAATCGCTATTGATAATGAATTGGCAAGATAAATACCGGTTCACAGCAGCACGATGTCGTACTGCTCCTGTGCCATGGCGGTCTCGGCCTGCAGCGAGATGGGTTTCTTGATGAAGTCGGACAGGCCGGCCAGGTGCTGGCTTTCCTCGTCCAGGAACATCTCGACCACCTTGGGCGAGGCCACGATGCGGAACTCGCGCGGGTTGAACTGGCGCGCCTCGCGCAGGATTTCGCGCAGCACCTCGTAGCAGACGCTGCGCACGGTCTTCACATGGCCCTTGCCCTGGCAGACAGGGCAGGATTCGCACAGCATGTGGGCCAGCGATTCGCGCGTGCGCTTGCGCGTCATCTCCACCAGGCCCAGCTGCGAGAAACCGCCCGCCATGGTCTTGACGCGGTCGCGCCCGAGCTGGCGCTTGAATTCGGACAGCACCTCGGCCTGGTGGTCGTCGCGCACCATGTCGATGAAATCCACGATGATGATGCCGCCCAGGTTGCGCAGGCGCAGCTGGCGCGCGATCTGCTGGGCCGCTTCCAGGTTGGTCTTGAAGATGGTGTCGTCGAAGTTGCGCGCCCCCACGTAGCCGCCGGTGTTGACGTCCACCGTGGTCAGCGCCTCGGTCTGGTCCACGATCAGGTAGCCGCCGGACTTGAGATCCACGCGGCGGCCCAGCGCGCGGGCGATTTCCTCGTCGATGGCGAAGAGGTCGAAGATGGGCCGCTCGCCGCGGTAATGCTGCAGCTTGGGAACGGCCGCCGGCATGTATTCCTGCCCGAAGGTCATGAGCAGGGCGAACTGCTCCTTCGAGTCGATGCGGATGCTCTGCGTGCCCTCGCCCACCAGATCGCGCAGCACGCGCTGCAGCAGGTTGAGGTCCTGGTGCAGCAGCGACATGGGCGGCAGGCGCACCGAGGCGTCCTTGATGCGGCTCCAGGTCTTGCGCAGGTAGCGGATGTCGTCGGCCAGCTCGGCGTCGCTGGAGTCCTCGCCATTGGTGCGCAGGATGAAGCCGCCGCCCCCGCCGGTTTCCTTGGTGCCCACCAGGCCCTGCAGGCGGGCGCGCAGCGCGTCGCGCTCGCCCTGCGGGATTTTCTGCGAGATGCCGATATGGTCATCCTGGGGCAGCAGCACCAGCAATCGCCCCGCAATGCTGATCTGCGTGGACAGGCGCGCACCCTTGGTGCCGATCGGGTCCTTGATGACCTGCACCATGATGGTCTGGCCTTCGAAAACCTGCTTTTCGATGGGCACGACAGGCATGTCCTTGCGCGCGAACATGGGGGCCTCGCCCCCTTCCTGCCGCTGCCAGACATCGGCCACATGCAGGAAGGCTGCCCGCTCCAGGCCGATGTCGATGAAGGCCGACTGCATGCCCGGCAGCACGCGCGAGACCTTGCCCAGATAGACGTTGCCGACCAGGCCGCGCTCCAGCGGGCGCTCCATGTGCAGCTCCTGGACGGCGCCGTTCTCGATGATGGCCACGCGCGTTTCCTGTGGCGACCAGTTGATCAGAATGTCTTGCTGCATGCTGTGCCTGTGGTGTGCTTTGTCGTTTGTATTTCTCGGCCATGGCGGCCCGGCAATCATTGCGCCGGTGGCCGCTTGCCACTATCTTGCCGCGCCATCCGCTGCCATTGGCGGTCTGCGCATGCCTGTACGCCCCTGCGGGCCCAGGTCGGGGAGCCGGCCTACAGTGCCCAGCCCAGCTCGCGCAGCAGCGCCGCCGTCTCGAACAGCGGCAGGCCCATGATGCCCGAGTAGCTGCCGTGCAGCCACTGCACATGGGCCGCCGCGCGGCCCTGTATGCCATAGGCGCCGGCCTTGCCCATGGGCTCGCCCGAGGCCACATACGCGTCGATCTGCTGCGCGCTCATGGCCGAGAAGCAGACCTGGGACACCGACAGAGCAGCCAGGCGCCGCGTGCCGTGCTGTATGGCGACGGCGGTCAGCACCTCGTGCTCGCGGCCCGCAAGCGCGGTCAGCATGCGGCGGGCATCGTCGGCATCGGCAGGCTTGCCAAGAATGCGGCCATCCAGCGCCACCGTGGTGTCCGAGCACAGCACGGGCGCCACCGCCAGGGCGCGGCGCGCATGGCGGGCCATGGCGGCATCGAGCTTGAGCGCGGTGACGCGCTGCACATAGTCGCGCGCTGCCTCATCGGCCAGTTCGGCCTCTATGGCCTCGGCATCTTCGGCAATGTCGCCCTCGGCGTTGGGCAGCAAAAGCTCATGGGCCACACCCAGCTGCTCCAGCAGCTGGCGGCGGCGGGGGCTCTGGGAGGCAAGGTAGATGAATGGCGGCATGATAAGAATGAGAAATGCCTTCAGCCCTTTGTTGCAAAGCGCTGAAGGCTATCAAAATCATAGTATCACGAGATCCTCGGATCCGCGTGACAGGGCCGCTGGCAGAGGCCGGGAGCCGGGACAGGCCCTATTCCCGGTGGTAGGGATGGCCGGCGTTGACCGACCAGGCACGGTACAGCTGCTCGATGAGCAGCACCCGCACCATGGCATGCGGCAGGGTCAGGTCCGACAGGCGTATGCGCTCGTGTGCGGCCTGCCTGAAGGCGGGGTCCAGACCGTCCGGGCCTCCGATGATGAGGGCCACGTCATCGCCCTCCAGCTGCCAGCCCTGCAGGCGCTGGGCCAGGGCCTTGGTCGTCAGATTGGTGCCGCGCTCATCGAGCACGACGATGCGCGTGCCGCGCGGAATGGCGGCCTCGATGCGCTTGCGCTCGGCCGCGTACAGGGTCTCGACCGTCTTGGAGCCGCGTGGCTCCGTCTTGACGGCCTTGAGCTCCACCTTGAGTTCCGGAGGAAAACGCTTGGCGTAGTCGTCGTAGGCTGTCTGCGCCCAGTCGGGCACATGCTGGCCCACGGCCACGATCAACAGCTTCATGCAGCGTCAGCCCTGAACCGCTCAGGCCTTGGCGCGGGGAGCGCGCTTGGCTGCCGGCTTGGCGACAGGCTTGGCAGCGGCGCCAGCCTTGGCCTTGGCGGGGGCGCGGTTGACCACCACGGTCTTGATGGCCTTGGGCGCCGCCGTCTTGCCGGCCGGCGACTTGGCTGCGGCCGACTTCACAGCAGCCGACTTTGCGGCGGCCGGCTTTGCCGCTGCGGAACGGGGTGCAGCGGCCTTGGCAGGGGCCGCCTTCTTGGCAGCGGGCTTCTTGGCGGCGGCGGAGGCTGCGCCAGAAGCGGCCTTCTTGGCTGCAGGCTTGGCAGCGGTTGCCGCCGCCTTCTTGGTTGCAGCCTTCTTGGCCTTTTCTTCCGCCTTGTCGGTGGCAGCCGAGCGCGTGGGCTTGGGAGCGCCCAGCTTCAGGCGTACAGGCGTCTCGCCCCAGATCTCTTCCAGGCGGTAGTACTGGCGGATGGCCGGCTGCATGACATGGACCACGGCCTGGCCGCAGTCCACGATGATCCACTCGCCGTTTTCTTCGCCTTCCTGGCGCGGCACGGGGAAACCGGCCTGCTTGACGGCGTCGCGCACGCTGGAGGCCAGCGCCTTGGTCTGGCGGTTGGAGGTGCCCGCAGCCACGATCACGCGCTCGAACAGCGGCGAGAGCTTTTCGGTATTGAAGACCTGGATGTCTTGGGCCTTGACGTTTTCGAGGCCGTCAACAATGGCGCGTTGCAGCTTGGTCACGTCGCGCTTGGCTGCGGAATCCGATTTGGTGGAAGTGGTCATCAGGCGGTGATCAATGGAATAGGAATGGGATCAATATAGCGCGAGCGCCGTGCGGCCCGTAGAGGGCTGGGCTGTAGCGGCGCTCCAAAATGCATGGAGTTCGCCCACAGATCGCCGGAAGATTTCGCGCCGAAGAAAGTGGAGAACGCAGCCAACGCTGCGCCTCAAGCTATTGAAATTATAGTTTTGCCGCCTATTCCCTTGCACGCGCGGATTTCGCCACGCCGCTCGGGAGGGCGGCTCTCGGGCTCAAAGCCAGTCGCGGGGCACCAGGAATTGCTCCAGCAAAGCGCGCTCGGGGGTGCCGGGCGCGTCCTCGCGCTGGTAGCTCCAGCTCGCATGCGGTGGCATGGACAGCAAGATGGACTCCGTACGCCCGCCGGACTGCAGGCCGAAGTGCGTGCCCCGGTCCCAGACCAGGTTGAACTCCACATAGCGGCCGCGGCGGTAGCGCTGGAAATCGACCTGCTGCTGCCCGTAGTCCATGGCCTGGCGGCGCTCGACGATGGGAAGGTAGGACTCCAGAAAGGCATCGCCCACCGAGCGCAGCATGTCGAAACTGCGCGCCTGGCCCAGCTCCGAGAAGTCGTCGAAGAAGATGCCGCCGATGCCGCGCTGCTCGTTGCGGTGCTTCAGGCGGAAGTACTCGTCGCACCAGGTCTTGAAGCGCGGGTAAAGCGTGTCGCCAAAAGGCGCCAGCGCATCGCGGCAGACGCGGTGAAAGTGCTGTGCATCTTCCTCGAAGCCGTAGACCGGCGTCAGGTCCATGCCGCCGCCGAACCAGCAGGTGGGTTCGTTGCCCGGCTGCCCTGCCGCACCTGAGCCGGCTGCACCTGAGCCGGCCGCAATCATTCGCACATTCATGTGCACCGTAGGCACAAAAGGATTGCGCGGATGGAAGACCAGGGACACGCCCATGGCCTCGAACGGCGCACCGGCCAGCTCAGGCCGGTGCTGCGTGGCCGAGGGCGGCAGCTGCGGCCCGCGCACATGCGAGAAGCCACAGCCCGCGCGCTCGAACACGCGGCCACCTTCCATGATGCGGGTGATGCCATCGCCCTGCAGGCGCTCGCCGGGGCCCTTGCTCCAGGCGTCGGACAGAAAGCGTGCACCGCCCTCGCCTTCCACCTGTTCCAGCGCCTGCGTGATGCGGGCCTGCAGGCCCGTCAGGTACTCGCGCACCCGGGCCACGGGCAGCGCCTGCCCGGTCGATTGCTCTGCCATGGACTCAGTTCTTCACGGCACGGAAGCCGATGTCGCGGCGGTACTGGGCACCATCGAAATGGATGCCACGCGCCACGTCATAGACCTTTTGCTGGGCCTGCTTGACGCTGTCGGCCAGCACGGTGACGCACAGTACGCGGCCACCGCTGGTGACGGGCACACCGTCCTTGAGCTGGGTGCCGGCATGGAAGACCATGGCATCGGCGGCGTCCTGCGGCAGCCCGCTGATGGCATCGCCCTTGCGCGGGTCCTCGGGGTAGCCTGCTGCGGCCATGACCACGCCCAGCGCCGTGCGGCGGTCCCATTGCAGCTCGACCTGGTCGAGCTTGGCATCGGTGGCCGCCAGCATGACGTCCACCAGATCGCTCTTGAGACGCATCATGATGGGCTGGGTCTCGGGGTCGCCCATGCGGCAGTTGAACTCCAGCGTCTTGGGATGGCCGGATGCATCGATCATCAGGCCCGCATACAGGAAGCCGGTGTAGGGAATGCCGTCCTTTTCCATGCCACGGATGGTCGGCAGGATGATCTCGCGCATGGCGCGGGCATGCACGTCGGCCGTGACCACGGGCGCGGGCGAGTAGGCGCCCATGCCGCCCGTGTTCGGACCCTGGTCGCCGTCCTTCAGGCGCTTGTGGTCCTGGCTGGTCGCCAGGGCCAGGACGTTCTTGCCGTCGCATAGCACGATGAAGCTGGCTTCCTCGCCGGCGAGGAATTCCTCGATCACCACGCGGGCACCGCCGTCGTTGTGGGCCACGCCGTACTTGTTGTCCACGAGCATGAAGTCCACGGCGTCGTGGGCTTCCTGCAGCGTGGTCGCAACGACCACGCCCTTGCCTGCGGCCAGGCCGTCGGCCTTGACCACGATGGGCGCACCCAGGCGATCCACATAGGCGTGGGCAGCAACCGGGTCGGTGAAAGTCTCGTAGAGCGCCGTGGGGATGCCGTGGCGCGCCATGAAGTCCTTGGAAAACGCCTTGGAGCTTTCCAGCTGGGCGGCCGCCTTGGAGGGGCCGAAGATGCGCAGGCCGTGGGCGCGGAACTCATCGACCACGCCGGCAGCCAAAGGCGCCTCGGGGCCGACCACGGTCAGCGCGACCTTCTCGGCCTGCGCCCACTCGCGCAGCGCCTGCGGGTCGGTGATGTTGAGGTTCTCCACCTTGCCGCCGGCCAGGCCCGTGCCACCGTTGCCGGGGGCCACATAGACCTTGGTCGATTTCGGCGATTCAGCCAGTTTCCACGCCAGGGCGTGCTCGCGGCCTCCGCCACCAATCACAAGAATTTTCATAGTTCAGCGTTGTGGTAGACGTCCTGTACGTCATCCAGGTCTTCGATCATGTCCAGCAGCTTTTGCATGCGGGCTGCATCATCGCCTTGCAGGGCGATGGTGTTTTCCGGGCGCATGGTGACTTCAGCCACCTCCGGCGTCAGGCCCTTGGCCTGCAGCGCGTCGCGCACGGTTTCGAACTCGGCGGGTGCGGTCAGCACCTCGATGGCCCCCTCATCATCGGTGATCACGTCCTCGGCACCGGCCTCCAGCGCCACTTCCATGATCTGGTCCTCGTCGCTTCCGGGAGCAAAGATCAGTTGTCCGACATGCTTGAACTGGAAGGACACGGAACCCTCCGTGCCCATGTTGCCACCGTACTTGCTGAAGGCATGACGCACATCCGCCACAGTGCGCACGCGATTGTCGGTCATGGTGTCCACGATGATCGCCGCGCCGCCAATGCCGTAGCCTTCGTAGCGGATTTCCTCGTAGGTCACGCCTTCGAGATTGCCCGTGGCCTTGTCGATGTTGCGCTTGATGTTGTCGGCCGGCATGTTGGCCGCCTTGGCCTTTTCCACCGCCAGGCGCAGGCGCGGGTTGGCGCTGAGATCGCCCCCTCCCGTGCGTGCCGCCACCATGATTTCACGGATGATGCGAGTCCAGACCTTGCCGCGCTTTTCGTCCTGGCGGCCTTTGCGGTGCTGGATATTGGCCCATTTACTGTGTCCTGCCACAGGCTGTCCTTTGATATTGATTTAACCTTGCGGCTGGGATTTTACTTTTGACCGCATGCTCCCCCGAGGAAACCCGAAATGGCCGCTCCACTTCTGATCGCCCGCCACTCTGCCACAGAATGCCTGCTGCTGCCCGCACTGGCCAATCGACATGGCCTGATCACCGGCGCCACGGGCACCGGAAAGACCGTGACGCTGCAGAAAATGGCGGAAGGCTTCTCCGAAATCGGCGTGCCGGTGTTCATGGCCGACATCAAGGGCGACCTGTCGGGCATCAGCCAAAGCGGCAGCACGGGCGCCAAGATGGCGGCTTCGCTGCAGGAGCGCGGCATCGAGATTCCCCAGCCCCTGGCCTGCCCCACCACGCTGTGGGACGTGTTCGGCGAGCTGGGCCATCCGGTGCGCGCCACGGTTTCGGACATGGGGCCGCTGCTGATCGGGCGCATGCTGGCCCTGAACGACACGCAGATGGGCGTGCTCAACCTGGTCTTCAAGATTGCCGACGACAACGGACTGCTGCTGCTGGACCTCAAGGACCTGCGGTCCATGCTCCAGCACGTGGGCGACAACGCCAAGCAGTTCACCACCGAGTACGGCAACATCAGTGCCGCCAGCGTGGGGGCCATACAGCGCGGGCTGGTGGCCATCGAGTCGCAGGGCGGCGACAAATTCTTTGGCGAGCCCATGCTCGACATCAACGACCTGATGCAGACCGATGCGGGCGGCAAGGGCGTGGTCAACATCCTGGCGGCCGAGAAGCTGATGAATTCGCCGCGCCTGTACTCCACCTTCCTGCTGTGGATGCTGTCCGAGCTGTTCGAGCGCCTGCCCGAGATCGGCGACCCCGACAAGCCCAAGCTGGTCTTCTTCTTCGACGAGGCCCACCTGCTGTTCAACGATGCGCCCAAGGTGCTGCTCGAACGCATCGAGCTGGTGGTGCGCCTGGTGCGCTCCAAGGGCGTGGGCGTGTATTTCGTCACGCAAAACCCGATGGACGTGCCCGACACCGTGCTGGCCCAGCTGGGCAATCGCGTGCAGCACGCGCTGCGCGCCTTCACGCCGCGCGACCAGAAGGCCGTCAAGGCCACGGCCACCACGATGCGGCCCAAGCCGGGGCTGGACATCGAGGCCGCCATCACGGAGCTGGCCGTGGGCGAGGCCCTGGTGAGCTTCCTCGATGAAAAGGGCCGCCCCGGCATCACCGAACGCGCCTATGTCATTCCACCGGGCAGCCAGATCGGTCCGATCAGCGAGGAGCAGCGCAAGGTCTTGCTGGCGCAATCGCTGGTGGCAGGTGTCTATGAAAAGGCGGTGGACCGCGAATCGGCCTACGAAGTGCTGCGCGGACGCACGGCAGCATCCGGCGACGGGGCCTCGCCGGCAGGCCCTGCCGGAGCCGCACCCGCCGCCAGCGAAGGCGGCGGCGCCATGATGGACGGGCTCAAGGACCTTCTGTTCGGCACCACAGGCCCGCGCGGAGGCAAGCACGACGGCCTGGTGCAGACCATGGCCAAGTCCACCATGCGCACCATGGGCAATTCGCTGGGCAAGGAAATCCTGCGCGGCGTGCTCGGCGGCATCCTGGGCAACAAGAAGCGCTGAAGCGCTGGCGCACCGGCACTGCGCCGCATCAAACACCATAGCACCCAGCCGTTGCCATGCAACGGCTGGCGCATTTCAGGGCGCTGAAAGCCTGCGCATGCGGCTATGATCGAAACCGCCTCCATCCACTTTGCGGAACCGCACGCCATGACGACGAACAGCCCTCCCTCGCTGCCCACCTATGACGACGTTGCCGCCGCAGCCGGCCGGCTGGAGGGCGTGGCCCACCGCACCCCCATACTGCGCAGCCGCACCGCCGACGAGCTGCTGGGCGCCCAGCTGTTCTTCAAGTGCGAGAACCTGCAGCGCACGGGCGCCTTCAAGATACGCGGCGCCTACAACGCGCTGTCGCAGTTCACGCCCGAGCAGCGCAAGCGCGGCGCCCTGGCCTTCTCTTCGGGCAACCATGCCCAGGCCGTGGCACTGGCCGCGCAGATGCTGGACATGCCCGCGCTCATCGTCATGCCCGAGGATGCGCCTGCCTCCAAGATGGCGGCCACCCGCTCCTACGGCGCCCAGGTCGTGACCTATGACCGCTTCACCGAGGACCGCGAAGCCATCTCCCGGCGCCTGGCCGACGAGCGCGGCATGACGCTGATCCCGCCATTCAACCACCGCGACGTGATTGCCGGCCAGGGCACGGCGGCCAAGGAATTGTTCGAGGAGGTGCCCGATCTGGACTACCTGTTCGTCTGCCTGGGCGGCGGCGGCCTGCTGTCGGGCAGCCTGCTGGCAGCCGGACAGCTCTCCCCGCGCTGCAAGGTCTACGGCGTCGAGCCCCAGGCCGGCGACGATGCCCGCCAGTCGCTGCGCGCAGGCCGGATCGTGCAGATCCCCACGCCCCACACCATTGCCGACGGCGCACAGACCCAGTCCATCGGCGATATCACATTCGCCATCATCCGCGAGCATGTCGAAGATATCCTGGCCGTGGCGGACGAGCATCTGGTGCAGGCCATGCGCTTTTACGCGGAACGCAAGAAAATCGTGGTCGAACCCACGGGTGCGCTCTCGCTGGCGGGCGCCCTGCATGGCGGGGTTGCGCTGTCGGGCGCACGCGTGGGCATTCTCATCAGCGGCGGCAATGTGGACCTGGCGCGCTACGCGCGCTTTCTGCACGACTGAACCGACCCCTGGCGCCGGCCCCAAAATACCGGCGCCCTTTTTTCCAGAAGAAAACCATGAGTACTCTGCACCTGATCGACCACCCGCTGGTCCAACACAAGCTCACGCTGATGCGCCGCAAGGAAGCCAGCACCAACAGCTTTCGCCGCATGCTGGGCGAGCTGTCCACGCTGATGGCCTACGAGATCACGCGCGACATGCCGCTGCAGGACATCGAGATCGAGACCCCGCTGGAGACCATGACCGGCAAGGTCATCGACGGCAAGAAGCTGGTGCTGGTGTCCATCCTGCGCGCCGGCAACGGTTTCCTCGACGGCATGCTCAACGTCGTGCCCGGCGCGCGCATTGGCCACATCGGCCTGTACCGCGACCCCGAGACGCTGCAGCCCGTCGAGTACTACTTCAAGATGCCCTCCGAGATGGAAGAGCGCGACGTGCTGGTCGTCGATCCCATGCTGGCCACGGGCAATTCGGCCGCCGCCGCCGTGGCGCGCCTGAAGCAGCTGAACCCGAAGTCCATCAAGTTCATGTGCCTGCTGGCAGCGCCCGAAGGCGTGGCCACCATGCAGAAGGCCCATCCCGACGTGGACATCTACACGGCCGCCGTGGACCGCCAGCTGGACGCCCACGGCTACATCCTGCCGGGCCTGGGCGACGCGGGCGACCGAATCTTCGGCACCAAGTGAGCCGCCGGGCGCTGGGCGCCTGCACCCACAAAAAAGCCGCACGATGTGCGGCTTTTTTGCTTGGCAGCGGGGACAGCGTCATCAATCCACCAGGCCCGCGTAGACGTTCTGCACGTCATCGTCGTTCTCGATGCCGGCCAGGAAGTCCTGCACTTCCTCCTGCTGCTCAGCCGACAGGCTGGCCATGCTGACCGGCGTCTTGGCCTTGTAGCCCAGCTTGGCCGACAGCACCTTGAAGCCCTGGGCCGGCAGCGCCTTGCTCACGGTATCGAGGTCGGTGGGGTCGGTGATGAACAGCGTCGTGCCCTCTTCCTCGCCGGGCTCGAAATCCTGTGCACCGGCCTCGATGGCGGCCAGTTCGGCATCGGCGCCGCCTTCGGGCTCGCCTTCGATCATGCCCACATGGTCGAAGTCCCAGGCCACGGCCGTCATCTGGCCCTTGCGGAAACACACGCGCATGTTGGGCGCCGTGCGGTTCACGTTGTCGGTCAGGCACTCGATCATCACCGGCACGCGGTTGGGGCCGTAGCCTTCATAGACCACGCGCTCGTAGTTGACGGCATCGGCACCCACGCCCGAGCCCTTCTTGATGGCACGCTCGAGCGTGTCCTTGGGCATGGAGGCCTTGCGTGCGGCTTCCACCGCCATGCGCAGGCGCGAGTTGCCTGCCGGATCGGCGCCGGCGCGCGCCGCGACGATGATTTCCTTGACAAGCTTGCCAAACAGCTTTCCCTTGGCGTCGGCGACCAGCGCCTTGCCCTTTGCTTTCCATTGCGCGCCCATGGCTGCTTTTCCCTTGCGGATTCTCTGGTGGGTAGGAGGCGCCGCCGCCCGCCCCCGCAGGGACCCGGCCCGGCGCCGAAAGAGCGCTGTTTATACACCCGCGCAAGTGGCTGCGCGGGCTTTTTGCGCAGTGGTTGACAGGTCGCCGCAGGCTCTGGTGGCGTCGTGCATGATGCTGGCTTGTGCGAAGCCCCCTGCCTGCGCTGCACCGCCGCCGACGTCAACTGCGGTGCATCCGGCTTCCCGTCTTGTCCCCTCATCACAGGAGCATCGGCATGCCGCCATCCCTATCCGCCGCCCTCGCCATCAGCACCCTGGGCCTGTCGGGCGCACTGTGGGCCGCCAGCCCCAACCTCTCCACAGAAATCGTCGCCGAAGGCCTGGAGCACCCCTGGGCCATGGCTTTCCTGCCGGATGGGCGCTACCTGGTGACCGAGCGGCCGGGCCGCATGCGCATCGTGCAGGGCGACGGAAGGCTGGGCGCTCCCCTGGCGGGCCTTCCGGCCGTGGAGGCCGCAGGCCAGGGCGGCCTGCTGGACGTGGTGCTGGACAGCGACTTCGCGCGCAACCGCCAGCTGTACTTCTGCTACTCCGAGCCCGGCAGCGGCGCCGACAGCGGCAAGAACAGCACGGCGCTGGCCAGCGCCCGGCTGTCCGACGATGCCAGCCGGCTGGAGCAGGTGAAAGTGCTGTTCTCGCAGCGCCCCAGGTACGCGAGCGCATTGCATTTCGGCTGCCGCATCGTGGAGCGCAGGGTGGACGGCAAGAGCGATGGCACGCTGTTCCTGGCGCTGGGCGAGCGCTCGCGCTACAAGGAAGAGGCCCAGAACCTGCAAAGCCACCTGGGCAAGATCGTGCGCATTGCCAAGGACGGCAGCGTACCCAGGGACAACCCCTTTGTCGGCCGCGCGGATGCCTGGCCCGAGATCTGGAGCTACGGCCACCGCAACGCCCAGGGCGCGGCGCTGGCGCCCGATGGCAGCCTGTGGATGCATGAGCACGGCCCGCAGGGCGGCGACGAGGTCAACCGGCCCGAGCCCGGCAAGAACTACGGCTGGCCCGTGATCACCTACGGCGAGAACTATGGCGGCGGCAAGATCGGCGCCGGCATCACGCGCAAGGAGGGCATGGAGCAGCCGCTGCACTACTGGGTGCCGTCGATCGCCCCCTCAGGCATGGCCTTTGTGACCAGTGACCGGTATGGGGCGCAATGGAAGGGATCGCTGGTCGTGGGCTCGCTCAAGTTCCAGCGGCTGGAGCGCCTGACGATCAGGTCCGGCAAGGTGACGGCCAGCGAGCAGGTGCTGCCGCGCCTGGGCCAGCGCGTGCGCGATGTGCGCCAGGGACCGGACGGCTGGCTTTACCTGCTGACGGACGCCCAGGGCGGGCAGTTGCTGCGCGTCACCGCCACGCCCTGAGTCCCGTCACGCGCGGCGGCTCACTGCACGGTGATGCCGTTGGCCTTGACCACGGCATCCCAGCGCTTGCGCTCGGCGGCCACGAAGCCCGTGAAGGCGGCGGAGGAACTGCCCACGGGCGTCAGGCCCAGTTTCTCCAGGCTGGCGCGCGTGGCCGGCAGGGCCAGGGCCTTTTGCACCAGGTCCTGCAGCTTCTGCACGGTCTCGGGCGCGGCGCCTGCGGGCAGGAAGAAGCCGTTCCACTCCGTCACCTCGAAGCCCTTGATGCCGCTTTCCGCCACCGTGGGCACGTCGGGCAGGTCCGGCATGCGCTTGGCCGAGGACACGGCCAGCGCCTTGAGCTTGCCGCCCTTGACATAGTTGATGCTGGAGGCGGCGTTGGCAAAGTACACATCGACCTGGCCGCCCATGACATCGACGATGGCGGGCGCCCCGCCCTTGTAGGGAACGTGGACGGCATCGAACTTGGCGTCTGCCTTGAGCAATTCCGTCGCCATCTGGGCCAGGCTGCCCGGGCCGTAGGAGGCATAGGTGAGCCTGCCGGGCTTTTGCCGCGCGGCATTCATGAAGTCGGCCAGGCTGTTGTAGGGCGAGGACGGCGCCGCCACGAGGATGTTGGGCACGCTGATGGCCTGGGACACGGCAATGAAGTCCTTGGCCGGGTCATAGGGCAGCTTGCGCAACGCGGGGTTGATGGCGAAGGACGATGCGTCATACAGCACCGTATAGCCATCGGCCTTGGCACGCGCCACGAGGGCTGCACCAATGGCGCCGCTGGCGCCGGCCTTGTTGTCCACCACCACGGTCTGACCCGAGACCTCGCCCAGCGCCTTGGCGATGATGCGCGCCGCATTGTCCGCACCGCCGCCGGCCGAGAACGGCACGACGACCGTGATGGCCTGCGCGGCCGGATAGTCGGCCGCATGCAGCGTGCCCTGGAAAAGTCCCAGTCCCAGGCCCAGCCCCAAGGCCAGCACCGTCATGGCGGGCCGCAATGTCTTGATCTTCTTCACGTTTCTGTCTCCTGTTGCTCCATGGTGAAAACCTGGGCTGCGAGGCTTGCGTGCCCCGCGCCCTCAATCGAATCCGTACAGCTCGGCGGCGTTGTCCACCAGCACGCGGGCGCGCAGCGCCGCATCGGAAATCCAGCGTGACAACAAGGCCAGCAGCATCGGGGTCTGCGGCGGATGGGCAGCTTCGGTGACATGGGGCCAGTCGCTGCCCCAGACCAGGCGCTGCGGGGCCTCGGCCACCCAGGCCTGCGCCAGCGCGTCGCAATCGGCATAGCCTGCGGCCAGGCCCGCCCGGCTGTTCAGATACGGGCCCGAGAGCTTGACCCAGGCCCTGCCCTGCTGCACCAGCCCACGGACCACACCGAAGGCAGGCTGGTGCACGCCTGCGCCGTCAGTGCTGTCAGCCAGCCGCGCCATGTGGTCGAACACCAGGGTGCATGGCAGCCGCTGCAGCAGCGCCGCATGGGCCTCGATCTGGCTGGCCAGCCAGTGCAGCTGCACATGCCAGCCCAGCGCGGCAATGCGCTCGGCCAACGGCTCCAGCATGTCCAGCCGCACGGCTGCATCGTGCTCGGTATGCAGCGAAAAGCGGATGCCGCGAATGCCGCCGTCATGCAGCGCCTGCAGCTGTGCGTCGGTGATATCGGGGTGCACCACGGCAATGCCGCGCGTGCTTGCTGCGCCCAGGGACTGGATGGCGTGCAGCGTGGCCCGGTTGTCCGTGCCATGCGCACGCGGCTGGACGATGACGGCGCGCTCCAGCCCCATGGCGCCGCGCAGCTGCGCATAGTCGGCAGCCGTGGCATGGGCGCGCATGGCCTGCGGAGCCTCGGCCCAAAAACGCGTATCAAAACGCGGATCGAAGACGTGCAGATGGGCGTCGCAGGCGCCTGCGGGCAGTGCCTGCATCAGCGGCTCTCTTGCGCGGCGGCCTTCAGGGCCTCGGTATGCTGGCCCAGCGTGGGCGCGGCAAAGGCCGGCGGGCCGGGCGTGCGGTCGAACTCCACGGCGCCGGCAAAGCCCCGGTAGCTGCCCAGGGTCGGGTGCTCGAAGCGGGTGACCATGCCTTCGGCCTGCACCTGCGGGTCGTCGAACATGTCTTCCACCGTGCGGGCCGCCGCGCAGGGCACTTCCTCACCGAACAAGGCCTCCCATTCCAGCGCGCTGCGCCCCGCCAACGCCTGGCGCAGCAGGGGCACCAGCACGTCGCGGTGCTGGGCGCGCTTGCGCACGGAGTCGTAGCGCTCGTCACCGGCCAGCTCGGGCAGCCCCAGCTTGCGGCACAGCGCCTCCCAGAAATGCGCGGTATTGGCCGAGATGTAGAGATGTCCTTCACGCGTCGGGTGGATGCCCGTGATGCCGCCGGAGCGCATGTCGCGCCCCACCTCGCGCGGCTCGCCCTCGGCCCAGACCATGCGTGCGGACTGCATGGTCAGTGCCGCGCGCAGCAGCGACACGCCCACATGCTGGCCCAGCCCGCTTTTCTCGCGCTCGTACAGCGCCGACGACACGCCGCCCGCCACCAGGGCCGAGGCGTAGTAGTCCACCACGGAGCCGTAGAGAATCTCGGGCGGCCCGCCTGCCTTGCCCTGCATGGCGCACATGCCGGTCATGGTCTGCAGCACCTGGTCGTAGCCCGCCTTGGCCTTGAGCGGCCCGCGGCTGCCATAGCCGGTGACGCTGCAATAGATGAGGCGTGGGTTGATGGCGGCCAGTTGCGCAAAACCGATGCCCAGCCGCTCGGGCACGCCGGGCCGGAAGTTGTGGACCAGCACATCGGCCTCGCGCACCAGGCGCAGCAGCACGGCGTGGTCGGCCTCGTTCTTCAGGTCCAGCACCATGCCCCACTTGCTGCGGTTCACGCCCAGGAAGGCGCGGCTTTCAGCTTCCAGCGTGGAGGGGTACTTGCGCAGGTTGTCGCCCACGGGCGGCTCGACCTTGATCACCTCGGCGCCCTGGTCCGCCAGCAGCGAGCAGCCATAAGGCCCCGCGATATAGGCGCTCAGATCCAGCACGCGCACACCGCTGAGCGGGCCTTTCGGTCCCTGGCGTTCACCGGGCACAAAACTCATTCGTTTCTCCTGATAGGGAAGCGGGAAGGCCTGGGGCGCCTCCCGCCAAAGGCCGGGTTCAATCGGCCTGGATATTGCGGTCCTTGGCGAGCTGCTTCCAGCGCGCCACGTCGCTGCGGATCACCTGTGCGAACTGCTGCGGCGTCACGGGGTTGGCAATGGCGCCTTCGCGCAGGAAGCTGGCCTGGATGGTCGGCTTGGCCAGCACCTGGTTCACGGCCTGGTTGAGGCGGTCCACGATGTCGGCTGGCGTGCCCGCAGGCGCCAGCAGCCCCCACCACAGATCGAATTCGTAGCCCGGGATGGCTGTTGCCATGGGCGTCAGGTCCGGCGCAATGGGGCTGGGCTTGAGACTGGTGATGCCGATGGCGCGCAGCTTGCCGTTGCGCACCATGGGCAGGATGGACGGGCCGCTGGAGACCAGCATCTGCACCTGGTTGCCGATCACGTCGGTCACGGCCGGACCCTGGCCCTTGTAGGGCACATGCATGATGTCCATGCCCGGCACCATGGAGCGCATCATCTCGGTCGCGAAGTGGTTGATGCTGCCGGTGCCCGAGGTGGCGTAGTTGAACTGGCCCGGGCTGGCCTTGATGGCGCGCACCAGATCCTGCGGCGTCCTGGCCGGGAATTCGTTGTTCACGGCCACCACCAGCGGGCCCTTGGCAAACATGGCCACGGGCGCCAGGTCCTTGACGGGGTCGAAGGGCATCTTGGCCTGCACCGCGGCATTCGTGGTCATGCTCGACGACACCGCCACCAGCGTGTAGCCGTCCGCCGTCGCCTTGGCCACCGAGGCCGTGCCGGTGTTGCCGCTGGCACCGGGCCGGTTGTCCACGATCACGGTCTGCTTGAGCAGATCGCCCATTTCCTTGGCCACCTGGCGTGCGAACACATCATTGGAGCCTCCCGGCGGATAGGGAACCACCATGGTGATGGCCTTGGACGGGAAGGCGCCCTGCGCCATCAATCCCGGCGAAGCCAGCCCGGTCAGCGTGGCCACCGTTGCCGTGGCCGCCAGCGCCACCAGCCTGCGCCGCGTGCGGCAATGCGAAATGCTCATGTCTTTGTCTCCTGTCCTGTTTCTTGTCGTTGTGGTGCACGGCATGCAGGACGCCGGTACACCGGAATGCCAGAACCCTATTCAGGCCACCAGCAGCCCCTGTGCATGCGCCGCAGCCACGATGGCCTGGGCACGCAGCACAAAGGGCTTGTCCACCATCTTTCCGTCCACCACATAGGCGCCCAGCGCATTGGCGTCAGCCTCGCGGGCCGCCTGGACCACCTTCAGCGAGTGGGAAATCTCCTGCTCGGTCGGCTGGTAGACCGCATTGGCCAGCGCGACCTGGCTGGGGTGTATGCAGGTCTTGCCCAGAAAGCCCAGGCCGCGCGACAGCCGCGCCTCGGCGCTGAAGCCGTCGCTGTCGCGGATGTCGGCAAAGGCGCCGTCATAGGCATAGATGCCTGCCTCGGCAGCGGCCATGCGCACGGCAAGCAGCACCTGGGCAATGGCGGCGGGCTCGCGCCGGTTCACGCCAAAGGGCTCGAACAGGTCGCCCAGCCCCATCTGCAGGCCGGCCACGCTGGCGTGGGCGCCGGCCAGTTCGGCAGCGCAGCGCAGGGCGCGGGGTGTTTCGATGTTGAGCAGCAGGCCAGGCGCCTGGGGCACGCCGTTGGCATCTGCCGCATCGGCAATGCGCTGTGCGGCCTCGCGCACCTGCTGCACGGTCTCGGGCTTGGGCAGGTTGATGAGGTGCACGCCGTCGCGCACCATCTCGGCGATGTCGGCGCCGAAATGCGGCGTATCCATGGCGTTGACGCGCACGATCAGCGTCTTGCCATGGCCCCGGCTTTCAGGGCTGAGCAGGAAGCTGCGCAGCAGGCTGCGCGCCTCGTCCTTGCGCGCTTCGGCCACCGCGTCCTCCAGGTCGAAGGACAGCGCGTCGGCCTCGCCGGCCAGTGCCTTGGCGAACAGCTCGGGACGCGATGCGGGAACAAACAGTTTGCTTCTCATGGCCCGCATTGTGGGCGGCAGAAAGCCAAGAGAAACACAGGTAATATTTGTTCAAACCACACAAATTCTTTGTTTATGGAAACCAGCTACCTGCACAGCTTCCTGCTCGTGGTGGAGACCGGCTCCATGGCCGAGGCCGCGCGGCGCCTGGACATCACGGCCGCCGCCGTGGCCCAGCAGATCCGCATCCTCGAGCGCGAGTTCGACGCCCCCCTGCTGGCCCGCGCAGGCCGCACCGTGCTGCCCACCCCGGCCGGCCACCGCCTGGCCCAATCCGCGCCGCAGTTGCTGCGCGAACTGGCCAATGCCAAGACCCATGTCAGCCAGGAAGGCACGGCCGGGGAACTGGTCATAGGCACCATCAACACGGCGCTGCACAGCCTGCTGCCCGACATCCTGGCCGGCTTCGTGAAGAAGTGCCCCGACGCCAAGGTGTTCCTGCGGTCGGCCACCACGCGCGAGCTGTACGAGGCCGTGCGGCAGGGCGAGCTGGATGCGGCGGTCTGCCTGCACCCCTCGTTCGCCCTGGCCAAGACCTTCGACTGGACACTGCTGCGCGAGGAGCCGCTGGTGCTGCTGGTGCCGCGCCAGCTGGCGCACCTGGACCCGCACACGCTGCTGCGCACCCAGCCGCTGATCCGCTATGACCGCAGCCTGGGCGGCGGCCAGATGGTGGAGCGCTACCTGCGCGCCGCGCAGATCGCTCCACAGGAGCGCTTTGAACTGAGCTCGCTGGTGGCGATTGCCATGATGGTGGACAGGGGCCTGGGCGTCTCCCTGGTGCCCGACACGGCCCTGAACCTGCCCGATGGCCAGGGCGTGGTGCGACTGGCCCTGCCCGAGGAATCGCAGTCGCGGCGCTTTGGCGTGATGTGGCTGCGCTCGTCGGCACGGTTGCCGCTGATCCACAGGCTGGTGGACTGCGCACGCACCGTGGTCAGGCAGCGCGGCGGTCCTCGCGCTGCCGCACGCGCAGCAACCCGGTCACCATAGTCCGCACCTTCAGGACTCCGCCACGGCCGCCGTGGCAACCAGGTCCTGGAACCTTCGCAGCACCGCAGACGCATCGCCCACGCGCGTGGCCAGATGCAGCGGAGCGGCCAGCCCCGGGCATTGCGACAGCGTGCGGTAGGCAATGCCGTCGCTGCGCAGGCGCTGCATGGAGGCCGGCACGATGGACAGCCCCAGCCCTGCCGAGACCAGGCTCAGCGTCGCCGTCATGCGCGGCGCCTCCTGCACCACGCGCGGGCTGAAACCGGCCTCCAGGCAGGCCTTGAGAATGGCGTCGTACAGGCCCTGCCCCACCCTGCGCCGGTACAGCACGAAATCCTCCGAGGCGAGCTGCGGCAAAGGCACGGGCCGGCGCAATGGGCGTGCCAGCGCATGCCCTGCCGGCAGGGCCAGCAGCATGGGCTCCTCCAGAATCGGCACGGCCTGCAGCCCCTGGCTGCCGTGCAGGGGCGAGCGCACAAAGGCCGCGTCCAGCCGCTCTTGCAGCAATGCATCCATGAGCTCGCCCGTGCCCGCCTCCTCCAGCGCCACGGCCACGCCGGGCACCTGCTGGCGGAACATGCGCAGCACGCCGGGCACGAAGGGATGCAGTGCGGCAGAGCTGGTGAAACCCACGGCCAGCCGGCCCGTATCGCCGCGGGCGGCACGGCCCACCACTTCGGCCAGCCCATCGGAGCGGGCCAGCAGCGCCCTGGCCTCTTCCAGCAGCGCCAGCCCCGCCGCCGTGGGCCGCACGCCGCGCGGCAGGCGCTGCACCAGTTCCACGCCCAATTCGTGTTCCAGGCCCTGCAGCAATCGCGTCAGCGGCGGCTGCTGCATGCCCAGGCGCTCGGCCGCGCGCGTGATGTGGCCTTCCTCGGCGATGGCGACAAAGGCGCGCAGTTGGCGAAGCTCGGGCACATCAATACTTTCAAGGTATGGGAAGGCTTCGATTGTGGCATTTGCAATCATGGATGGACGGATTTACGCTCGCGCCCCACAAACACACCTACCTGAAAGGCAACACGATGACCTGGTCCGCAAAGCAGTACACAACGTTCGAGCAGGAACGCACCCGCCCCGTGCGCGACCTGGTGGCCGCCATTCCCGATCTGCCTGGCCGCGCCGTGCGGCTGGCCGTGGACCTGGGCTGCGGCCCGGGCAACTCCACCGAGGTCCTGGCCCAGCGCTTCCCCGGGGCCACCGTGACGGGACTGGACAACTCCGAGGACATGCTGGATGCCGCACGCAAGCGGCTGCCGGGCACGGCCTTCCGCCTGGCCGACATCGCCACCTGGCAGCCCGACCAGCCGCAGGACGTGATCCTGGCCAATGCCTCGCTGCAGTGGCTGCCCGACCACCAGCAGCTTTACCCGCGCCTCGTCAGCCACCTGGCCCCCGGTGGCAGCCTGGCCGTGCAGACGCCGGACAACCTGGAAGAACCGGCCCACCGGCTGGCGCGCGAAGTGGCCGCCAGCGGCCCATGGGCTGCCACGATTGGCGATGTGCGCCACCCCGCACGTCACAGCGCGGACTTCTACTACGCCCTGCTTCGCCCGCACTGCAGCAACGTCGATGTCTGGCGCACCACCTACTTCCACCCGCTGGCGGGCGGCCATGCCGCGGTGGTTGAGTGGTTCAAGGGTTCGGCGCTGCGACCCTTCGTCGCGCCGCTGGATGAGGAGCAAAAGGCCGGCTTCTACGCAGCGTATCTGCAGGCCATCTCCCAGGCCTACCCCACGCTGGACGATGGCACGGTGCTGCTGCCCTTCCCCAGGCTGTTCATCGTGGCCAGCCGCTGAAGCAGCGCGCCTTCGGCCCTCAACGCGCCGGATGCGGCTCGATGAGATCCCACAGATTGCCGTAGAGATCTTCGAACACGGCCACGGTGCCGTGGGGCTTGCGCTGGGGCTCCTGCACAAAGCGCACGCCGCGCGAGCGGTAGGCTTCGAAGTCGCGCAGGCAGTCGTCGGTCTGCAGGAACAGGAACACGCGCCCGCCCGTCTGGTTGCCCACGCGCGCGGCCTGTTCCTCATTCGTGGCGCGGGCCAGCAGCAGGCGCACACCGCCGCCACCGGGAGCCACGGTGACCCAGCGCTTGCCCTCGGACAGGGCGGTGTCCTCGATCAGCACGAAGCCCAGCGCGCCCACATAAAAGCGCAGCGCCTCGTCATAGTCGCGCACGGCGACGCTCACCTGTCCTATCACCTGGGGCATGGAATCCTTTGCAGCAATGGTGCGGTCCTCGGACCACGGGGCCGCGAGGATAACGGAGCCCTGTCAATGCCCTGCCGCCCTGGCCCGTAAGTCCTGCGGCTGGCCCCACAATGGCGGCTTGCAATTGCCTCGTGAGGGACGGGAATCCATGCTGAATGCCTTGTGGCTGGGCTTTTTTCTGGTGGCGGCCGTGGCTGCGCTGGCCCAATGGCTGGTCGGCGGCCAGGCCGGGATTTTCTCGGCCATGGTGCAGGCGCTGTTTGCCATGGCCAGGCTGTCGGTCGAGGTCATGGTGCTGCTGTTCGGCACGCTGACGCTGTGGCTGGGCTTTCTGCGCATCGCAGAGAAGGCCGGCGTGGTGGAGTGGCTGGCGCGCGTGCTGGGCCCGTTGTTCGCCAGGCTCATGCCCGAGGTGCCGCGCGGCCACCCGGCCCTGGGCCTGATCACGCTGAACTTCGCGGCCAACGGGCTGGGACTGGACAACGCGGCCACGCCCATGGGCCTGAAGGCCATGCGCTCGCTGCAGGAGCTCAACCCCCGGCCCGACACCGCCACCAATGCGCAGATCCTGTTCCTGGTGCTCAATGCGTCGTCGCTGACCTTGCTGCCCGTGACCATCTTCATGTACCGCATGCAGCAGGGTGCGCCCGATCCCACCCTGGTCTTTCTGCCGATCTTGCTGGCCACCTCGGCCTCGACCCTGGTCGGCCTGCTGGCAGTGGCCGCCGTGCAGAGGCTGCCGCTGTGGAGCCCCGTGGTGCTGGGCTATCTGCTGCCGCTGGGCCTGGCGCTGGCGGGCTTCATGGCCTTTCTGGCCACGCTGTCGGCGGCCGCACTGGCCCAGCTGTCATCGCTGCTGGGCAACCTGACGCTGTTTGCCCTGATCGTGCTGTTCGTCACCCTGGGCGCCTGGCGCAAGGTCGCGGTCTACGACAGCTTCATCGAGGGCGCCAAGGAAGGCTTTGACGTGGCCAAGGGCCTGCTGCCCTACCTGGTGGCCATGCTCTGCGCCGTGGGCGTGTTCCGCGCATCGGGCGCGCTGGAGTATGCGCTGTCGGGCATACGCTGGGTGGTCGATGCCATGGGCATGGACGCCCGCTTCGTGGACGCCCTGCCCACGGCCCTGGTCAAACCCTTCTCGGGCAGCGCGGCGCGCGCCATGCTGATCGAGACCATGCAGACCCAGGGCGTGGACAGCTTCGCCGCCCTGGTGGCCGCCACCATCCAGGGCAGCACCGAAACCACCTTCTACGTCCTGGCCGTCTACTTCGGCGCCGTGGGCATACAGCGTGCCCGCCACGCCGTGCCCTGCGCCCTCATCGCCGAACTGGCCGGCGTGGTGGCGGCCATCGTGGTCTGCTACAAGTTCTTTGGCTGAAGGCACAAATGGGCGCTGCGCCTGAAGCCGACGCGGTCCAAGGCGAGGAAGACCGAGCAAGTGCCTACGCCGGCCACCCCGCCGCGAGGGTGTCGCACCTCTCGGGAGAAGCCGCGCAGCGGCTCAGGGGGAACTAAAGTTCCGGCATGATCGCCTCGGCATAGTCATACAGCGCCCCCAGGATTTCCTCGCCGCGCTCGTCGGCAGTTTCCGATAGCTGATCGACCATGGCAAACATCTGCTCGGCCGTGCGTGCGCCGCCCTTTCCTTCGATCAGGCAGGCCGCGCAGTGCTGCAGCCAGCGCTGGCGCTCGGCCGGGTTCAGGCTGGCGGGGAAATTGCGGGCGCGGTAGCGGAACAGCAGCTCGGTCAGGCGGGCATCGTCGAAGCCCGTGCGGTCCAGCGCCAGCTCCTGCGCGGACAGGCTGCGCAGGTGGTTCAGGCGGCGCCGGTCCTCATTGCCCACGAAACCGCCGTACAGGTCCTGGTCGGCATCCAGCCCTTCCTGCGCAGGGCGCTGGTGAACGGCACGCCACAGCGCGCTCATGTCGGGCAGGTCACGTGCAATGGCCGCATGGCCCATGCACTGCTCCACATCGATGCCCCATTGCGCGGCCATGGCCGGGCTCAGCGTCTTGAGGCTGCCGACCACCATGGGCGACTTGTTGACGTGGATGCTCTTGATGGGCAGGCGCTGCATGCCTTCGGGCAGGTCGGCCGCGCGCGAGAACAGGCGCAGGCGCAGCGTGTCCACGTCGATGGAGGCCAGCTCGGACGGGTCCTGCGCCAGATCCCAGCAGATGATCTCGTTCTTGTTGGTGGGGTGCGTGGCCAGCGGCCACATGACGGCGATGCAACCGCGCTCGGGCCGGATCATGCCGCTGACGTGCAGGAAGGGCCTGGCATGCGCCGGCTCGGCCGGCAGGCCCATTTCCTGCAGCACCCGGTCCTTCTTGTGCAGCGAGAAGGCGAAGTCGAACAATCTGGGCTGGACCTTGCGGATCAGCCGGGCCAGCCCGATGGTGGCACGCACGTCGGACAGGGCATCGTGCGCCTTCTCGTGCAGCAGGCCGTTGGCGCGGGCCAGGTCCTCGAGCTTGAAGCTTGGAGATCCATCCTCCGTTTTCGGCCAGACAATGCCTTCTGGGCGCAGCGCATAGACCATGCGCACCACGTCCAGCAGGTCCCAGCGCCCGCAGCCGTTTTGCCATTCGCGCGCATAGGGGTCGATGAGGTTGCGCCAGAACATGAAGCGCGTGATCTCGTCGTCAAAACGGATGGTGTTGTAGCCCACGCCCACGGTGCCGGCCTGGGCCAGTTCCGCCTCGATGCGGGCGGCGAACTGGGCCTCGGGCATGCCCTGCTCCAGGCATTGCTGGGGCGTGATGCCGGTGATCAGGCAGGACTGCGGATCGGGCAGGTAGTCGCCTGCCGGCTGGCAGTACCACATGACGGGCTCGCCGATTTCATTGAGTTCCGCATCGGTGCGGATGCCCGCGAATTGCGCGGGCCGGTCATAGCGCGGCTGGGCGCCGAAGGTCTCGTAGTCGTGCCAGAAGAAGGTATGGGCCATCGGGCGAGTATGCCTGCGAAAAAAGTGCGTCCGGACATCACAGCAAGGGTGAGCAAAGGCGCGCGCCAGAGTCGAACAGGCGCAGTGCGAAGCCCAGGTCGCGCTTGAAATGCACGCGCTGCGCCTGCTCCAGGTCCAGCTCGAACTGGCGCGCCAGGTCGCCATTGAGCTGGGGCCCGTAGGCGATGGCGCAGACTTCGTAGTTCAGGAAGAAGCTGCGGTAGTCGAAGTTGGCCGTGCCGATGATGGAGATGCTGCCGTCCACCACCAGCGTCTTGGAGTGCAGCATGCGCGCCTTGTATTCGTAGACGCGCACGCCGCAGCGGATCAGTTCGTCGTAGTAGGAGCGCGCGGCCGCCGTGACCAGGGCCGAATCGGAGCGGCGCGGCACCAGCAGCTGCACATCCACGCCGCGCAGCGAGGCATTGGTGAGCGCGGCCAGCGCGGCCTCCGTGGGAACGAAGTACGGCGTGGTCAGCCAGACACGCTCCTCGGCCGCGTTGATGGCCGCAAGATGGGCGCGGTAGATGGCCTGCAGGCCGTTGTCGGGGCCGGAGGTGATGATCTGCACGGGCAGCGGGCCCTCGGGCGCGTCCGGCAGCAGCAGGTCGATGTCGGCGGGCTCGCTCTTGGGGTCCTTTTCGAGGGCGTAGGCCCAGTCCTCGAGGAACACGGTCTGCAGCCAGTTGACGATGGCGCCCTCCAGGCGCAGGTGCACGTCGTGGTAGGCATCGGGCATGACACGCGCGTTCTCTTCGTCGGTCACGTTGACGCCGCCCGTGAAGCCCACCTTGCCGTCGCACACCAGGATCTTGCGGTGGGTGCGGAAGTTGATGACCGGGCGCAGCCGCCGGCCGATCTTGGTGCCATGGAACAGCGCGACCTCGGCGCCCGCATCCTCCAGCGGCTGCAGAAAGCGCCGCCCCAGCTTCTTGGAGCCCAGGGCATCCACCAGCAGGCGCACCTGTATGCCTGCGCGGGCCCGCTGTATCAGCAGGTCGCGCAGGGCCGTGCCGGTCTGGTCGGGCTCGAAGATGTAGTACTCGAGGTGGATGTGGTGGCGCGCGGCATTCACCGCGTCGATGATGGCGTCGAAGGTGGCCGCGCCACCGACCAGCAGCCGCAGGTCGGTGGCCGTGCTCACCGGAAAGTCGCTGGTGGCGGCCACCAGTCGCGCGACCTGGTGCAGGCGCTCGGGACTGCCGGGCATGCGCTCGCGCAGCCGCTGCACGCCTGTTCGCACACGCGATGTCTTTCGCGCACGCAGCCGCTTGATGCGCTGGCGCTTGAGCCGCTGCGGGCCGAAGAAATAGTAGATGGCCAGCCCGCCCACGGGAATCGCCGCCATGGACAGCAGCCAGCTCAGCGTGGCCACGGGCGCGCTGCGCTGCAAAAGGATCCACACCGCGACGATCACCACATAGACCGACCAGGTCACCGACAGCAGCAGCAGCGCATTCTCATGGGTCAGGTACTGACGAAGCCACTCCACAAAGACTCCTTCGGGCGGATCAAAGAAAAAGCCGGCAGCCCGGGGGGCTGTCGGCTTGCGCGATGGGCATCAGGCGATGCACATCAGTCGGCGGTGGCCTCTTTGGGCTCGGCCGGCTCGGAAGCCGGATCCTGCCTGGGCTGGGGCGTGATGTCGAGCCTGACTTCGCCCTTTTCGGCGTCGTCGGCATCGACCACCCAGTCCACTTCCAGGCGGCCACCGTCGACCAGCTGCCCGAACAGCAGCTCGTCGGCCAGCGAGCGCCGGATGGTGTCCTGGATCAGGCGCTGCATGGGACGGGCGCCCATGAGCGGATCGAAGCCCTTCCTGGCCAGGTGCTTGCGCAGCGCGTCGGTGAAGGTGACCTCCACGCGCTTTTCGGCAAGCTGCTGCTCCAGCTGCAGCAGGAACTTGTCGACCACGCGCAGGATGACCTGCTCGTCCAGCGGCTTGAAGCTGACGATGGCGTCCAGACGGTTGCGGAACTCCGGCGTGAACAGGCGCTTGATGTCGCCCATTTCGTCGCCGGCCTGGCGCGGGTTGGTGAAGCCGATCGAGGCCTTGTTGATGGTCTCTGCACCCGCGTTCGTGGTCATGATGAGGATCACGTTGCGGAAGTCGGCCTTGCGCCCGTTGTTGTCCGTCAGCGTGCCGTGGTCCATGACCTGCAGCAGCACGTTGAAGATGTCCGGATGTGCCTTCTCGATTTCGTCGAGCAGCAGCACCGAATGCGGCTTCTTGGTCACGGCCTCGGTCAGCAGGCCGCCCTGGTCAAAGCCCACATAGCCCGGAGGCGCGCCGATCAGGCGGCTGACGGCATGGCGCTCCATGTACTCCGACATGTCGAAGCGGATCAGGTCCACTCCGAGGATGTAGGCCAGCTGCTTGGCCGCTTCCGTCTTGCCCACGCCGGTGGGGCCCGAGAACAGGAAGGAGCCGATCGGCTTGTCCGGCTTGCCCAGGCCCGAGCGCGCCATCTTGACCGAGGAGGCCAGCGCCTCAAGCGCCTTGTCCTGGCCGAAGACCACGCTCTTGAGGTCGCGCTCCAGCGTCTGCAGCTTGCTGCGGTCGTCGTTGGACACGTTGGCAGGCGGAATGCGCGCGATCTTGGCCACGATGGCCTCGATCTCGGCCTTGTCGATGGTCTGCTTGCGCTGCTCCACCGGAATGATGCGCTGCGCGGCGCCGGCCTCGTCGATCACGTCGATGGCCTTGTCGGGCAGGTGGCGGTCATTGATGTACTTGGCCGACAGCTCGGCCGCAGCCTGCAGGGCGGCGGCGGCGTACTGCACGCTGTGGTGCTCCTCGAAGCGCGACTTCAGGCCCTTGAGGATGTCAACGGTCTCGGCCACCGTGGGCTCGACCACATCCACCTTCTGGAAGCGCCGCGACAGGGCCGCGTCCTTCTCGAAGATGCCGCGGTACTCGGTGAACGTGGTGGCGCCGATGCACTTGAGCTGGCCGCTGGACAGCGCCGGCTTGAGCAGGTTGGACGCGTCCAGCGTGCCGCCCGAAGCGGCGCCCGCGCCGATCAGCGTGTGGATCTCGTCGATGAACAGGATGGCGTTGGGCTTGTCCTTCAGCGACTTGAGCACGCCCTTGAGGCGCTGCTCGAAATCGCCACGGTACTTGGTGCCTGCCAGCAGCGCGCCCATGTCCAGCGAATAGACCACGGCCTCGGTCAGCACCTCGGGCACCTTGCCTTCGGTGATGCGCCAGGCCAGGCCCTCGGCGATCGCGGTCTTGCCCACGCCGGCCTCGCCGACCAGCAGCGGGTTGTTCTTGCGGCGGCGGCACAGGATCTGGATGGTGCGCTCGACCTCGTAGTCGCGCCCGATCAGCGGATCGATCTTGCCATCCTTGGCCGCCTGGTTGAGGTTCAGCGTGAACTGCTCCAGGGGCGAGGCCTTTTCGTTGCGTTCGCCACCGGCACCCTCTTCGGATTCCGCAGGGTTCTCCGCCTTCGCAGGCTCGGGCGGCTCGCCCTTCTTGATGCCGTGGGCGATGAAATTGACCACGTCCAGGCGCGTCACGCCCTGCTGGTGCAGGTAGTAGACGGCATGCGAGTCCTTCTCGCCGAAGATGGCCACGAGCACGTTGGCGCCCGTGACTTCCTTCTTGCCGTTGCCGGTCGATTGCACATGCATGATGGCGCGCTGAATCACACGCTGGAAACCCAGCGTGGGCTGCGTGTCCACTTCGTCGGTGCCCGCGACCTGGGGCGTGTTGTCCTTGATGAAGTTGGACAGGGCCGAGCGCAGGTCATCGATGTTGGCTGAGCAGGCGCGCAGCACTTCCGCTGCACTGGGGTTGTCCAGCAGGGCCAGCAGCAGGTGTTCCACGGTGATGAACTCGTGGCGCTGCTGGCGTGCTTCGACAAAGGCCATGTGCAAGCTGACTTCCAGTTCCTGGGCGATCATTGATGACTCCTTTTCGCTTGCTGGGGATTATTGACTGCAACCATAAATCAGGGCGGCCCGGGTTTATTCAACAGGCTCGAACATGGCCTGCAACGGATGGCCCGCTTTCTGGGCGGCCTGCAGCACCTGCTCGACCTTGGTGGCCGCCACATCGCGCGAGTACACGCCGCAGACGCCGCGGCCGTCGAGATGGATCTTGAGCATGATCTGGGTGGCCGTTTCGCGGTCCTTGCCGAAGAGTTCCTGCAGGACGATGATGACGAATTCCATGGGCGTGAAGTCATCGTTGAGCATCACGACCTGGTACATCTGCGGCGGCTGCACGCGCTGGCGCCGCCGCTCCAGCACCACGGCGCCGTCGTCATCGGACACGGGCCGCACTGTGGGAATGGCAGGAGGGGTCGAAGGGGGTTGGGTTGCCATGAAAATCATTCTAGCCATCGGAGCCACTGTTTTCCGGAAGGGATATGCGAGGCGTGCCTGAAGAATTCAAGCGCGGCGCCTGCCCGGGCTGGCCAGCACGCACCAAAGCAGTGCCTGCTTGCCGCCACCGGACGCTGCGCCACCTTGCGCGTCATTCGTAGACCACCTTGACCTGGGCGCTGCCCGCCTGGGCATACCAGGCGGCCAGGGCCGCGTCGCTGGGATAGAAGCGGCTGCCGTCGCCCAGGGCCAGCTCGCAGCTGGCCGAGCCGCGCTCGTCCTCGCAGACCAGTCCCAGGCGCACTTTCATGCCGCGCTGCAGCTCGCCATGCTCGCCCTGCTCCACCACGGCGGGGAACTGGCGCAGCAGGCCGACCACGTCGGGCATCTTCTCGCCCACGCTGACCTGCAGGTAGCGCGCGAAGCGGCAGCGCGCATCGGCCAGGTTGAACAGCTGCTGTGCCTTCATGCGCAGGCCACCGCTGAAGTGGTCCAGTTGCAGGCGCCCGGTGATGACGACGAATTCGTCGTCCTTGAGCAGATCGCGATAGGTATTGAGCGTGTTCTCGTCCACCGAGGCCTCGATCACGCCCGAGCCGTCATCGATCTTGAACAGGCCCAGCCGCCCGCGCTGGCCGTTGATGGCGCGGAAGTCGCTGATGATGCCGGCCAGGGTCTGGGGCTCGCGGCTGTCGCGCAGCTCGGCCAGCGGCGTGCGCACGAAGCGGCGCACCTCCTTTTCGACCTCGTCGAACAGATGGCCCGACAGGTAAAAGCCCACGGCGGTCTTTTCCTGGGTCAGCCTCTCCTTCACGCCCCAGGGCAAGGCATCGGCCAGGGGCGGCTCCTGGGTGCTGGAGCCCACGGCGTCCTCGCCCATCATGTCGAACAGCCCGCCCTGGTTGGCATTGGCCAGCGTCTTGTTGGCGAACTCGAAGGCATGGTCGATGGAGGCCACCAGGGCCGCGCGGTTCAGTTCGATGGCATCGAAGGCACCGCCCTTGATCAGGGCTTCCAGCGTGCGCTTGTTCAGGCGCGTGCGGTCCACGCGCACGCAGAAGTCGGCCAGGCTCTTGAACGGCCCCTTGTCGGCGCCGCGCGGGCCCACGCCGCGGCCTTCACGGGCCGCGATGATGGCCTCGATGGCCTGCTGGCCCGTGCCCTTGATGGCACCCAGGCCATAGCGTATGACCTTGTCGGTGACGGGCTCGAAGCGGTACATGCCGCGGTTGACATCCGGCGGCTCGAAGCTGATGCCCATCTTGAGCGCGTCTTCGTACAGCACCTTGAGCTTGTCGGTGTTGTCCATTTCCACGGTCATGTTCCCGCAGTAGAACTCGGCCGTGTAGTGCACCTTCAGCCAGGCCGTGTGATAGGCCAGCAGCGAGTAGGCGGCGGCGTGCGACTTGTTGAAGCCGTAGCCCGCGAACTTCTCCATCAGGTCGAAGACCTCGTCGGCCTTTTCCTCGCTGATGCCCTGCTTGGCCGCGCCCTCGCGGAAGATCCCGCGGTGCATGACCATTTCCTCGACCTTCTTCTTGCCCATGGCACGGCGCAAGAGGTCGGCGCCGCCCAGCGAGTAGCCGCCCAGCACCTGGGCGGTCTGCATCACCTGCTCCTGGTAGACCATGATCCCGTAGGTTTCGGCCAGCACCTTTTCGACCAGCGGATGCGGATACTCCACCACTTCCTTGCCGTGCTTGCGCGCCACGAAGCTGGGAATCAGGTCCATGGGTCCCGGGCGGTACAGGGCGTTCAGGGCGATCAGGTCTTCCAGCCGGCTGGGCTTGGCGTCGCGCAGCATGCCCTGCATGCCGCGCGATTCAAACTGGAACACGGCCTCGGTCTTGCCCTCGGAAAACAGCTGGTAGGTGCGCGCATCGTCCAGGGGGATGTTCTCGAATGCGAAGTTCTCCTGGCCCTTGTGGCGCTTGATGATGAACTCGCGCGCGATCTCCAGGATGGTCAGCGTGGCCAGGCCCAGAAAGTCGAACTTCACCAGGCCCACGGCCTCCACATCGTCCTTGTCGTACATGGCCACGGCCGAGTCGCTGCCCGGCTGCTGGTACAGCGGGCAGAAATCGGCCAGCTTGCCCGGGGCAATCACCACGCCGCCCGCGTGCATGCCGATGTTGCGTGTCATGCCTTCGAGCTTCTGAGCCATTTCAATCAGTGTCTTGACGTCTTCTTCTTTGTCGATGCGCTCGGCCAGCATGGGCTCGGCCTCGATAGCGTAGGTGTACTTGTCGCCCTCCTTCTTGGGATTGGGCGGGTACTTGAGCGTGACGTGCAGGCCAGGCTTGTTGGGAATGAGCTTGGAGATGCCATCGCAGAAGGTGTAGCTCATGTCCAGCACGCGGCCCACGTCGCGGATGGCCGCGCGCGCAGCCATAGTGCCGAAGGTGGCGATCTGGCTGACGGCGTCGCGGCCGTACAGCTGCTTCACATAGTCGATGACGCGGTCGCGGTTGGCCTGGCAGAAGTCCACGTCGAAGTCGGGCATGGACACACGCTCGGGATTGAGGAAACGCTCGAACAGCAGGTTGTATTCCAGCGGGTCCAGGTCCGTGATCTTGAGCACGTAGGCCACCAGCGAGCCCGCGCCCGATCCGCGGCCCGGACCCACGGGACAGCCGTTGAGCTTGGCCCACTTGATGAAGTCACCCACGATGAGGAAGTAGCCCGGAAAGCCCATCTTGAGGATGGTGCCGATCTCGAACTCCAGTCGCTCGACATAGCGCTCGCGCTGGGCCTCGCGCTTGGCGGGGTCGGGATAGAGATGGACCAGGCGTTCCTCCAGTCCCGCAAAGGACTCCTGGCGGAAGAACTCGTCCATGGTCATGCCTTCGGGCACGGGGAAGTTGGGCAGCTGCGGCTTGCCCAGCACCAGCGTCAGGCTGCAGCGACGCGCGATTTCCACGGTGTTGGCGATGGCGCTGGGAATGTCGGCAAACAGCGCCTGCATCTGCGCGACGGTCTTGAAATGCTGGTCGCGCGTGAAGCGGCGCACACGCTTGGGGTTGGCCAGGATCTCGCCCTCGGCGATGCACACGCGCGCCTCGTGCGCTTCGTAGTCGTCGGGGCCGAAGAACTGTATGGGGTGCGTGGCGACCACGGGCAGGTTCAGGCGATCGGCCAGTTGCACGGCGGCCAGCACATGGGCTTCGTCGTCAGGCCGGCCTGCGCGCTGCAGCTCGATGAAGAAGCGGTGCGGGAACATGCTCGCCAGCCGCTGGGCGACGGCTGCTGCGCCGGCCTCGTCACCGCGCATCAGTGCCTGGCCCACCGGGCCGGCCTGGGCGCCGGCCAGCACGATCAGGCCTTCGCCCAGCTCCTGCAGCCAGGCCCATGTGTGCACGGCCTGGCCCTTGACCACATTGCGGGTCCAGCCCCGGGCCAGCAGCTCGGACAGGTTGTGGTAGCCCAGCGGGCTTTGCACCAGCACGATGATGCGCGAGATCGCGGCGCCGTTTTCGCCCTCGATCTGGATTTCCGCACCCAGCACGGGCTTGACGCCCTTGGCCCGGCCTTCGCGATAGAACTTGACGCCGCCAAACAGGTTGTTGAAGTCTGTGACGGCCAGTGCGACCTGCCCATCCTCGGCGGCGGCCTTGACGATGGCGTTGATGCGGTTGGTTCCGTCCACGACGGAAAATTCGGTGTGCAGGCGCAAATGGACAAACATATGGGCGCCATTGTAGAAAGCTCCGCAAGGCCGGGACCCGTTCGCGGCCATGCCTTTGCCGCCGCCCCCGCCTGCGGGGCGGGCATCGCAGGCCGTTACAATGCCTCGGCCCGGTTGCGGGAAAATCAGGCTTCATGCGGCCCCTCAGCGCGGCCCGCGTCCCTGCCCGCCAACCCTCTCACCGCCCTTCGATTGCCCGAGAAACGTCCACCATGCAGCGTATTCCCCTGTCCATCGTTCCCGCCGTGCTGGTCGCAGGCGTCCTGACAGCCTGCTCCAGTACGCAACAAGACCCTACTGCCAAGTGGACCCCGGACCGCATCTATACCGAGGCGCGCGACGAAGCCGCGTCCGGTGCGTTCGACAAGGCCGTTCCGCTGTTCGAGAAGCTCGAAGGCCGTGCCGCCGGCACGCCCCTGGCCCAACAGGCCCAGCTCGACAAGGCCTATGCCCAGTACAAGAGCGGCGACAAGGTCCAGGCAACGGCCACGCTGGACCGCTTCCTGAAGCTGCACCCGGCCAGCCCCGCCACCGACTACGCCCTGTACCTCAAGGGCCTGGTCAACTTCAATGACAACCTGGGCATGTTCTCCTGGCTGTCGCGCCAGGATCTGTCCGAGCGCGACCAGAAGGCCGCCAAGGACTCCTTCGAGTCATTCCGCGAGCTGGTGACGCGCTTCCCCGAGTCGCGCTACGCCGAAGACTCGCGGCTGCGCATGCAGTACATCGTCAACTCGCTGGCGCAGTACGAAGTCCACGTGGCCCGCTACTACTACGGACGCGGCGCCTACGTGGCCGCCATCGCACGTGCGCAGACCGCCGTCAAGGACTACCAGGGCGTGCCCGCCGTGCGCGAAGCCATGCAGATCCTGGTGAACTCATACGATGCACTGGGCATGACCCAGCTGCGTGACGATGCGCAGCGCGTGCTGACCGCCTCGTACGGCCAGGACTCCGACAAGGACGTCACGGCAAAGCAGAAGTCGTGGTGGAAACTGTGGTGACCTGCGGCGCAGGCTGCGCCAGCGCCTGCAGGGCCTGAACAAAGGCCGCCTCGTCCTCCAGAGTCCGCATGGGCGGCAGCGCAGCGCGCAGCCGCCGCCCATAACCCTTGGCGGTCAATCTGGGATCGCAGACCACAAGCACGCCGCGATCCGTCTCGCGCCGGATCAGGCGCCCGGCGCCCTGCTTGAGCGCCATCGCGGCCTCGGGCAGCATGTAGTCGGCAAAGGCCTGCCGGCCCACGGATTCCAGACTGCGCGAACGCGCCTCGACCAGCGGATCGTCGGGCGGCGGAAACGGCAGCTTGTCGATGACCACCAGCTGCAGCGCATCGCCAGGCAAATCCACCCCTTCCCAGAAAGTGGCCGATGCCACGAGAATGCAGCCGCGCCCCGCGCTGGCGCCCTTGCCTTCGCCTGCCGCAACAAAGCGCTCGATCAAGGTCAGCTTGGGCGCCTGCCCCTGGACCAGCACATCAAGTTCACCGAACAGCCCCAGCGACTGCTGCAGCGTGTCGCCTATGGCGTGCAGGGCACGCAGCGTGGTGGTCAGCACCAGGGTGCGGCCGCCCAGGCGCTGGGCCGCATCCAGCGCCAGGCGTGCCACCTCGGCGCTGTGGGCCGTGCTTCCTGCCTCGGCAAAAGGCCGCGGCACATAAAGCGCCGCCTGCCGCGCATAGTCGAAGGGGCTGTCCACGCGCAGCACCTGGGCCTCTCGCAGTCCGCAGGGCTCGGTGAACCAGCTCAGCCGCTCGTCGTCGCCCAGCGTGGCAGAGGTGAAGATCCAGGCGGTGCCCGCTGGCGGCTCGTACGGGGCGGTGGGTGCGTTTTCCTGCGGCTCGGCGTCTTGCCCGCTTCCTTCCTGATGCTCTTGCTCTTGCACTTGCGTCGGACCCAGCAGCCGCGTGCGCATGATGTGTGCAATGGTCAGCGGAGACTCCAGCATGCGCATCTGCTGGCTGCCCAGCTCCAGCCAGCGCACCGTGTCTTGCACGGCCGCCGCCGCGAAGGTGGCCAGGCGCCGCAGCAGTTCGCTGCCGCGCTCGAGCAGCCTGCGCAGTTCGGGATCGCTGACCTGCAATTGCACCAGCGGCTCCACCAGCGCCCGCAGGCTGCGCCCCAGCGTGACCAGGGCCGTGCGCCAGCTCTGGGCGTCCAGTCCCTGCGGCGTCACGCCCTGCCAGGACAGACGTCCGCCCGCAGGGGGCTTGCCTGCGGCCAGGCGCAGCTCGCGCAGTGCCTGCTCCACACGCGCCGAGAGCATCATCCAGTCGGCCATGCCGCGTGCCAGTTCCTGGCCGGCGCGCAGCACATCGCGGGCATAGCCCGTCAATTGCTGGCCCGACAGGCTCAGGCCAGCGAACTGCACGCCGGTGTCGTTGAGCTGGTGGGCCTCGTCCACCACCACCACGCCCGCGCTGGGCAGCAGTTGGGCCACACCCGAATCGCGCACGTCGAGGTCGGCAAACATCAGATGGTGGTTGATGACCACCACGTCGGCGTCCAGCGCGGTGCGGCGGGCCACGTTGACATGGCAGTCCTGCCAATGCGGGCAGTCCGAGCCCAGGCAGTTGTCGCGAGTGGAAGTGACCAGGGGCAGCGCGGGCGAGCGCTCGTCCAGCGCGGGCAGCTCGCCCAGGTCACCTGTGCGCGTGGTGCGCGCCCAGCGCTCGACCTGGGCCACGCTGCGCAGCACCTGCGGGTCCTGCGGCGCCGTGCGGCCCTGGCGCACGCGCTCCAGCCGCTCCAGGCACAGGTAGGCGCTGCGACCCTTGAGGCGCGCCATGCGCAGCGGCATGCCCAGGGCGGCCACCAGACGCGGCAGATCCCGTGCGAACAATTGGTCCTGCAGCGCACGCGTGGCCGTGGACACCAGCACGCGCTGGCCGCTGAGCAGGGCCGGCACCAGATAGGCATAGGTCTTGCCCACGCCCGTGCCGGCCTCCACGACCAGGGTCTGGCGCTCTTCGATGGCCTGGGCCACGGCAAGGGCCATGCGGGTCTGGCCTTCACGCGGCAGGAACTGCGCCTCGGCGCGCGACAGCAGGCCTTGCGGGGCGAAGGCCGCCTGCACGGCGGCGGTCAGGGAATGCACAGGACAGGTCCGGTTGTTGAAAAAGACAGCGCCACGGGAGCCGGGCGAGCCGGCACCGGGGGCAGCGCTCCGATAATATGCGCCATGCCACTGGTGTGCCCATCCGCCGCCCCAAGAGCCCACCAAACCAGAGACCATGCAGCCAGCGTACCGACTCCAAGCCGCCACAGGCATCCATCGCGGTGACAGGCAATACCAGCAAGACCAGGTGATGCTCATGGCCCACCCGTATGTCCACGGCTGCCTGCTGGGCGTTCTGGCCGACGGCATGGGCGGGCGCAGCGGCGGGCGCAAGGCCTCCGACCAGGTCATGCTCACGGCGCGCCAGCTGTTCGAGCGCTTCGAGCCGGGCAAGGAGGACTGCACAGCGCTGCTGGAGAGCATCGTGCGCGAGTCGCACACGGTGATCCGTCTGACCGCCATTTCGGCCGAGCAGGAGCCGCACAGCACCATCGCCGCCTTCGTCCTGCTGCCCCAGGGCCGCTGCCACTGGGTGCATTCGGGCGACTCGCGCATCTACCACTACCAGGACGCGACCATGGTCCACCGCACCAAGGACCATTCCTATGTGCAGTCGCTGGTGGACCGGGGAGAGCTCACCGAATTCGAGGCCCACGTGCACCCCAAGTCCAACATCCTGCTGGGCTGCCTGGGCACCGAGGCCGAACCGCCCATGAGCCACCATGTGATCGAGCGCGTGTATCCGGGCACCACCCTCATGGCCTGCAGCGATGGCGTCTGGCACTACTACACGGCCGAGGAACTGGGCACCGTGCTCAACGCGCTCACCCCGCGCGAGGCCACGGAGTTCCTCATCGACAAGGCCCGCGTGCGCGCCCAGGGCGGGGGCGACAACCTGTCCTTGGTGGTGCTCAAGCTCGAGGCGCTGGAGTCGGCCCAGACGGCTTGAACCGGGGTTGGAGCATCCAGGCCCTCACGCCAGCCCCCACCCGGTTGGCCTGTTGGCGCGTGGCAGAGAAAAAAAGGATCAGGGAGCAGGCGGCGCCGGCAGCGGCGCAGCCTGGGGACCGCGCTTGCGGGCCGCTTCGGCGGCACGGGCCTTGCGCTCGGCCGCTTCCTTCTGCTTGGCTTCGAACTGCGCACGCGATGCCGCGCGCCGCTCCTGCTCCTGGGCGGACTGGCGCTGCTCCATCTGGGCCTGCCGTTCGCGCTGGTGGCTGGCCTGCTGGGCGGCGCGCTGCTGCGCCTCCTGGGCGCGCTGCGCGCGCAGGGCCTGGGTATCGCGCTGCACGGCCGGCGGCCGTTCCTTGGCCTCCATGGTGGAGGCTGCCTTCTGCGCCTTCTTGGCCTCGATGTCTTCCAGGCGCTGGACGGCGCGCTCCTTGCGCTCCTCGTCGTTGATCTGAAGCTCGCGTTCGCGCAGCGGACGATCCTGCTCACGGGCCTCTTCGCGCGCCTGCTTGAGGCAGTCTTCCACGGCAAAGCGCTGGTAGCACTCGGACTCCAGGGCCGTGCGCCGGCGCTCGATGACGGCGCGCTGGGCTGCGATGTCGGCACGCGCGGCCTTGCGTTCGGCCTGGGCCTGCCTGGCCGCCTGGCCAGGCTCCCGCGCGGCATCGGCCGCCACGGCCGGGCCCGCCAAGGCCAGGCAGGCCAGCGCGGCGCCCAAAGGAACGGGCAGTTTCTTCACAAGGACAAAAGCAGAGGTGGGCAGTTTCAGCATGTACAGGTCCGGCAAACGACGCCAGGCGCGGCCACCTGCCTCAGGTCAGGCTGGTATCCACCACGCGGCGCTCCAGCGCCAAGAACTCCTTGGACTGCATCTCGTTCAGGCGCGAGACGGTGCGGGGGAACTCATGGGCCAGCGGGCCCTCAGTGTAAAGCTGCTCGGGCGGCACGGCGGCCGAGATGACCAGCTTGACCCTGCGGTCGTACAGCACGTCCACCAACCAGGTGAAGCGCCGCGCGGGCGACGCCATGTTGACCGGCATATAGGGCACGTCGGACAGCAGCACGGTGTGGAACTGGCTTGCGATCTCCAGGTAGTCGTTCTGCGAGCGCGGGCCGCCGCACAGCTCGCGGAAGTCGAACCAGACCACGCCACCGGCGCGGCGGCGCGCACGGATCTCGCGCGCCTCGATGTGCAGCACCGGGTCCTCGTCCTTGACCTCGGCCAGCTTGTCGAAGGTCTCGGTCATGGCCGCATCGGCCTCGGCACCCAGCGGCGTGTGGTAGAGCCTGGCGTTTTCCAGCGTGCGGCGGCGGTAGTCCGTGCCGTTGTCCACGTTGACGACTTCCATGCGCTCGTTGAGCAGATCGATGGCCGGCAGGATGCGGTCGCGGTGCAGGCCGCCCGGGTACAGCTCGTCGGGCTTGAAGTTGGAGGTGGTGACAAAGCCCACGCCGTTGGCGAACAGCGACACCAGCAGCCGGTGCAGGATCATCGCGTCCGTGATGTCGGCCACGTGGAATTCATCGAAGCAGATCAGCTTGTACTTCTTGGAGATGCGCGCACCCAGCACGTCCAGCGGGTTCTGGGTGCCCTGCAGCACGGCGAGTTCACGGTGGACCTCCCGCATGAATTCATGGAAATGCAGGCGCACCTTGCGCCTGAGCGGCACGGCGTTGAAAAAGCAATCCATGAGAAAGCTCTTGCCGCGCCCCACCCCGCCGTACATGTAGACGCCACGGGGGATCTCGGGATGGTTGATGAGCTTCTTGAAGGCGTTGGAGCGGCGCTGGCGGTAGACCGTCCAGTCGTCGGCACAGCGCTGCAGCGCCTCGACGGCGCGCAGTTGCGCAGGATCACTGTGAAAGCCCTTGGCTACCAGTTCGGCCTCGTAGGCCTCTCGCACTGAAACGCTCATGCAGCATCAACCATTTGCTATGTATTCAGAAGCTGAAAGCGCTTGCAGAGCAAGCGCTTTCAGGTCTCGGATTGGCTAGATGGCTAGCCTGGCACTCAGAAGTTCAGAGTACGCTTGTCGACTGCCAGGGCAGCCTCCTTGGTGGCTTCGGACAGCGAGGGGTGGGCATGGCAGATACGGGCGATGTCTTCGCTCGATGCCTTGAACTCCATGGCAACCACGGCTTCGGAGATCAGCTCCGAGACCATGGGGCCGACCATGTGCACGCCCAGGATCTCGTCGGTTTCGGCATCGGCCAGGAACTTGACCATGCCGGTGGTGTCGCCCAGGGCGCGCGCACGGCCGTTGGCCAGGAAGGGGAAGCTGCCGGCCTTGTACTTGACGCCCTGCTCCTTCAGTTGCTGCTCGGTGCGGCCCACCCAGGCGATTTCGGGGCTGGTGTAGATCACCCAGGGGATAGTGCCGAAGTTCACATGGCCATGCTGGCCGGCGATGCGCTCGGCCACGGCCACGGCCTCTTCCTCGGCCTTGTGCGCCAGCATCGGGCCGCGCACCACGTCGCCCACGGCCCAGACGCCGGGCAGGCTGGTCTTGCAGTCGTCATCGACCACGATGCAGCCGCGCTCGTCCAGGGCCAGGCCCACCGCCTCGGCATTGAGGCCGGCGGTGTTGGCCGTGCGGCCAATGGAGATGATGAGCTTGTCAGCCTCCAGCGCCTGGGCTTCACCCTTGGCGTTGGTGTAGGCGATGGACACGCCCTTCTTGCCGGACTTGACTTCGCCGATCTTCACGCCCAGCTCGATCTTCAGGCCCTGCTTGTCGAAGGCCTTCTTGGCTTCCTTGGCGATCTGCTCGTCCACGGCGGGCAGGAACTTGTCCATGCCTTCGAGCACGATGACTTCGGTGCCAAGACGGCGCCAGACCGAGCCCATTTCCAGGCCGATCACGCCGGCGCCAATCAGGGCCAGCTTCTTGGGGGCCTTGCCCAGGCGCAGGGCGCCGTCGTTGGACAGGATGTTCTCTTCATCGAAGGGCACGCCGGGCAGAGCGCGGGCGTTGGAGCCGGTGGCCACCACGATCTGCTTGCCCGTCAGCACTTCCTCTTCCTTGCCGGCGACCTTGATCTCGTAGCCGCCTTCGACGGCCTTGACGAAGGAGCCACGGCCGTGGAAGAACGTGACCTTGTTCTTCTTGAACAGGTACAGGATGCCGTCGTTGTTCTGCTTCACGACCGCATCCTTGCGGGCGATCATCTTGGCCACGTCCATCTCGACCTTGCCGGTGGAGATGCCATGGTCGGCAAAGTGCAGGTTGGCGTGCTCGAAGTGCTCGGACGACTGCAGCAGGGCCTTGGAGGGAATGCAGCCCACGTTGGTGCAGGTGCCGCCCGGAGCGGCGCCGCCGGCGGCGTTCTTCCACTCGTCGATACAGGCCACGTTGAAGCCCAGTTGCGCGGCACGGATGGCGGCGATGTAGCCGCCAGGGCCCGCGCCGATGACGATGACGTCGAATTGCTTGCTCATTTCAGGAATCTCTTGTCTGTGATGCATGAAAAAACCCACCGCAGGGCGCGCGGCCAAGGGTGGGTTTTCGTCGTGTCGAACCCTGTGGAATTACAGGTCGAACAGCAGGCGCGAAGGATCTTCCAGCGCGTCCTTCATGGCCACCAGGCCCAGCACGGCTTCGCGGCCGTCGATGATGCGGTGGTCATAGGACATGGCCAGATAGTTCATCGGGCGCACCACGACCTGGCCGTTCTCGACCATGGCACGGTCCTTGGTGGCGTGCACGCCCAGGATGGCCGACTGGGGCGGGTTGATGATGGGGGTGGACATCATCGAGCCGAAGGTGCCGCCATTGGAGATGGAGAAGGTGCCGCCGGTCATTTCTTCAATGCCCAGCTTGCCTTCGGCAGCCTTCTTGCCGAATTCGGCAATCTTCTTTTCGATGTCGGCGAAGCTCATCTGGTCTGCATTGCGCAGGATGGGCACCACCAGGCCACGGGGCGAACCCACGGCGATACCGATGTCGAAGTAGCCGTGGTAGACGATGTCGTTGCCGTCCACGGATGCGTTGAGCACCGGGTACTTCTTCAGGGCGTGCACGGCCGCCTTGACGAAGAAGGACATGAAGCCCAGCTTAGTGCCGTGTTCCTTGGTGAAGGCGTCCTGGAACTTCTTGCGCAGATCCATCACCGGGGCCATGTTCACTTCATTGAACGTGGTCAGGATGGCGTTGGTGGACTGCGACTGCAGCAGACGCTCGGCCACGCGGGCACGCAGGCGGCTCATGGGCACGCGCTGCTCGGGACGGCCGCTGAGGTCTTCCTTGGCGGACGGAGCCGACACCTGGGGCAGCGCCTTGGTGGGCACGCCGGTGGGAATGACGGCAGCGGTGGACTGCACGCCGCCCTTGATGGCGGCCAGCGCGTCACCCTTGGTCACGCGGCCATCCTTGCCGGAGCCAGCCACGTTGGCGGCCGACAGGTTGTTCTCGGCCAGCAGCTTGGCAGCGGCGGGCATGGCGACATCGCCCTTGCTGCCGCCAGTGGCAGCAGCAGCGGCGGGAGCAGCAGCAGGCGCTGCGGCAGCGGGAGCGGCGGCTGCGGCAGGAGCGGCAGGAGCGGCAGCGGCCACGCCGGCCACGCCTTCGGTGTCGATCTTGGCGATCAGCTGCTCGGCCACCACGGTGGCGCCGTCACCTTGCACGATCTCGGCCAGCACGCCAGCGGCGGGCGCGGGCACTTCGAGCACGACCTTGTCGGTTTCGATCTCGATGAGGATCTCATCGACTGCAACCGCTTCGCCGGCCTTCTTCTTCCAGGTCAGCATGGTGGCCTCAGCGATGGACTCGGACAGCTGGGGAACTTTGACTTCAACGATAGCCATTTGTGATTCTTTCCAAAAGTGTTCTGTACTGATACGTAGCGGGAGGGGGCTGCCTTACTTGTTCAGGACAAAACCCTTGAGCTTGGAGAACGCGCCTTCCACCAGGGCCTTTTGCTGCTCCTGGTGCAGGTGGGCGTATCCCACGGCGGGCGATGCCGAGGCAGCGCGGCCGGAGTAGCCCAGCTTCTGGCCATCGAGCATGTTCTCGTGGATGTAGTGCTGCACGAAGAACCAGGCGCCCTGGTTCTGCGGCTCGTCCTGGCACCAGACGATGTCGGTGGCGTTGCCGAACTTCTTCAGTTCAGCGGCGAAAGCCTTGTGCGGGAAGGGGTACAGCTGCTCGACGCGGATGATGGCGACGTCCTTGCTTTCCTTCTCGGTGCGCTTCTTGACCAGGTCGTAGTAGACCTTGCCGGAGCATGCGATCACGCGCTTGACCTTGGCCGCGTTCTTCACGACGGCTTCGTCCTGCTCAGGGATCACGGTCTGGAAACCGCCGCTGGTGAACTCGGACAGCGGCGAGGTGGCGTCCTTGTTGCGCAGCAGCGACTTGGGGGTCATGATGACCAGCGGCTTGCGCAGCGGGCGCACCATCTGGCGGCGCAGCACGTGGAAGATCTGGCTGGCCGTGGTCGGCTGCACGATCTGCATGTTGGCGTCGGCGGCCAGCTGCATGAAGCGCTCCAGGCGGGCCGAGCTGTGCTCGGGGCCCTGGCCTTCGTAGCCGTGCGGCAGCATCAGCGTCAGGCCGTTGATGCGGCCCCACTTGACTTCACCGGAGGCGATGAACTGGTCGATCACGACCTGGGCGCCGTTGGCGAAGTCGCCGAACTGGGCTTCCCAGATCACCAGGGTGTTGGGGTCGTTCGACGCATAGCCGTACTCGAAGCCCAGCACGGCTTCTTCGGACAGGATGGAGTCGATGACGGTGAACGGAGCCTGGCTGTCGGCCACGTTCTGCAGCGGGATGTAGGTGCCTTCGCTCCACTTCTCGCGCTTTTGGTCATGGATGACCGAGTGGCGGTGCGTGAAGGTGCCGCGGCCGCAGTCCTCGCCCGACAGGCGCACGGGGTAGCCCGATGCGACCAGCGATGCAAAGGCCATGTGCTCGCCCATGCCCCAGTCCACGTTGACTTCGCCGCGGCCCATGGCTGCGCGGTCGTCATAGACCTTCTTGACCAGCGCGTGCGGCGTCACGGTCTCGGGGATGGTGGTGATGCGTTCGGCCAGGCGCTTCCATTCCGTCAGCGGGATGGCGGTGTCGCCGGCGTCCGTCCAGGTCTTGCCCAGGAACGGGCTCCAGTCCACGGCGTACTTGCTCTTGAAGTTGGTCAGCACCGGGTCCACGGTGTGGCGGCCTTCGTCCATGGCGGCGCGGTAGGCCTTGGCCATGTCGTCGCCCAGCGATTCGCCCAGGCCCTGTGCGGCCAGCTTGTCGGCGTACAGCTTGCGCGTGCCAGGGTGGGCGCCGATCTTCTTGTACATCAGCGGCTGGGTCAGCGCGGGGGTGTCCTGCTCGTTGTGGCCCAGCTTGCGGAAGCAGACGATGTCCACGACCACGTCCTTGGAGAATTCCATGCGGAACTCCAGGGCCAGCTGCACGGCCAGCGCCACGGCTTCCGGATCATCGCCGTTGACGTGCAGCACGGGCGACTCGATCATCTTGACGATGTCGGTGCAGTACAGCGTGGAGCGGGTGTCGCGCGGATCGGAGGTGGTGAAGCCGATCTGGTTGTTGATGATGATGTGCACCGTGCCGCCCGTGGTGTAGCCACGGGTCTGGGCCAGCGCCAGGGTTTCCTGGTTCACGCCCTGGCCGGCGAAGGCTGCATCGCCGTGCACCAGCACGGGCAGCACCTGCTTGCCGTGCGGGTCGTCGCGGCGGTCCATGCGCGAGCGCACCGAGCCTTCGACCACGGGGTTGACGATTTCCAGGTGCGAGGGGTTGAAGGCCAGCGACAGGTGGACGGGGCCGCCTGCGGTGGACACGTCGGAGCTGAAGCCCTGGTGGTACTTCACGTCACCGGCGGGCAGGTCCTCGGGGGCAGTGTGGTCGAACTCGGCGAACAGGTCCTTGGGCATCTTGCCCAGGGTGTTGACCAGCACGTTCAGGCGGCCGCGGTGGGCCATGCCGATCACGACTTCCTGCACGCCCTTCTGGCCGGCAGCGTTGATCAGCTCGTCCATGGCGACGATAAAGCTCTCGCCACCTTCCAGCGAGAAGCGCTTTTGGCCGACGTACTTGGTGTGCAGGTAGCGTTCCAGGCCTTCGGCAGCCGTCAGGCGGTCGAGGATGCGCTTTTTCCGGCTGGCATCAAAGCTAGGCTTGGTACGGCTGGTTTCCAGCTTTTGCTGCCACCAGCGCTTTTGCGTCTGGTCCGTGGCATACATGTACTCGGAGCCGATGGTGCCGCAGTAGGTTTCGCGCAGAGCGTTCATCAGCTCGCGCAGGGACATGCTTTCCTTGCCGAAGAAGGTGTTGCTCGTGTTGAACACCGTTTCCTGGTCGGCATCGGTGAAGCCGTAGAACGACGGCTCCAGCTCGGGAATTTCGGGGCGCTCGGTGCGCTTGAGGGGGTCCAGATCGGCCCAGCGTGCGCCGACATTGCGGTAGGCGGCGATCAGTTGCTGGACGGCGGTGCGCTTGCGGCCCAGCTCGGAGTCGGCGCCGGAGGCCACGACCACCTTGGTGCCGCCTTGCTTGGCGCGCTCGGCGAAAGCGTTGATGACGGGCTGGTGCGGAACGTCCTTGGCGTCGGTGCCATCGACTGCGGGCACATGTTGCAGTGCATCAAAGTACTCGCGCCAGGAATCCGGCACGCTACCGGGATTGGCCAGGTAGTTTTCGTACATTTCTTCGACGTAGGGGGCATTGCCGCCGAAGAGGTAGGTATTGCCTTGGTAGGCTTGGTAGACCGACGTCTGATCGCTCATATTGCGCTGACCTCAGCCTCCCTGAGGGAGGCATTAGCTGGTTTGTGGAACCTTCCGCGACACGGCTGTACCGATTGGCGGATGCGACTGTGGCTGGGGAAGGGCCTGGTTGCGACCGCCATTGTGCCACCGTTCAAACATCGCAGCAGGGCAGTTACCAAGTGATTACCTGAACTCTCCGGGAGTTCCCGCAGTCGCGTACATTGGCGCATCTTCCGAACGGACCGCCAGATGAACCTGCTGCCCCTACACAAACGCACTTTCATGCTGCTGCTGATTGCGGCAACCATAGGCTTCGGTGCCGTGCTCTGGGAGTTCATGGGGGCCATCTTCTGGGGCGTCGCCCTGGCCATCCTGTTTTCGCCGCTGCACCGGCGCCTGCTGGCGCGCATGCCACGGCGCACCAATCTCGCCGCCCTGTCCACCCTGCTGCTGTGCCTGGTGGTGGCCATCCTGCCGCTGGCGCTGATCGGCGCCTCGCTGGTGCGCGAGGCCTCGTTGATCTATGAGCGCGTCAACAGCGGCAACCTGGATGCAGGCACCTATGTGCAACAGATCATGGACGCCCTGCCCTCCTGGGTCACACCCTGGCTGGAGCGGTTGCACCTGGGTTCGCTGGCCGAGCTGCAGGACAAGCTGTCCAGCATCGCCATGCAGGCCTCCAAGCTGGCCGCCACCAAGGCGCTGGGCATAGGCCAGAACACCTTCGGGTTTCTGGTCGGCTTCTGCGTGATGCTGTACCTGCTGTTCTTCCTGCTGCGTGACGGCCGCGACCTGACACAGCGCATCCGCATGGCCATCCCGCTGCAGTCCGATCACAAGGCCGAGCTGTCGAGCAAGTTCACCACCGTGATCCGCGCCACCGTCAAGGGCAACCTGGCCGTGGCGGCCGCCCAGGGCGCGCTGGGCGGGCTGATCTTCTGGATTCTGGGCATCCAGGGGCCCGTGCTGTGGGGCGTGGTGATGGCGTTCCTGTCGCTGCTGCCCGCTGTGGGCGCCGGCCTGATCTGGGCACCGGTGGCCATCTACTTCCTGGCCACCGGTGACATGGGCAAGGGCCTGATCCTGATCGCCTACGGCGTGCTGGTGATCGGACTGGTGGACAACGTGCTGCGCCCGCTGCTGGTGGGCAAGGACACCAAGATGCCCGACTACATCGTGCTGATCTCGACACTGGGCGGCATGGCTCTCTTCGGACTGACGGGTTTTGTGATAGGCCCCGTGATCGCGGCGCTGTTCATGGCAATCTGGGACATGTTCACGCGCATGCAGCTGCAGGATGAGGAAAGGCGCCGCCAAATGGCCCAAACGGTGAACCCATCGGTGAACAAGACGGGTTTGGCGCATGCTGAATATCAGACGTCGGATGATCTGGGCCTCAAGCATGCCCCGCGCGATCCGGGCCCGCCGGCACGATGATCCACCCCGGCCTCCGCTCCCGGGGGAGGCCAATAACCCCATTCGGCAATTCAATCGACGCAAATGGTTCGCATTCACTCAATAGACTGGATTGATCGATGCCATTCAGCCAACCAATGAATACCGGATTGATATAAAACAAAATATCCGAAGCCCTCAAACCAGATAATCAATTCAACTGATGAATCAGCCGGACACCGGGCCGGCAAGTCCCGCGCAGCAAGGCGCAGCGGGGAGGCCGCGCATGAATGCCGCACAGGCCGACTCGGGATTAAGGGTTATTTCCCGGATTGTTTTCGGGGTGCACTCGTAGAATTTGCTTACAAGCGTCAATTTCTATTAGAAGGTACCCCACATGGTCCAATTCTCCAGACGCCAGTTCATGAAAGTGACTGGTTCGACTCTGGCCGGATCCAGCCTGGCGTTGATGGGCTTCTCGCCCACGGCCGCCCTGGCTGAAGTGCGCCAGTTCAAGCTGGCCGCCACCACGGTCACCCGCCAGACCTGCACCTACTGTTCGGTAGGCTGCGGTATCCTGATGTATTCGCTGAGCGATGGCGTCAAGAACGCCAAGCTGTCGGTGATCCACGTCGAGGGAGATCCCGACCACCCCGTCAACCGCGGAACGCTGTGCCCCAAGGGCGCATCGCTGCTGGACTTCGTCCACAGCCCGCACCGCCTGAAGTATCCCGAGTACCGCGCGCCCGGCTCCACCGAGTGGAAGCGCATGTCCTGGGATGAGGCGCTGACCCGCATCACCAAGCTGCTCAAGGACGACCGCGACGCGAACTTCGTCGAGCAAAACGACAAGGGCCAGACGGTGAACCGCTGGCTGACCACCGGCATGCTGGCCGCCTCGGCCTCCAGCAACGAAGCCGGCTACGTCACACACAAGGTGGCCCGCTCCTGGGGCCTGCTCGCACTCGATAACCAAGCACGTGTCTGACACGGCCCGACGGTGGCAGGTCTTGCCCCGACGTTTGGCCGTGGAGCGATGACGAACCATTGGGTCGACATCAAGAACGCGGACGTTATCCTGATCATGGGCGGCAATGCCGCTGAAGCACATCCCTGCGGTTTCAAGTGGGTGACCGAAGCGAAGGAGCACAACGGTGCGCACTTCATGGTGGTCGATCCGCGCTTCAACCGCTCCGCCTCCGTGGCCGATTTCTACGCCCCCATCCGGTCGGGCTCGGACATCGTGTTCCTGGGTGGCGTGATCAACTATCTGCTGACGAACGACAAGATCCATCATGAGTACGTGAGGAACTACACCGACTTCTCGTACATCGTGAAGGAGGAGTTTGCGTTCGACGAGGGCATCTTCTCGGGCTACGACCCGCAGACCCGCAAGTACGACAAGTCCAGCTGGGACTATGAACTCGACGCCGACGGCTACGTGAAGGTGGACGCCAGCCTGCAGCATCCGCGCTGCGTGTACCAATGGCTCAAGCGCCACTACGCCAGCTATACGCCCGAGAAGGTGGAGAGCGCCTGCGGCACGCCCAAGGAAAAATTCCTGCATGTGTGCGAGAAGCTGGCCTCGACGGCAGTGCCGGGCCGCGCCGCAACCATCCTGTACGCACTGGGCTGGACACAGCACACCACGGGTGCGCAGATCCTGCGCACGGGCGCCATGGTGCAACTGCTGCTGGGCAACATCGGCGTGGCCGGCGGCGGCATGAATGCGCTGCGCGGGCACTCCAACATCCAGGGCCTGACGGACCTGGGGATTCTGTCGGCTTCGCTGCCAGGCTATCTGACGCTGCCCAACGAAGGCGAGCAGGACTACCAGAAGTACATCGACGCGCGCACGCCCAAGGCCATGCGCCCGGGCCAGATGAACTACTGGTCGAACACGCCCAAGTTCCACGTGAGCCTGATGAAGGCCTGGTGGGGACCGGCGGCCACGGCCGAGAACAACTGGGCCTTCAACTACCTGCCCAAGCTGGACAAGCAGTACGACATGCTGCAGGTGTTCGACATGATGGCGCAGGGCAAGATCAACGGCTACATCGCCCAGGGCTTCAACCCGCTGGCGGCTCTTGCGAACAGCAACAATGTGCGCGAAGGCCTCAAGAAGCTGAAGTTCCTGGTGATCATGGACCCGCTGGTCACCGAAACGTCGGAGTTCTGGAAGAACCACGGCGAGTTCAACGACGTGGATTCGGCATCCATCCAGACCGAGGTGTTCCGCCTGCCCACGACCTGCTTTGCCGAGGAGGACGGCGCCGTCGTCAGTTCCTCGCGCGTGCTGCAGTGGCACTGGAAGGCGGCCGAGCCCCCGGGCGAAGCCAAGACCGACATCGCCATCATGTCGGCCCTGCACCTGCGCCTGAAGCAGGCCTACGAGAAGGACGGCGGCAAGTTCCCCGAGCCGATCACCAAGCTGTGGTGGCCGTATGCCCATGCCGATCATCCGACTTCGGAAGAGATCGCCAAGGAGTACAACGGCCGCGCGCTGGTGGACCTGTTCGACCCCAAGGACCCGACCAAGCTCATCCGCAAGGCCGGCGAGCAGCTCGCCGGCTTCGGCGAGATGCGCGACGACGGCACGACGATGGGCGGCTGCTGGATCTGGGCTGGCTGCTGGACCTCGTCCGGCAACCAGATGGCCCGACGCGACAACAGCGACCCTACGGGCATAGGCAATACGCTGAACTGGGCCTGGGCCTGGCCGGCCAACCGCCGCGTGCTCTACAACCGTGCCTCGTGCGACCGCAACGGCCAGCCGTTCAACCCTCAGCGCACGCTGATCCGCTGGAACGGCAAGACCTGGGGCGGCGCCGACGTGCCCGACATGGGTCCGACCATGCCGCCGGAGACCACCGATCCGTTCATCATGAACCCCGAGGGCGTGGCGCGCTTCTTCGCCCGCAAGGGCATGAACGAGGGACCGTTCCCCACCCACTACGAGGCCTTCGACAACCCGCTGGGATACAACCCCATGTATCCCGACAACAAGCTGGCTGTCATCAACCCGGCCGCCCGCATCTTCGACTCCGCCAAGGATTCGGCAGGCTCGCCCAGCGAGTTCCCGCATGTGGGCACGACGTACCGCCTGACCGAGCACTTCCACTATTGGACCAAGCACGTTCAGTTGAACAACATCGTTCAGCCCGAGCAGTTCGTGGAAATCGGCGAGGCGCTGGCCAAGGAACTGGGCATCGAGACGGGCCAGCATGTGAAGGTCAGCTCCAAGCGCGGCTTCGTCAAGGCGGCCGCCGTGGTGACCAAGCGCATCAAGCCCATGAAGATCGATGGCAAGACCATCCACCACGTGGGCGTGCCCATTCACTGGGGCTTCTCGTCGACGGGCCGCAAGGGCTACATGGCCAACAACCTAACGGCATCGGTGGGCGATGGCAACAGCCTTACCCCGGAATCCAAGACCTTCCTCGTGAAGGTGGAAAAGGTTTAAGGAGCAGCTGATGTCATCAACCATGTCTCTCGATATCAAGCGTCGCTCGGCCACGACGACGCCTGCTCCCAGTGCGCGCGAAACGCACAGCGGCGAGGTAGCCAAGCTCATCGATGTCTCCAAGTGCATCGGGTGCAAGGCCTGCCAGACCGCCTGCATGGAGTGGAACGACCTGCGCGACGAAATCGGCACCTGCGCGGCCGGCGTCTATGACAACCCGACCGATCTGACGGATCAGTCGTGGACCGTCATGCGCTTTACCGAGTACGAGAACGAAGCGACCGGCAACCTGGAGTGGCTGATCCGCAAGGACGGCTGCATGCACTGCGAGGACCCGGGCTGCCTGAAGGCCTGCCCCTCGCCGGGCGCCATCGTGCAGTACAGCAACGGCATCGTGGACTTCCAGCAGGACCAGTGCGTGGGCTGCGGCTACTGCGTCACGGGCTGCCCGTTCAACATCCCGCGCATCTCCAAGAAGGACCACAAGGCCTACAAGTGCACGCTGTGCTCGGACCGCGTGGCCGTCGGCCGGGAGCCTGCCTGTGTCAAGACCTGCCCCACCGGCGCCATCATGTTCGGCACCAAGGAGGCGATGAAGGACCAGGCCGAGCACCGCATCGGCGACCTCAAGCGGCGCGGCTATGCCGAGGCGGGCCTGTATGACCCGCAGGGCGTGGGCGGCACCCATGTGATGTACGTGCTGCATCACGCGGACAAGCCTTCGCTGTACAAGGGCCTGCCCGACGACCCGAAGATCAGCCCCATGGTGTCCCTGTGGAAGGGCGTGGCCAAGCCGCTGGCCATGGCCGCGCTGGGCGCAGCTGCCGTCGGCAGCCTGTTCCACTACATCACCAAGGGCCCGAACGACGTGTCCAAGGAACTGGAAGACGAAATGGACCGCAAGGACCAGGAAGCCGCTGAAAAGGAGGCCCGCCGATGAAACGCAACCCACGTGACCTGGTGCGCTACAACGCATCGGAGCGTGCCAACCACTGGGTGGTCGGCATCTGCTTCATCCTGCTGGCGCTGTCGGGCCTGGCGTTCTTCCACCCGGCCTTCTTCCCGCTCACGCAGCTGTTCGGCGGCGGGCCGTGGACACGCATCCTGCACCCCTACATCGGGGTGGTGATGGCGCTGTTCTTCATCATCATGGCGCTGCGCTTCTGGCGCCTGAACGTGGTCGAGCCGCGCGACATCGAGTGGCTCAAGAACGTCAACAAGATGATCGACGGCGACGACCACGACATGCCCGAGCAGGGCAAGTACAACGGCGGCCAGAAGCTGCTGTTCTGGGGCCTGGTCATCGGCATGCTGGCGATCACCGTGACCGGCGCGCTCATGTGGCGCGCCTGGTGGACGCTGCCCGTCAACGTGGTGCGCGCCGCCTCGGTGGTGCACGCCATCGCGGGCGTGTGGATGATCGGCCTGATCATCATGCACGTGTACGCGGCCATCTGGACCCGGGGCACCATCCGCGCCATGCTGTACGGCACGGTGACACGGGCCTGGGCCAAGCAGCACCACCGGGGGTGGTATCGCAAGATGACCGGAGATAATGACTGACACCCCCTGAGCGGCTTACGCCGCTTCCCCCTCTCTACTCGCTGCGCGAGGGAGGGGGACGGCACCCTCGGTGCGGGACGGCCCTTCCTCGGTGCCCCTCGCCTTGGGCCGCGCCAGTTTTCACAGACATGGCGTCATACTAGGCATCAGCCTGAGCACCCAGCCGCCCAGCGATCCGGGCGGCTGTTTTTTTGGGATTCATTCCAATGCAACGCATTCTTCAACCCGGCGATATCGAGTCGCTGGACCACACCAGTTTTCCGCGCGTGCTGCTGCCGCAGTTGCCGGGGCTGTTCGTCGAGCGGGCGGCGCGGCTGCGGCAGCTGGCCGAGGGCAATCCGATTGCCGACTACCTGCGGTTTGTGGCGCAGATCGTGGACGCGCAGGCCAAGGCGGCCGGGCAGCTGACGCTGGCCGAGCCCGATGCGGCGCTGATCGCGCGCGCGCAGGAGCATTCCATGCCGCTGCTGCCTGCCGCCGACCATATCGATGCCGCCTGGCATGGCGTGCTGGACCGCATGCTCGATGCCCTGTCGGGCGCCGACGGCCTGCCAGCGCCGCTGCAGCCGCTGCTGCAGGAGCTGCGCGCGCTGGACACGGCCGGGCGTGACGAGATCGCGCAGCGGCTGCTGCAAAAGGAAGTGGCGGCCCGCCACGTGGGCATGGCGCCCTTTGTGATGGCTGCGCTGCAGGTGGTGTTTGCCACGCGCGCCAGCGGCCTGAACGCACGCGACGTGCCCTATACCGATCCCGCCTCGATCTGTCCCGTCTGCGCCAGCGAGCCCGTGGCCAGCGTGTTGCGCATTGGCGGCAAGGCCGCAGGCCATCGCTACCTGCACTGCGGCACCTGCTGCACGGAGTGGCACATGGTGCGCGTCAAGTGCTCCCACTGCGAGTCGACCAAGGGCGTCGAGTACCAGGGCATCGATGGCGCAGGCGATACCGTGCTGGCCGAGACCTGCGAGGAATGCGGCAGCTACCGCAAGGTGGTCAACCAGGAAAAGGACCCGATGGCCGAGCCCCTGGCCGACGACCTGGCCTCACTGATGCTGGACCTGCTGATGGGCGAGGAGACGCGCTTTCAGCGCGCCAGCGCCAATCCCCTGCTCTACGTGGCCTTTGCCGAGGAGCAGGACGAGGCCGGCGACGCGCTGATCGACCCCGCCACGCCTGCTGCCTGACCCTTTCGCACACCATGACCGATACCGCCGCCACCTCTGCCGCTTCCTCCACCCCGTCCGCGCTGCGCCTGCCTGCCGTGGACAAGGTGCTGCTGAGCGCCGACATACTCGCGCTGCGCGAGCGCCACGGCCTCGATGCCTGCACCCAGGCCGTGCGCGAGACACTGGCACAGATGCGGGCCGATGCGCAGGAGCGGCTGCGGTCCGGCGAGCCCGATGCAGGCGCGCCCGGCATCACTGAGGTAATCCAGGCGGCCGGCCTTCGCCTGGCGCGGCGCTTTGCACCCCGTCTGCGCACGGTCTTCAACCTCACGGGCACGGTGCTGCACACCAACCTGGGCCGCGCCCTGCTGCCGCAGGAGGCCGTGGACGCCGTGGTGGCCGCCATGACGGCGCCGGCCAACCTGGAGTACGACCTGGAGGACGGCGGCCGTGGCGACCGCGACGACCTGATCGAATCCCTGGTCTGCGAACTCACGGGCGCCGAGGCCTGCACCGTGGTCAACAACAACGCCGCCGCCGTGCTGCTGACCCTGGCCACGCTGGCGGCCGGGCGCGAGGTCATCGTCTCGCGCGGCGAGCTGGTGGAGATCGGCGGGGCCTTCCGCATCCCCGACGTGATGACGCGCGCGGGCGCCACCCTGGTCGAGGTGGGCACCACCAACCGCACCCATGCGCGCGACTACGAAGGCGCTGTCGGCGAACACACCGGCCTGCTCATGAAGGTGCATTGCAGCAACTACGCCATCACCGGCTTCACCAAGGCCGTGAGCGACGCCGAGGTGGCATCCATTGCCCACGCGCACGGCCTGCAGATGGTGGTGGACCTGGGCAGCGGCACCCTGGTCGATCTGCGCGAATGGGGCCTGCCCTACGAGGTCACGGTGCGCGAGACCATCGAGTCGGGCGCCGACATCGTCACCTTCAGTGGCGACAAGCTGCTGGGCGGTCCGCAGGCCGGCCTGATCGTGGGCCGCAAGGACCTGATCGCCCGCATCAAGAAACATCCGCTCAAGCGCGCACTGCGCGTGAGCAAGCTCACCCTGGCCGCGCTGGAGCCCACGCTGCGCCTGTACCTGCACCCAGAAAAGCTGGCCGAGCGCCTGACCACGCTGCGCCTGTTCACGCGCCCCCAGGCCGACATGCAGGCCCGCGCGCAGGCGCTGCAGCCGCTGGTGCAGCAGGCGCTGGGCAGCCGCTATGTGGTGGAAACCGCCGAGATGAACAGCCAGATCGGCAGCGGCGCCCTGCCCGTGGAGAACCTGCCCAGCTGGGGCCTGCGACTGCATCCGGCCGACGGTCGCCAGGCCGGCCGCCAGCTCACCCGGCTTGAAGCGGGCCTGCGCGGCCTGCCCCGCCCCGTCATCGGCCGGCTGCATGACGACGCGCTGTGGCTGGACCTGCGCTGCCTGGAGGCAGCCGACGAGCCGGCCTTCACCGAACAGCTGCCGCTGCTGCACATCGCCTGAGGACGAACGCATGATCATTGGCACCGCCGGCCACATCGACCACGGCAAGACCACCCTGGTGCGCGCGCTCACGGGCGTGGACACCGACCGCCTCAAGGAAGAGAAGGCGCGCGGCATCTCCATCGAGCTGGGCTATGCCTACACGCCGCTGCCCAATGGCGAGGTACTGGGCATCATCGACGTGCCCGGCCACGAAAAATTCGTGCACACCATGGCCGCAGGCGCCGTGGGCATAGACCACGCCCTGCTGGTGGTGGCGGCCGACGACGGCGTCATGCCGCAGACGCGCGAGCACCTGGACATCCTGCAGCTGCTGGGCGTGCGCGAAGGCACCGTGGCCCTGACCAAGGCCGACCGCGCCACGCCCGAGCGCCTGCAGCAGGTGCGTGCCGAGATCGAGTCCCTGCTGGCGCCCACGGCGCTGGCCGGCGCCCCGGTCTTTCCCACCGCCGCCGCCCAGCCCGGTGACGCGGGCGTGGCGCAGCTGCGCGAGCACCTCATGGCGCGTGCCCAGTCCATTCCCGCGCGGGCCAGCGACGGACTGTTCCGCCTGGCCGTGGACCGCAGCTTCACGCTGCCGGGCCAGGGCACCGTGGTCACAGGCACCGTGTTCGGCGGGCAGGTGAAAGTCGGCGACACGCTGGTGCACTCGGCCTCGGGCACCGAGGTGCGCGTGCGCAGCCTGCATGCCCAGAACCAGGCCAGCGAACAGGGCCTGGCCGGACAGCGCTGCGCGCTCAACCTGTCGGGCATTGCCAAGGAAGCCATCACGCGCGGCGACTGGATCGCCGACGCACGGCTGCTGCAGGCCAGCGACCGGATCGACGTGCGCCTGCAACTGCTGGCCGATGCGCCGGAGCTCAGGCAGTGGACGCCTGTCCACGTGCACCTGGGCACCGCGCGCTGCACGGCCCACGTGGCCCTGCTGCAGGACCAGCCGCTGGGTCCCGGCGAGCAGGCCATCGTCCAACTGGTGCTGGACATGCCCGTACATGCCCAACCCGGCGACCGGCTCATCGTGCGCAATGCCCAGGCCAACCGTACGATTGCGGGCGGCAGCGTCATCGACCCCTTTGCTCCCGCACGCAAGCGCCGCAGCCCCGAGCGCACGGCCTATCTGCAGGCGCTGGAATCGCTGATTGCCACCGGGGACGCCAGCGCGCTGGTGCAAGGCGCGGCGCACGGCATTGCCACGTCGCAGCTCATGCGCCTGACAGGCCGCGCATCCGTGGCCACGGACAACGGCGGGCACCGGCTGCACCGACTTCCACTGGCCGAGGGCGACACGCTGTTGCTGGGTGACGCACGCTGGACGCAGCTGCGCGGCCAGGTGCTGGACAGCATGGCGCGCTTTCACGAAAAAAACCCCGACGAGCCCGGTGTGAACGCGGCACGCCTGCGCCGCATGGCACTGTCCGGCCTGGTCCATGCAGGACATGACGCGCTGTGGAAAGGCCTGCTGCAAACGCTGCTGCAGGATGGCAGCCTGGCCTCCAGCGGCGCCTGGCTGCACCTGCCCGGCCACAGCGTGCAGCTGTCGGACAGCGAAACACAGATCGCCCAGAAACTGCTGCCGGCCATCGAAGCCGGCCGCTACGACCCGCCCTGGGTGCGCGACCTGGCACGCGACAACGCCATCGGCGAGGAAACCGTGCGCCAGCTGCTGCGCAAGCTCGCGCGCCAGGGACTGCTGTTTCAGGTGACCAAGGACCTGTTCTACTCCGCCGCCCGCACGGACGAACTCGCCGCCCTGGTGCGCGAACTGGCCGCCGCCACCCCCAACGGCGAAATCCAGGCCCACGCCTTTCGCGATGCCACAGGCCTGGGCCGCAAGCGCGCCATCCAGATCCTCGAATTCTTCGACCGCATCGGCTACACCCGCCGCCTGCGCGACGCCCACCTGCTGCGCCCCGATGTGCAGTGGACCACTGGCGCCACAGCAAGAATTTGAGGCAAGGGGCCGCTACAATGGCCAGCTTTGCTTCGCCACGGCGCCAGCAACCGGCGCGGCCCAGGGCGAGAGACACCGAGCAAGGGCCGCCCCGCAGCAAGGGTGTCGTCCCCCTCCCCCGCGAAGCGGGTAGAGAGGCGCCGTGCAACGGGGGGAAGCGGCGTAAGCCGCTCAGGGGGAGCTTCAATCCAGAAGGAAAGCATACGCACCCGGTGGTGCGCCCGGGCTTCAAACCCGGTCAGGGGCGTCAGCCGCTCCTGGGTAGGTTCGACTCCTGCTGCTTTCCGCCAATCCCCCGACTCTGATTCCAGCCAGGTTACGGCTATTGCAAGGGCACGACGATGGCCACGCGGCGGTTCTCCGCCGCATCGCTGGGCACCACGGGCATGGCGCGGCCCAGGCCCTTGACCTCGATATCCTGGCGCGCCAGGCCAGCTTCGGCCAGCACATCGGCCACGGCCTCTGCGCGGCGCAGCGACAGGCGCATGTTGTAGGCATCGCTGCCGCGATCGTCCGTATGGCCTTCCACGCGCAGCCGCTCTATGCCCACGCCCTTGAGCGCCCGCCCCAGTTCCAGCACCTTGGTGCGCGCCTGGGCGCCGACTTCGGCCGAGTCAAAGCCGAACAGCAGCTTGCCCGACATCTGCAGCTCCCAGCCCTGCTCCGCCTGTGCAAAGCCCTGGCTGCGCAGCACTTGCTGCTGCTGCTCGGTCAGGCCCTGCGGCGTAGGCGGCGCCTCGGGCGCCGCCTTGCAGCCCGCCAGCGCAAGGGCCAGCACAGCGGCCGCACCTGCGCCGCACATCCGGGTCCAGCTCCGTCGTTTCAACATGTCATCCTCCTGTGACTCGTTCGGCCTGGCGCATGGCCTTGGCCTGGTACATGGCCTGGTCGGCTTGGCGCATCAGCGTCTCCATGCTCTGGCCATGCTTGGGAAAAAGGGCCACGCCCGCACTGACCGAAGGCTGCAGCACCACGCCTTCGTTGACCACCAAAGGCTCATGCATGGCGGCCTCTATCTTGTCCCGCACCACCTGCGCATCGCCGCCCCCGCCCACGGGATAGAGCAGGATGGCGAACTCATCGCCGCCCAGCCGCGCGACCAGATCGCTCTCGCGCACCTGCGAGCGCAGTCTTGCGCCTACGGCCTTGAGCAGCACATCGCCCACAGCATGGCCGTACGCGTCGTTGACCTGCTTGAAGCGGTCGTTGTCCAGAAACAGCACGGCCAGCTTCTGCCCGGTTTCGGCCGCGTTGTCCAGCGCCTGCTGCAGGCGCTGCTCGAAATGCAGGCGGTTGGCCAGCCCCGTGAGGCTGTCTCGCGAAGCCTGGCGCTCCAGGGCCGAGTTTTGCTGCTGCAGCCGCTCGTGGCGTGTCTGCAGCTCGGCCAGCAGGGCATTGAAGTTGTCCCCCAACTCGCGCAATTCGGCAATGCGCGCCAGCGGCACGCGCTGGTCCATGGACCGGTCATGGCGCACAGCGTGCGCCACGCGCGCCAACTGCTGCAGCGGTTCGGCAATGTCGCGCAGCATGCGGCGCGATTGGCGCAGCCCCACATAGCCGCTCACGCCGACGCACAGCACCAGCACGATGAAGCCTGCGCCCAGAAAGCGGACCAGGCCCACGCCATCGCTGGACAGCTGCACGCTCCCGACCAGGCGGCCATCCTGGCGCACATCGGCCTCGGCGCGCGGCAGGCCTATGCCTATGGCCAGCAGTTCACCCACGCTGGACAGCGCCGAGCCGCCATGGCCCGACCACTGCACGAACGGGCGCTGCTCGGCATCGAAAACCTCGGCATGGGCCACGCCTTCGCCGCGCAGCAATTGGTCCAGCACGCGGGCAGCCTCGTCACGGTCACCGAAAACCAGCGATGCCTCGACCGTATAGGCCAGCGAACGTGCCACCAGATGCAGGTTGTTGGACAGGTAAAGACGCAGGGTGGCCACGCCGACGATGAGCAGCAGCGCGCCCGCCAGCGCAATGGCCACCGCCGCCATGCGCATGTGCGCGCGGCGGATCACGTTGCGCAGGGAGGCGCTGCCGGACAGGAACAACTTCATGGCAACGTCCTGTGGCGCGCAAGCTGCAGCACCTTGGGATTGACGCGCAGGCCGCTGCGTGCCACGGAGTCGAGGCTGACCTCGAAGCCCGCGCCCTCGCCACGGCGGCGCAGGCAGAACATGGCGCCGATGCGGCACAGCTCGCCCCGCTCGCTGATGGTCAGCAGCGGCCGTCCGGCCAGTTGCTCCATGAGCTTGCGCCAGGCCGCTTCATCGAGCTGGCCGGCATAGATGCCTTCGCATTCGGCCAGGATGCGCGCATCGGAAAGCACGACGCGCCGGACTTCCAGCCGCTGGCTGCCCACGGTCTGCGGGGCACCATTGAGCAGGTCATCGGCATATTCGGTGGAGCCCACCACGCACAGCCGCAGCACCGCGCTTTCCGTGGGCCAGCGCGTGTAGCCCAGGATGCCTAAGACTGTGCGTGTCACGCCCAGCTCATGCTCGTCGGCCGATGGTTCGGCATGCGCCTGCCCCACCAGCCCCACCCAACCCGTTTGCAGCGCCAGCAGGCACACGGCCACCCAGGCCCAGGCGGGCGGCAGGCCCTTGATCCTGCCACCCATGCACCACCTGCGGGATGGGAGAAGTGAGCGCTGCGAGCGCTGTGAGCGATTTATGCGAACAGCCAACCAAGGCTCCTTGAACGGGAAATCCATGCATTGCACCACGACGGCGCATCGAAGCATTTTTTCACATATCGCCCGCCTCGGAGCACCCGGAGTGTCGCGCTGGGTCATCATCCTTTCTTAGTCGCTGCGGCACATCAAGGTGCCGCGGCAGGCAGGCGGTAGTGATAGGCGTAGAGCGGATGAAAGCCCAGGCTTTCATACAGCCCGCGCGCCACCCGGTTGGGAGCCCGCACCTGCAGCTCGGCCCATTGCGCTCCCTGCGTCCGTCCCCAGTGCAGCAGGCCGCACGCCAGCGCACGGCCCAGCCCCCGCCCGCGCATTGCAGGTGCGATGACGATGTCATACAGGCCCACGCACCCGCGCTCCAGCACGGCCAGGCCGAACCCGGCCACCTCGCCCCCGACGCGCAGCGTGGCAAAGGCGGCGGGCCAGGCAATGGACTGCAGCATGTGGTGATGCGCCTGCCTGTGCCGGGGCGGCACGGCGCCGGCCTCGGCAAAGCCTTGCAGCCAGGCCGCACCGGGCCGGGCATCCATGGCGAGGGTCCAGCCTTTTCCGTCCGCCGGCTGCGCCATGTCCGCCAAGGCTGCGCGCATCACGAGCGAAGGATCGGCCAGCAGGTAGCCGGCCTGCGCCAGCTGGGCATCGGCCTCGGGGCTGGCCAGGGGCGAGAGGCGGAAGACGGGCGGCAGGCCCTGGCGTTGGTAGAAGGCTTCGATCTGCGCCAGCAAGGCGCCAAGGCGGGCGCCGGGCTGATGGGCATTGGCCGAGTTGGCCCGCTTGGTATGGCCCTGCGCGGCGCGCAGCAGCCAGTCGCCGCAGAGCACGGTGCGCTGGGCCGGCCAGGCGTTGAAGCCGCGCTGCTCCACGCCGACCACCGTCTCGGGATCGCAGTCCACGGATGCACGGTCATGAGCGAAAGACTTGGACATGCCCGCTTGTACCATGGCCGCCCGCCGTGCCCGCCCATAATATGGCGCGCCGCCGCGCTGGCGGCAGGCACTCTTTTCCACTACTGCGATCGCCCCCGTTCGCCGGATTGCTCCATGACCACAGACACCTCCCAAGCTCCCCGACTCACCTCGCTGTCCCATGGCGGCGGCTGCGGCTGCAAGATCGCGCCGGGCCTGCTGGCGGAGCTGATCGGCAAGAGCGCGCTGCCCAAGCAGTTCTTCCCGGACCTGCTGGTGGGCACGGAGACCGCTGACGACGCCGCCGTCTACCGCATCAACGACGAGCAGGCCATCGTGGCGACCACGGATTTCTTCATGCCCATCGTGGACGATCCGTATGACTTCGGCCGCATCGCCGCGACGAATGCGCTGTCCGACATCTACGCCATGGGCGGCCAGCCGCTGATGGCCCTGGCCATCGTGGGCATGCCCATCAATGTGCTGCCGCACGACACCATTGCCAAGATCCTGGAAGGCGGCGAGTCGGTCTGCCGCGATGCCGGCATTCCACTGGCCGGCGGCCACTCCATCGACTCGGTCGAGCCCATCTACGGCCTGGTGGGCATCGGCATCGTCAACCCGCGCCAGATGAAACGCAACGCCGACGCCAAGGCCGGCGATGTGCTGATCCTGGGCAAGCCGCTGGGCGTGGGCATTCTGTCGGCCGCGCTCAAGAAGAACCTGCTGGACGAAGCCGGCTACCGCGCCATGGTGGAGGCAACCACCTTGCTCAACCGCCCCGGCACGGCGCTGGGCAAGATGGACGGCGTGCACGCGCTGACCGATGTGACGGGCTTCGGCCTGCTGGGCCACGGCCTGGAACTGGCACGCGGCGCGGGCCTGACGGCGCGCATCGACAGCCGCAGCCTGCCCGTGCTGCCCACGGTGCAGGGCTTTGCCGAGCAGGGCGTCATTACGGGCGCCTCGGGCCGCAACTGGGCCTCATATGGCACGCAGGTGGTGCTGGGCGCCGGCATCACCGATGCCCAGCGCGCGCTGCTGACCGATCCGCAGACCTCGGGCGGCCTGCTCGTATCGTGCACGCCCGATGTGGCGGACCAGGTGCTTGCGCTGTTTGCCGAACAGGGCTTTGGCGATGCAACCATCGTCGGCCGCATGGAAGCGGGCCAGGCCCGCGTCGTGGTGGATTGAGCCAGGCAACCAGTCAAGCGAAACGGGGGCCTGGGCCCCCGTTTGCATTGCATGCCGGATGCAACCCCTTCAGGCGGGCACTGCATCACGCCGGACAGCGGATGTCACTCGCTCACGGTCTGCGTCTTGTAGGCCGGGCTGGCCTGGATGGCGCTGTCGGTGAACGGCAGCTTGAGCCACTGGCGCGCACCGTAGGCCTTGGTGTAGTCCGCATAGTGGGCCGAGGCAGGATCGTCGGACAGCGAGAAGGTCAGGAAGGTATGGGCCTCCACTCCGGCCGCCGGGAAGCTCACCACCTGCATGTAGCTGTTGCCGTGCGGCTGCCCGTCCATGCTGTAGCCGCCCTGCTCTATCTTGTTTTCCGAGCAGGTGATGGTGAAGTAGCCCACCTCGCCGCATCCGCCATACAGCGCCGTCTTCTCTCCGCCACGCTGCGAGAACAGCACGGTGCCACGCGCCGCATCCATGGCAAAGCCGCTGGCCTGCACGGCCTTCACTGCTTCGGCGAACGCCTTTTGCAGCGCCGCCTTGGCCGTGGGCTTGATGCCGCGCGGCGTGTTGACGGGGTCGGCCGCATCGAAGGGCACGGCATACAGGTCGGCCGATTTGACCTGGCTGGCCACGCGCTTCCAGAACTCGTCCCAGACATGGGAGCCCCTGGATGCCGCCGTGCCCGTGCCGTCCCAGGCCTGCAGCGCCGTGCAGGCAGCCGATACGTCCACCGTTTCACCCGCCGAGGACACGGGGCCTGGACAGACCTGGGCCAATGCCTCGTCCTTGAAACGCGCGCTGTACACACGGCTGTCCAGCACCATCTGGCGAACGATGTCGCTGGTGGCCAGCTTGCCCGGATAGCCGTCCGTGCCCGCCAGCCGCTGCAGCGCCATGGTGTGGCCCAGGCGCGTGCGCAGGCTCTGGGCAGAAGAGGTGGAGCCGAAGATGGCCGGATAGCCGGTCAGCGGTGCCGAGGCATTGGACAGCCAGTAGCTGTCGTTCATGTTGCCCACGTAGTCGCCACGCAGCAGGCTGGGCATGCGTGCCGGGCCGATGGCGCCGGCCTGCACCGAATCCGCATCCGAGCCCCAGTCGCACTGGCTGCTGCCGCCGGCCAGCACCGGCACCTGGGGCAGCGCCGCGTTGATGGCTGCCGAGGCCGGCGTGGCGCAGGCCTGCAGCTGCGCGGGCGGCACGTTGGGCACGGCGCCTATGTCGGCATACCAGACCTGGGCGTTGCCGCGTCCCGCAGCGACGGTGTTGACCCAGGGAATGGCCGACTCCTCCTTCTGGATGCGGATGAACTCGTCCAGCGACTTGGCCTGGTTCCAGCGCAGCCAGTTGCGGAAGGTGCGGTAGTTGTAGGCGTTGATGTCGCGGATGGCGAACACGCTCTGCGTGGTCCAGCCCAGCGCCGGGTCCATGGCGCCGAGGTTGACCACGGGGCCGTGAACGGTCTTGTACAGCGTGCGCGTGACCTGGTCCTGCCCGCCGGAGGCATTGCGCACGCTCACCGTGATCCTGCTGGCCTGCATGGCCTCGGTCTTGCCGTCGCGCACATAGCGGGTCGGATCATTGGGCGCCAGCTGGTACATGAACAGGCCGAAGCGCCGCGCCGTGGACACGGTGTGGCTCCAGGCCACGTCGTTGTTGAAGCCGATCAGCACCATCGGGATACCCAGGAAGCTGGCGCCACTGACGTCGATCTCGCCCGGAATCGTGAGCTGCGATTGGTAGAAGCGGTCCGGCCCCTTCCAGTACCAGTGCGGATTGCCGAACAGCACGCTGCTGCCGCCCGTGGCCTGCTGGCCGAAGCCGTACATGTTGCTGCCTATGCCCGTGGTGCCGCCCACCTGCAATGATGGCGCCACCACCTGGCCCGGCTTGAGCGCGGCCAGCTGCGTCGCGGCCGACCGGCCCTTCGCCGGCTTGGCCGAGGCCGTTGCCGCCGCAGCTGCTGCAGGCGGCACGGCATTGGCGATCTGGGCCACGAAATTGCTGTAGCCGCCGGCAAGATTGGCCGTATACATGCGCCGCCAGATGTCCTGGGCCGTGATGGCCTGCACCCAAGGCTGGCCCGCGCAGGCCGCATTGGTCTTGGCCCCGGCCGGGGTCTCGCGCACCACGCGGTTGTAGCCGGCCACGAAGCCATCGACCAGTTGCTTGAGCTTGTCGGGCTGGGCCTGGATCATGGCGGCCACGGCGTCATCGGAGACGACATGGCGGAAGAAGAAGTCCGAATCGATGTTGCGCGGCCGGTCGATGGTGCTGTCATAGACGGCCTGGGCATCGCCGCCGAAGTGGCGCGAACGCTCCCCGCGGTAGGTCAGGAAGGAGTCGGCCATGGTGCACAGGTTGTCCTGCGCCTGGGCATAGCCCGCACCATAGCCCAGGCCCGTCCAGTCCTTGGCCTTGATGTGCGGAATGCCCATCTCCGTGCGGCGGATCTCCGCGCTGTACTTGCTGCCGGAGCCGTCTCCCGAACCGCCGCAGGCCGCCAAGGCGGCCAGGGCTATCAATGACAAGGGTTTCCATCCACTGCGAAGCGCTGGGTGCATGCTTTGTCTCCTGGTGTTATGCGTACACAAAGGCCCCGGTCTGCCACGGGGCCCGCATCAGCATAGGAGCGAGGCAAGGCACTGCCTACCCGGCAGTTTCACTAGGAAATGTCTGATGCCCGACAGTCGATGCGGACAGCCACCCGGCTCTCCATCGGCCGGCACGGGCAGAAGACTCAGGCGGCAGATTCAGCCAGCTGGCTCAGCGCCGCCGTCATGCGCCGGTCGATCTTGCGGCTGAGCACCACCGAGGTATAGGTCTGCTGTATGCCGTCGATCAGGCCTATGCGGTCCAGCAGCGCGTCGAGCTTTTCGTTGCTCTCGCAGCGCACGAACACCATGTAGTCGTACTGGCCGCTGACGGCGGAGACCTCCTCGACTTCGGTGAAACGGTTGAGCGCCTGCATCACCGAAGTGGCCGTCTTGGGCTGCACGCGAATGCCGCAGTACGCGCGCACCGCAGACTGCTCCACGCGCGCACCCAGGCGAACGCCGTATCCGGCGATCACGCCTTCCTGCTCCAGCCGGGCAATGCGGGCCACCACCGTCGTGCGCGCCAGATTCATCTGCCGGGCCAGATGCGCGGTGGAAGCCCGCGCATTGGTCTGCAGCAGGCGCAGCAGTTGGCGGTCGGTTTCATCAAGACGGTATTCCATGCAGCTCCCTGGACGTCAACGGCAAGAGCCTATGGCGGCGGCTCGGACGTGTTCAACATTTCGGCAGATATATCCACCAATCCGGCAATTCTATGCGCTGCAAATCGTCGCTTTCATCAACAAGATCCTCGTTTCATCCGAAACCGCCGCATCTGGAGTGCATCCCCATCCCGCATCGCCCAGCAGCGACGGCACATGGGCACCACCAGGCAAGAGTAATGGCTATCAGAAACAAAAGTAACTAATTACAAATCCCCCGACACACCCCGATGCTCCGCCGCTGCATGTCACCCGGCTGGGACATCGCATAAATACTTAGCATGCATCCCATCCTTCCTTTGGCGACGCTGCTCCGCGGGCAGGGCTGCCGCCCGCGGCCGTATTGGCCGGGCTCGACGGAACACGGCAAATCGCTTGGGAAGGCGCAGCACGCATGATGGATCAGTACTTGCAAATACATGCATTTCCGCTAGATTGGCCCCGCAGGCGTAAATTTTGTGAACTCAAGTTACCCCGCATCCGTCGGCTTCCGACGCAGGGCCTGCCCGCAGTTACGCGGCTTGCCGCAGCACGCCAAAGGAGGGTTTTCCGATTTCCCGCTGCCCGCCGGACCGCTCGTTCCCCATGACAAGGGCATGCCCGGCATGCCCGACGAACGCGCGCAGTGTCCGGTGCCTCCATTCAGTCTCCACAGGGGAGACATATGTCATATCGCGCCGTATCTGGAGATCCGTGGATTTCACAAGCTGCAACGCCCTGGCGGGACAGCTTTGTGCTGGGCGGGGTGCTGTTTCTGTGCTCGGCCGTGGCGCTGGGCCTGCGCTCTCCGGGGCATCTGTCATCTCTGTGGCTGTCCAACGCCCTGCTCCTGGGCTGGATGCTGCGCAGCCCCGCCTACAGCCATAGACACTGCTGGACGGCGGCCGCCGTGGCCATGGCGTTGGCCGAATGGTTGTCGGGCAGCCCGCTTGACCAGACCCTGTGGCTGACTTTCGCCGATCTGGCAGCCGTGGCCTGCGGCTGGGTGATGATGCGGCGCCTGCCGCTGCGGGTGCGGCAGATGCGCTCCCCCTCATCGGTGCTGCACCTGGTGATGTGCAGCCTGCTTGTGAGCGTGGTCGGCGCCGTGCTGGGCTCGGTGGGCATGCACCAGCTGATGCATTGGCCCTGGCAGCCCATGATGGCCATGTGGTTCAGCAGCGAGCTGATGCACATGACCCTGTTGCTGCCCGTTCTGTTGAGCTTTCCAGCAAGCCTGGAGCCGCTGTCCTGGCGTGGCCAGCCGTTCAGGCAGATCGTGCAGGCCCTGCTGCCGCTGTTGGCCCTGGTGATCTCCGAGGCCATTGCCATCTACCTGGGCGGGCCGGGCGCGCTGTCCCTGAGCATGCCGGCCATGCTGCTGTGTGCCATGCGCTACCGGCTGTTCGTGGTCGCCCTGCTCAACCTCGCCAGCTGTGCCATCAAGCTGGCCACATTTTCAGATGTACTGCTCACCTCGCCCAGTTCCGAACTGGAGACCACGTTCTCGTTCCGCCTGGGCCTGGCCATGCTGTCCATAGGCCCGCTGGCCGTGGCCTGCACGCTCATGGCCTTCAAGGACATGCTCAGCAAACTGCGCCATGCAGTGAACCACGATGCGCTGACCGGCCTGCTGGCACGCACCAGCTTTCTGGAGCGCGCTCAGCGCACGCTGGAGCGCCTGCAGCGCGAGCACCAGTCGGGCGCCATGCTGATGCTGGACCTGGACCACTTCAAGCACACCAACGACCGCCACGGCCATGCCGCTGGCGACCGGGTGCTGCAGGAAGTCTCGGCCCGCCTGTCGCAGGCGCTGCGCCCGCATGAACTCATAGGCCGCCTGGGCGGCGAGGAATTCGCCGTGCTGCTGCCTGGCGCCGACTGCGCCACGGCCAGCGCCGTGGCCCAGCGGCTGTGCGAAGCCACGCGCGAAATCCGCATCGAGACAAGCGATGGCGCAACCATCTGCCCCACGCTGAGCATTGGCATCGCCTGCACGAACATGGCCCAGCCTCCGCTGGGTTTGAGCGCCTTGCTGCGCACGGCCGACACGGCGCTGTACCAGGCCAAGGCCAGCGGCCGGGACCGGTATTTCGTGGCGGGCGAGCGGCCGGACGAGGCCGGTACACCGGCCTTTGCCTGCGAGCATTCCGGGAGCGCCAAGGCGGCCTGACACCAGGCGCCGCCTCGGCGTTTTGCCCGCGCTCAGCGCAGGCGGCGGGCGCCGTTTCCTTCGTCGAGCTTGAAGCCCGCCACGGCCTGGGCCAGCTGCACGGCCTGTTGCTGCAGCGATTGCGCAGCCGCCGTGACCTCTTCCACCAGGGCGGCGTTCTGCTGCGTGACCTGGTCCATCTGTCCAATGGCGCTACCCACCTCGGCAATGCCACGGCTTTGCTCCTGGCTGGCGTTGCTGATCTCAGCCACCAGCGTGCTGAGCTTGCGCACGCCGTCCACGGCCTGGTCGATGGTGGTGCCCGCATTGCGCACCAGCCGGCTGCCCGTGTCGATCTGGCCCACGGAATCGTCGATCAGCGCCTTGATCTCCCGCGCCGCCGTGGCGCTGCGCTGGGCCAGCGTGCGCACCTCGCTGGCGACCACAGCAAAGCCACGGCCCTGCTCGCCGGCGCGGGCCGCTTCGACGGCAGCATTGAGCGCGAGGATGTTGGTCTGGAAGGCGATGGAGTCGATCACGCCGATGATGCTTTCGATCTTGCGTGCCGACGCCTCGATGCCACCCATGGTCTGCACCACCTGGCCCACGGCCTCACCGCCTTGCGTGGCGATCTGCGAGGCGCTGGTGGCCAGCTCGCTGGCCTGACGGGCATTGGCCGCGTTTTGCTGCACGGTTGCCGTGATCTGCTCCATGGCGGCTGCCGTCTGCTCCAGCGAGCTGGCCTGCTGCTCGGTGCGTGACGACAGGTCCTGGTTGCCGCCCGCGATCTCGGCCGACGCCATGCGCACCGATTCCGACGATTCGCGAATGCGCAGCAGCACCGTGGCGATCTTGTCCACGAACTGATTGAAGGACTGGCCGATCTGCGCCAGTTCGTCCCGGCCTGCCGCCGTGAGGCGGCGGGTCAGATCGCCCTCGCCGGAAGCAATGTCCTGTAAGGCATCGCGCGCCACGGCCAGGCGCATGAGCATCCGGCGCAGCACCACGGTCAACAGCACGGCCGTACCCAGCACGGAAAGCGCGGTGATGAAGGCGGCCACCTGCAGCAGCGCGCTTACGGAATGCGTGGCCTGTGCGCGGTCGATCACCACGGCCAGCGTCCAGGGCGTGCCCTCCACCTTGGCGGCATAGACCATCTGCGGCTCTCCATCGAGCACCAGGTCGGCACGTCCGCCCTGCTCGGCCAGGCGCTTGATCATGGCCGCATCGAGCTCCGGTGCAATCGCCGAAGCGGGCTTGAGCGCCAGCTCGGGCCTGGCGTAGGCCAGCAGACGGCCTTCGCCGTCCATCAGAAAGGCGAAGCTCTTTTCCTGGGGGCGTATGGCCGCCACTTTCCTGGACATGGCCGCCAGCCGCACATCGGTGCCGACGACGGCCGTGATCGCGCCCGAGGCCCCGACCGGATCGACAAAGCTGATCGTCAGCTCACCCGTGCTGGCGTCCACGTAGGCCGGCGTGACGCCCGGACGGCCTTCCCGCACGGCCTGCTTGAACCAGTCGCGCTGGGTGCCGTCGTAGTTCTCCGGCATGGGATGGGTGAACACGGCACGCTTGTCCGCATGCACGAAGTAGGCGTCATCGAAGCCGCCGGCCTGCTGGCCTGCCAGCAGGAAAGGAATCGGGTCAGGCTGTTGCACCGCCGTTTTCAGCGAGCCGGTGATGCGCTGCTTGTCCTGGACCCAGTCGGTCAATGCGGCTGCATGGGCCTGCGTGAGCTGGCCGATGTTTTCGTCGATGCCGGACAGCGTGCTGCCGCGCGCCGTCCAGAAGGTGGCCATGGACAGCGCGAACAGCGCGGCCACTGTGATTGCCACGCAGATGAGGATCAGGCGGGCACGAAGTGTTTGAAACATGATGCGTAGTAAAGGCAAAAACGAGGGCTGTGGATGCCCACCGAGCCTATCCGAGACACACCGGCCGCCAGAGCTCAAAGAGTGCGTACTTGCCCTTGCAATTGCACGCTTCCTGGCTGCAGGTGATCCGCTGCCCCCTTCGAGCAAGCAGCGCTTTGCTCGCAACGCCACCGGGGCCTGAGTCGTCAGGTTTTTGCAAGTTATCGTCACATCCTGGACGGATGCATGCTATAGTGTCAATTTGTAACACAGACATTTCCCGCCCTGCAGGCGGGATCTTTTTGTCGCAAACGCCAGGGCCTTGCACCAGGGTCCTGCCGTTTGCGCCGCGCACCCTGTGTTTTTCCCTCCCTCATATTTTTGGGGTGCACCATGCGGCCTTTTCTTGCCCTTCCTGGACTGCCATGGATCCATGAAGGCCCCTGACCAGGATCGGCAGGGAGCAGGATACAAAATGTTTCATCTTGATGCAAAGATGCCGATAAGCAGGCAGACCTGTCATTCAAGGGGAGAGAAACATGAAGCGATGCATCATCAAAGTGGCCGGCGCCTGCTACACGGCCCTGTTTCCCAGCACCTGCGCAGCGGTGGCAGATGCGATGACCCGGTTTCCATACGCCACAAAAATCAGCGTCAGACTCGCCTAGACTCAGGCAACATGGGAACCTGTTCTCAAACAGGCTCTCTGACAATACGCCTGTCGTCATCCGGGTGTTGCGCGGCAGTGTAGGCTCACTTTGCCAAAAGCTCTCCCGGATTCCTTTATATTGGCAGATCAACATTCATTGATATACATGACCACAGACTACAAGACACTGCTGCAGCAGAAAGCCCAGCTCGAAGCCCAGATCGCCGAAGTGCTCAAGACCGAAAAGTCCGGAGCCATTGCCCAGGTGCGCACCATCATCGACCAATACGGATTGACCGAGGCCGATGTCTTTCCCTCGTCCAAAGCCAAGACTGGCGCTGGTTTCCGCGTGGTCGGCGTTCCCAAGTACCGCGATCCCGCCACCGGTGCGACCTGGACCGGCCGCGGCAAGCAGCCCCGCTGGATTGAAGGCAAGGACCGCACTCCCTTCGCCATATGAGATGCGGCCTGCCACGCCCTCCGGCAGCCACGAAGTTGCGACAGAGCCCGCCAAGTGCGGGCTTTTTGTTGCCAGAAGCAAGGGGTTAACCCTATTGCCCAGAAGTTACAAATTCTTCAATGTAGTGCTGATGTGTGAGCCGAAAGGTGCCTGCATGTTTCGGTACCCAAGCAATCACAACAAGGGAAACAGCAGGTATCGCACAGGGAACTGTCCTACACCTGCACTCTCCAAAATCATGATGCCCACTTCATTGCAGCACCCGCAAGCCATGGGCATCCCGTCACGCAACGGCAAGGCACCAACGGCCACTGGAGCAATCCGCCACCACCACGAACCATTTTCCAGCCGAGCCAGGGAGACTATCTCCTCCCTCCCCTCTCACTGACTTACCCTGGCAGGCCCGCAAGGGCCACGGCTTTTCTCTGCAACAGGACCGCCCCCGGCGGTCCTTTTTTTCTGCACGCGCTATCGCAGGGCTGGCACAGCGTTGCCAACCTTGAACACGGCCACCATGCCCGACAGGCGCTGCGCCTGGTCGCTCAGTGCGGCCGCTGCCGCTGCGGACTCCTCCACCAGGGCAGCGTTTTGCTGCGTCATCTGGTCCAGATGGCTGACGGCCTGGTTGACCTGGCCAATGCCGTCGCGCTGCTCGGTGGAAGACGCCGTGATCTCGCCAATCATGTCCGAGACCTTGCGCACGCTGCCCACGATGTCATCCATCACCTGGCCGGCCTGGGCGACCTGGGCAGAGCCTTCCTGCGCGGCATCGACCGAGGTGCTGATCAGCCCCTTGATCTCCTTGGCGGCCTCTGCGCTGCGATGGGCCAGGGCCCGCACTTCGCCAGCCACGACAGCGAAGCCACGGCCCTGCTCACCCGCGCGGGCCGCTTCCACGGCGGCATTGAGCGCGAGGATGTTGGTCTGGAAAGCAATGGAGTCGATCACGCCGATGATGTCTGAGATGCGGCGTGCGCTGTCGCTGATGCGGTCCATGCTGGCCACCACATGGCCCACCACGGCGCCCCCGCGCTCGGCCGCCTGGGCGGCGCTGCCGGCCAGGTGATTGGCCTGGCGCGCGGTGTCGGCGGCCTGGCCCACGGTCGCGGTCAGTTGCTCCATGCTGGCGGCTGTTTCCTCCAGGTTCGACGCCGTCTGCTCGGTGCGCGAAGATAGGTTGTGATTCCCGGCGGCAATCTCGGTGGATGCAGTGGAGATCGAGTGCACGCTGTCACGCACCTCCGTCACCAGCCCACGCAGCCGTGCCGCCATGCCCGAGACCGAGCGCAGCAGATGACCGAATTCGTCCTTGCGGCTGTCCTCGGCAGACACGGTAAGGTCGCCCTGCGCAATGGCATCGGTCAGTTGCACGGCTCGCTCCAGCGGACGCGTGATGGCACGCGTCAGCACGAAGGCCAGCGCCAGTCCGGCCAGGAGCACCACGCCCTGGACAATCCAGGCCAGCACACTGGCCTGTTGGCGCGCGGCCTGGGCCTGCTCCATGGCCGCATCGCGCTGGCTGCGCTGCAGCTGCACGAAGACTTCCAGCGAGTCCACATAGCGGCCGATGGCACCCAGGTACTGTTGCTGGACGAACTCGCGGAACGCCGCGGCATCGCCCGTCAACTTGATCTCGCGGGCCCGCTTGTTCAGCGCCAGCACCTCGGCACGGATGCTGGCGATGCGCTCCAGCGCAGCCTTGTCGGCCTCGCTGGCACCCTTGACGATCTCGGCCTGCAGCTTGGTGATCAGGCCAGAGCCCTCCTTGACCCGGCCGTCGAGCAGGCGCGTCAATTCCTCATCGGTGGAGGCATTGCTGGCCAGCACCCGCTCGCCCGTGGTTTCCGTTGCGCCCTTCCATTGAATGGCCAGACCGATGCGGTTCTCATATTCGGATAGCGTCTGCATGCCCTGGTCCATGGCGCGGGCCGCCGCAAACTGTGCCCACAGCGATACCGCAAGCATCATCGCCAACAAGCCGCCCAGCGTGCCCCAAAGCTTGGCGGACACGCTCCATTGATCAAATTTCATTCGTAGAACTCTCGTCGGAAAAACTGAACAGAGGAAAGGTGAAACAACAGGCCACGCGCACTAGCGCCGGCCGTCTTCCGGTGAAAAGCCCCGCCATATCGACATGGCCCATCAATCCGGAAAAGATGACTTGCTTTTTCGTCAGAAATACCGGGAACTTGAGGCTGCGCGCGGGCAGACCCGATATCACCCGCTGTGCACAACGCGGAACAGTGCATATGCAGTGGCAAGCGCCGGTGACATCGGATGCAAAATGCAATGACGCTTGCGGCTGCCGCGCCATTGAATGCCTGGGCTTGGAAGCTGCCAGCCGCCGTCTTTCGCACCTGCAAGTGCATAACACGCTGTGGATGTGTCACTCGATACCGATCGCCTCTATGTACTGATTGCGCCACTGAGCATTTTGCTGCTCAGCTGCACGCTGGCCGTGTGCTGGCTGGTGCAGCGTCGCCAGCGCTATCTGCTGTGGATTGCCGGCGGCTATGCCCTGGTTTCCCTGGCGCTTGCATGGCAGAGCATTGCCCCCCGCGAACAACTCCACCATTGGGCCGTGTACACAGGCGCCATGTACCTGTTTGGCACCTGGTGCTTTGCGCGCTGCATGGCGGGGCGTTACGGGGTCTCGGCCCATCCCGTGCTGGGTTTGCTCATAGGTGCGGTGGTTCTGGCCGCGCTGTACTACTACAGCCGGATCCAGGTCGATCTGTGGGTACGCGTGCATTGGCTCAACACAGGCCTGGGCCTGCTGCAGTTGCTGCCGGCGCCCGCCATGCTGCGGCGCCGGCCACCGCAGGATTGGCTGGAGAGAATGCTCTACTGGTCCTACGTGGTGTTTGCCGGCTACACCGCCGCCCGGCCGCTGCTGGTGCTGGCCCTGGGCAGCACCGACCTCAATGAGATTGCTCGCTCCACCTACTGGCTGGTGACTCTGGTCAGCACGCTGTCGTTTGCTCTGCTGTTCACCCTGATGCTGCTGGCCTGCACGGTGCGCGATGTCTTCACCGCGCTGCGCCAGGAGCGCAACCACGACTCGCTGACCAACCTGCTCAACCGTCGCGCCTTCCAGGAGGCCGCCGAGCTGCGCCTGGCCGATTCGCACATGGCGCCGGTTTCCGTGCTGATCGGCGACATAGACCACTTCAAGCGCATCAACGACAGCTGGGGCCATGACTGTGGCGACCGCGTTCTGCAGGCCGTGGCCAGGACCTTGCAGCAGCATGTGCGCAGCGACGATCTGGTCTCACGCTTTGGCGGCGAGGAATTCGTGCTGCTGCTGATGCGCACCACGCCCGAGGAGGCCGAGCGCGTGGCCGAGCGCATACGCGCTCAGCTCAGCGCGGACGGCTATGTGCTGGCAGCCGGCCAGCGGATCACCATCAGCTTCGGCATCGCCCCCGTGGCCGCCAACACCGCCCTGACCGATGCGCTGACGCGCGCCGACGCCCTGCTCTACTCCGCCAAGCAGGCAGGCCGTGACCGTGTGCACGTGGCCGCGGACCCCGGCCGCAAGCTGCCCCAGACCGCCTGATAAAGGAAGCAAGGAACGCCTTGCTCGGGCTTGCGCCCGTCAAAACTCGCTGAAAAGAAAAGCCCGCCAGGGAGTGGCGGGCTTGTTCGTCATCAAGGCAGCGTGGGCGCCTTACTTTTTCGCATCCTTCAGGGCTTCCTTCACATCGCCCAGCTTTTTCTGAGCCGTGCCTTCGACCTGCTTGGCAATGCCCTTGGCCTGCTGTTCGGGGCTGTCGATCAACTCGCCAGCCTTTTGCTGCACCTTGCCTGCGGCATCCTTGAGCGTGCCCTTGATCTGATCCGTGTTCATAGCTGCGTCCTTTGCTGCAAGAGCTTCTAAAAAAGGGATGGATCCTTGCAGACCCGACGCAACGATAAGCGCGCCCCGCAAGGACAAGCGCCAGCGCTCGGCAACGATGAGCGTGGTCTCAGGCCTACAGCCTCATCTCTTCCCCGGAGCGCGGCCTGCCGCCATGCCTGTTTCGGAGCGCAGGCGTTTCAGTGCCTCGTCCACCACCGCTTCCTTGTGCGCCTCGAACAGGCCTGCCGCAGCGTCCTTGTGCTCTTGCAGCAACTGGCACAGGCGCGAAATTTCCTCTCTCAATCCCGCCGCACCCTGCTCGATCTCGGCCTGGTCGGCATCGCCGGCTTCGTCCAATTCGAAGCTGCGCCGTATGCGCGCAACGATTTCTGCATTCATGGAACGGTGGCCGGCCTTTGCCGCTTCCGAGATGCGATCACGCATGCCATCCGGAAAACGGACGATGAAGCGCTCCTGGGTTTCGCTGGGAAAGGGTTTGCGTTGCATTGCGCGATGGTACCTGCCGGATGCAAATTCAGATTCATGCCTAGTTGACATGATTCCAAGTTGGCATAAAACTCGAAACGACCCGCCCGGGGGCTGTGCAAGCCCACATCCACGCCCTCGAACCACCAGCCCTGAATCCAGGACACATTGCGCAAGGACAGAACCATGCCGGACACAGACATGCCAGCCTCCGTGCATCCTGCGCAGGCCGTCGCCAGCCCGCCCGACCCGGAGACCCTGGCAACAGACGCGCTATGCCACATCAGCGCAGCGCTGAGCGTGCTGGAAATGCATGTGGAAAGATCCAGCCGCGCCATGGTGATCGGTGTCCGCGACCTGCTGCGCGGCTATCACCTCAAGGCGGACCGCGCCGCTGCCGAGCAGCCGGTGGAGGCCCTGGCCAGCAGCGTGCTGCCACAAATGTCCGCCGACCTTCAGGGCCTGCTGGAAATCATTGACCGCGTGAACGACGACGAGACGGACGACCCCATCCTCTATGCCGTGAGCTACCTGCTCAGGGCGGCCAAGAGATTCTCGGATGCGGCGGCGCAGGCCTAGCAGCCTGCGCATCGCCGCTTTCCATCACTCCTCGTTGGTCCACTCCACCCGAGCGCCCAGACTGCGCAGGTTCTCCACGAAGTGCGGATGCGCCCGGCGGATCGGCGTGGCGTTGCGGATCTCCGAGCGGCCCTCGATGCTGCTGGCAACCATGAACAGCGCAATCGCCACGCGGATGATGTAGGGGCTCTCCACCACGGCCGGCGTCAGCGGGTTGCCGCCGAAGGTGACCACACGATGCGGGTCCGAAGAAAACACATGGGCGCCGAACTTGGACAGCTCTCCCGTCCAGCCCAGCGCGCCGTCGTAGATCTTGTTCCAGAACAGCGCATTGCCCTGCGCATGCACGCCCAGCGCAATGAAGATGGGCAGCAGATCCACCGGAAAGTACGGCCACGGCGCAGCCTCGACCTTGGTGAGCACATTGCTGGTGAACGGCGTCTGCACCTTCAGCGGCCCCGAGCGCAGCGCGCGTGACCAGCCGTTCTTGTGCTCCACCTGCACGCCAAACTTGGCGAAGGTGCGGTCGATCAGCGGAAAGTTGTCCGGCGTGCTGTTGCGCACCTCCACATCGCCGCCCGTGATCGCGCCCAGCGCGAGAAAGGTGGTGATCTCGTGGAAGTCTTCCTCGAAGGTGAACTCGCCGCCGCTCAGCGGCGCGCCGCCACGCACCGTCAGCCGCGAGGTGCCGATGCCGTCGATGTCGGCACCCATCATCACCATGAAGCGGCAAAACTCCTGCACATGCGGCTCGCAGGCCGCATTGGTCAGCATGGACTCGCCCTGCGCGGCCACGGCGCACAGCACGAAATTCTCTGTCGCCGTGACGGAGGCGTAGTCCAGCCAGTGGCGCACGGCCTTGAGCGGCTGTGCGCTGTGGATCAGCAGCGAGCCGCTGGCGCGCTCCACCTCACCTCCGAAGGAGCGGAAGATGTCCACGTGCGGATCGATCTCACGCACGCCCAGCGTGCAGCCCTTGACGTTGTCCTCCAGCCGCGCCACGCCAAAGCGCGCCAGCAGCGGCGGCACCAGCATGATGGAAGAGCGCATCTCCTCCGGCAGGCGATGCGACGATGCATCAAAGCGCGTATCGCGATGATGCAACTGCAGCGTGCGTGTGGTTTCGTCCAGCTGCACCTCGCTGCCCAGCGTGCGGAAGATGTCCAGGATCTTGCGCACATCGGTGATGTCCGGCACGCCATGCAGCCGCAGCGGCTGATCGGTCAATAGCGTGGCGCACAGGATCGGCAACACGGCATTCTTGTTGGCGGAAGGAACGACGCGGCCGCGCAAGGGCGTGCCGCCGTGGACGATGAGATTGGACATGGGGGTGCAGCGCAAGCAGCGAAAGGACAACGCGTGATTCTAGGGTTGCCAAGCCCCCCCGGCGGACCTGCATCGGCTGCGCGCACCCGCTGTTTCAACAGGTTTCTTCTCTGGATCGCCAACCCGACAACAAAGCGTCAGGCTCTGCCCTGGAGTTCGTGCCCGTAGACGATGAAGCCACGATGCTCGGCCACCTGGTCATACAGCGCACGGCCCGCTTCGTTGGAAGACTGCGTCTGCCAGTAGACACGGCGCGCTCCCGCCAGGGATGCCTGCTCGTAGACCGCGCGGATGAGCGACTTGCCTATGCCCTGCTTGCGCCGGCCTGCATCGGCAAACAGATCCTGCAAATAGCACACGGGCTCCAGCCGCGTGGTGCTGCGGTGGAACAGGTAGTGCGCCAGGCCCACCAGCTCACCCTCGCTCTCTGCCACCAGCGCAAACACCGGCTCCAGCGGATTGAGAAAGCGCTCCCAGGTCGCCTGCGTGATGTCCTCGGGCAGCGCCGTCTCGCCAGCGCGCCCGTAAAAGGCGTTGTAGCCCTGCCAAAGAGGAAGCCATTGCTGATGGTCCGCCTGTGCAACGGGCCGGATCTGAAGCGTGGGAACGGAGGACATGGAACTCCTGGCAAATGAGATGGGGATCCCGAATTCTAGGGACTGCCAGCCGCCGCAAAGCCGTTGCCGATGCGCTGCTCACACCTGTGAAGACCTGCGGACAGGCCGCACAGCGCGTGCGCAAAACACATACGCAGCGTACAGACCCGGCCTACATGCGGCCACAAACTTGACCCGCACGGAAACGCCGCGAAACCAATTGAAATAGATCCCGTCAGAGGCCGTGCTCCCCAAAGGCTTCCGAAATCACATGACGGAGATACAAGATGCATCGAGTCGTTCCCACAGAAAGCTTCAACCCGGACCCGGATGCCCGCTACCACCGCAGCCTGCTGGAAGCCTTTCCCGTGCGCGGCGGCCAGCAGCTGTTGCTGCTGCGCATGGAGCCAAGGCCTCTGCTGGAACGCCTTTCAATGCTCGGGCTGCGCATTCTGAACCGCATCCGCAATTGAACTGGCAAGAACCACCAAGCACTCCCGAGAGCTGCACGATGCGCCACCTCTTCCTCGTCTTCCTGTGGTCTGCAATCTGCGCCATCTCCTTTGCGGTGGCGATGCTGGCCAGCCCCATGTTCAGCCACGCCATCTGACAGCGGTGCCCTCTGCACCCGCATGCGCGCAGGCCCATGCGCGGCATCTCCAATGACCGCCAGTTTGCCGGCCCGCCTTTTCACAAGGCGGCCATTTCTGACCTGGGTACGAATGACGCACTACACTGCGCCAGTCCATTTGCCTGCAAAGGAGTTGCCATGAAGAAACGCAGACTGCAGATTCACCCCGTAGTGGGCGCATTGCTGATGGGAATTGCCGGCCTTACGGCCCTGCCCGGCACCTGGGCCTGCACCCGCCTTGTCTTTCTTGGTGCGAATGGCCAGGTCGTCACCGCGCGCTCCATGGATTGGAAAAGCGACATCGTCAGCAATCTCTGGGTGCTCCCGCGTGGAATGGAGCGCTCAGGCAAGGCAGGCCCCAACTCGTTGCGCTGGACGTCCAAATACGGAAGCGTCATCACCTCGGGCTATGACGTCTCCACCACCGATGGAGTCAATGAAGCCGGCCTCAACGCCAACCTGCTCTGGCTGGTGGAGTCCCAATACCCGGCCTTCGGTGCGGGCAGCAAGCCTGGCCTGACCATTGCAGCCTGGGCGCAATACGTGCTAGACAACTTCGCCACCGTCCAGGAAGCCGTTGCGGCGCTGGAAAAAGAACCTTTCACCATCGTCTCCGACAACGTTCCCGGAGAGAACCGGCTGACGACGCTGCATCTCTCGATGTCCGACGCCAGCGGCGACAGCGCCATCGTCGAGTACATCAATGGCCGGCAGGTGATACATCACGGCCGGCAATACCAGGTCATGACCAATTCACCGACGTTTGATCAGCAATTGGCTCTCAACACCTATTGGCAGCAAGTGGGCGGCACCACCATGCTGCCCGGCACCAATCGCGCCGCCGATCGATTTGCCCGCGCATCCTTCTACGTCAACGCCATCCCCAAAAGTCAGGACCCCAACAAGGCGCTGGCCAGCGTCTTCAGCGTGATCCGCAACGCCTCGGTGCCCTACGGCCTGAATACGCCCGAGGAGCCCAATATCTCGTCAACCCGCTGGAGAACCGTTTTCGACCACCAGCGCAAGCTCTACTTCTTCGAATCAGCGTTGACGCCAAATACCTTCTGGATAGACCTCAAGGCACTCGACTTCAGCCAGAAAACCGGCAAGGTTCTCAAGCTGGATCTGGGCCCAGACCAGAACCACACCTTCTCGGGCGATGCCACGCGGCAGTTTCAGGAAACATTACCGTTTCAATTTCTAGGCATCTAGGGAAGAGGAAAAATGCGAGCAGAAACACCAAATCAACAACGGCCGCTGGCGGCCCCCAACTTTGCACGGTGCCTGCAGGCATCACAACCATGACCGTTACCGTCATCGGCGGGGGCGGCGCGACGGGAGGGCCAGTCAGGGCAGGCCTCGGCACTGATCGGAGTTCTTCCTGCAAACCGCGCCCGTCGGGTGCGCCCAAGCGGAAAATCATCTGTTAGCCTGCATGCAAGCGAGGCGATCAGTGCCTCTTAGAAAGGATCAGCATGCTTTCCAGAATTTGCGCAGCTGCATTTTTCGCTGCCATCACGCTTGTACAAATGCCGGCGATCGCCCAGGCGGACGTTCCGTCCACTGCGGTGACCTTCAAGAAAGGCACGTCGGGCGCGACTGTCCAAGGCAAGCTCCAAGGCAACAAGGAGCAGGCGCATGACTACATAGTGCGTGCGGTTGCCGGGCAGAAGATGACCGTGCACATGGAGACGAAATCCACCTCCACCTACTTCAACGTGCTGCCGCCCGGCAGCGAGGAAGCGCTGTACCGGGGCGAGGTGGCAGACGGCCCCACATGGACTGGTGCATTGCCCGCCAGCGGTGACTACCGTGTGCGTGTCTTCCTCAACCGCGCAGCCGCCCGCCAGGGCAAGTCATCGGCGTACGCGCTCAAGATTTCCGTAGTGGATTGACGTAGCGCGGTGTCCAGACGGTCCACAACCTGCTCGTCCCGCAGACACGCGCAACACATGCTCGGCTTGTTCGAATCCTGCACGGCCAGCTCAACGAAGCCGGCCAGCCTCTGACCAAGAACATGCTCCGCGACCGCTTCGACGCCGCTCGGGATGCCGCCGGCATTCCCAAGGCGCAGTTCCAGCCTCGGGGCCTGCGCGCCACGGCCGCCACCACGTTGGATGACGACGGCGGGATACGGCTGGAGCACACGACGGAGCGCATGACCGCCCAGTACATCCGCCACAAGGTGGGCAAGAAGGTGAAGCCCGTTCGGCGAATTGCGGAACACGCCCAGAGTTGCGGAACGCGGCCTGGAAATTTCGGCCCCATCTTGCTACTTCTTCGATAGCAAAGAAAAAAGGCCTCGTATTGCTACGAGGCCTTGTGTTCTTTGGTGGGTCCTGCGAGATTCGAACTCGCGACCAACGGATTAAAAGTCCGCTGCTCTACCGACTGAGCTAAAGACCCGAACCACGCTTTGCATGCATCAGATGCTGCTCAGCGAAGACATAGATTCTAGCACCAAATTTTACGCCTCAATTCTTGATGCGGCTCAGTTGATCGATGACCCAGCCTGCGGCGCACTGGCCGAAGGTGGCGGTGACGGCTACCACCGAGCCGTAGCCGTGGCAGTTGAGCGTGCCGTCGCCTTCGATGGCGCAAGAGGCATCGGGCGGGGCGACGGCCTCGCGGCTGAAGACGCAGGCGATGCCGATGCGCTTGCCTTCCTTGGGTGCGCCATGCTCGCGGCGCAGGCGGTAGCGCAGTTGGGCCAGCAGGGGGTCGTGCGTGGTGGCGCTGAGGTCTTCGATGTCCACCTTGTGCGCCAGGCGCTTGCCGCCGGCCGCTCCGACCGAAATGAAGCACTGGCGCGTGGCGCGCGCATGGGCGGCCATGGCAGTCTTGGCCTTGACCTGGTCACAGGCGTCGATGACGGCGTCCGCGTTCTGGGGCAGCAGGCGCAGCCAGTTGTCCGGATCCACGAAGTCGTCGATGCAGTGCACGCGGCAGGCCGGGTTGATCTGGGCAATGCGCTCGCGCATGGCTTCGATCTTGGCCTGGCCCACGGTGGTGGAGAGCGCGTGAATCTGGCGGTTGATGTTGGACTCGGCGACATGGTCCATGTCGATGAGTGTGAGCTCGCCCACACCGCTGCGCGCCAGCGCCTCGGCGGTCCAGGAGCCCACGCCGCCGATGCCAACCACGACGACGTGCGCGGCGCGGATGCGCGCGGCGCCCGGCACGCCATACAAGCGCTCCAGGCCGCCGAAGCGGCGCTGCAGGTCGGCATCAGAAAAAACAGCGCCTGCTTCAGGCGCTGTCTTGTCTTCTCCCGCAGGGGATGAAGAGACCGTATCGCTCATCACTTGAGGCTGGCAAGACGGTTCTTGGCCGCGGCTGTGGCTTCGGCGTTGGGATAGGCCTTGATCAGGTCTTCCAGCGTCTTGCGCGCGCCCTTGGTGTCCTTCATCTCGATCTGGCAGTTGGCGATGGACAGCGCCGCCTCCGGCGCCCGGCCATGCATGGGGGCTGCCGCCAGCAGCGCGCGGAAGTTGGAGATCGCGTCCTTGTAGTTGCGATTGGCGTACTGCGCATTGCCCAGCCAAAAGCGTGCCGAGGGCACGTAGCCGCTCTTGGGCCACTGGTTCAGGAAGGACGAGAATGCCGTGCCGGCTTCGGCAAAGCTGCCTGCGCGGAACTGCGCCAGCGCGGCTTCGAAGTCGCGCTTCTCAGCCGGGTCGGCCGCGAATTCCTGGCCGTCCACCGTCACCGTGACCGGCTCGAACTGGCGCAGGCGCTCGTCCACGCCCTTGGCGATGTCGCGCTGGCCGCGCTGCAGCTCGGCCACATCGCGCAGCAGCTGCTCGTTCTGGCCGCGCAGCTTGGCTTGCTCGGACTTGAGCTGCTCGATCTGCGACTGCAGTTCGAGCAGGCCACGGCGCGTTTGCGCGCTTTCCTCGGTCATGCGCTGCTGCGACTGCTGCATGCTGTCGACACGCTGGCGCATTTCGAGGATGGCGCGGCGCGCCTCGTCATCGCCGAACAGCGCGGCATGGCCGCTGGCGGCGTAGCCGGCCATCAGGCCGGCAGCCAGCAGCGTGCGCAGCGCGGTGCGATGCAGGATCGGGGAGCGCTGCATGTTCATCAACGGTAGGACAGTTCAGCGCGGCGGTTTTGCGCGTAGGCGTCTTCGGAATGGCCTTCGGAGGCAGGCTTTTCCTTGCCGTAGCTCACGGCTTCCATCTGCGCGTCGCTCACGCCCAGCAGGCCCAGCGAGCGGCGCACGGCTTCGGCGCGCTTTTGGCCCAGAGCCAGGTTGTATTCGCGGCCGCCGCGCTCGTCGGTATGGCCTTCGATCTGGACCTTGCGTGCAGAAGACGCCTTCAGGAAGCGTGCATGGGCTTCGATCTGGGGCTGGGCGTCGGCCTTGACGACGTAGCTGTCGAAGTCGAAGTAGACGATGCGGCTGACGCCCTGGGGACCTGCCTTGTCGGCAGCCGAGCCGGTCAGGTCCACGCCCGAGATGCCGCTTTGCGAGGTGCTGCCGGTGCCGGCACCGCTGCCCTGGCCCGTGCTGGAGGCGCCCGCGTCGGTGACCGGGGTTTCGTCGAGCTTGACGCCCGAGCTGCAACCTGCCATGAGTGCGGTGACTGCAAGTGCCAGGGAAAGTCGTTTGATGGTGATCATGAAAAATCTCCGTATGTCCGGATGGACTTCGTGCTGAGTTGACTTGTTGACTGAAAAGAAATCGAGGAAGCCGGGCTATCACTGGCGCTGGAACGGACCCCAGTCGGGCTCGCGGATGTCTCCGCCCTGCCCTGCCAGCCGCGCCTTGATCTTGCCGTCCAGCGTGGTGGTCATCAGGGACTCGCGGCCCTGCTGCAGCGTGGCGTAGACGATCAGGCGGCTGTTGGGAGCGAAGCTGGGGCTTTCGTCCGCCGTGGTGTCGGTGATGGCATTCACGGTGCCGGTGCCCAGGTCCATGACGTGGAGCTTGAAGCCGCCGCCCACGCGCGAGATGTAGGCAAGCCACTTTCCATCGGGGCTGACACTGGGCGAGATGTTGTAGTTGCCGGTGAAGGTGACGCGCTCCGCGCTGCCGCCGGAAGCCGGCACCTTGTAGATCTGCGGGGCGCCGCCACGGTCGCTGACAAAGTAGATGGAGCGGCCATCGCTGGAGAAGTTCGGCTCGGTGTCGATGCCGCTGCTTTGCATCAGGCGGCGGGGCTCGCCGCCCTGGGCGCTGATCAGGTACAGCTGCGAACCACCATCACGGCTGAGCGTGACGGCCAGCGAGTTGCCATCGGGAGCCCAGGCCGGCGCGCTGTTGGAGCCCCGGAAGTTGGCGACCAGACGACGGCGGCCGCTGGCCACATCGTGCACATAGACCACGGGCTTGCGCGACTCGAAGGACACATAGGCCAGCTGGGTGCCGGTGGGCGACCAGGCGGGCGAGATGATGGGTTCCGGGCTGGACAGGGCGGACTGCGCGTTCTCGCCATCGGCATCGGCCACCCACAGGCGGTAGTTGCTTCCTGCCTTGGTCACGTAGGCGATGCGTGTGGAGAACACGCCTTTCTCGCCCGTGAGTTTCTCGTAGATGTAGTCGGAGATGCGGTGGGCCACCAGGCGCAGGTCGCCGGTGGTGACGGCAAAGCCCTGGCCGCCCAGGTCCTGGCCCTTGACCACGTCCCAGAGGCGAAAGCGCACGTCGTAGCGGCCATCGGCCAGGCGCGTGATGCTGCCCACGGCCAGGGAATCTGCGCTTTTCTGGCGCCACATGGCGACATCGGGGCGCGAGGTTTCATCGAGTTGCACGCCGGCCGTGTCCACGGCGCGGAACTGACCGCTGCGCTCCAGGTCGGCCTGGATGATGGCCGAGATCTTCTGGGGCGCCTGCCCTTCTCCCTTGAATGCTGCAATGGCGATGGGCAACTGGGTCAGGCCCACGCCCGTCACTTCGACGCGGAACTGGGCCAGCGCGGGAATTGCGGGAGTGGAGGCAAGAGCGGCCAGCAGGGTTCGGCGCGAAGGGCGCGGCACGGCCGCCAGGGAGGAAGGAGAAAGGAGTCGGTCAATAGTCATTGGCATTCATCAATATCTACGGGAAGACCCCGGTACTTGCACAGGTGCGAATGTTACACACACTGGATGCGTCACGATGTAAGAACGTGCACTGTAGGGTCTGTCGGCCCAGGCTTTGTCGATCCCCGCCAGCCGCATCGGTTCCCCATGGGGCAGCCCCAGGCAAGCCCGCCGTAAAATCCGCGCTTCATGCACGCACCATCCTCACCGCCGCCGGCCCCTGCGCCGTCCGCCGCACCGGCGGCCCATGATCTCGCCAGCACCCTGACCCTGTCGCAGCGCCTGAAGCGCCTGTCCCCCTATTTTGGTGGTCAGCGCCTGGCCTGGACGATGGCCGTGGCCGCCACGCTGGTGGGTGCGGTCACCGAGCCGTTGATACCGGCATTGCTGCAGCCGCTGCTGGACAGCGGCTTCACCGACGGCACGCTGCCCCTGTGGTCGGTGCCGCTGGCCATCATCGGCGTGTTCCTGGTGCGGGGCCTGTCGCAGTTCGTGGGCCAGTACGCGCTGGCGCGCATTGCCAACGAGGGCATGCTGGCGCTGCGCAGGCGCCTGTTCGAGCGGCTGCTGGCGGCCGACATGGCCTTGTTCTCGCGCCAGTCGGCCTCATCGCTGTCCAACACCGTGGTCTATGAGGTGCAGACCGGCTCCACTCTGCTGGTGCAGGCCATGCTGGGCATCTCGCGCGATGGCTTCACCCTGGTGGCGCTGCTGGGCTACCTGCTGTATCTGAACTGGCAGCTGACGCTGGTGGTGGCCGCCGTGGTGCCGGGCGTGGCCTGGATCATGAAGACGCTGTCGCGCCGCCTGTACCGCATCACCAAGATCAGCCAGGAAGCCACGGACTCCCTGGCCTATGTGGTGGAGGAGAACGTGCTGGCCCACCGCATGGTGCGCCTGCATGGCGCGCAGCAGGGCCAGCAAAAGCGCTTTGGCGGCCTGAGCGGGCAACTGCGCAAGCTGGCCATCAAGGCCACCATCGCCTCTGCCGCGATGACGCCGCTGACCCAACTGCTGGCCGCTGCTGCCCTGTCAGCCGTGATCTGCATCGCGCTGTGGCAAAGCCGGGGCACGGGAGCCGCCGCGGCCAATGTGCAGGATGTGACGGTGGGCAGTTTCGCGGCCTTCATCACGGCCATGCTGATGCTGATTGCCCCCATTCGCCGCCTGGCCGATGTGGCCAACCCCATCACGCGCGGCGTGGCGGCGCTGGAGCGGGGCCTGCATCTGCTGGAGGGCTCGGGCGACGAGACCGGCGGCACCCAGGTGCCCGGCAAGGCGCGTGGCGAGATCGAGCTGCGCGACGTGTCCGTTCAGTTTGGCGAGGACAAGGCGCCCGCCCTGAGCCATGTGGACCTGCGCGTGCGCCCGGGCGAGGTAGTGGCCCTGGTCGGCCCCTCCGGCGCGGGCAAGACCACGCTGGTGAACCTGCTGCCGCGCTTTCTGCAGCCCACGGATGGGCAGTTGCTGCTGGACGGCACCCCCCTGCCCGAATGGGATCTGGCCGCCCTGCGCCAGCAGTTCGCCATGGTCAGCCAGGATGTGGTGATGTTCAACGACACCATTGCCGCCAATGTGGCGCTGGGTGGCGTGGAAGACGAGGCACTGCTTTGGGCGGCGCTGGACGCCGCCAACCTGGGCTCGCACGTGCGCGGCCTGCCCCAGGGCCTGCAGACGGTGGTGGGCCACAACGCCAGCCAGCTGTCCGGCGGCCAGCGCCAGCGGCTGGCGATTGCGCGGGCGCTGTACAAGGATGCGCCGGTCCTGATTCTGGACGAGGCCACCTCGGCACTGGACAACGAATCCGAGCGCCTGGTGCAGGAGGCGCTGACACGGCTGATGCAGGGCCGCACGACCCTGGTCATCGCCCACCGGCTGTCCACCATCGAACATGCCGACCGTGTGGTGGTGATGGAGCGCGGCCGCATCGCCGAGCAAGGCACGCATGCCGAACTGCTGGCGCGCGACGGGCTGTATGCCAGGTTGAGCAGGAACCACGCCACCTGAGCGGACAGGATTGGGGGCGGCCATGCCGCTTTCGCTTGCGGCTTGCAGCTGGCGGCTACCAGCTCCCGCGCGAGGGCTGGGTCTTGCGTTCGGCCTTGATGGCCTTGGTGAGTTTGTCGACCATGTATTGGCGGTCCACCTGCCTGGCGAAGTCGGCGGCGGTGAAGCCGCGCTGGTTGCGCAGGATGACGTCGGCGCCTTCGGCGATGAGCAGGTCCACCACGGCTTCGCTGCTGTACTGGGCAGCCAGCATCAGCGGCGTGGTGCCGTTGGGCGATTCGGCGTCGATGTAGGCGCTTTTGTCCAGCAGCAGCTTGATGATGTCCAGCGTTTGGGGCAGGTCGGCCGAGGTGGCGTAGTGCAGCGGTGTCCAGCCGGGGCGGTTGACATCGGCGCCCCGGCGTATGAGTTCCTTGGCCAGGTCCAGGTGGCCCTTGATGCAGGCCATCATCAGCGGCGTTTCGCCCTGCTGCGAGGCTTCGTTGACCTTGATGCCGGGGGACTTGAGCAGCACGTCGAAGACGCCCAGGGAGCCCTGGTGCAGGGCCGCAACCAGACCCGGGCGGCCGCGGGTGTCGCGCGTGTTGGGATCGAAGCCGCGAAAGATCAGGTTGACCATGGCGCGCTCGTTGTCACTGACGATGGCACGCACGTAGTCGTCGTACTGGCTGGCGTGCGCCAGCCCGGCACCGGCTGCAGCCACGGCCGTCAAGGCGCGGCCGGCCCGGGCCAGCCAGCGGCGACGGTCCACGCGGCCGACGGCCGCAGCATTCAGTCTCATGCGACAACCCCCTTGAAAAGCTGATCGAAGTTGGCACTGGTCAGGGCCGCCACCTCCTCGACCGGAATGCCGCGCACCTGTGCAATCTGCTGGGCCACGTACGGCACATACGACGGATTGTTGGTCTTGCCGCGATAGGGAACGGGCGCCAGATAAGGGCTGTCGGTCTCGATCAGCAGGCGGTCGGCCGGCACGAAGGCGGCCACGTCGCGCAGGTGCTGGGCGTTCTTGAAGGTGACGATGCCCGACATCGAGATGTAGTAGCCCAGGTCCAGCGCCGCGCGCGCGACCTCCATGGTCTCGGTGAAGCAGTGGAAGACACCGCCGGCCTGGCCTGCCGAGCCGTCCTCGCCTTCTTCGCGCAGGATGGCCAGCGTGTCGTCCGAGGCACTGCGGGTGTGGATGACCAGGGGCTTTTGCGTCTGGCGCGCCGCGCGGATGTGCACGCGAAAGCGCTCGCGCTGCCACTCCAGGTCGGCAATGGTGCGGCCGCCCTTGCGGTCTTCCATGCCGTAGTAGTCCAGGCCCGTCTCGCCGATGGCGACCACGCGCGCCAGCGCGGCGCGCTCCACCAGGTCGCCCACGCTGGGCTCGGTCATGTGTTCGGTGTCGGGGTGCACGCCCACGGTGGCCCAGAAGTTGTCGTGGTCCAGCGCCAGCTGGTGCACATCGCCGAACTCCTCCATCGTGGTGCAGATGCACAGCGCACGCGTGACACGCGCGGCCGCCATGGCCTCGCGGATCTCGGGCAGGCGGCTTTGCAGCTCGGGGAAGTTCAGATGGCAGTGGGAATCGGTAAACATGGAATCTCGTGGTTCAGAAACAGCCATGCCGACCCGGGAGCTATCCTCCCTGTCGGCATGCATGGCAGGCAGGTGCACCTGAAACAGGTGCAGCCATCAGACCGTCTGCGTGGCCTTGTCCGAGCTCAGCGCCGCGCCCAGGATGTTCTCGATCTTGGCCTTGAGCTCGGCGGATTTCTCGTCCTTGGGAAACTGTATGCCTATGCCCTGCGTGCGGTTGCCCGAGGCGCGTGCGGGCGTGATCCACGCCACGCGACCGGCCACGGGATAGCGCTGGGGCTCGTCGGGCAGGGTCAGCAGCACGTAGACATCATCGCCAAGACGGTACTCACGCTGCGTGGGCACGAAAACGCCCCCTTCGGCGAACATGGGAATGTAGGCGGCGTACAGCGCGGCCTTTTCCTTGATCGCCAGTTGCATCACGCTGGGACGGGGTGTGGAGGGTGCGGTGCTCATGGATGGTTTGCAGACATTGGTTCGGTGAGCGGCCGGCGCAATCGGCACCGGGCCCAGGGCCGTAGGTTAACAGGCCGGGCTTTCATGTGGCGAAAAGCGCCTGGCCATGTCCTCCCGTGCCCCGCCCTTCATGCCCGGCGCTGGCGGGCAGGCTGGCCGGACATGAGCACGCGCCGCGCCTCTGCGGCCAGGGCTTCTGCCATGAGGCCTGCGTTGAAGGGATGGTCGGCCGTGCGCGCGGCCTGGGCCAGGGTTCGCGACCATTCGGAAAGCAGGCCCATGTCCAGCGGCCGCGAAGGCAGGTCGGCCGGCGTGAAGTAGCGCGGCGCGGCGCCTGCGGCCAGCGCCATCAGGTCGTGGCAGATCTTTTGCAAGGCCTCCACGGCATGGGGCGGCGCGTAGGCGGCCAGGGCCGCCACATCGCCCTTGGCCAGCGCACGCGGCAGCTGTGACCACGACGCCATGTCGCTGCCGCCACCGCTTTGCGCCAATGCCAGTGCATCGCCGGGCCGCCCGCCTGCTGCGCGCAGCGCCACGGCGGCCGCTTCAGGGGGCACGCCCTGCGTGTCCAGCCAGGAAAGGGCCTCTTGCTGATCCGGCCAGGCCATGGTGTGGATCAGGCAGCGGCTGCGAATGGTGGGCAGCAGCTGGTGCGATGCCTCGCTGGCGAGCACGAAACGCGCATCGCCGGGCGGCTCCTCCAGCGTCTTGAGCAGCGCATTGGCCGTGATGGCATTCATCTGCTCGGCCGGATAGACCAGCACGGCCTTGCCGCGCCCGCGCGCACTGGTGCGCTGGCAGAACTCCACGGCGTCGCGCATGGCCTCGACACGGATTTCCTTGCTGGGCTTGCGCTTCTTGTCGTCGATGTCGGCCTGGGCCTTCTCGGGCAGGGGCCAGCCCAGCGCCATCATCTGCACCTCGGGCATGAGCACGCACAGGTCGGCATGGGCGCGCACGTCGATGGCATGGCAGCTGCCGCAGTGGCCGCAGGCCCCCTGGGGCGACGGCGACTCGCACAGCCAGGCACGCACCAGTGACAGCGACAGCGCGTACTGCCCCAGGCCCGAAGGCCCCTGCAGCAGCCAGGCATGGCCGCGCTGTGCGAGCAGGCGTGTGCGCTGTTCGGCAATCCAGGAGGTGTCGGTCTCGGCCGGCCGTGGCAGGGCTTCGTTCATGCCGCACCTCCCTGGCCGCCGACCATGATGGCCAGCCAGCCCCGGCGCACCATGACCTGCGTGATCTGCTGCCAGACCGCATGCCGGCTGGCGTTGGAGTCGATGCGGGCAAAACGCTGGGGCGCTGCTGCAGCGCGCGACGCATAGCCCTGGGCCACGCGGGCGAAGAAGCTGCCGGGTTCGGACTCGAAGCGGTCCGGCACGCGGGCCGAGGCCAGGCGCTCGGCGGCCACCTCGGCGGGCAGGTCGAACCAGAGCGTCAGGTGGGGCTCGCGCAGCAGATCGGGCTGGGGGGCGGTGCCCGTCTGCACCATGCGCTCCAGCGTGGCCAGCGGCTGCAGGTCGAAGCCACGGCCTGCGCCCTGGTAGGCAAAGGTGGCATCAGTGAAGCGGTCGCAGAGCACGACCTCGCCGCGCGCCAACGCGGGCTCGATCACCTGCACCAGGTGGTCGCGTCGCGCGGCAAAGGCGATCAGCGCCTCGGTCAGCGGGTCCATGGCGTCGTGCAGCATCAGCGCGCGCAGCTTTTCGGCCAGCGGCGTGCCGCCGGGCTCGCGCGTGAGCGTCACCGTGCGGCCCTGGTCACGGAAAGCCTGGGCCAGCGACGCGATGTGCGAGGACTTGCCGGCGCCATCGATGCCTTCGAAGCTGATGAACAGGCCGGCGGGGGTTGCATTGGTCATATGGAAAGAGAGGATACGCAAGCGCCGCGGGAACCGCAGCAGCCCTGGGGAATATCTCAGGGCTTTTGCTCAGGGCTTTTGCTGGCCGCGCTGGTAGCGGTTGACGGCGCGGTTGTGCTCGTCCAGCGAGGCACTGAAATGGCTGGTGCCGTCTCCGCGCGCCACGAAATACAGCGCCTTGGTCTGGCTGGGCTGCACGGCGGCCATGAGGGCGGCCTTGCCGGGCATGGCGATGGGCGTGGGCGGCAGGCCCGCGCGGGTGTAGGTGTTCCAGGGCGTGTCGGTCTGCAGGTCGCGGCGGCGCAGGTTGCCGTCGAATTTCTCGCCCAGGCCGTAGATCACGGTGGGATCGGTCTGCAGCAGCATGCCGATGCGCAGGCGGTTGGTGAACACGCCTGCGATCTGGGCACGGTCGGCCGCGCGGCCGGTTTCCTTCTCGACGATGCTGGCCAGGGTCAGGGCCTCGTCGGGGCTCTTGAGTGGCGTGTCGGCCGAGCGCAGCGCCCAGACATCGGCCAGGCGCCGGTCCATGGCATGCAGGGCCCGGCGCAGCACGGCCAGGTCGGAGCTGCCCTTGGCGTAGGTATAGGTATCGGGGAAGAAGCGGCCCTCCGGCGCCACCCCGGGACGGCCCAGGGCCTGCATCAGGGCCGCATCGTCCATGCCCGCGCTTTCCTGGCGCAGGAATTCCTCGCGGGCCAGGGCTGCGCGCACCTGGCGCCAGTTCCAGCCCTCGACCAGGGTCAGCGCCTTGAGCGATTCCTCGCCACGCGCGAGCTTTTGCAGCAGCACATAGGGGGTCAGGCCCGTGGTCAGTTCATAGTTGCCGGCCTTGATCTGCCGGTCCTGGCCCGAGACGCGGAACCAGGCGTACAGCAGCCGCGCATCGGTCTGCACCCCGGCCTTGACCACTTCGCGGGCGACGCCGCGCGGCGTGGTGCCGGGTTCGACCTCCAGCTCCAGCGTGGGCTGGGACAGCGGCAGGGGCTGGTTCAGCCACCACCAGCCGGCACCGGCCAGCACGGCTGCCAGCACCAGCAGCATCATCAAAGCGCGAAAGATAAAGCGCACAACCTCGGTCCAAGCAAGCAATAGAGCGGCTGATCATAATTCAGCCATGACCCAGCCTTTACTGAACGGCATCGCCCCCGTTTCCCATCTCGGCGTGATACGCGCCCTCGGCGAAGACGCCGCCCCATTCCTGCATGGCCAGCTGACCAACGACTTCGCGCTGCTCGATCTGCAGCATGCGCGTCTGGCGGCGTTCTGCACGGCCAAGGGCCGCATGCTGGCCAGCTTCATCGGCTTCAAGCGCAGCAAGGACGAGATCCTGCTGCTGTGCGACCGCAGCCTGCTGGCACCCACGCTCAAGCGCCTGTCCATGTTCGTGCTGCGCGCCAAGTGCAAGCTCAGCGATGCCACGGCCGACTTCACCCTGCTTGGCCTGGCTGGCGATGCCGCCGTGCAGGCCCTGGGCGCGGCCGCCGCACCCTGGACCAAGACGGACGACGGGGCAGCCAGCCTGATCGCCCTGCACCCGGCCGCCGGCCAGCCGCGCGCCCTGCGCGTGGCCCCTGTCGGTGCGCCCCTGCCCGAAGGCCCCGCACTCAGTGAGGCCGATTGGCTCTGGAGCGAAGTCGCCAGCGGCATCGCCACGCTGTCGGCACCCGTGGTCGATGCCTTCGTGCCGCAGATGCTCAACTACGAATCGGTGGAAGGCGTGAATTTCAAGAAGGGCTGCTACCCGGGCCAGGAGGTGGTGGCCCGCAGCCAGTTCCGGGGCACGCTCAAGCGCCGCGCCTACATCGCCCATGCCCAGCAGCCGCTGGCAGCCGGCATGGAAGTCTTCACGCCCGAGGATCTGGAGCAGGCCACCGGCACCGTGGTCCAGGCCGCCCCGGCGCCCGGCGGGGGCTGGGACGCCATTGTCTCCATGCAGATCAGCTCGGCTGAGCAGCGCCTGCTGGCCCACGCCGCCCTGGGCGAGGGCCAGCGCGCCGATGCCGCGCAGGCCGTGGCGCTGCAGCTCAAGCCCCTGCCCTACGCGCTGCGCGAGGACATTTGAGATTTGGGCCTTGCACCGCCTGAGCTGCCTGCAGCTCAGGCGGTGAGCACTTTCCTCATGGTGATGTGGGGAATGCCGGCCTCTTCATAGGGCTCGCCCTCGGGCGTGAAGCCCGCGCGCAGGTAGAACGACTCGGCATGGCGCTGCGCGTGCAGCACGACTTCGCGGTCGCCGCGCTGGCGGGAGGCCTCCACCAGGCTGTCCAGCACGATGCGGCCCCAGCGGCCGCCGCGCACGCTGCGGTCCACGGCCATGCGGCCGATCCTGCCCGCGCCGGGGCTGTCGCTGACCAGGCGGCCGGTGGCAATGGGCTGGCCCAGGCCGTTGTAGACCACGGCGTGGCGGGCCACGGGGTCGAACTCGTCGATCTCGATCTCGCGCGGCACGCCCTGCTCGTGCACGAACACGGCCAGGCGCAGGCGCTCGGCGTCGCGGCCCAGGTCGTTCCAGCTGCCCGATGCCACGCGCACCACGCTCTGGCCTGCCTCATAGGCGGTGAGCACGTCGCGCAGCTGCTGCGGCACGGGCAGCGGCTGGCGCGTGGTGGCATCGGCGAACACATAGACCAGTTCCACGGTGTTGAGCAGTTCCATGCCCCGGAAGATGCCGGCCTCGAACAACAGCGAGGTATTGCCCTGCCTGGCACAGCGTATGCCCACATGCAGCACGTCGCCCAGCGTGGCCGATGCGTGGTAGGTGGTGGTGGCCTTCTTGACGAACAGCTCGCCGCCCAGGGCCGCGAAGGATGACTCATAGGGCATGCCCAGCTGGCGCCAGTAGTCGGTGACGGCCACGTCGGCGTACATCAGGTAGTGGGCGTTGAAGACGATCTTCTGGGCGTCCACTTCGGACCAGCGCACTTCGATGCGTTGCAGCGTGCGGAAATCTTGGCGTTGCATGGGTTTTTCTCTCCTGTTGTCTTGGGTGTCTTGGGTGCCCTGGCTCTCAGGCCGCGAAGGCGTCGGCCAAGGCGCGCGCCATGTCGGCATGTGCACGGCGCGCTTCGGCAATGGCGCGGCCCATCTTGACGAATTCATGGGTCACGCCCCGGTAGATCTCCAGATCCACGGGCACGCCCGACATGCGCAGCTTGTCGGCGTATTCCACGCCCTCGTCCACCAGCGGGTCGCATTCGGCCAGGCCTATCCAGGCCGGGGCCACGCCGTCCACGTCAGGCGCCAGCAGCGGGGCGAAGCGCCAGTCCTCGCGGTCGGCAGGGCTGTTGAGGTACTGGGCAAAGAACCAGGTGATGGCCGGCTCGTCAATGACCAGCCCGTGGGCGAAACGGCGGTGCGAGTCAGTGTCCTGGTGGGCCGTCGTGCCCGGGTAGATCAGCAGTTGCAGGGCCAGCTTCAGGCCTGCATCGCGCGCATGGATGGCGCAGGCTGCGGCCAACGTGCCGCCCGCGCTGTCGCCGCCCACGGCCAGGCGTGCAGGGTCGGCGCCCAGCAAGGCGCCCTGCGAAGCCAGCCATTGCAGCGCATCCCAGGCGTCGTTGTGGGCCGTGGGGAATTTGTGCTCGGGCGCGCGCCGGTATTCCAGCGAGACCACCATGGCGCCCGAGAGGTGGGCCAACTGGCGGCACAGCACGTCGTGCGTGGCCACGCTGCCCACGGTGAAGCCGCCGCCATGCAGGTACAGCAGCACGGGCAGGCCAGAGGCCGGTGCCTGGGCACGCTCCTCAGGCGCATAGAGCCGAGCGGGCAGCAAGGCGCCATCGCGCGCGGGAATCTGCAGGTCCTCGACACGCGGCAGGACGGGCTTGGGAATTTCGAGCACGCCGGCGCCCGCCTCATAGGCGGCGCGCGCACCCTCGGCGCCCAGCTGGTGCATGGGCGTGCGTGCGGCGCGCTCCATACGGCGCAGCACATCGCGCATCTGGTGGGTCAGGGACGCCGGTAGCGGCGTGGCGTGGGGGCGGGATTCGGGCTGGGGCACGTTCAGGAGCAAGTTCAGGGACAGGTTCGATCGGAGCCATCTGGCAAGGCAATGCGGCGCGGCCGGCAAGGCACGGCACGGCAGGCGCCGCGCAGCAGGCATTGTGCCGCGAGCACAAGGCCCTGGCAGCCATGCGATGGCAGTGCACGCCCGTGCTGTCGCCCCCGTGACCGCGCAGGCGCCCTCTCAGGGTTTGCTTTGTTTGCAGTGCAGCACGCGCGGTCTAGATTCGGCGCACTCCCCCTGATCCCCACCACGGGCCGCAGCGGCCCGCAACGAGTCACCGACCATGGCTTTCATCAACTACGTCACCCAGATCCAGTTTGACTTCGGCGCCGTGCGCCTGTTGCGCCAGGAGTGCGAGCGCGTGGGCATCACGCGGCCGCTGATCGTCACCGACCAGGGCGTCAAGGCGGCCGGCGTGCTGCAAAAGGCGCTGGATGGGCTGGGCGACATGCCGCACGCAGTGTTCGACCAGACGCCCTCCAACCCCACCGAGGCCGCCGTGCGTGCGGCCGCTGCAATCTACCAGGAGCAGCGCTGCGACGGCCTGATCGCCGTGGGCGGCGGCAGCGCCATCGACTGCGCCAAGGGCGTGGCGATTGCGGCCACGCACGAAGGGCCGCTGTCGCACTACGCCACCATCGAGGGCGGCTCGCCGCGCATCACCGAGCGCGTGGCACCGCTGATTGCCGTGCCCACCACCAGCGGCACGGGCAGCGAGGTGGCGCGCGGCGCCATCATCATCGTGGACGACCACCGCAAGCTGGGCTTTCACAGCTGGCACCTGGTGCCGCGCGCCGCCATCTGCGATCCGGAACTGACCTACGGCCTGCCCGCCATGCTGACGGCCGCCACGGGCATGGACGCCATCGCCCACTGCATGGAAACCTTCATGGCAGCCGCCTTCAATCCGCCTGCCGACGGCATTGCGCTGGACGGCCTCACGCGCGGCTGGGCGCACATAGAACGCGCCACCCGCAATGGCCAGGACGCCGAGGCACGCCGCCAGCTGATGAGCGCCAGCATGCAGGGCGCCATGGCCTTCCAGAAGGGCCTGGGCTGCGTGCACAGCCTCAGCCACAGCCTGGGCGGTGTGAACCCGCGCCTGCACCACGGCACGCTCAACGCCATGTTCCTGCCCGCCGTGGTGCGCTTCAATGCCGAGGCCGAGAGCGTGCGCGCCGAACAGCGCCTGCAGCGAATGGCCCACGCCATGGGTCTGGCCTCGGGCAGCGACATTCCCGAAGCCATACGCGACATGAACGCCCGCCTGGGCCTGCCCACGGGCCTGGCCGCCATGGGCGTGGAGCGCGCCCAGTTCGCGGCCGTGATCGGCGGGGCGCTCAAGGACCATTGCCACGGCACCAACCCGCGCCTGGCCAGCGCCGACGACTACGAGCAGATGCTGGCCACCTCGCTGTGAGCCGCCGTAGCCGCTGTGAGCGGGCTCAGTGGCCGGGCGGTGACTGCTCCGGTGACTGGGCCGGTGGCGGCGCCGGTATAGACGCGGGAGCGGGAGCGGGAGCCGGCACTGCGCCGCTTTCCATCATGCGGCGCACTTCCACGGTCTGCATCAGCTGCTCGGCCATGACGGCCAGCAGCTCCAGATCTGCCGGCGAGACCTCGCGCGGTGCGTCGTCCATGATGCAGAAGCTGCCCAGCACCGCGCCGTGGCGGTTCCTGAGCGGCACGCCTGCGTAAAAGCGCAGCCGCATGGCCTGCAGTGCGGGGTTGCCGGCAAACCGGGGGTCGCGCGCTGCGTCGTGCACCACCAGGGGCTCGCCGCCGTGCACCACATACGAGCAGATGGACTGCCCGCGCGGCATCCCGGCCGATGCGGGGTCGCCCTGGTCCGCCACCAGCAGGCTGCCGGGCGTGTGCACGCGGTCGGCATCGACCCATGAGACCTGGGCCCATTTCACGTCGAAGGCATTGGCGGCCTGCTGGGCTGCCTCGTGGTACAGCGGCGGCAGGCCGGGCCCGAGCACGCCGCTGTCGCGCAGCTGGCGCACGCGCTGCTCATCGTCATCGGGAATGGGCGCGGCCAGGCCCTGGCCTGCCGCGTCGGGCAGGCGCAAGGCGTCCACCCACAACTGCAGCTCGCGCAGGCTGGACACGCAGGCGGCGGCGCCGCAGCGGCGCGCGAACTCGGGGTCGGACACCACGGCCGGCGCATTCCACAGCGCCAGCACCACGCGCAGATGCGGCCAGTGGCGGCGCACCCGCCGCATGATCTGGCGCGCCACGGTCTGGGGCTGGGCGCTGAAGACCGAGAGCACCAGCAATTGCGCCTCGCCAAGGGCCTGTGCGCCTGCATGGCCCTGCGGCAGGCCGCCGCCCTCGCCCTGCCCCAGCTGGCGCCATTGCGGATCGGCCGCCAGCGCCCAGTCCGAGCAGCTGACCACGTGGCCGCGCAGCGCCTCGCTGTGCGCCACCATGGCCGCTGCCAGGGCATCGACCTCCCAGCGCGCGCCCACGCAATGGATGCGCAGGGCCCGCGAGGACAGGTCTGCGGGCGCGGGATGGCTTTCCCGCAGCTCCTCGACCAAGGCATCCATGCCGCTGGACAGGCGCAGCCGGTGCTCGGCCGTGGCCGACTCCAGGTGCTGCTGGGTGGCCAGGCGCAGCGCGGGGATCGCCACCTCGTCATAGAAGCCGGCCACTGCGGCCGAGCGTTCGTCCGCCGAGGCCCGCGCCGGCAGCCTTGCGTCCACCAGTTCATGCGCCAGCGTGACAGCATCTTCCACATCGTCGGCCAGCAGGCGCTGGTACAGCCGCTGGGCCGGACCCAGCACGGGGGAGCTGCCCAGCAGCACCTCCATGAACTGCAGCGCCGGTATGTAGCGGCCCAGCACCAGCAGGCAGACCGTGAGCGGCGTGGACAGGATCAGCCCTATCGGCCCCCACAGCGCCGTCCAGAAGGTCGCGGCCGCAATGATGGACAGCGTGGACAGGCCCGTGCTGCTGCCATACAGCCAGGGCTCGATGAGGTTGTTGCTGATCAGCTCCAGCGCCATGATCAGCCCCAGCGTCATCAGCAGCATCTGCCAGCCCGGATCCACCGCAAAGGCCAGCGCCAGCGGGAAGGCGGCAGAGATCATGGCGCCCACATAGGGAACGAACCGCATGATGGCCGCCAGCACCCCCCAGAGAATGGCGCCCGGCACGCCGATGAACCACAGCCCCGCCGCCATGGGCAGTCCATAGGTGATGTTGACCACGAACTGCATGCGCAGGTACTTGCCTATGCGCTGCGAGGCCTCGTCCAGCGCGTCGGTGGCCACATGCAGGTTGCCGCCCATCAGGCGCAGCAGCCGGTCGCGCAGGTCATCGCGGTCCAGCAGGATGAGGATCACGAACAGCAGCACGATGCCGGCCGTGGTCACGGGCTCGGCCACTCGGCCCAGCCACTGCAGCATGCGCGCCGTGGGCTTTTGCTCGGGCGACTGGATCTCCACCTTCTGCACGCGGGGCGTGGTGGCGCCGCGGGAGATCTCACGCTCCACCGTGTCATAGGTGCGCAGGGCGCCGTCCCAGGCGCTGGGCATGTTGGCATTCCTGCGCAGGCTGCGCAGCTTGTCGCGGATGGTGCTCTGGTAAGTGGGCAGGTCGGCGCTGAGCTGCTGCACCTGGCTGCCCAGATAGGTACCCATTCCGGCCAGCGTTGCCAGCGCCATGACCACCACCAGCAGCGTCGCCGCCATGCGCGGCAGGCCCCAGCGCCTGAGCCGGGAGACCGCAGGATCGAGCAAAAAGCCGAACAGCAGCGCCAGGGCCAGCGGAATCAGCAGTCCCTGCCCGAAATACAGGCCCGCGATGATGATGCTGGCCACCAGCAGGCCGGTGAGCAGGCGCAGCGCAGGCACCATGTCGGCCAGCTGTGCCAGGCCCGGCAGGGCCGAACGCACGCTGCGTGCGAAAGCCGCGTCGGCAGCGGCGGCGTTGCCGGCCGCATCGGCTGCGGCGTTCTCAGCGCCTGGTTTTCTGGAAGGCGCTGGTGTGAGGTCGGGATGTGGATTCATGGGGGGACAGGCATCAGGGCTTGGATACGTGCGTGGATGCTGCCGCACTTGCGCCCATCGTGGGATTGCACAGTGCGCTGCGGGCCGGCCCTGTCAGCGGGCACCGCAATCGCTGGAACTCCGCCGCCGCCGCTGCCACAGCGCGCCAGCTCACCAGCTCACCAGCGCACACGCACCACCGTGCCGCCGCCAGCACGCGGCGCCAGGTCCAGCGTAGCCCCTATGGCGTGGGCACGGCGGTGCATGCCTGCCAGGCCCATGCCCTGCGCCTCATCGGGTGTACGGGGCGGCAGGCCGCGGCCGTCGTCTTCCACGCGCAACTCCCAGCGCAGCTCGCGGCGCGCGCCGGGATGGGCGCCGTTCGCCCGCGCAATACCCGGCTCCAGGGGCTGCAGCACCAGCCACAGCGTGCTGGCCTGTGCGTGCTGCAGCACATTGCTCACGGCCTCCTGGGTGATGGCAAGCAGGTGCTGGGACGACTGGCCTCGAGGAAGATCGGGCAGATCGGGCAAGCCCGGCTCGGACCGCGGATCGGCCACGCTCCAGCGGATCTGCATGCCACGGCGGTCCAGCACGGGCTGCAGCCGGTGGCGCAGACGCGCCAGGCGCACGGGCAAGGCGTCCTCCACGGCGTCCATGGCGTCCACCAGCAGGCGCAGGTCCAGCAAGGCCTGCTCCAGCAACTCCTGCGCCTGGCGCTGCCGGGTTTCGCTCGGCTCCAGCAAGGCCATGGCATTCACCAGAAGGCCGCCCACGCCGTCGTGCAGATCGGCGGCAATGCGCCGGCGCTCGGCCTGCACCTCGCGCGAAGGCCGGGGGCTGCGCCTGCGCCGCCACAGCAGCAGCCTGCGCAGGCGCGAGGCACCCATCGCACACAGCAAGGCCGTCAAGACCAGCAGGGCCAGGCTGCACAGGCGAAGCCACAGCGGAGCCTGGTCGCCCTGCTGCCAAAGCCAGGCGCAAAGCGCCAGCATCTGCAGCAGGCCCAGTGCCAGGCAGACTGCCAATGCGCGAAGGGAGTCCTTCATGGCCATGCGGTGGGAAGCGGCGGCGGGGCGGGCCGCACGGGCCCCTGCGGCGCCAGCCAATCAGAACAGGCCGCGCAGCGATGCAAAGCGCACCGCCTGGGCGCGTGTGCGCACCTGCAGCTTGCGGTAGATGTTCTTGATGTGCGTGTTGACCGTCATGGCGCTGATCATCAGGCGCGAGCCGATCTCGGCGCTGGTGTAGCCGCTGGCGACCATGCGCAGCACCTCGCGCTCGCGGGTGGACAGGCGGTCCGCCTCGTCGGGCGAGCGGCGCTTGGGCTCGGCGCCCTGGGTCTTGTCGAAGCGCTGCAGCAACCTGCGCGCCAGGCTGGGAGTGACGGATGCGCCGCCATTGGCCACCTGCAGCACGGCCTGGGGGTAGTTGCCGAACCAGGAGTTCTTGACGAGGTAGCCCGTGGCACCCAGCTCGAAGGCGCGCAGCACCTGCTCGTCGTTTTCCATCACGGAGATGATGACGGCCTCGGCCGTGGGCCGCACGGTCTTCATCATGTCCAGCAGCTCGAAGCCCTCGCCGTCGCCCAGGTTCAGGTCGACCAGCATTACGTCGAACTCGTGCTGGCGAATGGCCTTGCGACCCTCTCGGACACTTCCGGCCTGGGCCACGACCAGGGTGCGCGGGTCGTTCATGATTTCCTGGGCAATGACCATGCGGATGTGGGCATCGTCATCGACCAGCAGCACGCGCACGGGCTTGTCGGGCTGGCCGGCCAGATAGTCTGGCCACATGGCGGAACTCAGGCCCGTGCCCAGCATGGCCTGGGCGCGCGAGGAATCGGCGATCAGGGGACGGGCATCGGCGGGAACGTCGGATGGATTCATGCTGTTCTCCTCAAATGTCACGTCATGTATATGACGCAACCGATCACATACGCGCCTTTCACATTAAGAGAAATCGCCACCGATATCCACAATCTTTGACGAAGTTTGTGAAAGATTGCGTAGCTTGCAAATTAACACATTTGTGTGAGAAGCCGGGTCCGTACTTTCTTGATCACCTGACCGGCAGGCCTGTCGGGCCTGGCAGGCCATGCCCTTCCCGATGCCTGCCATCCTCCCCTTGATCCGGCCCCATGACAGCCGCCGGTCCAACGCCTTCCTCCGGCGCCTGCACCGAGCGTATGCAATTCGATACACCAGGTTGTCTGGATGGCCCCATGCCCGCCGGATCAACGGCCTGAAGCGAAGCTGCAACTGCAAATTTTCTGTCGTTACACCTTGAAACTACCCAACTCCATTCACCTCCCAATGCCGCTGCTTTAACGCGATGCAGCCCGCCAGCCAAAGGTTTGGCCGGGTAAGTACCCGCCACGTGGATCAGCGCTCACGGCTACCCCGTACAAGAGATGGAACGGCAGGGGCACCCCAAGCACATTGGAGTCCAGACAACGAGCTGGGGTCCAGGGAGACAAGGCCGGAAACCTCCGCAAAGTGTCTGAAAAACGGGTGCTTACACACCTTTTCCTGGTAGTCCGATTCCTTATCAAGGAGCCATCATGAAATCGCTTGCAATTCTTTCCCTGAGCCTGATCGCAACAGCAGCCATGGCTGGCCCCATGGGCGGTGGCGGTGGCGGTGGCGGTGGTGGCGGCGGCGGCGGCGGCGGCAGCAGCAGTTCCCAGATCGAAATCAACGGCCCCAGCGTTCAGGTCACCCTGCTGAACAGGAGCGGCGTGCTCAACGTAGCAACGGGCGGTGGCAAGGCCTCCCAGAACCTGGCCAGCAATGCAGGCAACGTCACCATCGACCGCAGTGGCAGCTCTCTGCAGGTCGTCGCTGCCACCGGCAGCGGCATCTTGAACAAGGCCGATGGCTACGCAGCAGTGGCCGTCAACAACCTGGCCTCCAACTATGGCGAAGTGGAAGTCAAGAACACTTCGATCCAGGTGGTGGCTGCCAAGAACTCGGGCATCGTCAACTATGCCGGTAACGGTTCCATGGCAGTACAGAACATCTCCAGCAACAACGGCTGCGTGACCTGCTACAACAACCACTGAGCCTGACTGCCGGACGAAGGACACTGCCGGACGGCCCCAGGCCTTCCGGCAGCACCTTCCCGGCGAATAGCCAGCTCACCGCACCAGGAGAGCCCACCATGCACACCGCCGCCCATCTCTGTTCGGCTGCCCTACTGGCCTGGCTCGCACTCGGAGCGCCCCCCCTTCATGCAGCAGCCCCCGGCGAAGATCCAGTGGTGCTCAGCAAGCCTGTCGACTATTTGAGACTGCCCACGGCCAAGCAGCAGACATCGTCGGGGCTGGACACCGTCACTGACATCCCCATCAACGTCAAGGCCAAGATCGCGCGCTACGAAGCCATGTCCATGACCAATGCTCCCGGCATCTCCACCGAGGCGAACGTGGTGACCACGACCACAACGAGCAGCACGGGCATGCAGCGCACCTGCACCCAGGACCTGGCCAGCAACACCAACGCCAGCGCGTTCAACCGCTACGGGCCACAGACCAAGGACCAGATCGTGGTCCTCAAGGGCGACCTGATCAACGTCTGCCGCTAGTGCGGCCAGGCGGCCCGCGACCCGGCCGCCTTTCATTTCCAAAACCCATTTCCGGTGCCGGTGCCCCTGGGCGCCAGTGCCCTGGCTCGCCGTTTTCCAGCAGAGGTCCATCATGCGCAACCGCCTTCCAACGCCAGGACTTCCCCGCCCCGATGCCGCGCTGCAGCCGGCATTCGGCGGACATGCGGACAACCGAGGGACTTTCCGCCAGCGATGGGCTGGCAGACAGGGCTGTATGCGGGTGGTGGCCTGCGCGGTATCGGCATCCATCGTGCTGCTGTCGGGTTGCGCGCCGCTGGATGCGCGCAAGGATTCCAAATACCTGGAAAAAGTCTATGCGGCCGACCGCCCGGTGGTGCGGCCGGTGCGCTCCATATCGAGCTTCTCCGATTCGCTGATGTGCATGGACAGGATGTTCCGCAACAGCCACATGCCCACGGTGCTGATCACCAGCAAGCAGTTGCCCGACTATTCGGGCCGCGTGGCCGTGGCCGCCAAGGAGATGGTGGTCACCGCCCTGTCCCAGATGTCGCGCGTCAGCAGCGCCTTCCGCTACGTGGACTATGAGGTGGACATCGCCCGCCAGGACACGGTGCAGAACCTCACCACCATCTTGCTCAACAACAACCAGATCCAGCTGCAGCGCCCGGCCCTGTATGTGTCGGGCGCCGTGTCCTTCATGGACCAGAACGTGCTGCGCAACAACGTGGACATAGGCACCAGCGCCTCGCGCCTGGAAACCGGCTACAGCGCCAACCGCAGCGGCGCCGTGCTGGGCATGGAGCTGCACCTGGGCGACTTCCGCACGCGCACCATCATTCCGGGCCTGGATTCGGCCAACGAAGTCGTCATCGGCAACGGCAGCCAGGGCCTTGACCTGTCGGGCCGTATCGGCAACTACGGCGTGCAGTTCAGCGTGGGCCGCGACTATGCCCAGGGCTCGGGCCCGGCCGTGCGCACCCTGGTCGAGCTGGGCATGATCGAGCTGCTGGGCAAATGGTCACGCCTGCCCTACTGGCAGTGCCTGACGCTGGACCAGACCCATCCCGACTTCCAGCGTCAGCTGCGCGACTGGTATGAGGAAGGCGAAGCCGGCATCCACCAGGAGCTGGTGCGCCAGTCGCTGATCAGCAAGGGCTATCTGCCGCCCGACGCACCGGCCTTCACCGCAGGCAACCCGCAGTGGCGCGAGGCCATAGGGCGCTTCCAGGCCGACAGCGGCATGGTGGTCAATGGCGTGGTGGACTTCAGCACCTACGAGCGCGCACTGCGAGACTTCGTGGCCGTCAGCGCCGATGGACACATGACGCGCATCGGCTGGAACACCAAGAGTGCGGCACCGGTCACCACCGCCTCCGAGAACGTGGCCGTGGCCACGGGTGACTACCGCTACGGCGCCCCCGCGCCCGACCGCAAGCTGGACCTGTGGGTGGAGAACATCACGCCCACGCGCACCTCTTTCGAGACGGGTGAGCAGCTGTTCCTGTCCACCACCGTGTCGCGCGCCTCCTACCTGTCGTGCTTCATGGCCGGTGCCGATGGAGAGGTCACCCGGCTGGTGCCCAACGATGTGAACCGCTCGGGCTGGATCACCGCCGCCCAATCCGTTCGCCTGCCAGACTGGATGAGTCCCAACCCCGGCTACGTCATCAACGCCGGGCCTCCCGGCAAGGAAGGCGTGGCCTGCTTCGCCACCGAGCAGAACATGACCGACAAGCTACCCACGCTGCTCCAGGGCAAGGCCTTCATCGCCATCCCGGGCATGCGCTCCCTGGAGGATGTCAACCAGTACATGGCCAACTCTCTGGGCGCCGACCAGTACACCGGCTCGGCCCGCTTCTGGCAGGTGGTTCCGGCCCAGGCCAAGCGCTGATGAGCGGTGCACGTCACAAGCCAAACAGAGGCAATTGCCATGCCCTCCAGCGCTCATGAATCCCCGCCACGGCGGCGCATCGGGCTGCGCCTGACCGCAAGGCTTGTGCTGCCCGGACTGCTGGTGGTGCTGCCAGGTCTGGCTCCCGCCGTACTGCCGCATGTGCAGGCGGCGGCCCGCTTCACGCCGGTCATGCCCATTCGGGTGGCGACGGCCAGCGTGTACGGTTCCCAGCCGGGCACCAGCAACATCACCTCGACCTCCGACACCGCCCAGCAACGGGCCCTGTCCCAGCTACGCAGCCGCGCCGAAGGCAAGGGCGTGAGCCTGGCCACGCAGCGCGAGGCGCAATGGGTGATGGGCCTGCTGGCACTGCATGGCATTGCCATGGCGCAGGACGGGCCGCAGGCCAGGCAATGGTTCGAGCGCGCGCAGCGCGCCGGCCATCCGCTGGCCAGTGCGGGCCTGGCCTGGTGCGCCATGGACGGCTGCGGCCAGCCGCCCGACCCACCGGCCGCAAGACCCTGGATCGCCCAGCTGGCCAAGACCGACCCGGCCCGCGCCCAGTACCTGGAATGGCTGCTGGCCCGGCGCCTGGCGCCGCTGTCCACGGCCGAACCCGTGGGCGAGGCCTTGGCCGTGGCTGGCACGCCCGACCAGGAACTGCTGCAGCGCGCAGCACGTTCGGGCAGCCCTGGCGCCCAATTGGAATGGGGCCTGGCCCTGCTCGCGCAGGACGAGCCCGAGGCAGCGCTGCGCCAGTTCCGCGCGGCAGCGGCGCGCTCATCCAGCGCGGCGACCAATGCACAGATGCTGGGCGAGCGCCTGCGGCCCGCAGGCCAGCTGGTGTCGGCGCAGGGCAGCTCCACGCCTGCAGCGCAGGGGCCGCAGGCCATGCAGCGCACGCCGCAGCTGAGTGGAGCGCCCAGCGAGCAGGACATCCAGGTGCGCCAGCCCGTCACGGCCCAGCAGCAATGGGAGCAGGCGCAGCGCTACCATCGCGGCGACGGCGTGCCGGCCAACTACACCGAGGCGCTGCGCCTGTACCAGCAGGCCGCATCCCACGGCCATGTGGCATCGCGTCGCATGCTGGAGCTGATCTACTCGCGCCCCGCACCGGGCGGCGGCGTGGACATCGGATGGATGCAGCAGCTGGCGCGCATAGACCCCATGACCATGCAGCCCATGGCGCCCGTCAGCCCCGCGCCCTACCGGCGCGATCCCACGCCGCTGTTCGACATGGTGCCGGCGCCCTGGCACAGGCACTGAGGCAGGAGCGAGGCGCTACAGCACCACGTCCAGGCCGGTGTCGGCCATCCAGTCCACCGGGTCCTGGCGCAGGACCATGTCGATGTCCAGGCCCAGGGCCACGCCCACTTCGCCGGGAAAGCTCACGGCCAGGGCACGCTCGTCCCACTGCGCCTCGCGCGAGCGGGCGCGCCAGGCAGCGATGTGCAGCACGCAGGCCAGCGGATCGAAGCCCGGCTGGGCCAGCGGCGCGTACAGGTGCTGCAGCGCATCGGCCAGCAGCGGCGGAAGGTTCCAGCGGCGGGCCAGGCCCGCACTGACATGGCTGTATGTGTAGCCGCACAGCCGCATTTCCAGCTCGGCGCGACGCGGGTCCAGCGGGCCGACCAGTTCGGTGATGGTGGCGGCGCGGCCGGGGTCGATCATGTGCATGGCCAGCTCCCCCAGGCCGTGCATCAGCCCTGCGGCATAGGCCGCCGTGGGGCTGGCCTGCACGGTGCCGGCCAGCGCGCGCGCCACGCGGGCGGCTTCCACGCTGTAGCGCCAGAAGGCCGGCATGGCCATGCCCGGCACGGCATGGGCGCCCACGCCCAGCGGTATGCCCCGCACGATCTGGCGCAGCTGCGCGGGCGCCAGCAGGGCCAGCGCCTCGGGAATGCCGGTGACACGTCCCGCCATGCCGAACACCGGGCCGTTGGCCTGTGCCAGCAGCCCGGCGGCCAGCGCAGGGTCGGCTGCGAAGAGCTGGCTCAGCCGGCGCAGGCTGGGCTGCTCGGGCACCAGCTCGCGCAGCAGCAAGGCCACGATGCGCGGCTGCGCCGGCAGGGCCAGGGCCTGTGCCAACAGCGTCTGCAGGTCCAGTGCATGCGCAGCCATCGCGTTTCCTGCCTTGCCGTGCGCGGGACTACTTGCGGGTCTGCAGCTTGGCGAAGGCCGAGGCCATGGCCGATTGCTGCACCGGCTCGGGCGCACGGCGCTGCCCGCCCTGGCTGCCGCGGCCTGCGCTCTCGAAGCGGTTGTCACGGGGGCCGTCGCGCCGCGCCGGTGCCGCATCGAGCTTCATGGTCAGGCTGATGCGCTTGCGCGCCACATCGACCTCCAGCACCTTGACCTTGACGATCTGGCCGGTCTTGACCACCTCGCGCGCGTCCTCGACGAACTTGTGGCTCATCTGGCTGACGTGGACCAGGCCGTCCTGGTGCACGCCCAGGTCCACGAAGGCGCCGAACTGGGCCACGTTGCTGACCGTGCCCTCCAGCGTCATGCCTTCCTTGAGGTCCTTGATGTCCTCCACGCCGTCATTGAAACGGGCCACGACGAAGTCCGGACGCGGATCGCGGCCGGGCTTTTCCAGCTCGCCCAGGATGTCCTTGACGGTGATGGCACCGAACTGCTCGCTCACGAACTGCTCGGCCTTCAGGCCCTTGAGCACTTCGGAGCGGCCCATGAGCTGGTCCACGCTCTTGCCCGTGGTGGCAATGATGCGTTCGACCACCGGGTAGGTTTCCGGGTGCACGCCCGTCATGTCCAGCGGATTGTCGCCGCCGCGGATGCGCAGAAAGCCCGCCGCCTGCTCGAAGGTCTTGGCGCCCAGGCCGGCCACGTCCATCAGCTGCTTGCGGCTCCTGAAGGAGCCGTTGGCATCGCGCCAGCGCACCACCGACTTGGCCACGCTGCCCGACAGGCCCGAGACGCGCGACAGCAGCGGCGCCGAGGCCGTGTTCAGGTCCACGCCCACGGAGTTCACGCAGTCCTCGACCACGGCGTCGAGCTGGCGCGCCAGCTCGCTCTGGTTCACGTCGTGCTGGTACTGGCCCACGCCAATGCTCTTGGGGTCGATCTTGACCAGCTCGGCCAGCGGGTCCTGCAGGCGGCGCGCAATGCTGGCGGCGCCGCGCAGGCTCACGTCCACGTCGGGCATTTCCTGCGAGGCGAACTCGCTGGCGGAATACACAGAAGCGCCAGCCTCGCTGACCACGACCTTCTCGATCTGGCGGTCGGCCTTGCTGGCGATCTTGATCAGGTCAGCGGCCAGCTTGTCGGTCTCGCGGCTGGCCGTGCCGTTGCCGATGGCGATCAGGTTGATCTGGTGCTTTTCGACCAGGCGGGCCAGCACGGCCAGCGAGCCGTCCCAGTCGCGGCGCGGCTCGTGCGGGTAGATGGTGGTGGTGTCCACCAGCTTGCCCGTGCTGTCCACCACGGCCACCTTGACGCCCGTGCGGATGCCCGGGTCCAGGCCGATGACGGCGCGCTGCCCCGCAGGGGCGGCCAGCAGCAGGTCGCGCAGGTTGTCGCCAAAGACCTTGATGGCCACCTTCTCGGCGTCTTCGCGCAGGCGCGAGAACAGGTCGCGCTCGGTGGACAGGCTGAGCTTGACGCGCCAGGTCCAGGCCACGCACTTGCGGATCAGGTCGTCGCTGGCGCGCTTGGCGTGGCTCCAGCCCAGGTGCAGGGCAATCTTGCCTTCGGCCAGGCTGGGCTGGCCGGGCTCGGGCTCCACGGGCTGGACCAGCTTGGCCTCGAGGATTTCCAGCGCGCGGCCGCGGAACACCGCCAGCGCGCGGTGCGAAGGCACGCGGCCAATGGGCTCGTCGTATTCGAAATAGTCGCGGAACTTGGCGACCTCGGGGTCGTTCTCGTTCTTGGATTCGACCTTCTTGGAGCGCAGCAGGCCGTCTTCCCACAGCCATTCGCGCAGCTTCTGCACCAGGGCCGGGTCTTCGGCCCAGCGCTCGGACAGGATGTCGCGCACACCATCGAGCACGGCCAACGTGGTCGAGAAATCAGGGCCCGGCTTGCCGTCGTCCAGGGTGGTGGCCGGCTTGCAGAAGGCCTCGGCCTCCTTGTGCGGGTCCAGCGTGGGGTCGGCAAACAGCTTGTCGGCCAGCGGCTCGATGCCGAATTCCTTGGCGATCTGTCCCTTGGTGCGGCGCTTTTGCTTGAAGGGCAGGTAGATGTCCTCCAGCTCCTGCTTGGTGGGCGCATTGGCAATGGCCAGGCGCAGCGCGTCGGTCAGCTTGCCCTGCTCGTCGATGGCCTTGAGCACCGCGCCCCGGCGGTCCTCCAGCTCGCGCAGGTAGCCCAGGCGTTCGTCGAGCTGGCGCAGCTGAGCGTCGTCCAGTCCGCCCGTGACTTCCTTGCGGTAGCGCGCGACGAACGGAACCGTGGCTCCGCCATCAAGCAATTCGACCGCGGCACCCACCTGCTGCGGCTTGACATTCAGTTCTGCGGCGATTTGGGCAATGATTTTTTGCATTCGAGAGGCGCCCCGTGGCGTGGAATCCGGAAAAGCGGCCAAGTGTGCCACACGCGATTCGGGCCGGGCCGCTCACGGCCGACCCGCAAATGCAAGCATTTCTTGCAGGCCAATGAATTCAAGGGCTTGCAAAATCAATCCACTGCCTGCTTTTGCCGGGGCCCTGCGGCAGGCAGGCACCCTCTGCCACAATCACCAGCTTCGAATGCAAGACGATCTGTTCGGTTCTCCCCCACCATCGGCCCCTGCCCCGCCGCCTGCGCCTGCCGGCCGCACACCGGCACCGCGCAAGGCCGCCGGCGCCGTGCAGCTGGCGCCCCAGGCCCTGCAATGGCAGGCGCTGGCGGACCAGCTTGCGCAGGGCCTGCGCATCGGGGTCTCCACCTGGTCCTACCCGGGCTGGGAAGGCTTGATCTGGGATGGCGCCTATGACAAAAGCGTGCTGGCCAAGAAGGGACTGGAGGCCTATGGCCGGCATCCGTTGATGCGAACGGTCTGCGTGGACCGCAGCTTCTGGAGGCCGTTGACGGCCAGCCAGTACCTGGCCTTCGCGGGCCAGGTGCCGGCCGATTTCCGCTTCGTGGTCAAGTGCCCATCCGTGGTTACCGACGCGCAGGTGCGTGACGAGGACGGCAAGGGCATGTCGCTGAACCCGGTGTTCCTTCAACCCGATCTGGCCGTCACCAGCTTCGTCGAGCCCACGCTCGAAGGGCTGGGCGAGCGGCTGGGCGTGCTGGTGTTCCAGCTCAGCCCGATGACCTGGGGCCTGCTCAGCCGCCCCACCGAACTGCTGGCGCGGCTGCAGGCCATGCTGGAGGCGGTGCGCGCGGCGCTGGCCGCCCATCCGCTGGGCGCGCAGATCATCGTGGCGGTGGAGGTGCGCGACCCGGAGCTGCTGACGCCGCAGTTGGCCGACACCCTGCGCGCCAGTGGCGCCACCTTCTGCCTGGGACTGCACGGCAAGATGCCCCCCATCGAGGAGCAACTGGTTTTTCTGCGCGGGCTGTGGCCCACCCCGCTGGTCTGCCGCTGGAACCTGAACCGCGAGTTCGGTGCCTACGGCTATCCCGATGCGCAAAAGAAGCACGACCCCTTCGACGAGATCCGCACGCCCGATGCGCACACGCGCGCCATCCTCGCCAAGACCATCGATGGCATCACCAGCCGCGGGCTGCCCGCCTTCGTGACGGTGAGCAACGATGCCGAAGGCTGCGCGCCGCGCTCCATCGCGCTGCTGGCCGAGGCCGTGGTCCAGGCGGAGGCGGCCCGGGTTCAGCGCTTGCCGTAGGCGCGCTCCACGCGGGCCACGCGCAATTCATAGTGCTCGTACCAGGCGTCCTTGCCCAGTTGCTGGGCGACCAGGTGCTCGGCATCCTGCTTCCAGCGCGCGATGGATTCGGCCGTGGACCAGTAGGACACGGTGATGCCGAAACCGTCCTCGCCGCGCGTGCTTTCCGCACCCAGGAAACCCTGCTGCTGCGCGGCCAGGTCCACCATGCGCTGGGCCATGAGGCCGTAGCCATCATCGTCGTCCGGCGTTCTGCGCGACGAGAAGATGACGGCGTAGTAAGGCGGCTCGGGGGTGTTGGCAAAGGGGCTCATCGTGGTCGGGCGGCAAGTTCTGCGGGCCCGCAGAATACACCGCCCGCGCTCAGGAATTCGCCGGCTCAGAGGCGGACGGCGCCTGCACCTGCTCGCCGCCCAGCACCTTCCACAGCGTGACGCGGTTGAGCTGCTCGGACAGGCGCAGGCCGATCAGGGTCTGCTGGGCCGTGTAGAGGCTGCGCTGCGCATCCAGCACGGTGAGGTAGTTGTCCACGCCGGCCTTGAAGCGTGCCTCCGACAGGTCGAAGGCCTTCTGCGTGGCCGCGACCATGCTGGTCTGGGCGGCCAGGCGCTCGTCCCACTGCGCGCGGTCGGCCAGCACGTCGGCGGTCTCGCGGAAGGCCGTCTGCACGGCCTTCTCGTACTGGGCGATGGCGATGCGCTGGTTGGCCTCGGCCACCTGCACGCCCGCACGGTTGCGGCCACCGTCGAAGATGGGCAGGCGCACCAGGGGGATGAAGCTCCAGGTGCTGCTGCTGCCGCCAAAGAGGCCATCGAGCTCGCGGCTGCCCGATCCCACGCTGGCCGTGAGGCTGATGGTGGGGAACATGGCTGCGCGGGCGGCGCCGATGTTGGCCTCCATGGCGCGCAGGTTGTTCTCGGCGGCCTGGATATCGGGGCGCACCAGCAGCACGCTGGAGGGCAGCGGTGCAGGCACGGGCTGCAGCGCCGCCGCAGGCTGGGCGCCGGCGCGCAGCGTGGCGGCGCCGGGCAGCAGGCTGTCGGGCAGCGGACCGCCCACCAGCAACTGCAGGGCGTTGCGGTCACGCTCCACCTGGGAGGTGAAGCTGGCCACGTCGCCGCGCGCCGTGTCCACCGTGGTCTGGTTCTGGGCCAGCACCAGGCCCGAGGTCGAACCTATCTCATGCATGCGCCGCGTCAGCTCGTAGGCCTTCTCGCGGCTGGCCAGGGTGTCGCGTGCCAGCTGCAGGCGGGCCTGGTCGGCGGCCAGCGTGAGCCAGGCGTTGGCCACGTCGGCCACCAGGCCGATCTGCACATTGCGCCGGTTCTGCTCGCTTTGCAGGAACTGCTGCAGCGCGGCCTCGCTGAGGTTGCGCACGCGGCCCCAGAGGTCGATCTCGTAGCTGGCAAAGCCCAGCTGGGCCGTGTACTGGGTGCTGACCGATGCCGATTGCGTGGCGCTGGTCATGCCGGCGGCCGTGCGCGCACGGCTGGCCTGGGCCTGGGCGTTGACGCTGGGCAGCAGGTCGGCGCGCGTGATGCCGTACTGGGCACGCGCGCGCTCGATGTTCTCCACCGCCACGCGCAGGTCGCGGTTGTTGGCCAGGGCCAGCGCAATGACCTCGCGCAGCTGCCGGGACTGCACCCAGTCCAGCGCGGCGGCCGCCTGCAGGCTGGCCTCGTCGGCCTGTGCCGGATTGGCTGCGGTGCTGCCCACCGTGTCGGGCACGGGCATGTCCGGCGTGCGGTGCTGCGGCGCAAGATTGCAGCCGGACAGCAGGGCCGCCAGCGCGGCCGCAGCGGCGAGGGTGGAACGGTGCATTCGGCGCCTCATGCTGCGCTCTCCTTGGTGGTATGGGGTGAGTCGGTTGCCTGCTGCGGGCTTTCTTCATCCGTGCGCGAGTGGCTCTTGAACCAGCTGCGGATCAGCAGGAAGAACACCGGCACCAGGAAGATGCCCAGCACCGTGGAGGCCAGCATGCCGCCGAGCACGGCCGTGCCGATGGCATTGCGCCCGCCCGCGCCGGCACCCGTGCCGATGGCCAGCGGAATGACGCCGAAGCCGAAGGCCAGCGAGGTCATCAAAATGGGCCGCAGGCGCAGGCGCACGGCCGAGACCACGGCGTCGAAGATGCTCTTGCCCTGCTCCTGCAGCTGCACGGCAAATTCCACGATCAGGATGGCGTTCTTGGATGCCAGGCCCACCGTGGTCAGCAGGCCCACCTGGAAGTACACGTCATTGGTCAGCCCGCGCGTATAGGTGGCGGCCAGCGCGCCCACCACGCCCAGCGGCACGGCCAGCATCACGGACAGCGGCACGGTCCAGCTCTCGTACAGCGCCGCCAGGCACAGGAACACGAAGAGGATGGAGATGGCGTACAGCAACGGCGCCTGCGCGCCCGACTGGCGCTCCTGCAGCGAGGCCCCCGTCCACTCGTAGCCTATGCCGGCCGGCAGCGTGCGCAGGATGTCCTCGACGATCTGCATGGCCGTGCCCGAGCTGACGCCCGGCGCGGCGCGGCCTTCCATTTCGTAGGCCGGGTTGCCGTTGTAGCGCATGAGCTGGGGCGAACCGTAGGCCCAGTAGCTGCTGGAGAAGGCGCTGAACGGCACCATCTCGCCCTTGCCGTTGCGCACCGTCCATTTGGCGATGTCCTGGGGCAGCATGCGGTGCGGCGCATCGCCCTGGATGTAGACGCGCTTGACGCGCTCGTTGTTCAGGAAGTCGTTGACATAGGTGCCGCCCATGGCGCTGGACAGCACGCTGTTGATGTCGGTGTACGACAGGCCGAGCGCAGCGGCCTTGCGGTCGTCGATGTCCAGGCGCAGCTCGCTGGCGTCCTCCAGGTTGGTCATGCGCAGATTGGTGAGCTCGGGGCGCTTGCGGGCCTCGGTCAGGAATTTTTCCTTGGCCTGCAGCAGCGCTTGGTGGCCCAGGCCGTTCATGTCCTTGATCATGAAGTTGAAGCCCGAGCTGGAGCCCAGGCCGCGCACGGCCGGCGGCAGCATGACCAGCACGCGCGCATCGCGGATGGAGGCCAGCTCCCGGGTCGCCCGGTGCGCGATCTCGGAGGCCGACTGGCCCGGCAGCGGGCGCTCCTCCCAGGTCTTCAGCCGCACGAAGGCGCGTGCCGAGGCCTGGTCGCCGTTCAGGCCAGAGACCTGGTAGAAGCTCAGCACGTCGGGCTGCCTGGCAAAGTAGTCGCGCACCTCGTCGAGCACGCCCTGCAGCCGCGTGTCGGCCGCGCCCGAGGGCAGGTTGATGTTGACGAAGACAAAGCCCTGGTCCTCGTCGGGCAGGAAGGACGTGGGCAGGCGCGCCATCAGCAGCCAGACCACGCCGCAGACGGCCAGGAAGATCAGCATCATGCGCTTGGCGCGGCGCAGCGAGTACGCCACCGTGCCCTGGTAGCGCGCGGCCGTGGCGTCGAAATGGTGGTTGAACCAGCGGAAGAACCGGTCGTTCACCCCCAGGATGCCGCTGCGGATCGGGCGGTCATGCCCTGCCCCGCCCGCTGCGGGCGGCTTGAGCAGCGTGGCGCACAGCGCCGGCGTGAGCGTCAGCGCCACGAACACCGACAGCGCCATGGCCGCGACGATGGTGATGGAGAACTGCCGGTAGATCACGCCCGTGGAGCCGCCGAAGAAGGCCATGGGCACGAACACGGCCGACAGCGTCACGCCGATGCCCACCAGGGCCGGCGTGATCTCGCGCATGGACTGGCGCGTGGCCTGCTTGGGCGACATGCCCGTCTCGTGCATCACGCGCTCGACGTTCTCCACCACGACAATGGCATCGTCCACCAGCAGGCCGATGGCCAGCACCATGGCGAACATGGTCAGCGTATTGATCGAGTACCCGGCCAGCGACAGCACGCCGAAGGTGCCCAGCAGCACCACGGGCACGGCGATGGCGGGGATCATCGTGGCGCGGAAGTTCTGCAGGAAGATGAACATCACGATGACCACGAGGATCATGGCCTCCCCCAGCGCGCTGACCACTTCCTTGATGGAGGCGCGCACGAAGGGCGTGGAGTCCGAGCTGACGAAGTAGTCGATCTCGTTGGGAAAGAAGGGCTTGAGCTCGGCCAGCTTGGCGGCGATGGTGTCGGCCACGTTCATGGCGTTGGCGCCATCGGCCAGCACGATGCCCATGCCCGCGCCCGGCAGGCCGTTGAGCTTGGCCTTGATGGTCAGGTTGTCGGCGCCCAGCTCCACGCGGGCCACGTCCTTCATGAGCACCACCGAGCCGTCCACGGACGACTTCAGGACGATGTCCTCGAACTGCTCCACCGTCTTGAGCTTGGTGCGCGCCGTGATGGTGGCGTTCAGCTGCTGGTCCGCCACGGCAGGCAGCGCGCCCAGCTGGCCGGCCGAGACCTGGGCGTTCTGCGAGTTCAGCGCATTGACCAGGTCCGACGGCATCAGCGCGTACTTCTCCATCTTGGCCGGGTCCATCCAGATGCGCATCGCATAGTTGGTGCCGAAGACGTTGACATCGCCCACGCCGTCCAGCCGGCCGATCACGTCGACCAGGTTGCTGGTCAGGTAGTCGCCGATGTCGACCGCGGTCATGGCCGGGTCCTTGGAGAAGAAGCTGTAGGTGACCAGGAAGTCCTGGCCGCCCTTGTTCACGAACACGCCCCGGCTCTTGACGGCGTCGGGCAGGCGGTTCACGGCGGACTGCAGCTTGTTTTGCACCTGTACCTGGGCCACGTCGATGTTGGTGCCCGGCGCAAAGGTCAGCGTGGTGCGCGCGCGGCCCGAGGCGTCGGACGTGGAGCTCATGTAGAGCATGTTGTCGATGCCCTTGAGCTGCTGCTCGATGATCTGGGTCACCGAGTTCTCGACCGTCTCGGCCGAGGCGCCCGTGTACTGCGCGCCGATGGTCACGCGCGGCGGCGCGATGTCGGGGTATTGCTCCAGCGGCAGCGTGAAGATGGACAGCGCGCCGCCCAGCATGATGACGATGGCGATGACCCACGCGAAGATGGGCCGGTTGATGAAGAACTGAGCCATGTGACGGGTTCCTGCGGCTTACCGGGCCGCAGGGGCCGGAGCCGCTGCGGGTGCAGGAGCTGGTTCAGCGGCCGCGGAAGCCTTGTCGGCAGCGCCAGGCGCGGCCGCCGCTGCCGGGCCATCAGCGGGCTTGCCCTTGCGGGCCTGGGTCTTGGCGCGCAGGTCCACCTCCACGGCGCGCACCTTGTCGCCGGGCTTGATGCGCTGGAAGCCATCGACCACCACGCGCTCGCCGGCCGACAGGCCGTCCTGCAGCAGCCACATATTGCCCACGGCGCGGTCGATGTTCACGGGCCTGCGCTCGATCACGTCGTCGGCCTTGGCCACCAGCACGCTGGCCTTGCCGGTCAGGTCGCGCGTCACCGACTGCTGGGGCACCAGCAGCGCCTCGGGCGCCAGGCCCGTGGGCAGCAGCGCCTGCACATACATGCCGGGCATGAGCAGGCCCTGCGGGTTGGGCACCACGGCGCGCAGCGTGACGCTGCCCGTGGTGGCATTGACGATCACGCCGGCAAACTGCAGCTTGCCCTGGTGGCCGTATTCCGTGCCATCGTCCAGGCGGATACGCACGGCGACCTTGTCGCCCTCCACCTTCTGGAAGCGCCCGGCATCCCAGTCGCGCTTGAGCTGCAGCAGCTCGCTGGTGGACTGGGTGAAGTCCACATACATGGGGTCCAGCTGCACGATGGAGGTCAGCGCCTCCGTCTGGTTGGCCGTCACCAGCGCGCCCGGCGTCACCGTGGACAGGCTGATGCGCCCGCCGATGGGCGCCTCGATGCGGCTGTACTTGAGGTTGATGCGCGCGGTCTCCAGATTGGCCTTGGCCACGGCCACGTCAGAGCGCGACTGGGCGGCAGCGGCCTGGCTTTCCTCGAAGGCCTGCTGGCTGATGGCATCGATCTTGACCAGTTCGGCGTTGCGCCGCGCCGTGGCCTCCAGCGTGCGGGCGCTGGCCTCGGCCTTGGCCAGGGCCGCCTGGGCGCTGGCCTCGGTGGCGCGCAGCGAGGCCGCGTCGATCTGGTAGAGCTGCTGGCCCTGGCGCACCAGGGCGCCTTCGGTGAACAGGCGCTTTTGCACGATGCCCGAGACCTGGGGCCGCACCTCGGCGGTCAGCGAGGCGCGTGTGCGGCCCGGCAGCGTGGCCTCCAACTGCTGGCTCTGCTTTTGCAGCGTGACCACGCCCACCTCGGGCGCAGCCTTGGCTGCGGCGGCGGGCGCTGCATCCTGCCTGGAGCAGGCGGCCAGGCTGGCGGCCAGTGCCAGCGCGCACAGCACGGCAGCACCGGGGCGCTTGCTGCGTGCAAGCGAGGCAGAAGGTTGTGCGTGCCCTGCGCCGGGCTGGGAATCGAAAGGCGCCGCAAGGCGCGTACTCGGCGAAAGAGGCACGTCAAAATTCATAGGAACAGCGAAGTCGTTGGGGGCATCGCACGATTGTGCAGTGCCCATATTTCTTGTTTGTAAAGTGGATGGCATGCCACCGCAGTCTCGCGGCAAGACCATCCAGGATGATGCAGGTGTCGGAGCGCGCCGACACATGCAAGTTCAATGCCATTTGCCGGTCTGTTCAGTGCCTGGCGGCGGGCGCCGTGCGCACGCGCAGCATGCTGAACACGCCCGCCATGGCCGCAAAGCAGCCCGCCACGGCCAGGGCCACGATTTCGGCATGGCCACCATGCCCGCCCGAGACGGTGAAGATGGTGGCCAGCACCACGGCCCCCAGCGTCTGTCCCGTGAGCCGCGCCGAGCTCAGCATGCCGCCGGCCGCGCCGCTGCGTGCCAGCGGCGCCGAGGTCACGATGGTGTGGTTGTTGGGCGACTGGTACAGCGCAAAGCCGCTGCCCGCCAGCAGCATGCGCCAGACCATGTCCAGGGTCGAGGGCGCATCGGGCATGGCCGCCAGCGCCCACAGGCCGCAGGCGAACATGGCCATGCCGATGCCGCCCAGCAGCCCGTCCGCATAGCGGCCGATGAGCCGGCCCGCAATGGGAGCCGTCATCACCGTGGCCAGCGGCCAGGCCGTGATCAGCAGCCCGGCCTCGATGGGCGACATGCCGTGCGACTCCAGCAGCAGGAAAGGCAGGGCCAGGTAGGCCAGCATCTGCGCGCAGAAGGCGCTGACCGATCCGCACATGGACAGCGCGAACACCGGAATGCGCAGCAGGTCCACCGGCAGCAGCGGCGCAGGCAGGCGCCACTGGCGGCGCACATACCACAGCCCCACCAGCAGGCCCGCGCCCAGCAGCCACCAGCCCGAAGGCAGGGACGACTGGGCACCGCCGGCGCGCATGCCCAACTGCTCGCCGCCCAGGAAGATCAGGCTGAACATGAGGATGTTGAGCAGCACATCCAGCGGCGACAGCCGCGCGCCCGCGTGTGCCGGCACCGCATTGGCCGGCAGCGCCCGGCGTCCCAGCCACAGCGTGAACAGGCCCAGCGGCAGGTTGGCCGCAAACAGCCAGGGCCAGCTGGCCACCGACAAAATGGCCGCCGCCACCGAAGGCCCGGCCATGGATGCCGTGGCCACCACCAGCGAATTGACGGCCATGCCCCGGCCCAGCAAGGCACGCGGATAGATCAGCCGCACCAGGGCGGCGTTGACGCTCATCACGCCCGCAGCGCCCAGGCCCTGCAGCGCCCGCGCCGCCACCAGCGTGGGCAGCGATGTGGCCAGCATGGCTGCCAGCGAGGCCAGGGAGAACACCAGCATGCCCACCAGATACACGCGGCGGTAGCCCAGGCGTTCGCCCAGGGCCGCCAGCGGCAGCAGCAGCACCAGGCTGGCAAGCTGGTAGGAATTGACCACCCACAGCGTATGGGCCGAGCTGGCCTGCAGCTCGCGCGCCATGGCAGGCAGTGCCAGATTGACCAGGGTGCTGTCCAGCACCGACAGCGTCAGCCCCAGGATGATGACCAGCATCGCCTGGCCGCGAGGGCCTGACGGAAGTCCATCGTGGACAGGCGCAGCCTCTGCCGCGGGTGCCAGGCTCATGAATGGCCCTTTGCACCCACGCGGTGGGCACGTGCGCCGCCCAGCGTGATCCAGGCCAGCGCCACGCCGATCAGCGCGCCCGTGGCCATGCCCACCACCATGGGCAGGGGCTTGCCCGTGGAGAACAGGCCCACGATCTGCATGGCCGCCGCACCCGACAGCATCTGCAGCGTGCCCAGCAGCGCCGAGGCCGTGCCGGCGATGGCGCCGTGCTCCTCCAGCGCCAGCACCGAGGTCGTCGGAATCACCAGCCCCATCAGCGCGCTGGCCACGAAGTACAGGCCGATCAGCACGGCCAGCCGCTCACCGCCCAGCAGGTAGTACGACAGCAGCGACAGCATCACCAGGCCCGAGCCGGTGGCCGCCACCTTGACCACGCGCACCAGGCCGAAACGCTGGCCCAGCCAGCCCGTGAACTGCGCCGCGCCGATGAAGGCGATGGCGTTGAGCCCGAAGGCCAGGCTGTACTGGGTGGAGCTGAGCCCGTAGTAGTTGATCAGCACAAAGGGAGAGCCAGCCAGGTAGACGAAAAAGCCCGCCATGGCGCAGCCGCCGATGAAGACCAGGCCCAGGTAATGCCAGTCGCGCAGCAGCACGCCGTAGGCGCGCAGTGCGCCGGCCACGCTGCTGTCCAGCCGCGCGGCGGCCCCGCGCGTTTCCTTCAGGCCCATGAACACGGCCGCCAGGCCGATCACGGCCGCCACGGCCACGGCCCAGAACACGCCGCGCCAGCTGCTCACGGCGATCACGCCGCTGCCGGCCAGCGGCGCCAGGATGGGAGAGACGCTGAACACCAGCATCAGCAGCGACATCATGCGGGCCGCCGCATGGCCGGTGTGCAGGTCGCGCACCACGGCGCGCGGCACGGCCATGCCGGCGGCCGCGCCCAGGCCCTGGATGAAGCGCAGCACCACCAGCGTCTCGATGCTGGTGGCCATGGCGCAGCCCACGCTGGCCAGCGCGAACACGGTCAGGCCGAAGTACAGCGGCGGCTTGCGCCCCACCATGTCCGAGACCGGCCCGTACAGCAGCTGGCCCACGCCCAGCGAAAGAAAGAAGGCCGTCAGGCTGGCCTGCACCGCGCCCACCTGGGCACCCAGGCTGCTGCCGATCTGGGGCAGCGCGGGCAGGTACATGTCGATGGCAAACGGACCGATGGCCGAGAGCAGGCCCAGGATCAGCACCAGGCGCAGCGTGTGGGAATCAGGGGAAGCGGGAGACGAAGAGGGAGAAGGCATAGACGCAGACATAGACGCGCCATTGTGGCGGCAAGCGCTGCGGGCTGCAGGGCGGTGCTCACATTTCCTGGGCAGGCAGGCCGGCGCGTGCGGCGCTGCCGGCTTGCCGTGGCACAAGTTTGCGGGGCCGCAACCCTGTTACGCTCGGATACGAGATTGCCAACACAGCAGCATAGACACCCCATGCACTCATCCACGCCCCTCTTCCTGCCGACCCTCAACGCATTGCCAAGGCCCCTGCTTGCCGCCCTGCTGCTGGGCGCGTGCATGCAGGGCCCGGCCCATGCGGCGCCGCCGCAGGCCCGCGGTGACGCCAAGGCCGGCGCCACTGCCATGCTGGAAGTGTCCGAAGACGGCCGCGACGTGATCGACCGCCGCGCCCGCCTGCTGTGGCCGCGCTGCGTGGAAGGCATGCACTGGAATGGCAAGACCTGCGCGGGCCTGCCGGAGCTGTTCACGCACAAGCAGGCGCAGGCCCTGGCCGCCGAGCGGGCCAAGCAGGACGGCGTGCGCTGGCGCCTGCCGCGCGTCAACGAGATGCGCCGGCTGATCTCGCGCGATATACGGCCGCAAGGCCTGTCGCCCGAGCTGTTCCCGGGCGCGCCGCGCGGCTGGCACTGGACGGGCACGGCAGCGGTGAACGCACGGCCCGTCAATCCCTACAACTACAGCAACATCTCGGGCAGCGCCGGTACGCAGCTGTCGGCCCAGCAGGCCTGGGCGATTGACCTCGACAGCCTGGAGACGCGGCCCGACATGGGGCGCGGCAACCAGCTCATGGTGCGGCTGGTGCGGCCCCTGCCCTCCGCGCCGCCCGATGAAAAGGCCGAGGCTCCCGCCAGGCCAGCCCCCCACAGGCCGGACCCGGACGAAGAGGACTGACGCTCAGGCCGCGCGCAGCGAGGCCTTCAAGCTGGCGCCCAGTTCGGGCTTGTGCGCGAACGGGTCGGTGGGGTTGCGGCCCTGCACCACATCCTCCATGCGGGTCTGGACCGAGCCCAGGGCCTGCGGATGGCTGTAGATGTAGAACTGGTTGGCCGCAATAGCATCGAAAACCTTCTGCGCCACATCGGGGGCCGTGACCTTGCCCGAGCCCACGGCCTTCTCGCTCATGGCCTGGCCGATCTTCTGGCTGGCCGTCAGCGGCTGGGCGGCCAGATGGCTGGGCCGGTTGCGCTCGCTGTGGCTGATGCCCGTAGGCACGAAGAAGGGGCACAGCACGCTGGCGCTGATCTGGTCGGAGACCAGGGCCAGGTCCTGGTACAGCGTCTCGGTCAGGCTGACCACGGCATGCTTGCTGACGTTGTAGATGCCCATGTTGGGAGGCGCCAGCAGCCCGGCCATGCTGGCCGTGTTGACGATGTGGCCCTCGAAGGACGGATCGGCCTTGGCCGCCTCCAGCATCATGGGCGTGAACAGCCGCACGCCGTGGATCACGCCCCAGAGGTTGACGCCCAGCACCCACTGCCAATCTTCCAGCGTGTTCTCCCAGACCAGCCCGCCCGCGCCCACGCCTGCGTTGTTGAACACGAAGTGCGGCGCGCCGAACTGCTGGCGCACCTCGTCGGCCAGGGCCTGCATCTGGGCTGCGTCGGACACATCCACGCGGCGTGCCAGCACACGCACGCCCTGCCCTTCGAACTCGGCGGCAGCCTTGTCCAGCGCCTCCTGCTGCACATCGACCAGCACCAGGTTCATGCCCAGCTTCGCGCCAATGCGCGCGCACTCCAGGCCGAAGCCCGAGCCCGCGCCCGTCAGCACGGCCGTCTTGCCCTTGAAGTTCTTGATCATTCCCTTGTCTCCTTGTCTTGTCCTGATGTTCTTGTGGAAGGATTTGGCAATTAACCCTGGCCCGTACACAGCCCTCCCTCCTGGCACTGGCGGAGCCCGCCTCAGGGACACCGAGGAAGGGCCGCCCCGCACCGAGGGTGTCGTCCCCCTCCCTCGCGAAGCGAGTAGAGAGGCGACGTGCCACGGGGGGAAGGCGCGAAGCGACTCAGGGGGTGAGCTTCACAAGCTGCTTTCCGAAGTTCTTGCCCTTGAGCAAGCCCAGGAAGGCCGAGGGTGCGGAAGCAATGCCTTCGGCAATGCTCTCGCGCGGGCGCAGCTTGCCGGTGCCCACCAGGCGGCCCAGTTCCTGCAGCGCCTCGGGCCAGACTTCCATGTGCTCGCTGACGATGAAGCCTTCGATGCGGATGCGGTTGACGAGGATGAGCGCGGGATTGGTCATGGGCAGCGGCTTGCCGTCGTAGCCCGCGATCATTCCGCACAGCGCGATCCGCGCAAAGGCGTTGGTGCGCAGCAGCACGGCGTCGAGGATGTAGCCGCCCACGTTCTCGAAGTAGCCGTCGATGCCCTGCGGGCAGGCGTCCTTGAGCGCCTTGGCCATGGTCTTGGTGTCGGGGTGCTCGCGGTAGTCGATGCAGGCATCGAAGCCCAGCTCCTCGGTGGCGTAGCGGCACTTCTCGGGGCCGCCCGCAATGCCCACCACGCGGCAGCCGCGTGCCTTGGCCAGGGCCGCGAACGCGCTGCCCACGGCGCCCGTGGCGGCGCTGACCACCACGGTCTCGCCGGCCTTGGGGGCGATGATCTTGACCAGGCCGTACCAGGCCGTCACGCCGGGCATGCCCACGGCGCCCAGGTAGTGCGACAGCGGCACATGGGTGGTGTCCACCTTGCGCAGCATGCCGGGCGCATCGCCATCGACCACGCTGTATTCCTGCCAGCCGCCCATGCCCACGACCTTGTCGCCAACGGCAAACTTGGGATGGCGGCTTTCCACCACCTCGCCCACGGTGCCGCCGATCATGACCTCGCCCAGCGGCTGGGGCTGGGCATAGCTCTTGCTGTCATTCATGCGGCCGCGCATGTAGGGGTCCAGGCTCAGGTAATGGTGGCGCACCAGCACCTGGCCTTCGGCCAGCGCCGGGGTCTCGGTACTGACAAGGCGGAAATTGCTTTCCACGGCTTCGCCCTCGGGGCGGTTGTCGAGCAGGATCTGCTGGTTCACGGGCATGGGAAAACCTCCGGTGGCATCACAAACAATGAAACCAGTTCCCGGTGCTGCCGGGGCTGGCGTGTGGCATTGGGTATCTGGCAAATTCGCCGTGCGGATCAGTCCGTGGCGAGGGTTGTCTCGGCGGCGGCCGGCTTGGCCACGCGCGGCATGTACTTGAACGTTCCGGTCGCATGGCTGCACAGCCGGCCCGAGGCATCGAACACGCGCGCCTCGGTATAGGCCATGGAACGCGTGCGGTGCAGCACCACGCCCTTGGCCACCAGGGGGCCGCGCGCCGGCTGCATGAAGCTGGTCTTCATCTCTATGGTCACGCAGCCCATGTCGCGCTGCAGGCTGCGTGCGGCCACGGCCATGGTCACGTCCAGCAGGGTCATGGTGGCGCCGCCGTGGGTCACGTCAAAGGTGTTCAGGTGCTCGGGACGCGCCTCGAAGCGCAGTTCGGACTCCCCGTCCTCCATGCGGTGCAGGGTGAAACCCAGGTGGTCGACGAAGGGGATGGGGTGGCCAAAATCCAGCACGAAATTCTCCAGTTCAGATCGCAATGCAGGCGAGCATAAGGGCGCCCGAAGGCACCATGGCGCGCGGCGGCCCGATCTGCGGGAAAAACTGTCACCTCGGCAGCAGCGCCGCTGCGGCTCAACCGCCCACCAGGGCGCTGACGCCGCCGTCCACGGCCACCCACTGGCCCGTGATGTGCTTGCCCGCGTCGCTGGCGTACAGCAGGGTCAGGCCCTTGAGGTCCTCGTCGTCGCCCAGGCGGCGCAGCGGGGCGTGGGATTTCATTTCATCCTCGCCCAGGGTCTCGATCAGCACGCTGGCCATCTTGGTCTTGAAAAAGCCCGGGCAGATGGCGTTGACGGTGATGCCATGCACGCCCCACTCGCCGGCCAGCGCGCGCGTGAAGTTGATGACGGCTCCCTTGGAGGTGTTGTAGGCAATGGTCTTCATGCCCAACGGGTTGCCGCCCAGGCCTGCGATGGAGGCCAGGTTGATGATGCGCCCGGTCTTGCGCGGGATCATGCTGCGCCGCGCGATCTGCTGGCTCAGCAGGAAGTAGCCGCGCACGTTGAGGTTCATCACCTTGTCCCAGGCGGCCACTGGGTGCTCCTCGGCCGGCGCGCCCCAGCTGGCGCCTGCGTTGTTGATGAGGATGTCCACCTGGCCCAGGCGCTCCAGGGTCTCGGCGGCCAGGCGCTCGATGTCGGCCTCGTTGGCGCAGTCGGCGGCAATCCAGCGGGCGTCGATGCCTGCGGCCTGCAGCTCGGCGGCGGCTTCCTCCAGGTCGGCGGCCTTGCGCGAACTCAGCATGATCCTGGCGCCCGCCTCGCCCAACGCATGGGCCATCTGCAGGCCCAGGCCGCGCGAGCCGCCGGTCACCAGGGCCGTCTTGCCGGTGAGGTCGAAAAGTTGCTGCACATTGCGAGTCATTCGTCTGTCTCCTGCGCCGGGTCTTGTGTGCCGGTCATGGGTGGAATGGAGGGCGGCCCTCCCTTGCCGGGACGGCCTGCAGCGGCGATTGTGCAAGCCGCCCCGCCGTGCCGCATGTCACATGCGTGTCCGGCCCGTCAATCCCCGAACAGCGAGCGCGTGCCGCCCCAGGCCGCACCCTCGATCTCCAGCATGCGCAGCTTGGTCAGCGCACCTGCGCCGCCCGAAAAGCCGCCCGGCTGGGCGCCGGCGGCCAGCACGCGGTGGCAGGGAATCACGGGCGCGAAGGGGTTGAGGCCCAGCGCCTGTCCCACGGCGCGCGACAGGCCCACCTCGCCCAACTCGCGCGCGATCTCGCCATAGGTGCGCGTATGGCCGGGAGCGATGGCACGCGTCAGCTCGTAGACGCGGCGGTGAAATTCCGACACGCCGTGCCAGTCCAGCGCCAGCTCGGCCAGATCCGGCAATGCCTGGCCTGCGGGCAGCATGCGCCGTGCCCGCAGGTCGGGCAGCACCGGGCCGTCACGCAACTGCTGCGCGCTGGGCGCGGAAGGCTCCACGGTCCATTCGCCATGGCCCGCCATGAGCACCTGCACGCCGGCGATGGCCTGCGCCACGGCGGCCGGCAGGTCCTCGGCGCGCACCGCTGCCGCATAGCTGCCGGGCCTGCGCAATTGCACGCCGCGCAGCATGCGCGTGCGCGTGGCAGCCGGGCCGTCCACCTCGGGCAACTGAAAGGCCGCAAGGCCGCAGTCGCCCCAGGCCACGCCGCAGGGCCCCAAGCGCGTGGCAAACAGCGCATGGCCCGTGGCTTCGGGGTCCCAGGCCGGGCTGCCCGTGGTCGATTCGTTCGTCATGGCGGTGGTTTTCTCCTTGCAGGCGATTGTGGCCGCATGGCTGCCGCCGCTGCCCGCAGCGACCCCACCGGCACGACACTGTAAAAAAACACTGGATAAATACTGGATGTGCAGCCAGTTATTACTGTATATTTCGCCAGTCATCATCCTCATCTCATGAACCATGGACATGCAAGAAGCCGCCTTCACCGTCACCTTGTGTGACTACCCCAACCTGCCCGAGCAGGAACGCAACAAGGCCGAGGCACGCTATGCCCGCGTGCTCGAACGCCAGCTCGGCAGCGCCGAGCAGGTCAGTGAAACCCTGTACCTGGTAGAGGGCCTGGAAGACACGCCCCCTGAAGAAATCAGCGACGACGCCAAGCTCGCCTTCGCCCGCTGGATGAAGGCTGCGCGCGCCGCCACCGAGGCCGGCATGCAGGGCCTGGGCGACGGCGAATGCAGTTTCTTCGAGGTGCGGCGCGGCTGGCGGCATTGAGCCTGCCCGCAGCACGGCTGAATGGGGCCTGAAACCAGGTTTGCCCGGGTTTGCCTGGGCTGGGCCCCAAACTGCATACACTGGCAGACCTTTTCGTCGGCCCCTGCCTGGTTCCAAGCGGTTCCACCGGGCATGCCCGGCACCCCTGCCAGACACAGCCCTTCCCATGCAAGCCCTGCTCGACGCCATCGCCCGGATGGCCCTGCCCTCCGACGCCCAACGCATCTTCCACGGCCGTGGCGGCCTGTACCCGGGCTGCGAGCATCTGGTGCTCGATGCCTTTCCGCCCGTGCTGGTGCTCACCAGCTTCCAGCCGCTGGACGAAGACGCCCTGGCCGCCATCGGCACGGCGCTGTCACTGCGCTGGAGCGAACTGGCACCGGGCCAGCCCCTGAACTGGGTCTACCAGCTGCGCCAGCCCGCCGCGCCCGCCGAAACCCGGCTCATGGCCGGCGAAGTGCCAGACCCGCACATCGTCACCGAGGCCGGCACGCGCTACCGCGTGCAGGTGCTGCGCGGCCAGAACCACGGCCTGTTCCTGGACATGGCCGAAGGCCGGCGCTGGGTGCACGCGCATGTGGCCAACCATCCCGAGCACCGCCATGGCATCAAGGTGCTCAACCTGTTCGCCTACACCTGCGCCTTTTCGGTGGTGGCCCTGCAGGCCGGCGCGCGCCATGTGATGAACATGGACATGGCCCAGGGCGCGCTGGCCACGGGCCAGCAGAACCACCGGCTCAACGATCTGTCGGGCGCCAGCTTCCTGGCCCACGACATCTTCAGCAGCTGGGGCAAGATCACGCGCGGCGGGCCGTACCACCTGATCGTGGTGGACCCGCCCAGCTACCAGAAGGGCAGCTTCGTCGCCACCAAGGACTATGCCCGCCTGATGCGCCGCCTGCCCGACCTGCTGCGCCCAGGCGGCCATGTGCTGCTGTGCCTGAACGCGCCGGAGATGGGTACGCAGTTCCTGACATCGCAGATGCAGGAAGTGGCGCCCGAGCTGGAGTTCGTCGAGCGCCTGGCCAACCCGGCCACCTTCGCCGACATCGATGCCGAGCGCAGCCTCAAGGTGCTGGTCTACAGGGCGCCCGCAACACCCGCAGCGGCCGACACGGCTTCCTGACCCGCCCGGCCCTTGAGCGCACGGCGCCCCGCATAGACGGCGGCCGGGCCCAGTTCGCGCTCGATGCGCAGCAGCCGGTTGTACTTGGCCGTGCGGTCGGCGCGCGACAGCGAGCCGGTCTTGATCATGGCGCACTGGGCCGCCACGGCCAGGTCGGCAATGCTGGTGTCCTCGGTCTCGCCCGAGCGGTGCGACATCACCACGCCATAGCCCGCGCCATGCGCCAGGCGCAGCACGTCCCAGGTTTCGGTCAGCGTGCCGATCTGGTTGATCTTGACCAGGATGGCGTTGCCCACGCCCCGGGCAATGCCGCTCTCGAACAGGCCGGGGTTCGTGCAGAACACATCGTCGCCCACCAGCTGGCAGCGTCCGCCCAGGCGCCGGCCCAGGGCCTGCCAGCCCTCGATATCGTCCTCGGCCATGCCGTCCTCGATGGAGACGATGGGGTAGTGCTCCACCAGTTGCGCCAGGTAGTCCACCTGCTGCTGGCGGCTGCGCACCAGGCCCTCGCCCGCGTAGCGGTAGCCGTCCTCGCCATGGAACTCGCTGGCCGCAGGGTCCAGGGCCAGAGCGATGTCCCTGCCGGGGCGCAGGCCGGCGCGCTCGATGGCGGCCATCAGGTGGTCCAGCGCCTCGGGCGCGCTGCGCAGGGCGGGCGCAAAGCCGCCCTCGTCGCCCACGTTGACGCTGTGGCCTGCGGCCTTGAGCGCATGGCGCAGCGTGTGAAAGACCTCGGCGCCCATGCGCAGCGCCTCACCGAAGCTGTCCGCCCCCACCGGCAGCAGCATGAACTCCTGGAAGTCCAGCGGATTGTCGGCATGGGCGCCGCCGTTGATGACATTGATCATGGGCACGGGCAGCACGCGCGCCTGGGCGCCGCCCATGTGCCGCCACAGCGGCATGCGCTGGCTGGCCGCCGCCGCGCGCGCCACGGCCAGCGACACGCCCAGCAGCGCGTTGGCGCCCAGCCGGCTTTTGCCGGGCGTGCCGTCCAGCGCCATCATGGCCGTGTCGATGCGGCCCTGGGCGTCGGCCCGCATGCCGCGCAGCAGATCGCGCAGCTCGGTGTTGACGGCCTGCACCGCCCCCAGCACGCCCTTGCCCAGGTGGCGCGAGGCATCGCCGTCGCGCCGCTCCAGCGCCTCATGCCGCCCCGTGGAGGCGCCCGACGGCACCAGGGCCAGGCCGCGCGCGCCGTCCTCCAGTTCGACCTCGACCTCCACGGTGGGGTGGCCCCGGCTGTCCAGCGCCTCATGGGCCGCGATATCGGTGATCTGCATGGAAACTCCTTTTCGTCAAGAAATTGAACTGTGCAAAGGAGCTGGCAAGCCCGCACAACTCCAATGCACAGGCTTCCATGCTAGAAATCACGGCGATGCGGGACAATGCAGTTTTTCTGCCTATGCGTCAGCTTTTCTGACGAATTGATTGCCATGAGACAACTGCCACCGCTGGCCGCCCTGCGCGCCTTCGAGGCCATTGCCCGCACCGGCTCGGTGACCCGCGCGGCCGAGGAACTGTGCCGCAGCCACGGCGCCATCAGCCGCCACCTGCGCCTGCTGCAGGAGCACGCGGGCGCGGCGCTGTTCGAGAAAGAAGGCACGGGCCTGCGCCTGACCGAGGCCGGCGCCGCCTTCCATGCCTCGGTGCGCACGGCCTTCGACCATCTGGAGGCCGCCTATGCCCAGCTGGCGCGCGACGCCCAGGCACCGGGGCTGCATGTAGCCTGCAGCGCCACCTTTGCCATGCGCTGGCTGGTGCCGCAGCTGGCGGTGTTCTACCGCAGCCACCCGCATATCCGCATCCGCCTGTCCATGACCTCGGCGCGCGAGATGCGCCACGAGGGCGCCGACCTGATCATTGCCTGGGACCTGTCCACCTACGGCGAGGCCGACCGCCACCGCGCCATCGAACTGGCGCCCGTGCACTTCGGCGCCGTGTGCACGCCGGCCTATGCCCGGCGCCGGCCCGCCAACCGCGCGCGCATTGCACATGAGTACACGGCCAGTGCCTGGAACCAATGGGAAGCCCTCACGGGCCAGCCCGTGGCCCTGGGCGAGACGCTGGCGTTCCCGCACACCCACCTGTGCATAGAGGCAGCACTGTCGGGCCTGGGCGTTGCCCTCGTGGAGCAGCGGCTGATCGCACGCGAGCTCCAGGAGGGGCTGCTGGTGGCGCCCCATGGCTTCGTGCCCTTCGAGGGTGGCCTGCGCGCCGTGCCCGCTGCAGGGCGTGCGCTGCCGGCCCAGGCGGGGGTCTTCATCGAATGGATGCGCGGCGCGCTGGCCGCCGTGCCGGCATAGGCCGGACGGCCTAAGCCCTGCCCCATTCGCGCAGGCGCCGGTACAGCAGCCCGCGCGAGACGCCCAGCATGCGGGCGGCCTGCGAGATATTGCCCTGGCAGCGGGCCAGGGCCTGCTCGATCAGCTCGCGGCTGGCCTCGCCCAGGGAGGACGGTGCCTCGGACGGCGCCTCGGCGGGCGGCGGCAGGGCCTCGATGGCCGGCAGCCCCTCTTCGACCTGGGAAGATGCCTCATCCAGCCTCGCCTCCATCCACAGCGTCAGCCCCGTGGGCAGCATCTGCGGGCGCGCCTGGCCGTGGTGGGCCAGCTCCAGCAACTGGTTCAGGCCCAGGCCGAAGACTTCCTCTGCCGCCAGCCCCTCGGCGGGCCGGCGCGGGCAGTCGAACAACTGGGCGCCCACGCCGTTGAACCACCGCACCATGCCTTCGCCATCCACGGCGGCCAGCCCTTCCAGCGGCGTGCCGAACATGCTGCGGCTGGACTGGAAGCGCAGCAACAGGTGCATGCGGGCGGCGCCCACCAGCAGCCGGTTCTCGATGCAGGTGGCGTACATGTGGGCCATGGCGCCTGCGTCGAAGCGAAAGGGGCCCGCCTCGCTGCTCAGGTCCAGCATGGCCACGGTGCGCCCGCTGGCATCGCGCACGGGCGCGGCCGCGCAGTGCAGCGAGGCCAGGCAGCGAAAGAAATGCTCGCCGCCACGCACATGGCAGACCTCGCCCGTGCGCACGGCCACGCCGGGTGCGCCCGTGCCCACGGCATCCTCGGCAATGTTCACGCCCACGCGCGCGGCCGTCAGCAGCAGCGGGCCGTCGCCCGGCGTGGGGCGCGAGGCGATCAGCACCACGCCCTCGCTGCAGGTGAGCATGGCGCGCGCCTGGCTGCCCGCGATCACGGTTTCGAGTTCGGCGATGGGGTCGCGCGCCGCCTCGATCAGCGCGCGGTTGTGGGTCAGCAAGGTGGCCGTGCGGATCTTGCTGACCGGGTCGAAGCTGATCTTCTCGTCGGGGCTGCGGCTGGCGCCCAGGCAGCGCGTCCAGGACTGCAGCACGGGCTCGGACACCAGGCCCGATGGGCGCTCGCCGCGCTCGAAATAGCGCTCGCGCGCCAGCGCCACCCGGTCCTGGCGCGAGGCATAGAAGGGGTTGGAGGGCAGTGGGGCGGGAGGCGGCTGTTGCATGACGGACATCAAAACTGCCGCGATTGTTGTTCCGCCACGGCACAGGACAGCACTAGGGAAATCACCCGTGTTGGAACGGCTTGCCGGGCTCGGTAACCTCGGGCATCGCCACAGGCCCGCCCGCAATGACACGCTCCCCCCACAGCACAAGACACCCCCGGCCCGCCCTGCCCACCCTGGGCGCCGCACTGGCCTGCACGCTGCACGCCCTGCCCGCCCAGGCGGCAAACGCAGCGCAGGACTCCAGCGAGGCCCTGCTCGCCCCCGTGGTCATCACGGCCAGCCAGCCCGGCGCCGGCCCCGACCTGTGGCGCGCCACCGCCGCCATCGACAGCGTGGACGGCACGGTGCTGCGCGAGGGGCAGATGCAGGTCAACCTGTCCGAAAGCCTGGCGCGCGTGCCGGGCCTGGTGGTGCTGAACCGCCAGAACTTCGCCCAGGACCTGCAGATCTCGGTGCGCGGCTTCGGTGCGCGCTCCACCTTTGGCGTGCGCGGGCTGCGCCTGTACGTGGACGGCATCCCGGCCGGCGCGCCCGACGGCCAGGGCCAAGCCGCCAACTTCACGCTGGGCAACGCCGCGCGCCTGGACGTGGTGCGCGGCCCGGCCGCCGTGCTCTACGGCAACAGCGCAGGCGGTGCACTGCTGCTGTACACCGAAGACGGCGAGGAGCCCGGCCTGTGGCGCAGCGGCATGGCCATGGGGCCGGACGGGCTGTGGCGCCTGTCCACCCAGCTGCGCGGCACGATCGGGGGCAGAAAGCCGGACCAGGCGGATGGCGGCTCCGCCCCATGGCGCTATGCCATCCACATCGAGCGCTTCGCCACTGACGGCATGCGCCCCCAATCGGCCGCAGACCGCAGTACGGCCCACATGAAACTGTCGCGCCAGCAAGGAGATGACCAATGGCTGCTGCAGTACCAGGAGCAGCGCGCCAGCGCCCAGGACCCGCTGGGCCTGACACGCGCCGAGTTCGAGGCCGACCCCGGCCAGACCACGGCCAGCGCGCTGCGCTTCAATACGCGCAAAAGCGTGCGCCAGCGCCAGCTGGGCGCCGCCTGGCAGCACCAGTTCGGCGCGGGCCAGCGCCTGGAACTCATGGCCTATGCGGGCACGCGCTCCGTGCTGCAGTCCCAGTCCATTCCCGTGGCCACGCAGGCGCCGCCCTCGCATTCAGGCGGCGTGATCGACCTGGACCGCGACTACGCGGGCATGAACCTGCGCTGGCGCAGCACCCATGAGGACGTGGCCGGCGGCCGGCTGGACTGGTCGGCAGGCCTGGCCTACGACTGGCAGGGCGAGACCCGGCGCGGCTACGAGAACTTCATCGGCAGCCAGCTCGGCGTGCAGGGCCGGCTGCGCCGCGACGAACGCAACCAGGCGCGCTCCGCCGACCCCTATCTGCAGGCCGAGTGGAGCACGCAGAGCGTGGCCCTGAGCGCCGGCCTGCGCCAGGCGCGCGTGCGCTACCGCTCCGAGGACCACTACATCGCAGCCGGCAATGGCGACGACAGCGGCAGCATGGCCTGGCGCGGCTGGCTGCCCTCGCTGGGCCTGCGCGTGAACCTGCTGCCGGAGCTGGTGGCCCACGCATCGGTGGGCCGGGGCATGGAAACGCCCACGCTCAACGAAGTGGCCTACCGGCCCGGTGGCCAAAATGGCATGAACAGCGGCCTGAACACCGGCCTGGCCGCCAGCGCCCACAACACCGTCGAGGTCGGCCTGCGCGGGCGCCACGGCAACGCGGGCTGGAACCTCACGCTGTTCGAGACCCATACCCAGCGCGAACTCACCGTACTGTCCAACACGGGAGGGCGCGCCACCTACCAGAACGCAGGCCGCACGCTGCGCCGGGGGCTGGAATTCTCGGGCAACGCCCAATGGGGATCGCTCACGGCCAGCACCGCCCTGACCCTGCTGCAGGCCCGCTACCGCGACAGCTTCCTGACCTGCGAGGCCACGCCCTGCACCACGCCCACCGCCCCGGTGGATGCCGGCGCGCGCCTGGCCGGCACCGCGCCGCGCCGCCTGTGGAGCGAGCTGGCCTGGCAGCTGTCGCCGCAATGGACCTGGACCGTGGACATGCTGCACAGCGGCCCCGTGGCCGTGAACGACCGCAACACCGACCGCGCGGCCGGCTACACCGTCTGGGGCTCCAGCCTGCGCTGGTCGCGGCAATGGCAGCAGTGGAGCGCCCAGACCTTTGTGCGGCTGGACAACCTGTTCGACCGGCGCTTTGCAGGGTCGGTCATCGTCAACGAGGGCAACCAGCGGTTCTTCGAACCGGGTGCGGGACGCGGGCTGTCGGCCGGGGTGACGGTCAGCCGGACGTTCTGAGCTGTTCCACGGCGGTACAGATCCGCCCCCGGGTAAATCCGAATGTTGTGACCCGAGGTCGCTTTTTTTATCGTCTCCCACATGGTGCCCTTGCCCCCAGCGCCATGCACGCAAAAACAAACCACACAGGAGACGAGACAACATGAAGACCCACGTGCTTTCCTCCACGCTGCTGGCCGCCGGCCTGGTGCTGGCCCTGCCGGGCGCCGCGCTGGCGCAGGCAGGCCTGCCAAGCAAAGGCTCGCCCGAGCACATACGCGCCGTCACCTCGCGCATCGACTCGCAGAGCATCCGCGACAACGCGCGCAGCTCCAAGGACTGGCCCAGCTACGGCATGGACTACAGCGAGACGCGCTTTTCCAAACTCAGGCAGCTGGACACGGCCAACGTGAAGCGGCTGGGCCTGGTCTGGTCGTATGACCTGGAATCCACGCGCGGCGTGGAGTCCACGCCCGTGGTGGTCGATGGAATCATGTACGTCACGGCCAGTTGGAGCGTGGTGCATGCGGTGGACGTGCGCACCGGCAAGCGCCTGTGGAGCTACGACCCCGGCGTGGACCGAGCCAACGGCTTCAAGGGCTGCTGCGACGTGGTCAACCGGGGCGTGGCGGTCTACAAGGGCAAGGTGTATGTGGGCGCCTTCGATGGCCGCCTGGTGGCGCTGGACGCGGCCACGGGCCAGAAGGTCTGGGAGCAGGACACCATCATCGACCGCGCCTTCTCGTACACCATCACGGGCGCACCGCGCGTCATCAAGGGCAAGGTGCTGATCGGCAACGGCGGCGCCGAGTACGGCGTGCGCGGCTATGTCACGGCCTATGACGCCGAGACCGGTGCCCAGCAGTGGCGCTGGTTCACCGTGCCCGGCGATCCGTCCAAGCCGTTCGAGAACGAGGCCATGGCCCGCGCCGCCAAGACCTGGGACCCGGCCGGCAAGTGGTGGGAGGCCGGTGGCGGCGGCACGGCCTGGGACACCATGGCCTATGACCCCGAGCTCAACCTCATGTACATCGGCACGGGCAACGGCTCGCCCTGGGCGCAAGCCAAGCGCAGCCCGGCCGGTGGCGACAACCTGTACCTGGCCAGCATCGTGGCGCTGAACCCCGATACGGGCGAGTACGTCTGGCATTACCAGGAGACGCCGGGCGACAGCTGGGACTTCACCTCCACCCAGCCCATGGTGCTGGCCGACATCAAGATCGGCGGCAAGCCGCGCAAGGTCATCCTGCATGCGCCCAAGAACGGCTTCTTCTTCGTCATCGACCGCACCAACGGCCAGTTCATCTCGGCCAAGAACTTCGTCGACGTGAACTGGGCCAGCGGCTACGACGCCAAGGGCCGCCCCATCGAGACACCGATTGCGCGCAGCGGCGACCGCGCGCGCGACGTGATTCCCAGCCCCTTCGGCGCCCACAACTGGCATTCCATGTCCTACAGCCCCGACACGGGCCTGGCCTACCTGCCGGCCCAGCATGTGCCGCTGACCCTGCAGGACAACAAGAACTGGAAGTTCAACGGCGGCTCCCTGCCCGAGCCGCACAGCAATATCGGCTGGAACACGGCCACGCTGGTCAACATGGAGCCGCCCAAGAGCACGCCCTTCGGCCGCCTGATCGCCTGGGACCCGGTGGCACAGAAGGAGCGCTGGCGCGTGGAGCATGCCTCGCCCTGGAACGGCGGCACGCTGGCCACGGCGGGCAACCTGGTGTTCCAGGGCACGGCCGACGGCCGCTTCGTGGCCTATGACGCGCGCAACGGCAAGAAGCTCTGGGAAAAGCCCACGGGCACGGGCGTGGTGGCCGCACCCATCACCTATGAGGTCGATGGCCGCCAGTACGTCTCCATCGCCGTGGGCTGGGGTGGCGTCTACGGCCTGGCCGCGCGCCACACCGAGCGCAAGGGCCCGGGCACGGTCTACACCTTCGCGCTGGACGGCAAGGCCGAGGCGCCTGCCTTCGTCGCCTACCAGCAGGGCAAGCTGCTGCAGGGCGTGCCCTACGACAAGAGCCTGGTGGCCGAAGGCACGGCCCTGTATGTCAGCAACTGCGCCTTCTGCCACGGCGTGCCCGGCGTGGACCGGGGGGGCAACCTGCCCAACCTGGGCTACCTGGACCCGGCCTATATCGAGCACCTGGACAAGTTCATCTTCAAGGGCCCGGCCATGTCGCGCGGCATGCCCGACTTCACGGGCAAGCTGAGCATGGACGACGTGGAAAAGATCAAGGCCTTCATCCAGGGCACGGCTGACGCGGTGCGGCCCAAGTAGCCAGCGCGAGCCGCCCTCCCCCTCCCCCAACCTCCCATTCCCCTCCCCGGCCCTGCTGTCCTGCAGCAGGCCTGGGCAGGGCTTTGCCTGAAAACACCGGACCGGACTCTTCGCCATGCCATCCAAGCCCTTCACCCGCGCATCCCTGGCCCTGGCAGCCATGGCCGCATGCGCCACCTTCAATGCCCACGCCGTCGATATCGACGCGGGCGACTACACCGCCCTGCCGCCCGGCACCACGCTGGGCATGGTCTATTACCAGCACGCCACGCGGGACAGCCTCTATGCCAATGGCGACCAGGCGCCCATACGGCCGAGGCTGACCTCGGACATCGGCATAGCGCGCGGCGTGCACTTCATGAAGCTGGGCGACTACGTGATCGACCCGCAGTTCCTGCTGCCCTTCGGGCGCCTGTCGGCCTCGCGCGATATCGCGGCCATGGGCAGCAATACCGGCGTGGGCGACCTGATGCTGGCCGCCACCCTGTGGCTGACCAAGCCCGGCGACAAGGAGCACTTCGGCATCACCCCCTTTGTCTGGCTGCCCACGGGCCAGTACAGCCGCAACGACCCGCTGAGCCTGGGCGAGAACCGCTGGAAGGCCGCCCTGCAGGCCGGCTGGATCAAGCCGCTGGGCAAGCGCGTGACCATGGACCTGGCGGCCGATGTCACCGTCTTCGGCAAGAACGACGACTTCGGCGCCCAAAGCGCCACGCTCAAGCAAAAGGCGCAGTTCCAGTTCCAGGGCCTGCTGCGCTACCACCTGTCGGAGACCTCGGACCTGCGCCTGGGCCTGTCGCACCTGACGGGCGGCGAGACCCAGGTCAACGGCGTGTCGCAAGGCGACCGCCAGTCCACCACCAAGGTCTCTTTCGGCGGCGCGGTCTTTGTCGCGCCCAAGACGCAGTTGCTGGCCACCGTGGGCCGCGACCTGCATGTGCGCCAGGGCTTCAAGGAGAACGCCCGCATCAACCTGCGCCTGCTGCAGGTTTTCTGATCCCACACCCCCCTTTCTCCCGTTCACCCCCAAGGAGCACACCATGAACCTCAGCGACATCCAGCACCAGATCACCGAGCGCGCCAGCGCCTTCCTCAACCGGGGCACGCATGACCTCTTCATCGACGGCCAATGGGTGGCGGCCCGGACCGGCCAGCGCCTGTCCACCGTCAACCCGGCCACCGAGGCCGTGCTCGCCGAAGTCGCCAGCGCCGGCCCGGCCGATGTGGACCTGGCCGTGCGCGCCGCCCACCGCGCGCTGCACCTGGGCCCCTGGGGCCGCATGCGCCCCGTGGAGCGCGAGCGCCTGATGCTGCGCCTGGCCGACCTCATGGAGACCCATGCCCAGGCCCTGGCCGAGGTCGAATCGCTGGACAACGGCAAGTCCGCCGCCATTGCGCGCGCCGTGGACATCGCCATGGCCATAGACTCCATCCGCTACATGGCCGGCTGGGCCACCAAGATCGAGGGCATGACGCACGAGCACTCCGTGCCCTTCGCGCCCGAGGCGCAGATGTTCACCTACACCCGGCGCGAGCCCGTGGGCGTGGTCGCCGCCGTCGTGCCCTGGAACTTCCCCCTGCTCATGGCCAGCTGGAAGCTGGCGCCCGCGCTGGCCGCAGGCTGCACCCTGGTGCTCAAGCCCGCCGAACAGACGCCGCTGACCGCGCTGATGCTGGCCGAGCTGATCCAGGAAGCGGGCTTTCCGCCCGGCGTGTTCAACGTGGTCACGGGCGACGGCCCCGGTACCGGCGCGCCCCTGGTCTCGCACCCGCTGGTCAACAAGGTCAGCTTCACGGGCTCGACCGAGGTGGGCAAGCTCATCGGCCATGCCTGCATGGACAACATGACGCGCATCACGCTGGAGCTGGGCGGCAAGTCCCCCGTCATCGTGCTGGATGACTGCGACCCCGCCACGGCGGCGGCGGGCGCGGCCAATGCCATCTTCTTCAACCACGGCCAGGTCTGCTGCGCGGGCTCGCGCCTATACGTGCACAAAAGCATGTTCGACCGCGTGGTGGCCGACGTGGCCGACCAGGCCGCCCAACTCACCCTGGGCCATGGCCTGGACCCCAGCGCGCAGATGGGCCCGCTGGTCTCGCAGGAGCAGATGGAGCGCGTCTGCAGCTACATCGACATAGGCCGCAGCCAGGGCGCCGAGGTGGTGACGGGCGGCGCCCGCGCAGGCCAGCGCGGCTACTTCGTGCAGCCCACGGTGATGACCGGCGTGCAGCACGACCACCGCGTGGCACGCGAGGAAATCTTCGGCCCCGTGCTCGTGGCCATGCCCTATGACGACCTCGACGAAGTCGCCGCCTGGGCCAACGACACGCCCTATGGCCTGGGCGCCAGCATCTGGTCCAACAACCTGTCCAAGGTCCACCGGCTGATCCCCAAGATCCAGTCCGGCACGGTCTGGGTCAACTGCCACAGCACCCTGGACCCGGGCATGCCCTTCGGCGGCTACAAGCAGTCCGGCATGGGCCGCGACATGGGCCGCACCGCGCTGGATGCCTACCTGGAGACCAAGTCGGTGTTCATCAATCTGTGAGGGGGTGCGGCGGGCTGCCCCCGGGCCCGCCTGCTCCTGCTCTACGGCGTTTCCGAATACCCCTTGGGCCATCCCCCCGGCCGGTCGCAACACTCCTCCCAGCCCAGCTTGCGCGAGGTGTGGCCTATTCCGGGGTTGAAGGTGTTGGTGGGGTCCAGCTCACGGTAGAAGCCTGCCAGCGCGGGCTTGGCCACGTACAAGTGGCCCACGTTGTGTTCGGCCGGGTACTCGGCGCGGCGCGCGTCCAGCAGTTCCCACATGCGGTGCTCCATGGCCAGCGGGTCCACGCCCTTCTTGACGATGTAGTCCTGGTGGAAGACATGGCAGAAGAAGTGGCCGTAGTAGAGCTTGTGGACCATGTCGCGCTCGACCTCGGCGGGCAGTTGCTCCACCCATTCACGGTCGTTGCGGCGCAGGGCGACGTCCAGCGCCACGATGTCCTCCACCTGGGCGCGGTGCACCTCGCGGTAGCGGATGGCCGCGCCCGCGATGGCGAAGCGGTGCAGGAAGGCCTTGCGCCCCTCGTCGGCATCGCACTCGAACCAGCCGCCCGTGGTGCTGCCGCTGAAGTGCCGCGTGAGGAATTCACGCGTGGCCTCGGCCGTGTCGTTGGACACGCGCACCAGCAGGTGGTGCTCATAGCGGTCGCGCCACTGGCGCATGCGCGCGGGCAGGTGGCTGGGCAGCAGGTTGGTCAGCGCCTGGATCACGCGGTCGGTGACGCCGCGCAGGCCGAAGCGTTCGAAGAAGCCGTCCATGCGGCTCTTGAGGGCGAAGGCGGCCGGCACCCTGGCCGTGCCGAAGCGGTCGATCAGCAGGAAGGTGTCCTTGCCGTATTTCTCGCCGATGTCGTAGGCCGTGCGGTGGATGTACTCGCCGGCGATCGGCAGGCGCGGCAGCGCGGTCAGCAGCTCGCGGCGCACGGCCGTGAGGTCGTCGGGCGCATTGCTGCCTATATAGAAGACGGTGCTGGGCTCCTTGGGGAAGGTGTCCAGCCGCACGGCGAACAGGCACAGCTTGCCGGCCGAGCCCGAGGCCTCGAACAGGCGCGAGGGGTCGGCATTGAAGCGCGCGGGCGTGTCCTCGTCCACGGCGCGCACGGCATCGGCATAGCGCGGGTCGGAGGCGGCGCGCTGCGCATCGTGGGCGATGTCGGACTCGGTGTAGTCGCCGTTTTGCAGCCGCGTGAGGATTTCCTCGGGCGTGCGGCCCAGGGCGATGCCCAGGTGGTTGACGAGTTCCAGCGAGCCGTCGCCGCACACGCGCGCGTACAGCGCCAGTTCGGTATAGGCCGGGCCGCGCCGCACCAGGGCGCCGCCCGAGTTGTTGCAGATGCCGCCCAGCACCGAGGCGCCGATGCACGACGAGCCGATCACCGAATGCGGCTCGCGCCCCAGCGGCGCCAGCGCCTGCTCCAGCCGGTCCAGCGTGGCGCCGGGCAGGCAGACCACCTGGGCGCCGCCGCCAATGACCTGCACGCCGGTGATGCGCAAGGTGTTGATGAGCACGATCTCGCGGTCGTAGTCCGCGCCGTCGGGCGTGGAGCCGCCCGTCAGGCCCGTGTTGGCGGCCTGCATGATGACGATGCGCCCGGCCGCCACGGCGGCCTGCACCACCTTCCACTGCTCCAGCAGCGTCGCGGGCCGCACCACGGCCAGCACCGGGCCCTCGCCCGTGCGGTGGCCCTTGCGGAAGCGGCGCGTGGCCTGGTCGTCGGTGAGCACATGGGCCGCGCCCACGGCCTGGCGCAGCTGCTGCAGCAGGGTTTCGCGGGACACCTGGGGCATGGCGGAGATGGACGGCGCGCTCATGCTTCGCGCACCAGCAGGTCACCGGTGATGTCTGCCACCTTGCTGACGCTGGTCAGCGTCATGGCCACGCGCATCTCCTTTTCCAGCAGCTCCAGCAGGTGCTTGACGCCGGCCTCGCCGGCAGCGGCCAGCGCGTAGATGAAAGCGCGGCCGATCATGGCGCAGTCGGCGCCCAGGGCGATGGCGCGCACCACGTCCAGGCCGTTGCGGATGCCGGAGTCGGCCAGGATCTTGATCTGGCCCTTGACCGCATCGGCAATGGCCGGCAGCGCGCGGGCCGAGGACAGCACGCCGTCGAGCTGGCGGCCGCCATGGTTGGAGACGATGATGCCGTCGGCGCCAAAGCGCACGGCGTCCTTGGCGTCCTCGGGGTCCAGGATGCCCTTGATGACCATGGGCCCCTTCCAGAAGGCGCGTATCCATTCGAGGTCCTTCCAGGAAATGGAGGGATCGAAGTTGGCGCCCAGCCAGCCGATGTAGTCGGCCAGGCCCGTGGGGCTGCCCCGGTAGGCCGAGATGTTGCCCAGGTCATGCGGGCGGCCCAGCAGGCCCACGTCCATGGACCAGGCCGGATGCGTGACCGACTGCCAGTAGCGGCGCATGGCGGCATTCGGGCCGCTCATGCCCGAATGCGCATCGCGGTAGCGCGCGCCGGGCACGGGCATGTCCACGGTGAAGACCAGGGTGGAGCAGCCGGCCGCCTGGGCACGCTCCAGCGCGTTCTGCATGAAGCCCCGGTCCTTGAGCACATAGAGCTGGAACCACATGGGGCGCTTGATCTTGGGCGCCACCTCTTCGATGGGGCAGACCGAGACCGTGGACATGGTGAACGGAATGCCATGGGCGTCGGCTGCGCGCGCGGCCTGCACTTCGCCGCGGCGGCGGTACATGCCCGTCAGGCCCACGGGCGACAGCGCCACGGGGATGGACAGCTTCTCGCCGAACAGCTCGATGCTGGTGTCCAGCCGGCTCATGTCCTTGAGCACGCGCTGACGCAGCGCCACGGCGGCCATGTCCTCGACATTGCGGCGCAGCGTCTGCTCGGCATAGGCGCCGCCGTCGATGTAGTGGAACAGGAAAGGCGGCAGGCGCTTTTGCGCCGCCGCACGGTAGTCGGAGGTGGAGGAGATGATCATGATGGGTGTCTCATGTCTTTCGTATCAGGTCTGAAGTGGGCAGCAGCGCGGGCGCGGCGTCCAGAGGCAGCCGCATGGAGCGCTCGCGCCGCGCGCGGTCCTCGTCCAGGCGCTGGATGGTGGTGCGCACATGCTCCAGGTGCTCGCCGATGCATTCGCGGGCGCGCTGCGGGTCGCCGTCCAGGATGGCCTGCATGAGGCTCTGGTGCTGCACGGTCAGCTCCTGCAGGGTCTGGGGCGCGCTCAGGCGGAACATGTCGTGGCGGTTGCGTTCCACCGTGGACAGCACCACGGTGAACAGGCTGTGCATGACCTGCACCAGCACCAGGTTGTGCGAAGCCTCCGCAATGGCCAGGTGGAACTGCGCGTCGGCGCGCGCCGCCAGCTCGGCGTGGCCGCTTTGCTGGTGCTGGATCATCACCTCGAAGCAGCGCTGGATATGGTCCTTGTCCTGCGGCGTGGCGCGCTGGGCGGCCAGCCAGGCCGTGCTGGTCTCCAGCGCGTGGCGGGTTTCCAGCACGTCGTAGCGGTAGTGGGAGTCGGACTCCATCAGGCCGGCCAGCGGCCGCATGGCGTCCTTGAGCCAGTCCGCAGGCTCGGCAGCCGGCGCCGGCTCCTGCAGGTAGGTGCCATCGCCGCGCCGCGCCACCAGCACGCCCTGGCTGGTGAGTTTCTGTATCGCCTCGCGCACCGAGGTGCGCGAGACGCCCAGCTCGGCCGCCAGTTGCCGCTCCGCGGGCAGCCGCTGTCCGGGCTGCACTCCGCTGGCCTGCACCAGGGCAAGCAATTTCTCGACAACTTGATCGGCAACGCGCATGGGGATTCTCAGAATTGGTTTTCAGTGATTCACGGCGCTATGCGCCAGCCTCATCGCATGAAACCCGCACTGCCCAAGCCAGGGACACCGAGCAAGGGCCGCCCCGCCGCGAGGGTGTCGTCCCCCTCCCCCGCGAAGCGGGTAGAGAGGGGGAAGGCGCGCAGCGACTCAGGGGGTGTTTCATGTCAATACCCCGGAATCATCCACGTAAACACATAGGCTTGCAGCGTGGTGATCACCCCGATGATCACGGCAAACATCAGGCTGTGCTTGACCGTGAAGCGGAACAGGTCCGACTCGCGGCCTGCCAGGCCCACGGCCGCGCAGGCAATGGCGATGGACTGGGGCGAGATCATCTTGCCCGTCACGCCGCCCGTGGTGTTGGCCGCCACCGTGAGCACCTGGGGCAGGCCCAGCTGCTGCGCCGTCGTGGCCTGCAGCGCGGCGAACAGCGCGTTGGCCGAAGTGTCCGAGCCCGTGAGGAACACGCCGATCCAGCCCAGGAAGGGCGAGAAGAACGTGAACGCCTGGCCCGTGTGCGCCAGCGCCAGGGCCAGCGTGGCCGACAGGCCCGAGTAGTTGGCCACGAAGGCGAAGGCCAGCACCATGCCGATGGAGTAGATCGGCACGGCCAGTTCCCTGAAGGTCTCACCCAGCGTGGCCACGGCCTTGGCGGGCGACAGCCGCGTGAAGGTGATGGTGATCAGCGCCGCGATCAGGATGGCCGTGCCGGTGGCCAGCAGCCAGTTGAAGGTGTAGACCGCGCCGTAGGGCGCAGCTGCGGCCACGACGGGCGGCGTCTTCTCCACCAGGTTGTGCAGGAAGGGCACGGGGATGTTGATGACGGTGGAGGCCAGCGGGCCGCCTGCGGCGAACAGCGCCTTGAAGGGCTTGATGCTCCAGATCGTCACCATGGCCGTGAGGATGATGAAGGGCGACCAGGCCTTGATGACGGCGCCTGCTGTCAGCGGCGCACCGGAGGTGATGGCCGGTGCTGCAACTGCCGCAGCCTTGCCGCCCTCGCCTTCCGTGTCGAAACGGAAGATGCGCTTGGGTTGCCAGACCTTGAGGAACAGCGTCAGCGCCACCAGCGAGACGATGGCCGAGGTGATGTCCGGCAGCTCGGGGCCGATGTAGTTGGCGGTGAGGAACTGCACCACGGCGAAGGAGCCGCCGCCCACCAGCACCGCAGGCCAGGTTTCCTTGACGCCGCGCCAGCCGTCCATGATGGCCATCAGCCAGAACAGCACGAGCACGGTCATGAAGGGCAACTGGCGGCCGGCCATCTGGCCGATGGCGAATGCATCCACGCCCGAGACCTGCCCTGCCACGATGATGGGAATGCCCATGGCGCCGAAGGCCACGGGCGCCGTGTTGGCGATCAGGCACAGCCCGGCCGCGTACAGCGGCTTGAAGCCCAGGCCCACCAGCAGCGCGGCAGTGATGGCCACGGGCGCGCCGAAGCCGGCCGCGCCCTCCAGGAAGGCGCCGAAGCAAAAGCCCACCAGGATGAGCTGCAGCCGCTGGTCGGGAGTGACCGACAGGATGGACGAGCGGATCACGTCGAACTGCCCCGTCTTGACCGAGATCTTGTAGAGGAACACGGCCGCCACGATGATCCAGGCGATGGGCCACAGGCCGTAGAAGAAGCCGTACACGGCCGAGGCCAGTGCCGCGCTCACGGGCATCTTGTAGAACAGCAGCGCCACGCCCAGCGCCAGCGCCACGGTGACGGTGCCAGCCTGGTAGCCCTTGAGACGGAACCTGGTCAGCGCCAGGAAGAAAAAGATGATGGGAATCAGCGCGATCAGCGCCGAGATCCAGATGTTCCCGGCGGGATCGTAGTTCTGCTGCCAGATGGTTTGCATGACCGTGTCTCTAGATGATGGGGAGGGCGCGGTAAGCGCCCCTTGTCGGCCACTCCCTCTCGTTGCAGCGTTGGCACGCGGTGCGATCCGCACTGGATGTCTGCTGGATGGCTGCAACGGTGACCGGGAGTGTTCCCCGCGCTGGCGCCTTGTGGGCCATTGGCAAATTGGTCCAACCAATTAAACCAAAATTCAGACCATTGCGCGAAGTGGTGCGATTCTCAGAGCTTTCAAGTGGACAGATGAACAGGGTAAACACCTAAAAGAGTGCAGATAATGCACCAGGATATTTATTGGTCATACCAATAATGGATATTTTGGTGCAACGCATGTTCAAGTCCCCGACCAAGCAAGGTCCCAGGCGGTGCACAAACGCAGCGCACGCGGGAAAAAGATCGGCGGCCGCGCTGTGCCGGCAGGTCCGGCGCTCAAGCCTGACGCTCCCCAACGGAAAAGCCCGCTCCCTACAATGCAGCCTCAGCGGTCGGTGTACCGCCCTTGTACCTTCGGCGCCCGTGTCAACCCCGGGCGCCTTATTAAACCGCCGTGTATCCGGACGGCGGTGGCTGATTGAACGGAGCCCATCCATGAACCACATTCCTGCGCGCCGCTCGGCGCTGCGCCAGGCGGCTGCCTGCGTGCTGGCCGCCTCCACCCTGTCCAGCCTGCCTGCGCTGGCCGCCGAACCCTCCGTGCTGCGCGTCTCGGCCATCCCGGATGAAGCTCCCACCGAGCTGCAGCGCAAGTTCGAGCCGCTGGGCAAGTACCTCTCGGCACAGACCGGCATGAAGGTGGTGTTCACGCCCGTGACCGACTACGCCGCCGTGGTCGAGTCGCTGGCCACGCGCAAGCTGGACCTGGCCTGGCTGGGCGGCTTCACCTTCGTGCAGGCCAAGATCCGCACCAACGGCACGGCCATCCCCATCGTGCAGCGCGAGGAAGACGCCAGGTTCATCTCCAAGTTCATCACGGCCAACCCCGCCATCAAGACCCTGGCCGACCTCAAGGGCAAGAGCTTTGCCTTTGGCGCGCCCTCGTCCACCTCGGGCAGCCTGATGCCGCGCTTTTTCCTGCAGCAGGACGGCATCAACCCCGAGAAGGACTTCAAGACCGTGGCCTTCTCCGGCGCGCATGACGCCACCGTGGCCTTCGTGGCCGCAGGCAAGGCCGAGGCCGGCGTGCTCAACGCATCGGTCTGGGACAAGCTGGTGGAGACCAAGAAGGTCGATACCAGCAAGGTGCGCGTGTTCGCCACCACGCCGCCCTACTTCGACTACAACTGGACCGTGCGCGGCGACCTGGACCCGGCCCTGGTCAAGAAGCTGACCGACGCCTTCCTGGCGCTGGACCCGGCCAAGCCAGAGCACAAGGCCATCCTGGAGCTGCAGCGTGCCGCGCGCTTCATTCCCACCCAGGCCTCGAACTACGAAGGCATCGAGGCCGCCGCCAAGTCGGCCGGCCTGCTCAAGTAAGCCGCGGCAGGCGCAATCCATGAGCTTTGAACTGCAAGGCGTGGGCCTGACCCACGCCGGCGGCGGCATTGCGCTGCGCGGCGTGACGCTGGCCGCACGCCAGGGCGAGGCCATTGCGCTGATCGGCCCCTCGGGCGCGGGCAAGACCACGCTGCTGTCCGTCATCGGTACGGCGCTGGCGCCCAGCGAGGGCCGGCGCAGCGTGCTGGGCAACGAGGTGCCTGCGTCCAGCGCGGGCGCCCCGCGGCTGCTGCGCGCGCGCATCGGCACGGTGCACCAGGCGCCACCCATACCGCCGCGCCAGCGCGTGGTCACGGCGGTGCTGGCCGGGCGCCTGGGCCGGTGGCCGGCGTGGAAGGCGCTGGCCTCGCTGCTGTACCCACAGGACACCGCTGGCGCGCGCGAGGCCCTGGCCCGCGTGCAGCTGGCAGACAAGCTGTTCGCGCGCTGCGACCAGCTCTCTGGCGGGCAGTTGCAGCGCGTGGGCATTGCCCGCGTGCTCTACCAGCAGGCCGAGCTCATCCTGGCCGACGAGCCCGTGGCCGCGCTGGACCCGGCCCTGGCCCTATCCACCGTGCAACTGCTGGTGCACGAAGCCGCAGCGCGCGGCGCCACCCTGGTGGCCAGCCTGCATGCCGTGGACCTGGCGCTGGCCTGCTTTGCGCGCATCGTGGGCATCCGCGATGGCGCCATCGCCTTCGACCTGCCGGCGGCTGAAGTCACGCAGGAACACCTGCGTGCGCTGTATGGGTCCGAGCATCCTGGCGATGATCCCTCCGGCCCTGCGTGGACACCCGCGCCCGCCGCCTTTGCCGCACCGCTGTCCGCATCCGCATGCCGTTGAGTTCCGATCTGCACGCGCTGCGTGACCCCGCCGCGCCCCGCCGCCTCGGCGCCCTGGTGCTGGCCGCCGTCGTGCTGTGGCCGCTGTTCCAGGGCGCGGGCTTCAGCCTGGGCGCGCTGTTCGATCCCGGCAACCTGCAGGTCATAGGCCGCTTTCTGGCCACGTTTCTTCCGCCCGAGACCGGGCGCGACTTCCTCGGCTACCTGGGCCGCGCCACGCTGGAGACCCTGGCCATTGCCACGGCCGGCATGGCCCTGGCCTTTGTGCTGGCCGTGCCGCTGGCCTACCTGGTCACGGGCGCCGCGCGCGAGCGGCGGGCGCTCAACCCCGTCACGCGCGGCCTGCTCACCATCCTGCGCGGCGTGCCCGAACTGGTCTGGGCCCTGGTCTTCGTGCGCGTCTTCGGCCTGGGGCCGGCCGCTGGCGTGCTGGCCCTGGGCCTGACCTATGGCGGCATGCTGGCCAAGGTCTATGCGGAAATCCTGGAATCGGCCGACCCCGCACCCGCGCGTGCCCTGGCGCAGGCCGGCGCGCGCCGGCCGCTGGCCATGCTGTACGGCCTGCTGCCCCAGGCCGCGCGCGAGCTGACCTCGTACACCGTCTACCGCTGGGAGTGCGCCATACGCGCCTCGGTGGTCATGGGCTTTGTGGGCGCGGGCGGCCTGGGCCAGCTCATGGACCAGGCCATGAAGATGCTCAACGGCGGCGAGGCCTCCACCATCTTGCTGACCTTCATGCTGCTGGTCTGGGGTGCCGACCTGCTCTCGCGCGGCCTGCGCCGCGCGCTGGACACGCCACCCGCCGCACGCGCCAGCGCCTGGGGCTGGCGCAGCGCCCTCACCTGCGCCGCCCTGGCGCTGGGCGTGGCCGCCAGCTTTGCCATGCTGGAGATGGACCTGCCCTCGCTGTTCACCGGCGCGGCGGGCCGGTCCATGCTGGAATTCGTCATCAGCTTCTTCCCGCCCGACACCAGCGCCGAATGGCTGCGCAAGGTGGCCGTGGGCGTGTGGGAGACGCTGGCCATTTCCGTGGTCGGCACCCTGCTGGCGGCCGTGCTGGGCCTGCTGCTGGCGCTGCCGCGCTGGCGCGCCCCCTGGAGCCTGGTGCTCAACGTGCTGCGCTCCGTGCCCGAGCTGGTCTGGGCCACCATCACCGCCCTGGCCGTGGGCCTGGGCCCGTTCGCAGGCGCGCTGGCGCTGGCGCTGCACACGGCCGGCGTGCTGGGGCGCCTGTATGCCGAGGCCCTGCAGAACCAGCCCGCCGCCCCCACCCAAGCGCTGCGCCTGTCCGGCAGCGGCCGTGCCATGGCCTTCCTCTACGCGACGCTGCCCGGTGCCGCGCCGCAGTTGCTGGCCTATACGCTGTACCGCTGGGAGATGAACATCCGCATGGCCGCCATCCTGGGCTTCGTGGGCGCGGGCGGGCTGGGGCAGCTGCTGTACTTCGAGCTGTCGCTGTTCCACTATGCCCAGGCCAGCACCGTCATCATCGCCATGCTGGCGCTGTCCGTGGCCGTGGACTGGGCCAGCGCGGCGCTGCGAAGGCGCATGGGTTAGGTGGCGGGGGCCGCGGCGCCGTCACCCTCCACCTCGACCAGGTAGTCGATCAGCGCCCGCAGCTTCAGCGGCACATGGCGCGTGGGCGCATAGACCGCATGCACCACGCGCGGCGCGTACTTGCCGCACAGCGCCCAGCCCGGCAGCACGGGCGCCAGCTGCCCGGCCTGCAGCGCCGCCTGCGCCGCAAAGTCCGCTACCACGCCGATGCCCTGCCCCTGCTGCAGCGCCTGGATGATGCCCAGGCTGCTGGCAATGGTGATGGGCGTATTCACCAGCAGACGCGTAGCGGGCGCAGCCGGCTGGTGCCCAGCGCGCTGCGGACGCAATTCGACCTCGTTCTGGAACTGGCCGTAGCCCAGGCTGATGAAGGGATGCGCCAGCAACTGCTCGGGCGCACCGATGGCCTCATGCCGCGCCAGGTAGCCGGGCGTGGAGACCAGCACATAGCGGATGGTCTTGAGCGGCCGCGCCACCAGCCCCGGCGCGATCTGGCCCGGCATGCTGATGCGCAGGCCCAGGTCCAGCCCCTCGGCCACCAGGTCCACCATGCGGTCCGTCATGTCCACCTGCACCTGTACCTCGGGCCAGCGCGCGCAAAAGCCCGGCAGCAGTGGTGACAGCCAGAGATCGCCCAGCACGGCCGGCGCGCTGATCTTCAGCAGTCCGCGCGGCTGCTGGCGCAGCTGGCCGGCCAGCGCCTGCACGGCCTGGGCATCCTCCACCAGCCGCAGGCAGGCCTGATGGATCTCTGCCCCCGCCTCGGTCAGCGACAGCGAGCGCGTGGTGCGCTGCAGCAGCCGCAGCCCGAAGTGCGCCTCCAGCCGCCCCACGCTGCGGCTCACGGCCGAGGTCGTCAGCCCCAATTGCCGGGCCGCGCCCGCAAAGCTCTGGTGCTCCACCACGCGGGCGAAGACCAGCATTTCATCCAGGGGCATGGCGGTATCGGGCAAGGCGCTACTCCGGTATTTGTTGCATGGCAGGCAATATTAATTTGAATGACTGGTGGATTGTTGATTGATTGAAGGGTCCGCAAGATACGGCCATGCGCTCCATACCGAAGCGCGCCCAGGAATCGACACCATGTCCCACAGCCCCAGCCTCACCTCTGCAACATCACCCACAAGGCCCCGAACCAGCCAGGGCGGCACCTGGCGCATGCTGCTGGCCATGGCGCTGTCGGGCACCATCGGCCTGCTCGTCGTGGAAAGCGCGCTGCCGCCGCTGCTGGTCGTATTCGCCCGGTGCGTGCTGGGCGCACTGGGCCTGGGCCTGTGGCTGGCCTGGCGGCGCGAATGGGTCGCCCCTCAAGGCCGTGAATGGCTGTGGCTGGCCGGCGGCGGCATCGCCCTGGTATTGAACTGGGTCGCCCTGTTCAGCGCCTACCACTACAGCTCCATCGCCGTGGCCACCGTGGTCTACCACGTGCAGCCCTTCATGCTGCTGGCTCTTTCGGCGCTGCAGGGCGAGCCCGTTGAACGCCGCAAGCTGCCCTGGCTGCTGCTGGCCCTGTTGGGGGTGGCGCTGAGCAGCGGCCTGGTCGGGCTGGATGGCGTGGATGCATCGCATGCTGGAACAGGCGCCTGGATAGGCGTCGCCCTGGCCCTGCTGGCCGCCGCTCTCTACGCAGGCACCACGGTCGCCACGCGCCGCCTGGGCCACATGCCCTCGGCCCAGATCGCCATGCTGCAGATGCTGGCGGGCGGACTGGTGCTGAGCCTGTGGGCCCTGCCGCTGCTCACCCATATCGCCGCAGCCAGCCCTCAATTGCTGTCAGCGCGCGCCGCCTCCATGGTGCTGACCCTGGGACTGGTCCATACGGCCTTCATGTACACGGTGATGTATGCCGCATTCCAGCGGCTACCGGCGCCCGCCATTGCGGCACTGTCCTTCGTCTACCCCGCCATGGCCTTGCTGGTGGACCTGGCCTGGTTTGGCGCCGTGCCGTCGGCGGCGCAGTGGGTCGGGATGGGCTGCATCCTTGTCGCAGTCGTGGGCCATCGCGCAGGCATTGCATTGCGTCGCCATTGAGCCCCTGTGAATTCCGGGGATTTCCGGAATTCATACATCCTTCATGAACTCCACTCAATTGTTTCAATATATTTCCAACAAAGAGGTGCACAGTACATTTCGAATTATTTTTATCCCTTCCGCCCGTATGCTCTCCCGGCTTTCCGCCATTCGCATTCATTCAGCCGGAATACAGAGGGAGAAATAATTGGCCACTATCGAAAAAGGATTGATGGTAGACAAAAGCGTCGAAGTCAAGACCTATCCGTCCATAGAGCACGGCGCCTTGCTGTCCGTCACCTCCATCGTGCTGCACCGCACTGACTCGTCCACGGCCGCCAGCGTGCTCAATGCCTACAAGAGCGGCCAGAAGACGGGGGCGCACTTTCTGATCGAGAAGGACGGCAAGATCTACCAGACGGCCAGCCTTGAGCGCATCTGCTGGCATGTGGGAATTCTTCAGCCGCGCTGCGTCAACGAGAGCACCTGCGATCCCACGGAACTCAAGAACATCAATGCCCTGCTGCACCAAAAGGGCCTGAGCTTCAGCAAGCGGGCCAAGAATGTGTCATCGCACGAGAACACAAAGGCCTATCCGTTGCGTTATCCGGCCAACAGCGACTCCGTGGGCATCGAGGTGGTGGGCCGCTTCCTGCCATCGACCAAGGATTACGAGGCGCCCACCCAATCGCAGCTGTTCCAGACCAAATGGCTGACCCAGCAATTGGTGGACCACTACAAGCTCAAGCTGCTGTCCGATGTCTACTCCCACGGCGCCATTGCCCGCAAGGAAGCGACCGAAGGCGCCCAATTGCTGCGCTACATCTTCACGGGAGCCTGAGCCATGCCATCCAGCCAGCTTTTCAACAATCCCTCTCGCAGCCTGCGCATTGCCGCCTGGGCTGCCGTGATGCTGTGCCTGCATGCGCCGTTGCAAGCCTCATCTACTTCCGCATCCACGCCCAAACACGCGGCCAAGGCGGCACCCATTTCCGTCATCGGCCCGGTCACCCGTTCCGTAGGCTCGGGCGAGACCATGGGCTGCGAGAAAGTCAGCTTGGACGCCGCCGACGTGGCCCGCTATTTCGCGACGGCAAGGCAAGTCTCGGCTGGCAGCTTCCACGAGGAATCCATCATCCTGCCCTGCAGTTTCAGCGGACGGCTGCTGCGCTCGGGCAAGGTCTATGAATGGAACATCAACGCCGCCGGCGCCGGCTACCTGCGCAGTGAAGATGGTGAACAGGACCTGCGCTACCTGTGCCGCAAGGCCTGCGAGAAGGCATTGCCGCAGTTGACGGGGCTTTGACCTGTTGTTCAGACATTGTCTGCACGGGCGTCTTATCGCTCCCATTGAGTGGTGCCACATCCTCCTGTCAAACACAGCGGATACGATGGCGCCTCCCACAATATTCCCAACAGACCATGGAACGACTGATTTCCCAAGGAATGCATGCCTTCAGCCAGGGCGACCACGCGCGAATGCATGCGCTATGGTCTGGCACCACGGTTTTCAGCCATCTGGACAATGAAGCGATTGCCAGCCTCTTGACCAGCATTCAGGCCACTGCCGAATCAGGCCAGGGTAGCGAATGGTCATGGCTGATGCTGTGCCTGGTGTATCTCGATTCCAGTGACCAATTCACCGAGGACCGCGGTATGGCATTGCGCCAGGTCGGCGAATGGGCGCAGCGCGCACTGGCAATGTCACCAGGCAATGCCTATGGACACCGCTATTTGGGCAGTGCCCACTATTGGCTGGACGAACCCGAGCCCGCGCTGGCCGCCTACCGCAAGTCTCATGCCTTGCAGCCCCAGGTGGACTTGCAAGCCCGCATTTTCGAGATGGAGCATGCCGTGCCCTGGCGCAGCATCTTTTCCTATCCCGAGTTGGCTGATAGCCCGGCGGCACCCGACTACTACACGGCCGGCGTGACCGTGGGCAAGTGGAAGCGCCCCGACACGGATGCAGCGGCCCTGCAGGAAATCGAGCGCCTGCAGACCACACTCTACGAACGCTGTCTGGAGCGCTTCGCCAGCGCCGGCACGCCGGCAAACGGCCAGGAGGCCGCGCCCGCCGCGCTGGACATCCACACCTATGCCATGTGCTGCAACAACCTGGGCGTGCTGTACAACGCGCAGGAACAGTACGAGCAGGCGGCCGCCGTCCTCGAAGCCGGGCTGCAGCAGACCTGTTTCCGGGCCCTGCTGGAAAACCTGCGCCATGCCTATCGGCAACTGGGGAACCGCAAGCAAGCCACCGACCTGTCCCTGCTGCTGATGGAGGACTACGCGCTTGATACCGGCCTGTATCTGGACTGCGCGCAGACCGCATGCGCCTATCTCAACGAGACCAGCCACCACCAGGACGTCCTCGACATCGTGGCCGAAGCCGAGCGCCGCTATGCGCAGCTTTCGCCGCAGCAACAGCAAGCGCCATGGGAAGTTCGCAGCATGAGCTTCGTTCATGCGCACAAGGTCACCGCCCTCAGGGCCCTGGGCCAGCTCAAGGCCTCGCACCTTCAGCCTGAATTGGTCGAGATCGCCCTGCGCCACGATCCGGACGACGCCCAACTGCTCGGCATACGCGCCCACATGCAGGGAGCCCGGCAGCAGGTGGGTGGAAAAGGCCGATTCTGGTCGCGCCTGTTCGGCTGAACCACACCGGGCGACCGGGCCACCAAGAGATGTAGGGCACCCAAGATGCTGGCAACCCTCAAAAGACTCCCAGCGCCAGCCCGGCCCCCATCGCCTCCCCCAACGCCCGGCACTGCTCCAGCTCAGCTGCGGCAATCTGCTTGGGCGCCAGGATGGCTTCGGTGGTCTGGGCGTGGGTGCAGATGATCAGGGGCTCGGCCACGGGCTTGAGGCGCCAGCCGGTGGCGATGCGGGCGATCTGGCGGGCCGCATTCTGGCCGTCGCTGCCGGCGCAGATGAGGCTGGCATAGGGCCGGCCGTTGATGCGGTCCAGCGCCGCGTAGTAGCTGCGGTCGAAGAAGTCCTTGAGCTGGCCGCTGATGGCGGCCAGGTTTTCCGGGGTGGCGAAGAGGTAGCCGTCGGCGGACAGCACATCGTCCGGGCCGGCCTCGCAGGCGTGCAGCAGGCGCACCTGCACGCCCTGACCTTCGGCCGCTGCGCCGTCGCGCGCGGCCTCGGCCATCTGGCGGGTGCCGCCGGTCATGGAGTGGTAGACGATCAGCAGGGTCTTGCTTGCGTTCATGCCTCAAGCATAGAGCGCGGCCCGCCCAGCCACCGCGCCGACCTCAGAAATCCATCGATGCCGACACCACGAAGGTGCGCGGAATCATCGGCGAGACAGCGCCCCAGGACGTGACACCGGCCCAGGCCTTGCGGTCGGCCACGTTCTGCACCGTGGCGCGCAGCGTGGTCTTGCGGCCTGCGATGCGGGTGGCGTAGCGCAGGCCCAGGTCGGTGCGTGTCCAACCCGGGATGCGCAGGCGGTTGGCCTGGTCCACGAACTGGGCGCCGGTGTAGGCAAGGTCGCCGACCAGGGTCAAGCCTTCCGCGGCGGGCACATCCCATTCCACGCCCAGGTTGGCCAGCAGGCGCGAAGTGCCGATGGGCCGGTTGCCCACCAGCGCAGGCGTGGCCGAGCGCGTGATCTCGGGCTTGAGCCAGGTCACGCCACCGAGCAGGCGCAGGCCGCGCGCGGCCTCGCCGTAGGCATACAGCTCCATGCCCAGGTTGCGCTGCTCGCCGTTGGTCTTGTAGACGCCCTGATCCAGGCCGCCACTGGGTTTTTCAATGCTGAACAGGGCGGCCGTGGCCATGAAGCTGCCGAAGTCGTACTTGCTGCCCACTTCGTACTGGCGGCTCTTGTAGGGGCGCAACACCTCGCCGTAGTTGCTGGCGGCGGGCGGGGCGATGTCGCCCTTGCTCAGGCCTTCGATGTAGTTGGCGTAGAGGCTCCAGTTGGGCGCCTGGCGCCAGACCACGCCCACGGCGGGCGTGGTCACGCTCTCGTCGTAGACATTGGCGGTGCCGCCTGTGAGCACGTTGTAGTTGGTGGACTTGATGGCCTGGTGGCGCAGGCCCAGCGACAGTTGCAGCCGGTCCTGCAGCAGCGAGAGCGTATCCACCAGGGCCAGGCTGGTGTTGCGGTTGTCATGAATGCGCGGAATGGCCGAAGGCCGCGCAATGCTTTGCGGCGCATGGGCAACAGGCGCATAGATGTTGGACGCCACCGCCGAGCCCGCCTGCAGCGCACGATGGAAATCCTCGCGGTAGCTGGCCAGCTGCAGCGTGACCGAATGCTTGACACCGGCCAGCGCAAAGCGCGAGCGCAGGCCAGCGTCGATGGTGCTGCGGTCCACGTCGAACACCGCATAGGTGGGCGTGATGCTGGTGGCACCCGCCGCACTGGTCAGGCGCGGGGCGGAGTCATAGATGCGGTCCACATTGGCGCGCGACTGGCCGATGTTGGCGAACAGCGTGAGCTGCTGCGTGAGGTCCAGCTCGGTGCGCAGCAGCACGGCGCGCTCGCGATTCCTGGACCATTCCCAGGGCTGGGTCACGTTGAGTGTGCCGTCGGGCGCAGCAGGCATGGAGGAGAGCCCCGTGGGCATGATGGGCCGGCCCACGCCGTCGATGCGCTCGTCCTGCGAGAGCAGGTCCAACGTGGCGCGGAAGCGCTCCACCTCGTAGTCCAGCGCCACGGCCAGCACATGGCCGTCGGTGCTTTGATGGTCCATGGACGTATCGCCGCCGTACTTGCTGGCGTTCACACGGATGCCGTACTGGGCCTCGTCGCCAAAGCGCCGGCCCACGTCGGCATGGGCACGCCAGAGGCTGTCCGAAGTCCAGCCCGTGGTCAGCCGCGCCACATCTTCATTGGCGCGCTTGGGAGCGATGTTGATCACGCCGCCCACCGAGCCGTTGGGCGACATGCCGAACAGCAGCGCGCCCGGCCCCTTGACCACCTCGATACGGTCCACGTACTCGGTGCGCACGCGGTAGTTGGGGGCAATGCCGTAGATGCCGTCAAAGGCGATCTCGCCCGAGTTGCCCTCCCAGATCGGAAAGCCCCGGATATAGAGGTTGTCCACGTTGCCGCCCGGCAGCACGGTGTAGCGCACGGAAGGGTCGCGGTTCACCGCCTCGGCAATGGTGCCGGCCTGCTGGTTGCGCACGGCCTCGGACGTGTAGCTGGTGGTGCTGAACGGCGCCTGCATGTTGCCGGTATTGCCCAGCACGCCCAGGCGCACGCCCTTGGCCACCTGCCCGCCGGCGTAGGGTGCGGGCAGCAGGCTCACATACTGGTCACCGGCCGTCACGGTGATCTCGGACAGGCGGTGTGCATTCTCAGGCGCGTTGGCCGCAGCGGGAAGCAGCGTCAGCGTGCCGCCCTCGATGCGCCCCTGCAGGCCGCTGCCCTGCAGCAATGCCGCCAGGCCCTGGCGCACATCGTGGCTGCCGTTGAGCGCCGGGGCCTGCCGGCCCTGCACCAGTTCGGAGGAGTAGGTGAGCTGCAGCCCCGCCTGGCGCGCAAACAGGCTCAGCGCCTGGGCCAGCGGCTGGGCCGGCACGTCGAAGGACACCGATTGCGCGGCGGCCAACTGCAGTTGCAGGCCCAGCACCAGGCCTGCACATGCATGAAAAACCGCTGTGCGGCGGAGGCGGAATCGGAATCGGGAGGACTTGGGAGCGGACATAAGGACTTTCTGGAAGACAGGCTCATTGCGAATCGCCGGCTCAGGCAGGGCGCCCGGCCTTTCATATGCAAATACGAGTCACTCCCAAAAACCCTGAAAAAAACCTCACGGCTCCGCGCGCCCGCCGCGCCGCGCAATCCGCAGGCCGCCGTCGTCCAGCACGCTGACCTGAACTGGCGCGAACTGCGGCAGCCCGCGCAACCATCGCTCGGTCTGGGCAATGCGCACATGGCCGCTGATGGCCAGTTGCGCCGCGCCCTCCTCCACCACCAGTCGGCGCCGCGTGTAGCGGCCCAGACGGTGGACGACGCGGCCCAGCGGTTCCTGCTCGAAGACCAGCTCGCCCTCGCGCCAGGCCGCGGGCCGTTGCTGGAGCTGCGGCTGCCAGGCAGCGCCGTCGGCATCTCCTGCCCCGCCGTCCAGGGGAATGCGCAGCGACTGGCTGTCCTGCAGCAACTGGCTGCGTCCGGTGGCCGCATGCTCCACCCGCACCTGGCCCGACTCCACCTGCACGCGCACCGCATCGGGCTCCAGTTCCACGCCAAAGCGCGTGCCCAGCACGGTCACGCGCAGGGGGCCGGCCTCCACCACAAAGGGCCGTGCCGCATCGCGGGCCACGGCAAAGAAGGCAGCGCCTTCCAGCAGCTGTGCCTGTCGCAGGTCGGCACGGTAGGTCAGCGCCACGCGGCTGGCGGCGTCCACGCGCAGCACGCTGCCATCGGGCAGCTCCAGGCTGCGCTGCACGCCCGTGGCGCTGGCCAGTTCACCTTGCCACAGCACGCGGCGGCTCCACATCTGCCAGGCGGGCCAGGCCGCGCAGGCCATGCCGGCCACGCCCAGCAGTGCGCCAAGGGCACGCCGCCGCCGCTTTCTGGAAGAGGCCTGCAAGCCCGCATCCACCCCGCCGCGCCAGCGCAGCAAGGCGGCTTCCAGGCAGGCATCGGCCTGCATCAGGTCACGCTCCACGGTGTTCAGGGAGACCTGCAGGCGCCGGGCGATGTCGGCCTGCCGCTCGCCATGCAGGCGGTGGGCCAGCAAGGCGGCCTGCATGCGCTCGGGCAGGTCTGCAATCGTGCGCTCCACCACAGCCAGTGCCTGCCGGTACATGGCTCGGTCGGCCACATCGCCTTCGGCCTCGGGCTGCAATTGCGCCCAGTCGTCCATGCAGCGCTGCTGCGCACCGCGCTGGCGCAGCCTGTCTATCGCCAGATGCTTGGCCGTGGCAAACAGGTAGGCCCGCGCGGCTTCGAGCGTGGGCGAGCTGCCATCGGGCAGCTGCGGCGGCGCATCGGCCAGGCGCAGCCAGGTTTCCTGGGCCAGCTCCTGCGCCTCATCACGGCTGCCGGTCTTGCCGGCCAGATAGGACACCAGTTGCTGCTGGCAGGCACAGAAAAGCTGGTGCCAGCGCGCAGCGGTCCAAGAAGCGGAAGGGGTGGGCATGGCCGGGGGGAGGTGATGAATCGATAACGAGAATGACTATCATTCTAATTTTGTTTGATCCAGGCTGGCTCGGCGGACTGGCCATCGAAGGCAAACTGTCCACCCGTCAACATCCGGACCACATGCCCATGATCTTCCTGGCGATCACGTCTACCGGCTTGGCACAGGCACTTCGCGCCGCCACCGAAAACGACTCCGTCTGGTGCGGCAGCGATGCGATTTCCGAAGCCGACTACGCCGCCCGACAATGGCCCAACCTCAGCCGCTTTGCCTACTCACTGGAGGACCGCGTTTTGATCGACGATGCCGTGTCCACCATTGAGGAACACCATCCGGGGCAGACGGTCTGGGTCGAGGCCACGGCCGTGCGGTAGCGAAGTCTCGGCCCCGCTACCACTTCAACGCCGCCACCCGCAGCGCATCCACCGCCATATCGATGAACGCCCGCACCCGGTGCGCGGCATGCCGCCCTTCCCTGTGCACTACATGAATCGGCAGCGGTGGCCGCTCGAAGGACTCCAGCACCAGGCGCAGTGCGCCCTCCTGCACGGGCTTGGCGATCTGGTAGAGCGGCAGGCGCGTGATGCCTTGCCCGGCCAGGGCGCAGTCTGCCGCAGCCTCGTTGGTCATGGACATGAGGCGCGGCTGCAGGCGCACGGCCAGTGCCTTGTCGCCTTCGAGAAACCGCCATTCGGGCGTGGAGGTGAGGCCGGATGCGGTGATAGTGGTGTGCTGCGCAAGCTCCTCGGGCCGCTGGGGCACGCCGTGGCTGGCCAGGTATGCGGGCGAGGCGCACAGCACCTGCCGCACGCTGCCCACGCGGATGGCCTGCAGCGAGGAGTCGGGCAGCTCGCCGATGCGCACGGCCACGTCCACGCCCTCGTCCACCAGGCTGACCACGCGGTCCACAAACCAGCAGTTGACGTCCACCTCGGGAAACCGGCCCAGGTAGTCGTGCACCACGGGCAGCACGTGCATGCGCCCGAAATTGACCGGCGCCGTGAGCGTGAGCCGGCCGCGCGGTGCGGCATGGGCGCTTGCGGCATGCTCGTCGGCCTCTTCCAGCTCGGCCAGGATGCGGCGGCAGCTGTCGGCGTAGGCCGTGCCGGCCTCGGTCACGCGCACGAAGCGTGTGGTGCGCGTGAGCAGGCGCACGCCCAGGCGCTCCTCCAGGTCGGAGACGGCCCGCGTCACCACCGAGGGCGAGACCTTGAGCCGCCGTGCGGCCGAGGCGAAGCCGCCCGTGTCCACCACCGCGAGAAATGCCGTCATGGACTGGAAGCGATCCATCTGTGCCTGCCTTGTCTTTGTCGTGTGTCTGCCCGGCTGCGAGCGGCCCGCGCAGGCCTGCCCAGGTTGGCGCCGGCGCTTTGTTCGCGTTCCGGCAAGAGTGACTTGCCGCCGCCAGGGATTCTAAAGATGCGGGCGGGGAAGGAGGATACGTCCCGTGGCACCGACAACCGGCGCCTTCACCAACCCAAAGGAACCGCAATGAAGCTCTACCACTTCCCCTTGTCCGGCCACGCCCACCGCGCCCGCCTCTTCCTCGGCCTGCTGGGCGTGGAGCATGAGCTGGTCCATGTGGACCTGGCCAACGGCGCGCAGAAGAAGCCCGAATTCCTGGCGCTGAACCCGCTGGGCCAGGTGCCGGTGCTGGACGACAACGGCACGGTGATTGCCGACTCCAACGCCATCCTGGTCTACCTGGCGCGCAAGCTGGACCGCCAGGACTGGATGCCCCTGGGCGCCCGGGCCGAGGCCGAGATCCAGAAATGGCTGAGCATCGCCGCCGGCCCCATTGCCTTCGGCCCGGCGGCGGCCCGGCTGGTCACGGTGTTCAAGGCCTCCTTCCAGGCCGAGGAAGTGATAGCCCGCGCCCACGCCATCCTCGGCAAGATCGAGGCGCAATTGACCACCCGCCCCTTCCTCACCGGCAACACGCCCACGATTGCCGACGTGGCCCTGTACAGCTACATCGCCAGCGCGCCCGAGGGCAATGTGGACCTGCAACCCTACCGCGAAGTGCGCGCCTGGCTGGGCCGCATCGAGGCGCTGCCGGGCTTCGTGGCATTCGCCCAGACACCGGCGGGCCTGCGGGCCTGAGCGCCTGAGCCACACCTCCCCTGAAACCCCGGCAAAGGAGCGCACCATGCACCCGCAACCCCTGCAAAACCCCGCCTCGCCCTGGCATGCGGGCGAACTGGCAATCCAGCACAGCGTTGGCGTCGTGGACCGCATGGACATGCCGGGCCGCAAGTTTGTGCGCCCCTTCCTGCTGGACCAGCACCGCGAGTTCTACCCGCTGCTGCATTTCGTGATGCTGGGCAGCGTGGATGCGCAAGGCGACGCCTGGGCCACGGTACGGGCCGGCGAGCCGGGCTTCCTGCACTCTCCCGATCCATCGACCCTGCATGTGGCGGCGGGCCGTGATGCGGCCGACCCGGCCGAGCCGGGCCTGGGCGACGGCCATGCCGTGGGCCTGCTGGGCATGGACCCCATGACGCGCCGGCGCAACCGACTCAACGGCACGGTGCGGCGCAAGGCGGGCGTTGATGGGGCGGGCGCCTTCGACATCGGCGTGGTCCAGAGCTTCGGCAACTGCCCGCGCTATATCCAGAACCGCAGCGTCCGGTTCGTCCGGCCTGCGGACGAGCCCACGCAGGTGCCGGCGATCGAACTGGCATCGCTGGACCCGCGCGCACAGGCCCTGATTACGCAGGCGGATACGTTCTACGTGGCGTCCTACGTTGATGGGGAGGATGGCCTGCGCCAGGTCGATGTCTCCCACCGTGGCGGCAAGCCGGGCTTTGTGCGGATCGACGCCGATGGAACGCTGACCATCCCCGACTTCTCGGGCAACCTGTTCTTCATGACCCTGGGCAACTTCCTGGTCAATCCCAAGGCGGGCCTGCTGTTCATCGACTCCGAAACCGGGGAAATGCTGCAGATGACGGGCGAGGCCAGCGTCATCCTTGACTCCCCGGAAATCGCCGCCTTCGAGGGCGCCGAGCGCCTGTGGACCTTCAAGCCCCGCCGCATCGTGCGCCGGCCCGACGCCCTGCCGCTGCGCTGGAGCATGGCGGCCGACGGCTGGTCGCCCCACCTGCAGATGACCGGAAGCTGGGCCGATGCCAGCCAGCGCCTGGCCGCCGCGCGGCTGGGGCGGCAGTGGCGACCGTTCCGGGTGGCGCAGGCCGTGGATGAGAGTTCCACCATCCGCTCGCTCTACCTGGAGCCGGCCGATGGCATGGCCACGGTGGCCCCCCTGGCCGGCCAGCACCTGCCGCTGCGCCTCACGCTGGCGGACGGCAGCCATCTGCAGCGCACCTATACGCTGTCGCTGGCGCCTTCGGACGGGCGCTTGCGCATCAGCGTCAAGAGGCAAGGCCGCGCATCCAGCCATCTGCATGGCCTGAAGCCCGGCGATCTGGTCGAGGCCCGCCCGCCCGCTGGCAGCTTCACCGCCGATGCGGCCCTGCGCCGCCCCGCCGTGCTGCTGGCCGCGGGCATAGGCATCACGCCCTTGCTGGCCATGCTGCGCCACATCGTCCACGAAGGCCGGCGCACCCGCAGCCTGCGGCCCACCTGGCTGTTCCAGGCGGCTCGCACGCGCAGCGAACGGGCCTTTGACACGGAGATTGCCGAACTGGTGAAGGCCGGCAATGCCGAGGTGCACTGGGTGCGAACGCTCAGCCAGCCCGGCACGGCAAAGGCCGGCCGCGACTACGACCATGAGGGCCACATCGACATGGCCCTGCTGAAAGCCACCCTGCCCTGGGACGACTACGACTTCTACCTCTGCGGCCCAGACGCCTTCATGCAGGCCACCTATGACGGCCTGCGCGAACGCAACGTGCCCGACGAGCGCATCCACGCAGAAGCCTTCGGTCCCTCGGCCCTGAAGCGATCCATGGCCGGTGCAGCCCCCGCCGCCGAACTGCCGGCACCCGCCACGCAGCCTGTCCGCATCATCTTTGCCGACTCGGCCAAGGAAGCGCGCTGGAAGCCCGGCGACGGCAACCTGCTCGAAGTGGCCGAGGCGCGAGGCCTGGAGCCCGCCTTCGGTTGCCGGGGCGGCAGCTGCGGCGACTGCCGCACGCGTGTGCTGCAGGGCGGGGTGACCTATGCCTCGCCACCTTCCTTCGCCGTGCCAGCGGGCGAGGCCCTGATCTGCTGCGCCGTGCCTGCGCAGGGGCCGGGGGAGGCTTTGCATCTGGCGTTGTGAGGAGCCTGTCTCTGCGCGCTTTCCACATCAGGACATACCGACGGCAAAAGGCACATCAGCGATTGCTGCCCAATGCCTCGCTGCATCTAGCTTTCTATCTGGACGAGTATCGATTCATCAAGCTCTATGACTTCAAACAGGCCCTGACCCCGCTCATAGACCTCCCCTGACAGGAACCGAACCACTTTCTGGCCGATGTGCATGCACATCTCCACGACAAAGCCATCTGCATCCCGGCGCATGTCTTTTATCCGCACAAGACCCAAGGGCAACTCAGCCAGCAGTCGGTCACGGTAACCAATGGATGCAGGCACGCCGGGACCCGACTCAGACGCCTCTGGAGTCACAAGGTACAGGCCGTGAAACCCGCTGCCATCGTCGATACGGGAAAGCATTGACCAGACACGTCCGTCCACCAGTTGGATCCAAATCTCGATGAACTGGAGATAGGGCACCTGCGGATGGCTCCAGACTGCTTCGCCAGGTACCCAGTGCTGCCGACCTGATTCATCCATATCCCAGCGGCCGCCTACGGCCAACGCCATCTCGCAAGCTCGCCAGCCCACAATCACCTGCTGGTCGAGATCCTGAAGGGACGGGAACTGGCGCGGCCCCATGGGCTGGATGGAGCTCCCGGAGGCCGGCTCGGTGTCGTCGATATGGACTACCGCGAACCCTTCCTGCTCACTCGGCGGCTCGAACATGGCAAACACGCTGCGAATGGCCTGCTCCGGCACTTGGTGATCGGCCCGCCGCTGCGCGTTTCTCTGCAAGGACGTCTGCAAATCGGCTTTGAGCCAAATACAGACTACGGGCACCCCATGTGATCTGGCGATCTGAATGGCACGCTCACGATGCACCGTCTTCGGAAGGGCGGCATCAAAGAACACCGCATCACCACCCAACGCTGCGGCGTTCTGTTGAATCCAGCTGCTCTTGCCTGCAGCTTGCACCCCCACCACCACATAGAGCTTGGTCGCGGGCGAGCCGGCAGACAGTGCTTTGTCCAAGTCCCGGTACGCCAACTCCCATGCGGCAGCACTGCGTTCGGGGAGAACAGGCGACCTTGTTCGGTTTCCAAATAGTGGTCTGGATTGATGTGCTTTGTGGTTTCCATGAATGACCAAGGCTTTATGGAGGAGCAATGTAACTGTGCGCCGCACCACACGGACACCAGACAAACGGCGTTGCCAAGACCAATGGTCTTCATCGATACACTCGCTGCAATTCCGGCGCTGGCCATCTACACCGCAACTCCCAAGCCCCTGCCCATGAAACTCGCTGTCCACCTGCTACGCCTGCCGTCCTTGGTTCTTGCCTGCCACATCGGCGTAGCCAGTGCACAGCAAACCACACCATCACCGGGCACCTATGTCCGCAAAGGCGGGGGCGGCGATCTGGTGGTGCAGGCTGGCGGCAAGTTCCACATCCAGACCGTGGGAGCCAACGGCCATACCTGTGAGCTGGAAGGCACCATCACCAACGGCCGGGCCAGGATGGCGAATTCGGCCTGCGCCGTGGACTTCACGCCTGCAGGCCAGCGCGTCGGGGTCGACACGGCCACCGGCGATGCATGCCGGGACTTCTGCGGCATGCGGGCCTGGTTTGGCGGCGATTACCTTCGGCCCACACCCGGCTGCACGGACAAGGCCATTGCCGCATCGCGCAGAAACTTCAAGCGCGCGTACGACGCCAAGGACTACCGCCTGGCGCTGACCACGCTGGCGCCGGTGCTGCAGGACTGCGATGAGGTGCTGACCGGCGTTACCAAGGGCTGGCTGCGCAACGACCTGGCGCTGGCGCAGCTTCGCTCGGGCGACGCAGCCGCCTGCCGCCAGACCCTGGCCCCGCTGGCCGAGGAAGCCGGCAAGACGGATCAGGAACTGCGCGAGGTCTATCCGCCCACCGATGCCGATGTGGTGCTGCCCATGCTCAAGGCTGCGCGCACCAATCTGCGCTTGTGCAGTTGAGCGGAGCCATCGCCATGAAAGATCCCGCATCGCCCAACGCAGGAGTCTCCGGGCATTTCCGGCGTGAGGCGAAGTGGATGCTGTGGGTGCTTGGCGTGCTGCCCTCGGCGCTTGCCTTGCTGGCAGCGTGGCTGGCGCCGCTGATCCTGAACCATGTGGAGAAAGACAAATGCCTGAAAGCTGGAGCACAGATCTCCAGGCAAACCGGCAGGTGCGAAAGCACTGAACAGGCGCCCCTGAAGGAGTGACTTGCGGGCTATACCGTTGCCAGCCTGGCGCACGACGATGCCCTGTGCTTGGGCGTGGTGCCCATGCTGTAGCGGATCGGCGGCGGCCCGGGCGTCTTGCCCTATCCTTGTGCGCTTTCATTCCAACTGAGCAGCGCCCTTGAACAGGGCTCGACCCCTTGCCCCCATGACCGATATCCGCCCCGCCCACTTTCCCGAAGACCTCGACGCCGTGGTCCGCATCTTCCGGGAATACGTGGCCAGCCCCACCGTGAGCCTGGACTTCCAGGACTTCGAGACCGAGTTCGCCGCCCTGCCCGGCAAGTACGCCGCACCCGAGGGCTGCGTGCTGCTGGCCTGGAAAGACGGCCAGCCCGTGGGCTGCGCCGCCCTGCGCCAGGTGGATGCGCAGACAGGCGAAATGAAGCGTGTCTACGTGCGCCCCACGGTACGCGGCGAGAACCTGGGGCGCCGCCTGGTGGAAGGCATCCTGGACGCCGCACGGCATGCGGGCTACACCCGCATCTGCCTGGACGTGCTGCCCGAGTTCCAGGCTGCGCAGCGGCTGTATGAAAACCTGGGTTTTGTGGATGCGGAACCGGTGAGCTTCAATCCCGTGCCGGGCACGCGTTATCTCGGACTGGATCTTTGAGGCATGCACCCTCCGGCAGGCGGCCTTCAGCGCCTGCACGGCTTCCGATGCGCTGACACCTGGTCCCTGAGTCCTCGTCTGCAAGCATTCAGCACGGTGAGACCGTAGCCCATACCCCGGTCCAACAGCCTGCCCGCAAGCGCAGCGGCGGTACGGACCACCCTCTCCCCGCATCCTTCATCCGCAAATGCCCGTGGCCGAGCCGGGCAGCCTGTGCTTGTGCCCCGTGAATACCGCCCATGGCGAATGGCGCTGCCTGGGACCAAACGCTCATTGGCAGCATATCTATTCACCTGGCATTTCAAACCTGATTTTAGGAATTGTCCTAAGGATAATTCTGAAAATGATCTGCGGGCGACTTCTTTGATTGACCTCGTGCAGGCCATGAAATCAAATGAGGACTCTTGGCACAGCAAACATCAGAAACCCGCTTGGACACTGACAGCGGATTATTCGCCTGCTTGCAACCACTCATTTCCGTCAAATTGCCTTTATTGATCAAGGCGCATTGGCTGGAATCATCGATTCCGCTTCCGATCCAGCGTCTCCATACACCATGCCAGCCTCCATTGCCGCCACCTTCTATCAGATTGGCTATGCCGACATGCTTGCTCGCCAAATGGAGCAAAAACAGATAGATGCCATTGTGCTCACGCCACAGGAATACGCGGACATACTGAGCGACAAGGCGCGTAACAATCCTCGCCTGGCGGCCACGCTCCATGCCATGCTGGCCCACAGTGCGCTTGGACAATATTGGACAGACACCGCCAGCCCGAATGCAGGCAAACCCTGGGTCGCTCCCGCCTCCCTGATGGTCAGCGACGCGTACCTGATCACCAAAACGCTGATTGCATTGGGCCTGGCCGGTGCCCGCTCCTATATCAAGACAACCGCCACAGGCACCTATATCATCATCACAGGCTACGCGGGACTTCGCCGCCAGCTGCTGCAAGGCACGCGATTCCTTGCCGCCAATCCACGCATGGTCCAGATGGGCTTGGGTATTCGCGGTCTGCAGAATGTGGCCAAGGGCGGGTTTCTTCTGAGCCTGGTGGTGGGCACCGGGATAGAGACACTGGACTTCATCTTCAATGACGAGAAGACAATGCATGATCTTGTGGGTGGGATTGGAGTGGAGGCGGTCAAGGCGGGATTGGCGACGATGGTAGGCCTTGGCTTGGGAATAAAGCTTGCAACGGCAACGTCCCTTGCAATTCTTCCTTTGGCTGCTGTGGCAGTGGCCGTACTTGTCACAGGAATCATCTTGAATCAAATAGACGATGATTTAAAAATCAAACAACATGTGATCAACATGCTACGCATTTTTACAAGCAGCATGCCTCAAGGAATATATCGAATAAATATCGACAAACTTAATCTGGAAAATCATAAAACAAATCATCAGATAGAGTATAAACTTAACGAGTGTTCCACAGAAATTTTCAGAAATGAATTTATGTGCCGCACAAATCGCAAAAACTAATCAATAAAATGTTGGACGCAAAAAAAATAAGGAAAACCTTGATTTGGTGCATCCCTTTAGATATTTTCGTTTTTATTCTTTGCATTTGGTACATTAAGCATGCAATATTTAATGACATTAAGGATCTCGTTGAATTATCAGCATCAATAAGAATAACACCCGGAGCACCAGTCGTAGCATATTTTCCCGTAATATTGGCAGTTGGTCTAATTTCTTCATTATCCAAGGCAATACCATGCAAAACATCAATTTTAAAGGTAACCGAACGCAGCTTTAACGCAGCCATGCTGGCAGGATTAATAATCATGGCTTCTTGCCTTGCCCTCATAACTCCCTTGCAATACTATGCAATGCCCAAACTTGGCTATACACGCTGCAATATCCTGGAAGGGCACCCCACCATATATTTCACGGACTGGGTCAAAAACCCCGAATGGTGCGTTCGCGGAAAAACCAGGGAATGGGTCAAAGAGCAGGCCAGGCTCTCCGGCAACCTTGAAAATCCCTGAAATAAAAAAAAACGCAGACCACATGGTCCGCGCTTTTTTGCATCCTCCGGCAGCCGTGCTGCCAACTCCCTCAGAACGCCTCTTCACTCATCTGCGCGCAAGTCATGTCGCGCTCACGCACGACCTTGAGCCAGGCGCCGATCTTCGGCAGCTCGTAGCCGAAGAAATAGCGCATGGCGGCCATGCGGCCAGCGTTGGCGGGTTCGGCCAGGGCGGCGTCCTTGGCGAGCACGGCCAGGGACACGTCCAGCCAGGTCCAGGCCAGTACCGTGTGGCCAAAGGCCTGCATGTACGGCACGGCATTGGCCAGGGCCTGCTGAGGATCGTCGGTGGCCCATGCGGCCTTGGTGGTGGCGCCGACTTCCTGCAGGGCCTTGGCCAGTTCATTGGCGTAACCGGCCAGCTCGGGCCGGGCCATGGCGCGCTGGATGGTGTCGTTGATGCGCGTGGCCAGCAGTTGCAGGCCTTTGCCGCCGTCCATGAGCACCTTGCGGCCCAGCAGGTCCATGGCCTGGATGCCGTGCGTGCCTTCATGGATCATGTTCAGGCGGTTGTCGCGCCAGTATTGCTCCACGGGGAAGTCGCGCGTGTAGCCGTAGCCGCCGTGGATCTGGATGGCCAGGGAGTTGGCCTCCAGGCAGAACTCGCTGGGCCAGCTCTTGGAGATGGGGGTGAGCACTTCCAGCAGCAGCCGGGCCTCGGCCACGGATTCGGGCGTGCCGGTGTGCTGCTCATCGACCAGGCGTGCGCAGAACAGGTTCAGCGCCAGCGCGCCTTCGCAATAGGACTTCTGCGCCAGCAGCATGCGCTTGACGTCGGCGTGCTCGATGATGCGCGACTGGGGGCGCGTGGCATCCTTGCCGGCTGCACCCAGCGCCCCCTTGATCGGCCGGCCCTGCGGGCGGTTCTGCGCGTACTCCAGGCTGGCGTGGTAGCCCGCCATGCCCAGCATGGTGGCGGCCATGCCGATGGAGATGCGGGCCTCGTTCATCATGTGGAACATGCATTTGAGGCCCTCGCCGGGCTTGCCGACCAGGTAGCCCACGGCCCCGGCGCCGCCGCGCACGGGAAAGCGCCCTTCCCCGAAGTTCAGCAGCGTGTTGGTGGTGCCGCGCCAGCCCAGCTTGTGGTTGAGACCGGCCAGGGCCACGTCGTTGCGCTCGCCGGTAAGTTGGCCTTCGGTGTCCACGAGCTTCTTGGGCACGATGAACAGCGAGATGCCCTTGACGCCGGGCACGGGCTTGCCGTCCGGCCCCGGGATCTTGGCCAGCACGAGGTGAACGATGTTCTCGGTCAGCTCATGATCGCCCGCGCTGATCCACATCTTGTTGCCCTTGAGGCGGTAGCGCGGGCCCAGCGCATCGCTCTCGAAGTCGGCGCCATCGGGCTCGGCGCGGGTGGCGATATCGCTCAGCGAGGAGCCGGCCTGGGGCTCCGACAGGCACATGGTGCCGGCCCAGCGGCCATTGAATTCGTTGGCGGCGAAGACCTGTTTTTGCATGTCCGTGCCGTGGGCCATGATGGCGTTGGCATTGCCCGAGGTCAGCATGTTGGAGCCGATGCTGATGGAGGCCGCCGCGAAGAAGCTGTTGGCCGCCGCCTCCACGGTGTAGGGCAGCTGCATGCCGCCAATGTCGTAGTCCTGGGCGGCGCTGAGCATGCCCGAGTCGGCATAGGCCTGGCGCGCATCGTGGGTGCACCGGGGCAGGATGACTTTCTCGCCGTCGAACTGCGGCTCCTGCGTGTCCACGGTGCGGTTGAAGGGGGCGTATTTCTCGCGGGCGATGCGCTCGCAGGTGTCGAGCACGGCATCGAAGGTGTCGCGCGAATGGTCGGCAAAGCGCTCGCGCTCGCCCAGCGCATCGGCGCGCAGCCATTCATAGAGCAGGAAATCGATGGTGGAACGCAGGCGCATGGTGGGGTCCGGAATCAAAAAAGAAGCCGCAGGCGCCGCCAGAGGGAGCGCGTGCGGCCAACAGGAGTAACGGGAACAGGCGGTGGCGGCCGCAGCCGCCACCTGTACTTACAGCACTTCGAACACGCCGGCGGCACCCATGCCGCCGCCGATGCACATGGTCACGCAGACACGCTTGGCACCGCGGCGCTTGCCTTCGATCAGGGCGTGGCCGGTCAGGCGCTGGCCCGAGACGCCGTAGGGATGGCCCAGGGCGATGGCGCCGCCGTTGACATTGAGGCGGTCGTTGGGGATGCCCAGCTTGTCGCGGCAGTACAGCACCTGCACGGCAAAGGCTTCATTGAGCTCCCACAGGTCGATGTCCTGCACCGTCAGGCCCAGCTTCTTGAGCACCTTGGGCACCGCGAAGACGGGGCCGATGCCCATTTCGTCGGGCTCGCAGCCGGCGACGGCAAAGCCCAGGAAGCGGCCGATGGGCTTGAGGTTGTTGCGCGATGCATAGTCCTCGCTCACCACCACGCAGGCGCCTGCGCCGTCGGAGAACTGGCTGGCATTGCCGGCCGAGATCACACCGCCGGGCAGCGCGGGGCGGATGCCCGAGATGCCTTCCTTGGTCGTGCCCTCGCGCACGCCCTCGTCCTTGCTGCAGGTCACTTCCTTGGTGATCAGGCCGCGCACCTTGTCGGCCACGCCCATGGTCACGGTGATGGGGGCGATCTCGGCATCCAGCAGGCCGGCGGCCTGGGCCGCGCAGGCCTTTTGCTGGCTGGCGGCGCCGTATTCGTCCATGGCGTCACGCCCGATGCCGTAGCGCTTGGCGACCTGTTCGGCGGTCTGCAGCATGCTCCAGTAGATCTCGGGCTTTTGCTTGGCCAGGGCCAGGTCCTGGATCATGTGCAGGTTCATTTCCTGCTGCACGCAGGAGATGGATTCCACGCCGCCGGCCACGTAGACATCGCCCTCGCCCGCGATGATGCGCTGCGATGCGGTGGCAATGGTCTGCAGGCCCGAGGAGCAGAAGCGGTTGATGGTCATGCCCGACGCAGTGATGGGCAGGCCGGCCTTGAGCGCGATCTGGCGCGCGATGTTCATGCCGGTGGCGCCTTCGGGGTTGGCGCAGCCCATGATCACGTCATCGACGGCGGCGGGGTCAACGCCTGCGCGCTGCACGGCGTGCTGCACGGCATGGCCGCCCAGCGTGGCGCCATGGGTCATGTTGAAGGCACCCTTCCAGCTCTTGGCCAGGGGGGTGCGGGCGGTGGAAACGATCACGGCGGATGTCATGGATATTCCTTGTATGGCGGGTTTGCGGTGGTTCGCAAAAAGTTCGTGCGCCGCACGTCTCAGCTGAATTGCTTGCCTTCGGCCGCCAGCTTCGCCAGCAGCGGCGCGGGCTGCCAGAACTGGGCATCGTCGTTGGGGTTCCTGGCGAAGCGGTTCATGGCCTGGACCACGTTGAACAGCCCGACCTCGCCCGCGTAGTGCATGGGGCCGCCGCGCCAGATGGGAAAGCCGTAGCCGGTCAGGTAGACCATGTCGATATCGCCCGACTTGCCGGCGATGCCGTCTTCCAGGATGTGGGCGCCTTCGTTGACCAGGGCGAAGACCAGGCGCTGGACGATTTCCTCATCGGAGATCTTGCGCGGGGTGATGCCCAGCTCCTTGCGATGCGACTCGATCATCTGGTTGACCAGCTCGGACGGGATGGCGTCGCGCTTGCCCGCCTGGTAGTCGTACCAGCCCGCACCGGTCTTCTGGCCGAAGCGGCCCAGCTCGCACAGCTTGTCGGCCGTGCGGCTGTACTTCATGTCGGCGCGCTCGACGGCGCGGCGCTTGCGGATGGCCCAGCCGATGTCGTTGCCGGCCAGATCGCCCATGCGGAACGGGCCCATGGCGAAGCCGAACTTCTCGATGGCCTTGTCCACCTGGGCGGGCGTGGCGCCTTCGTCCAGCAGGAATCCGGCCTGGCGCGAGTATTGCTCGATCATGCGGTTGCCGATGAAGCCGTCGCACACGCCCGAGACCACGGCGGTCTTCTTGATCTTCTTGGCCAGCTTCATCACGGTGGCCAGCACGTCCTTGGCGGTGTGCTTGCCGCGCACCACTTCCAGCAGCTTCATCACGTTGGCGGGGCTGAAGAAGTGCATGCCCACCACGTCCTGCGGGCGCTTGGTGAAGGCGGCGATCTTGTCCACGTCCAGCGTGGAGGTGTTGGAGGCCAGGATGGCGCCGGGCTTGGCCACTTCGTCCAGCTGCTTGAACACGGTTTCCTTGACGCCCAGTTCCTCGAACACCGCCTCGATGATGAGGTCGGCGTTCTTGAGCGCGTCATACGACAGCGTGGTGCTCAGCAGGGCCATGCGCTGGTCGTACTTTTCCTGGGTGAGCTTGCCCTTCTTGACCTGGGCTTCGTAGTTCTTGCGGATGGTGGCCACGCCACGGTCCAGCGCTTCCTGCTTGGTCTCCAGAATGGTCACGGGGATGCCCGCGTTCAGGAAGTTCATGGAGATGCCGCCGCCCATGGTGCCGGCACCGATGACGCCCACGGTCTTGATGTCGCGCACTGGCGTGTCCGAGGGCACGTCGGCGATCTTGGAGGCCGCGCGCTCGGCCATGAACAGGTGGCGCAGTGCGCGCGACTCGGGCGACCACATCAGTTGCATGAAGGCTTCGCGCTCCAGAGCCATGCCTTCGTCGAACTTCTTGCGCGCGGCGTTCTCCACCGTGTCCACGCAGCGGGCCGGGGCCGGGTAGTTCTTGGCCATGCCCTTGACCATGTTGCGTGCGAACTGGAAGTAGGCATCGCCCTGGGGATGCTTGCAAGGCAGGTCGCGCACGCGCGGCAGCTGGGCACCCGCCGCGTGCTTGTCGGCCACTTCCAACGCAAAGGCCTTGGCCTCGTCCAGCAGGGACTCGGGCGAGGCGGCCATCTTGTCGAACAGCTTCTGGCCGGGGATGGAGGCCAGCAGCTCGCTCTTGACGGGTTCGCCGCTGACGATCATGTTCAGCGCGGTCTCCACGCCCAGCACGCGCGGCAGGCGCTGCGTGCCGCCTGCACCGGGCAGCAGGCCCAGCTTGACTTCAGGCAGGGCCACCAGGGTGCCGGGAGCGGCCACGCGGTAGTTGCAGCCCAGCGCCAGCTCCAGCCCGCCGCCCATGCAGACGGTATGGATGGCGGCCACCACGGGCTTGCTGCCCTGGTCCAGGGAGTTGATCAGCGAGACCAGGTGCGGCTCGCGATACGCCTCTTCCTTGCCGAACTCGTTGATATCGGCACCGCCCGAAAAAGCCTTGCCGGCGCCCGTGATGACGATGGCCTTGACGGCTGGGTCGGCGTACGCTTTGTCCAGCCCCTCGACGATGCCCCGACGCGTGGATAGTCCCAGGCCGTTGACCGGCGGATTGTTCAAGGTGATGACGGCGATGGCACCGTCCACTTTGTATTCAGCAGTCATGCTGTTGTCCCCTATGCGATAGAAAAAGAACGATCGTGCGATTTTGATTGTAGGGAGTTCTTCCGCCTTTGCCATCCACCCTTGTCTCGGGCGGGACAAATTGTGTCGAGACGCCGTATAGGAGCCTGTTCACCACGGTCTAACTCACCCGGAAATTCCCTATGCAGGCCTAGGCCGCAACGGCCAGCGGAGGTACGTCAAGCTTGATTTGCTGCCCCTCCAACAAGGCATACCCTATTGACAGATAGTGGTTGCACAACTCTGGTTCGCCAACCAGAGACTGCTCCGCATCTTCTGGCCGAAACAGCAACAGATGGCGCACATACAGCAGGTCGGCCTCGGACTCGATGGCGAAACGGATGAAATCCGGAAACTCGTGGATATTGTTGCGCTTCAGTGTCCAGGACAATCCAAGCCGTGGCCGGCGAAGCAGATCAGATCCGCGACGCAGCGTTTGGTAATAGTCCAGATTTTTCTTGAATGTAGGCAAATCGGCGCCTGTGCGATTGGCGGCAAAAACCTCGTCCGTGATCCCGTCTATGGAAAAGGTGAGCGTATCCACCCAGCGAATCTTTCGTTCGTCAAACCGCTGCTTCACAAATGTCCCATTGGTTACGCAGGTGACCAGCACGTTGTATGCCTCGCAAAACTCGAACAAACGATTCCACAGGGGCATGGACACCATGCTCGGCTCGCCCCTGCCCACCAGGTTGATCAACGTCAGATAGGGGAAAACTTCATGTGCCAGAGACTCCAGCACATCTTGCGAAAAAGCCGGGCGCCGATTGTTCATGCGGTGCTCATTCTCATCTCCATGGCTGCTGCAATGCGAGCAGTGAAGATTGCATGCTGCAGTCAGTTCAAGACTCAGGGACTCTGGCAGATGCGGCACCTGTGCCAGCTGGCGAGACTCACTGTGCACCACCTGGGCGCGAACCCACTCCTTCAACCCCAGCAGATAGGCCTGCCTTGACAGTTCGTCTCCATCCTCAGGAACAAGTGCAGCGGAAACCACATCGAATTCTCCGTGCCCCTGAACAAAGGCTTCCAGCCGCAACTTTACCCAGCCCGCCTCACGCGCTTCATCGGGAATCAATACGCGTATTCGCTCCACCTGGTGGACGTTTTGCAATCGAAAGCAAATGGCACGCTCTTCGCTGTAACGTCCCAGGATGCCGGTTGAAAAATACAGTTTGCTGAAATCATATCGATTGACGGGAGCCTTTTTGATGCGCAACGCCAATTCTATGTATAAATCCTCTTTTTTGACACGGAACAATCCTAGATTCTTCAGCTGGGGTCGGATTTTATTCACTTTTATTTCTCTCCCCCTGCTCCTTTATGAAATCCCAGGCAATCGGTTGATATTCAACTTTCTTGGCCAGCGAAGCTTGTGTTCTTTCCCCTCCAAAGTTCGCCCAGATATTTCTCTGTTCGGCATATCTGATTTCACGAAACCAGCATTTCTTGCATTGCTCCCATTCTTCTTCCGTATTGAGCGTGCCGCGCACCGACTGCATGCGCTCGTTGTTCCATAGCGAAGAAAAATTGACATCCTTCTTCAGATAGCCCACATTTTCAGCGTACATGTTCGCACAAGTCACGACCTCTCCATCGGCCATGATTACCGCTGTCCGGTGTATGAATATGCATTCAGCCGGTTCCGCCGTTGATCTATCCACTGCAACCGCCTTGGCTTCATCGTGCAGCTTTTTCAAGTCTTCAATTGAAAGCATGATGTCGATTCTTTAAATTTAACCTGATAGACATGGGGATGTCATTTCAGAAAATCCATCATAAGCCATCAATTGAAGACCCGGCGCAAGGCGATTTTCTTAAACCTCCAGCCACTCCTTGCGCACCTTCTGGTCGGCGCGCAGCCCGTCGGGCGTGCCGTCGAAGACGATGCGCCCATGACCCATGACCAGGGCCCGGTCCGAGATGCTCATGGCAATGGTGAGCTTTTGCTCGATCAGCAGCACGGACACGCCGCGCTGCTTGATCTTTTGCAGGTACTCGCCCACCAGCTCGACGATCTTGGGAGCCAGGCCCTCGGTGGGCTCGTCGATGATGATCAGGTCGGGGTCGCCCATCAGCGTGCGGCACAGGGTCAGCATCTGCTGCTCGCCGCCCGACATCACACCGGCCTCGGTGTGCTGGCGCTCCTTCAGGCGCGGGAACATGGCGTACATGTCGTCGAAGCCCCAGCGGCTGTCCCGGCCCTTTCCCTTCTGTCCCAGCAGCAGGTTCTGGTGCACGGTGAGATTGGGGAACACGTCGCGGCTCTCGGGCACGTAGCCCAGGCCCAGGTGAGCGATCTCGTAGGCCTTTCTGCCAGTCAGGCTCTGGCCCTTCCACTCCAGCGCGCCCTCCCAGTGCACCAGGCCCATGATGGCCTTGGCCGTGGTGGAGCGGCCCGAGCCGTTGCGCCCCAGCAGCGCGACGATCTCGCCGGGCTGCACCGAGAAATCCACGCCATGCAGCACATGGCTTTTGCCGTAATAGGCATGCAGGTTGTTGATGTTCAGCATCCGGGCTTCCTCAATGTGCACCAGCTTGTTGATCCGCCACGGACGAGCCCAGATAGGCCTCCTGCACGCGTGGATTGGCACGCACGGCCTCGGGCGTGTCGTAGGCGATGACTTCGCCGTAGACCACGACGGCGATCTTGTCGGCCAGGCCGAAGACCACGCCCATGTCGTGCTCCACGGTCAGCAGCGTCTTGCCTTCGGTGACCTTCTTGATCAGCTGGATGAAGTGGGCCGTTTCGCTGTTGCTCATGCCGGCCGTGGGTTCGTCCAGCAGGATGACGCCGGCGCCGCCGCCGATGGTGATGCCGATCTCCAGCGCGCGCTGTTCGGCATAGGTGAGGTTCACCGCCAGCGTGTCGCGCTTTCTGTGCAGGCCGATCATCTCCATCAGCTCATCGGCGCGGGCGTTGGCATCGCGCAGCTTGGACAGGAAGCGCCAGCAGCTGTAGCGGTAGCCCAGGCTCCACAGCACGCTGCAGCGCAGGTTCTCGAACACGCTGAGCTTGGGAAAGATGTTGGTGATCTGGAAACTGCGCGACAGCCCCATGCGGTTGATTTCATAGGGCTTCTTGCCGTCGATGCGCTGGCCGTTGAGCAGCACCTGGCCGCTGGTGGGCTCGAAGCGGCCGCTGATCAGGTTGAACAGCGTGCTCTTGCCCGCGCCGTTGGGGCCGATGATGGCCACGCGCTCGCCGGGCTTCACGGCCAGTTGGGCGCCGCGGATGATCTCGGCCTTGCCGAAGCGCTTGTACAGGTCGCGCAGCTCCAGCGCGTAGGTGGCCTCGCCGGTCGCGGCAGCGGCGGCAGTGCCTGGTCGTTCGATTGCAATGCTGGACATGGCTCAGCCCTCCCCGCGCTTGATGGCTTCTTCGATTTCTTCCTGGATACGCTCCCAGCGCCGCAGGCACCAGCGCCGGGCCACTTCCAGCAGGCCCAGGCCCACGACGAAGACGGCAACGGCCAGAGTCCAGGTGGAGGCCGAGCTGGTATCGAGCTGCACGCCCATGAACGAGACCTGGGAACCCAGGGCCGCATTGAGCTGCAGGTGGTAGATCATCTCGACGATGGCCGCGCCGCCCACGATCATGACCAGGGCGCTGGCCGCGATGGCCAGGTAGGGCTGGGCCAGCCGGCGCCACTTGCCGAAGCGCGCCACGCGCAGGTTCATCATGATCAGGCTGGCAACGCCGCCCGGTGCGTACATCACCATCAGCAGGAACACCAGGCCCAGGTACAGCAGCCAGGCCTTGGTCAGCTCCGACAGCAGCACCGAGGCCAGCACCAGCAGCACGGCGCCGATGATGGGTCCGAAGAAGAAGGTGGCGCCACCCAGGAAGGTGAACAGCAGGTACGAGCCCGAGCGCATCACGCTCACGCTGTCCATGGCCGTGATGATCTCGAAGTTGATGGCCGCAAGTCCCCCGCCCACGCCTGCGAAGAAGCCCGCGATGATGAAGGAGAAGTAGCGCACGCGCTGCGTGTTGTAGCCCACGAACTCCACGCGCTCGGGGTTGTCGCGCACGGCGTTGAGCATGCGCCCCAGCGGCGTGCCCGTGAAGGCGAACATGGCGGCCGTGCAGATGAAGCAGTAGGCGGCGATCAGGTAGTACACCTCCATGCCCGAGCCGAAGGTCAGCCCGAAGAAGGGCTTGCCATAGACGCGGTCGGTGGTGATGCCGCCCTCGCCCCCGAAGAACTCGGGGAACATCAGCGCCATGGACGCCACCAGCTCGCCGATGCCCATGGTGATCATGGCGAAGGTGGTGCCCGACTTCTTGGTGGTCACATAGCCCAGCAGGGCCGCGAAGAACATGCCGCCCAGGCCGCCGATGATGGGAATCAGCACCAGCGGAATGCCCCAGTCGCCGGAGCTGGCCCGGTTCATCGCATGGATGGCGATGAACGAGCCCAACCCCGTGTAGACCGCATGGCCGAAGCTCAGCATGCCGCCCTGCCCCAGCAGGATGTTGTAGGACAGGCAGATGATGATGAGATAGCCGATCTGGCTGAGCATGGTCAGCGCCAGGCTGCTGGTGAACACCAGCGGCGCGACGATCAGCGCCAGGGCGAAGGCGCCCCAGATCAGGATGCGGCCGATGTTGAGCGGCTGGAAGCTGTAGTGGCGCCCTGCGCCCGCAGCCCCCGAAGCGCCCGGAACGCCTTTTGCGGCAGTGGATGTCATGGTCGTTTTGGTGATCGAGGACATGGTGTCAATCTCCCCGCGTGCCCAGGAGGCCCTTGGGCCGGAAGATGAGGATCAGCACCAGGAACAGGTAGGGCAGGATGGGCGCGACCTGGGAAATGGTGAGCTTGAGCAGCGGCCAGCCGAAGGTCTGCTCGCCGACCGGGCTGCCCAGCGAGGTCAGCAGGCTGGCCAGCGACCAGTCGATGGCCACGGCAAAGGTCTGCACGACGCCGATCAGCAGCGAGGCCACGAAGGCCCCCGCCAGCGAGCCCATGCCGCCGACCACCACCACCACGAAGATGATGGAGCCGACCGACATGGCCATGGCCGGCTCGGTCACATACGTGTTGCCGCCGATGACGCCGGCCAGCCCCGCCAGCGCGCAGCCGCCGCCGAACACCATCATGAACACGCGCGGCACGTTGTGGCCCAGCGCCTCCACCATCTCGGGGTTCTTGAGCGCGGCCTGGATGACCAGGCCGATGCGCGTGCGCGTCAGCAGCAGCCAGACGGCCACGAGCATCAACATTGCCACCAGCATCACGAAGGAGCGCGAGCGCGGGAACTGCGTGCCGTACAGCGTGAACAGCGGGCCCTGCAGCGCGGGCGGCAGGCCGTAGGGCACGGTGCCCCGGCCCCAGACCAGCTGCACCACCTCGAGGATGAGGTAGGACAGGCCGAAGGTCACGAGCAGTTCTGGCACATGGCCGTACTTGTGCACGCGGCGCAGGCTGTAGCGCTCGAACATGGCGCCCAGCGCGCCCACCAGCAGGGGCGCGACGAACAGCGCGCCCCAGAAGCCGATGATGCCGCTGAGCGTGTATCCGAAGTACGCGCCCAGCATGTAGAAGCTGGTGTGGGCGAAGTTGAGCACGCCCATCATGCTGAAGATCAGCGTCAGCCCCGAGCTGAGCATGAACAGCAGCAGTCCATAGCTCACGCCGTTGAGCAGCGATATGGTGAAGAACTCAAGCGTCATCGAAAGGCCTTGGTTTCGGTGCGTTGGGGACAGGAGGCGGTGCGTGCCGGTCTCAGGACGGGCGCTTCATCTGGCAGGACGTGGGCGTGCTGGCCACGTAGGGCTCGTAGTACTTCACCGGGGCGAAGGTGTAGCCCGTGTTCTCGGCGTCATAGGGGTTCTTGCCGCCGGCCTTTTCCCAGCGCGTGATGTACAGGCCCTGCTGCAGCTGGTGGTCGGTCTTGCGCATCTCCACTTCGCCGTTGAAGCTCTTGAGCTTCATGCCCTCCAGCGCGGCGGCCACCTTGACGGGGTCAGTGCCGCCGGTCTTGGCAAAGGCCGCATCCAGCAGCGCGAACACGTGGTAGATCGAGCTTTGCGTGAGGTCGTCGTTCATCTTCTTCTTGAACTCGGCCATCAGCGGCTGGATGGGCCCCCCCATGTTGTAGTGGCCGTAGCCCACGGTGTAGACCTTGCCGTCGGAGGCCGCGCCCATGGCCGTGGGCGAGCCCGAGCCGAAGGCGTAGTAGGTGTAGAACTTGACGTTGTTCAGGCCCGCGTCGTTGGCCGCCTTGAGCAGCAGCGACAGGTCAGAGCCCCAGTTGCCCGTGATCACCGTATCGGCGCCCGATTGCTTGATCTTGGCGATGTAGGGTGCGAAGTCGCGCACCTGGGCCAGCGGCGCGAAGTCATCGCCCACCACCTGCACGTCGGGCCGCTTGGCCTTGAGCATTTCCTTGGCGTACTTGGAGACCTGCTGGCCGTGCGAGTAGTTCTGGTTGATCAGGTAGACCTTCTTGACCTCCGGCACGTCCTTCATATAGGTCGTCAGCGCTTCCATCTTCATGGAGGTGTCCGCATCCAGGCGGAAGTGCCAGTAGCTGCACTTGCTGTTGGTCAGGTCCGGGTCCACGGCCGCGTAGTTGAGGTAGACGACTTCCTTGCCCTTGTTGCGCGCGTTGTGCTTTTCCAGCGCATCCATGATGGCCAGGGCCGGGCCCGAGCCGTTGCCCTGCACCACGTAGCGTGCGCCCTGGTCCATGGCCGAGCGCAGCACGGCCGTGGTCTCCTGCGGGCTGAGCTTGTTGTCCAGCGGGATGATCTCGAACTTCACGCCCGAGGCATTTTTCTTGTTGAACTCCTCGGCCATCAGCTGGAAGGTCTTGAGCTGGTTCGTGCCCACGGCGGCCATCAGGCCCGACAGCGGGTCGATCCAGCCGATCTTCACCGTCTCGCCCTTTTGCGCCCAGGCGCCCGAGGCACAGGCCAGCATGGCCGAGGCGGCCACCGAATGCACGATCCACTTCATTTTTCTGTCTCCTTTTTCCGGTTGATTCGGATATCTGTATTGGCGCCAGACTAACGCCTGAATGACAATTTCCCTTCGGGGAATGCCTTAGAAACTATCGCGCATGCGACTTCGCCGCAGTCCGGGACACATTGGCGACAGATCGCCATCGATCAGCCCATGAACCCGTGTTTTGACCGATTTCAGGCAAAAGAAAGGGGCGCCTCGCGCCCCTTGCGAAGTCAGCCTGCCTGCCTGGGCGTCATGAAGGACGCTTCATCTGGCATGAGGTGGGGGTACTGGCCACATAGGGCTCGTAATATTTCACGGGCACAAAGGTGTAGCCGGTGTTCTCCGAGTCCATCGGGTACTTGCCGCCGGCCTTTTCCCAGCGCGAGATGAACAGGCCCTGCTGCAGCTGGTGGTCGGTCTTGCGCATCTCGACTTCGCCGTTGAGGCTGTTGAACTTCATGCCCTCCATGGTGGCCGCCACCTTGGCCGGGTCCGTGGTCTTGGCGCGCAGGAAGGCCTGGTCCAGCATGGTCAGGCCCGAGTACAGCGAGCCCGTGTACATGTCGTCGTTGAACTTGGCCTTGTAGCCCTTGGTGATGCGGTCCAGCGGGCCGGGCAGGTTCAGGTGGCCGTAGCCCACCATGTAGACCTTGTCGGCGGCGGCCGCGCCCATGGCCGTGGGCGCGCCCGTGGCAATGGCGTAGTAGGTATAGAACTTGACGTTGTTCAGGCCAGCGTCGCTGGCGGCCTTGATCAGCAGCGCCAGATCCGAGCCCCAGTTGCCCGTGATCACCGAGTCGGCGCCCGATTGCTTGATCTTGGCGATGTAGGGCGCGAAGTCGCGCACCTGGGCCAGCGGCGAGAAGTCGTCGCCCACGATCTCCACATCGGGGCGCTTGCGCTTGAGCATCTCCTTGGCGTACTTGGAGACCTGCTGGCCATGCGAGTAGTTCTGGTTGATCAGGTAGACCTTCTTGACCTCGGGCACGTCCTTCATGTACGTGGTCAGGGCCTCCATCTTCATGGAGGTGTCCGCATCCAGGCGGAAGTGCCAGTAGCTGCACTTGCTGTTGGTCAGGTCCGGGTCCACCGCCGCATAGTTCAGGTAGACGACTTCCTTGCCCTTGTTGCGCGCGTTGTGCTTTTCCAGTGCGTCCATGATGGCCAGGGCCGGGCCCGAGCCATTGCCCTGGAAGACGTAGCGCACGCCCTGGTCCATGGCCGAGCGCAGGGCCGCCGTGGTTTCCTGCGGGCTGAGCTTGTTGTCGATGCCGATGATCTCGAACTTCACGCCCGAGGCCGTGCCCTTGTTGAGCTCCTCGGCGATGTACTGCAGGCTCTTGAGCTGGTTAGAACCCAGCGCGGCCATGAGGCCGGACAGCGGGTCGATCCACGCAACCTTCACCGTCTCGCCCTTCTGGGCCATGGCGCCCGTGGCGCAAGCCAGGGCCAGGGATGCCGTCAATGCCTTGATCGCAAACTTCATGAAGCGTCTCCTCTTGTGGTGGTTTCTGGGCGAGGCTCAGGGTAATGGTCCCCTTGCCCCGCACCGATCGGTGATTGCCCCTAGCGGCTATCGCCGACGAGACTCGGACCGGCCGCCCCTATCAGCACATGCCCCCGCATGCCCTGGCACGGCGGCTGGCCCGCAGCGGCTCACAGCCCCGGCAGCCGGTAGCCGGCCAGTTGCTCGCGCAGCCGGGTCTTGAGCATTTTTCCGGTGGCGCCCAGCGGAATGGCATCGACGAAGACCACGTCGTCGGGGATCTGCCACTTGGCGGTCTTGCCCTCGTAGAACTTGAGCAGTTCCTCGCGCGTGACCTCGGCACCGGGCCTCTTCGCCACGGCGACGATGGGGCGCTCGTCCCACTTGGGATGCGGCATGCCGATGCAGGCGGCCATGGCCACGGCCGGATGGGCCATGGCGATGTTCTCAATGTCGATGGAGCTGATCCATTCGCCGCCGGACTTGATCACGTCCTTGCTGCGGTCGGTGATCTGCATGAAGCCGTCCGGGTCGATGGTGGCCACGTCACCCGTGGGGAACCAGCCGCGGCCCTGCGCGTCCTTGATGAGCGGGCTTTCGCCCTTGAAGTAGCTGTCCACGATCCAGGGGCCGCGCACCAGCAGGTCGCCGTAGCTCTTGCCGTCCCAGGGCTGGTCCGTTCCATCGCTGCCCACGATGCGCATGTCCACGCCGTAGATGGCGCGGCCCTGCTTTTGCAGGATCTTCATCTGCTCGTCCTTGGGCAGCTGCAGCTGCTTGTTCTTGAGCGTGCACAGCGTGCCCAGCGGGCTCATCTCGGTCATGCCCCAGGCATGCAGCACCTCCACGCCAAACTCGTCCTGGAAGGCCGTGATCATGGCCGGCGGGCAGGCCGAGCCGCCGATGACCGTGCGCTTGAGCGTGGAAAACCGCAGGCCGCCCGGCCTGATGTGGCCCAGCAGCATCTGCCAGACCGTGGGCACGCCGGCCGCGTAGGTGACGCCCTCGGCCTCGATCAGCTCGTACAGCGACTTGCCGTCCAGCGCCGGGCCGGGGAACACCAGCTTGCAGCCCGTGAGCGCGGCCGAGTAGGGAATGCCCCAGGCGTTGACATGGAACATGGGCACGACGGGCAGCACCGAGTCGCGCGCCGATATGCACATCACATCGGGCAGCGCGGCCGCGTAGGCGTGCAGCGTGGTGGAACGGTGGCTGTAGAGCACCGCCTTCGGGTTGCCCGTGGTGCCGCTGGTGTAGCACATGCTGGAGGCCGTGTTCTCGTCGAATTCGGGCCACTGGTACTGGTCGGACTGGCCGGCAATCCAGGCCTCGTAGCTGACCAGGCCCGGAACGCCGCTGTCGGCAGGCAGGCGGTCCGCATCGCACAGCGCCACCCACTGGCGCACCGTGGGGCACTTGGCATGCACGGCCTGGATGATGGGCAGGAAGGTCAGGTCAAAGCACATGACGCGGTCTTCCGCGTGGTTGATGATCCACGCCACCTGGTCGGGGTGCAGGCGAGGATTGACCGTGTGCAGCACGCGGCCCGAGCCGCTGACGCCGAAGTACATCTCCATGTGGCGGTAGCCGTTCCAGGCCAGCGACGCCACGCGGTCGCCAGGCTGCAGGCCCAGGCCGTCCAGCGTGTTCGCCAGCTGGCGCGAGCGCCGTGCCAGGTCGCGGTACGTATAGCGATGGATATCGCCCTCCACCCTGCGCGAGACGATCTGCGCATCGCCATGGTGGCGGTCGGCGAAATCGATCAGCGACGAGATCAACAGTGGTTGGCTTTGCATCAGACCCAGCATCTATAGGCTCCTAAGGTGATTGAACTTCGTGAACGTCGTGAACTGCGGACCGCGGATTCGCGCAAGGCCAAGGCCCTGGTGCGCGATGCCGCTGCCCGCATGGAGGGTGGCTCAGGCCGGCGCCCTGGGTCCGATCCCCGCAGGGACAGGCGCATCGTTTTTCCGGCATGGTTGACGCATTGTCTTGTCGCAACTCGGCAGCGTCTTCGCATGCTCGTATGGGATATACCCTAGGACGATGCTGGAGGCATGCGCCGCGTCATGCCACAGCGTGTTCGAGGACGGCGTCTTGTCGTTGCCGAAGATCCAGTATCCGGTCTGCGATGGCGAATCCACTGTCACGCGAATGCTTGAGCCGGCGCGGAACACATGCGCGAATTTCTGGATCTCTACGCGCAGCAGTTCGGGCTTGCCCGACACCATGGGCACGTCCTTGTCCCGCGTGAACGCGCCCCACGGCCTCAGCGTCGTGGAGCGCGCCGTGTCCAGGGCACGCTTGGACGCACGCAGCCAGCCACGCTGCACGAACATCTCCTGCCCGTCCGGCCGCACCTCGGACACGGTGACCTGGATGTCGGTGTTGGCTGCCGTGGCGCTGAGCCACAGGTCGGCCGAGCCTTCGCCATAAAAACTCAGGTCCTGCGGCAGGGCTGCCGTGGTGAAGACCAGTTGGCCATCCTTTTCCGACGCGGGCACGGCGGGCCAGCCTTCGGCCGCCGGGTTGTTCACCTGCGGACTCAGGGCCGGATAGCGGTAGCTGGACGAAGCCGTGCCTGAGGTGGGTGCACTGTCGCCCAGCGCCTGGCCCGGCTGCATCCACAGGCGCAGGGGCTTGACCTGGACAGGCAGCCGGTCAAACCGTGCCTCGCCCGTGGGCATGAGCTTGGCGCCGCCATTGGGGGCCTTGGCGTCCGTGGTCTGCATCTCCTGCAGCAGGCGCACGCGCGGCTCCTTGTCGAAGCCGTTGTCCTCGCCCTTGACGAAGCGCGCCAGGAAGTGCTTCAGCGTCTGGTCGATATGGTCCGAGGTGATGTTCGTGTGGTGGTCGCCGTTGGAGCTGACCAGCCACATCCTGTCGGGCGCAATGGTGTCCTCGTAGTAGCCCGAGCGCGGGCCGATCTGCTCGTCCTGCCAGGACTGCGTGCCCAGCGTGGGGATATTGATCTTGCCGCTTTGCAGCATGGCGCTGCGCTCCAGGTACAGGCCATCGGCATAGGGGTTGTCCAGCCACTTGATCAGGTCCAGCTCGGGCCGCTTGATCTTCTCGATGTTGTCGGCCACCGTCTTGGCGCATTCCGTGTCGCCGCCGTTCTTCACCGCCAGGTCGGCGGCCGTGCGCCAGATGCGCGGGAAGCCGTTCCACCACTGCGCCGGAAAACCGATGTTGGCAATGCCGCCCGGATAGCCCACGTCGCGGTAGGGATCGCCCACATTCTTGCTGGGCGTGATCGCCAGCAGCCCCTTGGGCCGGTGCGCCGCCACCCACAGCTGGTTGTAGCCCGAGTACGAGTAGCCGATCATGCCGATGCGGCCGTTGGACCAGGCCTGCCGCCCGGCCCACTCGATGGCGAAGGCTCCGGCCGCACCTACGCTGGCGTCAAACACCTTGTCATCCCCCGTGGAGCAGCCCGTGCCCGGCACGTTCAGCCCCATGACCGCATAGCCTTCCTTGGTCCAGGGACTGCTGATGTTGGGGTACGAGCCCGAGATATAGCCGTCGTACTCGACCAGCAGCGGGAACGGACCCTGTCCCTCGGGCAGCAGCAGCGAATAGCGCATCCTGTTGCCGTCCGGCAGGGTGATGTAGCCCGATTGCTGGCCCGGCCCCATGGGCGCGGGCATGCCCGACGATCCCCCTCCGCAGGCGGCCAGGCCCACGGCGGCGGCGGCAATGGCCCCCGCCAGCGGCCAGCGCCAGGCCTGTGTGAAAACGGTCTTGGCTGTCATGGGTACCTGTCTCCTTCGTTGTTGTTGGCTATCTCTCGGGGCTTGCCGCGGCAAGCCCCTGCTCGCTCATCTGCTCGCTCATCTACTCGCTCATAGGCTCTCTCACTGCAGCCGGATGCTGGTCGCGCCCGGCTCGGCGTCGAAGATCAGGCTTGACGGCCAGGGCTTCCATGTCTGGCCCAGGGCCGCGTTCTGCGGGTCGCCCGTCTGCATGAAGGCCTTGAGGCTGGCCATCATGGCGTTCGACAGCGCCAGCCGCCCCGGTGCATTGGCCGTGCTGTTGGTCACGCGGGAGAACACGGATGGCCCGAAGTTGCCGAAGAGAAACGGCAGATCGAACGCATGGGCCGCACCGTAGACCGTGTTCCAGGGCGCGGGCTGGCGCGCCCAGTCGAAGCGGTAGCTCCAGACCTCGGCCTGCCGGGTGCGCAGCGTATTGAGCAACTGGTCGCGGCTGGGATCGGCGAACAGATGGGTCAGCTGCGCCATGCGGGCGTTGTAGCCGGTGACCGGCGTATCGACGGGCAGGTAGGCGGCATCGATGATGTCGGCCAGGCCCGGCGCGTTGGGCGACTGCGCGTCGAAGGACTGCATCATGCGAAAGCGCGCCGCATCATCGATCCTGAAGCCCGGCTTGCCGCCCAGCGCCGCCAGCAGGGGTGCGAACAGCTTGCCTTCCTCGGCCGTGTAGCCGGCCATCACAGGCATGCGGTTGTATTGGCCCGCAGCCAGAGCGGCCATGGGGTCGGTGGGCAGCAGCAGGCCGTCGGGAATCGGCCCCGCGCCCGTCAGGCCCTTGGCCACCAGGGTCTGCAGCAGCACGCGCGCATCCTTGCCGCGCAGGTAGGCCGCAATCTGCGCCGGTGTCCAGCCGGCAGCCACCGTGGCCGCAGCCGCCACATCGGCAGCCATCCCATCGGCCACCATCAGATGGGCCAGCAGCAGCGCGGACTGGGTGGCGTAGGCCGAAGCCGGCTTGAGCGTGGCCAGCACGCCGGCCGGCAGGTTGGACGGCAGCGACAGCCCGCCGCTGATGGGCACCAGCCTGTGGAACAGGCCGCGCGCCGACTCGGCCGCCAGCAGCGCCAGCACATTGGTGGCCCCCGCCGACTGGCCCATGAGCGTGACATTGCCCGGATCGCCGCCAAAGCCCGCGATATTGCGCTGCACAAAGCGCAGCGCCTGCAGGTTGTCCAGCAGCGCGAAGTTGCCCGTGGCCGGCGCGCCGGCCTGCATCTGCGGCATGTGCATGTAGCCCAGGATGTCCAGCCGGTAGTTGGCCGTCACCACCACGGCATTGGCAGCGCGTGCCAGGGCCGCGCCGTCATACAGCGGATCGGCCGTATAGCCCGAGATGGCGCTGCCGCCATGGATGAACACCAGCACCGGCAGCTTCTCGGCGCCGCTGGCCGGGCGCCAGATGTTGAGCGTCAGGCAGTCCTCGCTGCCCACGGGCTGGCCCAGGGTGGAGGCAATGGTGTCGTCGAAGCGGTTGTTGGCGCCCGGGCCGTACATGCGCCCGATCTGCAGGCAGGCATTGCCGAACTGGCGCGCCTCGCGCACGCCCTCCCAGGCCTTGGGCTCGGCCGGCGGCTGCCAGCGCAGCGCGCCCACGGGCGCCTGGGCAAAGGGCACGCCCTTCCAGTAATAGGTGCCCGTGGCGGCGCCGTCGTCCACGCCGCGCAAGGGGCCGTAGGCCGTCTCGCGCAGCTCGGGGCCGCCGCCGCCCGAGCCGCCGCAGGCCGCGAGCCACAAAGCCATTGAAGCCACGGCCAGGCGTATGCCGCCGGCCATCCACCGCTGTCCTGTGCGCATGCTTGTCTCCTGAATGGTTTTTGGGGTTTCCCGTATGGGCCGCGCCGGGCCCATGGGTCACACTGCGCAGTCGTTCGCCGCGCTGCAAAAATTCTAGGAACAGCGCGGCAAAACGCCGCTATCGCAACCACGCCAAAACAGTGACTTCAGAACGCAAACAGCGCCCCGAATGGCCCAGGAAAACCCGGTCATGACAACGCAGCGCAGCAGCTCCGCCGCCTGGGTGCGCGGCATCCTGGACATGATGGCCACCGAAGGGCTGGCCCCGCAAAGCCTGTGCGCCGCAGCCGATATCGACCTTGCCGCACTGCAGCATTCGCAGGCCCGTACCGATGTGGACCGCGTGAGCCGGCTCTGGGAGCTGGCCGTGGCCCAGTCCGCCAATCCCACGCTGGGGCTGGACCGGCAACTGGCCGCGCGCCACGGCAACATCGATCTGGTCGGCTACTCGCTGGCTTCGGGCCCGCACCTGCTGGCCGGCTTCCGCGACCTGGAACGCCACATGGCCGTGATCTCGGACGCAACGTCCTTCACGCTGGAGCGCGATGCGCGCGGCTACTGGCTGTCCATACATCACATCGGCGCCACACGGCCCGTGCCGCGCCAGCGCGTGGAGTTCGCCGTGCTCACGCTGCTGGTGCTGTGCAACTGGCTGACGCGGCGCGATGTCCGGCCGCTGGCCGTGGAATTCATGGCCGAGGCGCCCGCCCCCTCGCACGAGGCCGCCTACCGCGCGGCCTTCGGACTGCTGCCGCGCTTCGGCGAGGACGCGAACCGCTTCCTGCTGTCCGAGGCCGACCTGCTCGCCCCCATTCCCACGCACAACCCCGAACTGCTGGCACTGCACGAAAAGCTGGTCGAAACCGAACTCGACCACCTGGGCCAGGCCGGCGTGGGCGCGCGCGTGCGCCACGAGATTGCGCGCCTGCTGCCCCAGGGCGAGCCGCGCCGCGAAGACGTGGCCAGCCTGCTGGGCCTGACCGACCGCACCTTGCAGCGCCGCCTGCAGGCCGAAGACACCAGCTACCAGCAACTGCTGGACGAAACCCGGCGCGAGCTGGCCCTGCAGTACCTGGGCGAGCCGCGCCGCAGCCTGGCCGAGGTGGCCGACCTGCTGGGCTTTGTGGACCAGAGCAACCTCTTTCGCGCCTGCCGCCGCTGGTTCGGCATGCCGCCGGGCCAGTACCGGCAGCAACTGCGTGCGTGAATGCATGGGGTGAATGCGCGCATGAACCTTGCGCCCCACGGGGCATAGGGGCTGGGGGACAATTCCCGCATGAACCTGCACGCTGCCGCCGAAGGCCGGGCTCCGGCGACCTCCCCGCGCCTTCCCATCTCCTGGCAGGATGGCTTTGCCGCCCTGGGCCCCGACTTCTTCACCCATCTGCGCCCCACGCCGCTGCCCGAGCCGCACTGGATCGCCACCAGCACCGGCACCGCCGAGCTGCTGGGCCTGGACCCGCAATGGCTGGCCTGCGATGAGGCCCTGCAGGCGCTCACCGGCAATGCCGTGCTGCCCGGCAGCCATCCGCTGGCCAGCGTCTACAGCGGCCACCAGTTCGGTGTCTGGGCCGGCCAGCTCGGCGACGGCCGTGCCATCTTGCTGGGCGAGACCGCCTCGGGCCAGGAAATCCAGCTCAAGGGCGCGGGCCGCACGCCCTACTCGCGCATGGGCGACGGACGCGCCGTGCTGCGTTCGTCCATCCGTGAATTCCTGTGCAGCGAAGCCATGCACGCCCTGGGCATTCCCACCACGCGCGCGCTGAGCGTGACCGGATCGCCCGCCCCCATTCGCCGCGAAGAGATCGAGACCGCCGCCGTGGTGGCGCGCGTGGCGCCCAGCTTCATACGCTTTGGCCACTTCGAGCACTTTGCGGCGCGCGACCAGATGGCGCCGCTGCGCCAGCTGGCCGACTACGTGATCGACCGCTACTACCCCGAATGCCGCACGGCCGAGGCACTGGCCGGCAACGCCTACGCCAACTTCCTGCAGGCCGTGAGCGAGCGCACGGCGCGGCTGCTGGCGCACTGGCAGGCCGTGGGCTTTTGCCATGGCGTGATGAACACCGACAACATGAGCATCCTGGGCCTGACCATCGACTACGGTCCCTTCCAGTTCCTCGATGCCTTCGACCCCGGCCACATCTGCAACCACAGCGACACCCAGGGCCGCTACGCCTTCAACCGCCAGCCCCAGGTCGCGTACTGGAACCTCTACTGCCTGGGCCAGGCCCTGCTGCCGCTGATCGGCGAAGAGGAGCTGACCATTGCGGCGCTGGAGTCGTACAAGCAGGTGTTTCCGCAGGCCTATGGCTCTCTCATGCTGCGCAAGCTGGGCTTGCCCGAAGATGCTCCCGGCACGCCGCCTGCCGAGGCGCGCTTTGCCGCCCTGGTGAACCCGCTGCTGCAGCTCATGGCCGACAACGCCGTGGACTACACCATCTTCTTCAGCCGCCTGACCGATGCCGTGGCCACAGCCGGCGGCACCGAGCCCGACCTGGAGCCCGTGCGCGACCTGGTGCTGGACCGGCCCGCCTTCGACGCCTGGGCGGCAGGCTACGTACGGCAGCTTGCGACCGTGGATGGCACGGCAGCGGCCGCGCTGATGCAAGAATCGAATCCGCGCTTCGTGCTGCGCAACCACCTGGGAGAAATCACCATCCGCGCAGCCAAGGCGGGCGACTTCACCGCAGTGCGCCAGCTGCTGGCCGTGCTGCAGACCCCGTTCGCACCCCACGCCGAGCATGCCGAATGGGCAGGCTTCCCGCCCGACTGGGCTTCCTCCATCGAGATCAGCTGTTCATCATGAGCTTTCCCATCCACAAGACCGAGCAGGAATGGCAGGCCGAGCTGCAGGCCAAGGGCGCCGAGCCCGCCGCCTTCCAGGTGACGCGCCACGCGGCCACCGAGCGCCCCTTCACAGGCCGCTATGAGCAGTTCTGGGCCGATGGCAGCTACCACTGCATCTGCTGCGGCGCCAAGCTGTTCGACTCCGATACCAAGTTCGACGCCGGCTGCGGCTGGCCCAGCTTCGACCGCGCCATCCCAGGCGCCATCACCGAAATCGTGGACCGCAGCCATGGCATGGTGCGCACCGAGACCGTCTGCAGCCAGTGCGGCGCCCACCTCGGCCATGTATTCCCCGATGGTCCCTCCGACACAGGGCTGCGCTACTGCATGAATTCCGCGTCGCTGGAATTCGAGCCGCCCAAGGCCTAGGCCCCAGGCCCGCAAAAACCCCAGCCGGCGCGGCCCTGCACCGATGCCGGGCCGCGCCGGCTGCGCCACAATGCGCCTGCCAAGCGCTCAGGCACCATGCCTGACTCCAAGCCCATCGAAATCTTCCAATGAAGTTACTGATCGACTTTTTCCCCATCATCCTGTTCTTCGTCGCCTTCAAGGTCTGGGGCATCTACACGGCCACGGCCGTGGCCATCGTCGCCACCATCGCGCAGATCGCCTACCTGCGCGTGCGCCATGGCAAGGTCGAGCCCATGCAATGGGTCAGCCTGGGCGTGATCGTGCTGTTCGGCGGCGCCACCTTGCTCGCCCACAACGACACCTTCATCAAGTGGAAGCCCACGGTGCTGTACTGGCTCATGGGCGGCGCCCTGGTGATTGGCCAGCTGGTATTTCGCAAGAACCTGCTGCGCTCCGTCATGGGCGCGCAACTGCAACTGCCGGACAACGCCTGGCGCACCATGAACTGGAGCTGGGCAGCCTTCTTCGCGGTGATGGGCGCGCTCAACCTGGTCATCGCCTACCGCTTCGACACCGACACCTGGGTCAACTTCAAGCTGTTCGGCGGCATGGGGCTGATGCTGGTCTTCGTGATCGGACAGGCCATCTACATGAGCCGCTTCATGCAGGAAGACAAGGGCGAGGCAGCCGCCGCCACGCCCGACGCCCTGCCCCCGTCCGGCGTGCAACAGGACAAGCAGCCATGAGCGCACCCGCCCATCCACTGCCCATCACCGCCGAAGCCATGCAGGCCGTGCTGCGCGAGCGCCTCGCCCCCGATCACCTGGAAGTGATCGACGAAAGCCACCAGCACGCCGGCCATGTGGGAGCCAACGGCACCGGCTTCGGCACGCATTTCCGCGTGCGCATTGCGTCACCTTTGTTTCAAGGCAAGCCGCGCGTGGCACGCCACCGCCTTGTGTATGATGCGCTGCAAGAATTCATTGACCAGGGCGCTCACGCCATCGCCATCGAGGTTCTTTGAACTTTTACAGGCTCCGAAGATTCGGAGCCTGTTGCGTATCCACGCTATAGAATCAATTTTTCCTTCATCTCTGGAATTCGCATGAAAAAACAGCTTCTGACCAGCCTGGTGACTGCCGCCGTGCTGAGCACCGCAGCCCTGTCCGCCTCGGCCCAGAACATCGCCGTCGTCAACGGCAAGGCTGTGCCCAAGGCACGCGCCGAAGTGCTCAAGCAGCAGATCGAGCAAAGCGGCCGCCCCGTCACGCCCGAGATGGAAGGGCAGATCAAGGAAGAAGTCATCGCCCGCGAGATCTTCATGCAGGAAGCCAACAAGCGCGGCCTGGCCAACAGCGAAGCCTACAAGCAGCAGATGGAACTGGCCCGCCAGACCATCCTGATCCGCTCGCTGTTCGAAGACTTCCAGAAGAAGAACCCCGTGACCGACGCCGAAGCCAAGGCCGAGTACGACAAGGCCGTCGCTGCCAACAGCGGCAAGGAATACAAGGCCAGCCACATCCTGGTCGAGTCGGAAGACCGCGCCAAGGCCATCATTGCCGAGATCAAGGCCGGCAAGAAGTTCGAAGACATCGCCAAGAAGGAGTCCAAGGACCCCGGATCCGGCGCCCGTGGCGGTGACCTCGACTGGGCCAACCCCGGCAACTACGTGCCCGAGTTCTCCGAAGCCCTGATCAAGCTCGAAAAGGGCGGCATGACCCAGGAGCCGGTCAAGAGCCAGTTCGGCTACCACATCATCCGCCAGGACGACGTGCGCCAGGCCGAACTGCCCAAGTTCGAGGAAGTCAAGCCCCAGATCGTGCAGCAGCTGCAACAGCAAAAGCTGGCGCAATTCCAGGAATCGCTGCGCGAAAAGGCCAAGATCCAGTAAGATGCTTGCGTGTCGGCGGTTTTTGCCGTCGGCCTGACCATCACCAGCCCGCCTTGTGCGGGCTCTTTTTTTGCCCCAGGCAAGGTGGCCGCCAAAGAAAAAAGCTGCCCCTGGGGGCAGCCCGATTCAAGCCTGATTCATCCTGTCCCGGCGTCCACGGCACCGGAAACCAGGCCATCGTGCTTCTCAGAACTGGTAGAGCGCGGTCAATCTGACCGTGCGACCCTCTCCGTACTCCACGGCCGAAGAACGCGACTGCTCGCCCAGGCGCTGGCGCACGCCGGCCACATAGGCCTTGTTGCCGATGTTGTCGAGATTGAGCCGGAGCTTCCATTGCCGGTTGAGTTCATAGCCGACCATGGCGCTGTGCACCCAATAGGCAGAGAGCTTCCCATCGCCTGCCGAGGTGACATTGCGCGTGCCCACGAAGCGCGCGCCATAGCCCACCGTCCAGCCCTGCGGCAGCGCATAGGTGGTCCACAGGTTCAGCGAATGGCGCGGCGTATTGCCCAGCGCCTGGCCCACACGCGCAGGCTCGTTCAATGACTTGAGGGTCTTACTGGCCATGAAGGTGTAGTTGGCGAAGAGGTCCCATTGCGGAGTCACCTTGCCTGCAGCCCCGAGTTCCAGCCCGCGCACGCGCTGCTCACCGGCCAGCAGATAGCTGCCATCGGCCATCTGCTCTCGGGCATTGGTCTTGTCCACCTGGAACAGCGCGGCTGTCAGCGCCAGCTGGCGGTCCCGCACATCCCACTTGGTTCCCAGCTCCAGGCTGGTGTTCTTCTCGGGCGCCAGCGAGGCCGTGGCCGCGTCCAGGCCGGAACCATTGGAGACCAGGAATTCCGCGGAGGGGTTGAAGGCCGTGCCATAGGCCAAGTAGATGCGGCCGTTGTCGGCGGGCTTGAAGCTCAGGGCGGTGCGGCCGCTGAGCCGGCCGTCGGAACTGTCCACCGAGGTGCGCACGCCAGCGGCCGTTGCGGCGTTGGAGCGCCCGTCGATCCAGTCGTAGCGCAGGCCCAGGTTCAGATCCCAGCGCGGCCCCAGCGCAATGGAGTCGGTGGCATACAGCGCGCGGGTGTCCAGGCGGGTTTCGTTCCTTCCGCTGTTTTGCAGATCCGTGGTGCCCGTCCAGTATCCGGGCGGACGGGCCAGCGGATAGCCGCCGGCCGGGAACTGCCGGTTGATGCTGTAGGAAGAGGTGGTGCGGTCATAGGTCTCGCGTGCGATCTCGAAGCCCGTGACCAGCGTATGCCCCAGCACGCCTGTGTCGAAGCGCTGGGTCAGGTTGGTCTGGTTGATCCACAGGGTGGTGGCCGCATCGCGGCCATAGGCCTGGGGCCCTGCGGGCCGGTAGTAGCCAGGCTGCATGCCCCGGAGATCGACATGCGAGGCCGAGATCACGGTATCGCGGCTCAGCCGCGAGTAGCGCGAGAGGTTCTGCAGCTTGGCGCCCGAGGCGAAGTCATGCTCGATCTTCGCGGTCAGGGCATCCTGGCCGATCTTTTCCCGGTCAAGGTTGCGCCAGCCGAAATAGGCATTGCGCGAGACGCCTTCGAGCATCTTGCCGCGAAAGGCCGGCACGCCATAGTCGGGAAGATTGTCATCGCTCTGATGGAAGAAGCCGAGGGTCAGGCGCGTGGGCGAATTCAGCCCCAGGGCCAGCGAGGGCGCCACGCCCCAGCGCCGCTTGAAGATGGCATTGCGCCCCGCCACGTTGCTGTCATGGCCCATGAGGTTCAGGCGCATGGCAGCCTTGCCGCCAGCCAGCACCCTGTTGGCGTCGAGCGTGACGCGCCGGTAGCTGGCCGTGCCCAGGCCTGCGTCGGCCTCGGTGAAGTCATGGGCCTTGGGCTGCTTGCTGATCATGTTGATGCTGCCGCCCGAGGTGCCCGCGCCGCCGAAGACCGAGTTGGGTCCCTTGATGACCTCGACGGATTGCGTGTTGAAGAGATCGCTTCGGCTCTTCTGCCCGCTGTCGCGCAGCCCGTCGATCTGCAGGTTGGCGTTGGCGCTGAAGCCGCGGATGTTGATGCTGTCGCCCGAGCCTGCACCGCCCTCGCCCGCATTGAAGGTGATGCCGGATACATTGGACAGCGCCTGCTGCAGGCTCAGGGCGTTTTGCTCCTGCAGCACCTGCCCGGGCACCACGGTGATGGTCTGCGGCACATCCAGCAGCGGCTTGGCGTATTTGGCCGATTCGGATGCCTCGGTGCGCGAGCCGGTGGAGCGCTGCCCGGAGACGGTCAAGGGCGCCAACTGCACCTGACGCTCATCGGCAGTGGCGTCCTGCGCATAAGCGGGCGTGACCAGCGCCGCAGCGAACACCGAAAAAAGGCACGACTGGGGGCCGGAGACGAAGGGTCGAGATAGCAAATGTGCTGTGCGCATGGCAAAGATCCACGTTGAAAATGGGAATCATTTGCAACGCAGCCTTTCCAAAGCAATCAGACCCGTCTGAATCTGGCGCATCACCCCTGGTTTCAGGCGTTTTCACTTGTTTTCACTTGCGCCGATCAGCGCGCTCCCGCCTCCTGCAGCAGGCGCTCCACCTCATGCTGGCTGCGCTGGCGGGCGTGGACGACGGCGGTCACGCCATCCTTGTCGGGCAGATTGAGATCGGCCCTGGCCGCGATCAGCTGGCGGACGATGTCCTGGTAGCGCGGGCCTCCGTCGCCCAGCAAAACGGCTTCGAGCAGGCAGGTCCAGCCCAGCCGGTTCACATGGTCGGCCCGTACACCGGCGGCCAGCAGGGCCTGCACGGTATCGACATGGCCGCGCTCGCAGGCCGGGATCAGCGCCGTGCCGCCGTAGCGGTTGGTGCTTTGCAGATCGGCGCCGTACGACAGCGTCATGCGCAGTATCTCCAGGCGGCCCAGGGCACCGGCCAGCAGATAGGCACTGTCCTGCAGGTCATTCTTGAGATTGGGGTTGGCCCCATGGACCAGCAGCGAGCGCGCGACCTCGACATGGTTGCCGCGCACGGCCAGCAGCAGCGGCGTATTGCCCTGCCGGTCACGCACATCGACAGGTGCGCCGCGCTTGAGCCAGTCGCGTACCTGCAGCGCTTCGCCGGCCTGGGCGGCCGCCAGCAGCGCGGGGCCGAATTCCGGGCGATTCACCGCACCCTCCTGCGCCCTGGCCGCATCGCGGCCCTCAGCGGCTGTGGCCACAGCCTGTGCCTCCTGCGCCTGCGTCTCTGGTCCCTGCGCATCCGCCAGTCCCGCGGCAAGACAGGCCGTCAGGATTGCAGCGTGCCGGACATGGGCGCCGGATCGGGAAACAGCATGGTGCATACAAGCCCTCCTGGAAAACACGGTTGTGCGGCAAGCGTAAGGCAAGCTTGCCCGGTTGCGCATGAAGCCGGGGCGTCGCACGTCAGTTTCATTCAGGAACTATAGCTACATCGCCTGATCCCACGCGCTTTCCCCGGGCTTGCGCCGGAAAGTCTTCGCGCGCCAGCCTTTCTCAAACGAAAGGAGACCTGTTCCCGTGTCTTGCAACAAAAGCCGTGCCGCCCGCTGGATGGCCGCAGCCGCCACCGCCCTCGCCGTCCTCACCACCACCCTGGCCCCGGCCGCCGCCCATGCGCGCGAGTTCGTCAGCGTCAAGGGCGCCAGCGTCAATGTGCGGCAGCAGCCCACCACGCGCTCGGCCACGCTGTGGGAACTGGGCAAGGGCTATCCGCTGCAGGTGGTGCAGCGCAAGGGCCAGTGGCTGCGCGTCAGGGACAACGAGAGCACGCTGGGCTGGGTGCATGCACCGCTGACCGGCAAGACCCCGCACATGGTGGTGACCGGGCGCACCGCCAATCTGCGCGCAGGCCCGGGCCAGAAACACCGCGTGGTGGGCAAGCTGGCTGAGCTGGAGGTGGTGCGCACGCTCAAGAAGCAGGGCTCCTGGGCCCATGTCCAGCGCGACAACGGCCAAAAGGGCTGGGTGGCGCGCAGCCTGACCTGGGGCTGGTGAACCAGGCGCTGCGTCGAACGTTCAGCCGTTGACCACGACCTGCGCGCGCGGCGCATAGCCGTGGTTCAGCGGACCGTGGCCGGCGCCCGTGAACACATCGGCACCGGCCGCAATCGCGCCCAGGATGTACTCGCGCGCCTGGGCCACGGCCGCCTCCAGCGGCAGGCCCAGCGCCAGGTGCGAGGCAATCGCCGAAGACAGCGTGCAGCCCGTGCCGTGCCCGTTGTGCGTGGCAATGCGCTGCGACTGCAGGCGCAGCCGCTGGCCGTTGCCATGGCCCAGCAGGTCCACCACCAGATCGCCGGACAGATGCCCGCCCTTGAGCAATGCGGCCGGCGCGCCCAGCGCCAGCAGTTCCTGCACGGCGCCGTCCAGTGCGTCTATGCCATCAATGGAGTGGCCCAGCAGCAGCGCTGCCTCGTCCAGATTGGGCGTGACCACGGTGGCCAGGGGGAACAGTTCGCGCACCAGCACGGAGGCGGTTTCCGGGGCAATCAGCCGGTCGCCGCTGGTGGCCACCATCACGGGGTCGAGCACCACGTTGCGCAGCTGGTGGCGGCGGATGGCATCGGCCACCACCTGCACCACCTCGGGCGTGGCCAGCATGCCGATCTTGACGGCGTCGGCGCCGATGTCCTCGACCACCGCATCGATCTGGCCGCGCAGTATGTCCACGGGAATGCCGTGGATGCCGCTGACGCCCAGCGTGTTCTGCACGGTGATGGCCGTGATGGCCGTCATGCCGTAGCAGCCCAGGGCGCTGCAGGTCTTGAGGTCGGCCTGTATGCCGGCGCCGCCGCCGCTGTCGGAGCCCGCGATGATGAGCACGCGTGCATAGCGCTTGCGCGCGGCGGGAGCCGGTTCGGGGGATGCGGCGGTCGAAGGGGAGTGGTCGGCAGTCATGGGCGAAAATTATCACCCATGCGCATGGTCAATACCGGCAGCTGCGGGATGTGCTGTAATGCCTGCTGACGGACGAAACAGGGGTGTCCCGTCGGTGAAACAGGGCCTGGCCCGCCTCGCCGATGCGTGACTGAGAAACACCCTGGGGCCCCGGGGCGACCAGCCCCCTGCCGCACAAGCCTGCACCACAGGCACCTTGCCGCGCAGCGCCCCTGCACCCGATCCAGGTCATGCTGGCGTGGGGAGTTTCAATCAATCGGGGTGGTACGCCGCGTTTTGTCCAGCACATGCCCTGTGCGCGGACAGCCGGCCGGCAGTCCCACGGGCATGGGCGCACTTGACCACCAGATGCACATGTCCGTTCTACAAGCTTCTTCCCGCATCGCCATTCTGGGCGGCGGCCTCATGGGCCGGCTGCTGGCATTGGCGCTGGCCCGTCGCGGCCACGGCATCGCCGTATACGACGCCCACGGCCCCGAAGGCGATGGCGCAGCGGCCCGCGTGGCCGCCGCCATGCTCGCGCCCCTGGCCGAATCGGCCATCACCGAGCCCGGCGTGGTGCGCATGGGCCAGCACGGCCTGACGCGCTGGCCCGAACTGCTGGCCCAGCTCGATGCGCCCGTGTTCTTCCAGCAAAACGGCACCCTCATCCTTTGGCACCGCCAGGACGCGGGCGATGCCCAGCGCTTTTTCGGCCTGCTGGAGAAAAACCGCCGCATCAACCCCAGCCTTCCCGCGCTGCAGCCGCTGGCCGACCAGGCCCTGCACGACTGCGAGCCCGCGCTTGAGCGGCGATTTGCCCAGGCCATGTACCTGCAGGGCGAAGGCCAGCTCGACAACCGCCAGCTGCTGGCCGCGCTCCACGCCACGCTGACCCGCCTGGGCGTGGAGCAGCACTGGAACCAGCCGCGCGAGCTGGCCGACTTCCGTCCCGGCACGCCGGGCCAGCCCGACTGGGTGCTGGACTGCCGGGGCCTGGGCGCACGCGGCCAGTGGCCTGCGCTGCGCGGCGTGCGCGGCGAGGTGGTGCGCATCCATGCGCCCGAGGTCACGCTGCAGCGGCCCACGCGCCTGATCCATCCGCGCTATCCGATCTACATTGCGCCCAAGGAGGACCACCTCTTCGTCATCGGCGCTACCGAGATCGAGTCCGACGACATGTCGCCGGCCAGCGTGCGCTCCACGCTGGAGCTGCTGAGTGCCGCCTACACCGTGCATCCGGGTTTTGCCGAAGGCCGCATCGTCGAGATCGCCACCCAGTGCCGCCCCACCCTGCCCGACAATCTGCCGGCCGTGCGCTGGAGCGCGCCGCGCGTGATGGAGGTCAACGGCCTGTACCGCCATGGCTTCATGATCGCGCCGGCCATGCTGGACGTGGTGCTGGAGCTGCTCGACAGCGGTGATTCCGAACTGGCCCGCCGCTTCGATGTTGCCGTCGAGCATGCGCCATCGCAGCACAAGGCAGCCGCCTGAACGGCACGCACGGCACTTTCACGCACAACAGACCGGACATGCACGCAGGGCCACCAGCCCCGGCCCTGCCTAAGATCGAACAAGCCCCCGTACCCGCCTTTCGTTTTCCCCCAGCCGCCATGAACATCACCATCAACCAGCAAGCGACCGAACTGAGCGACGGAGCCACCGTGGCCGACGCGCTGGCCCAGCTTGCGCCGCGCCCGCCCTTTGCCGTGGCCATCAACACCGTCTTCGTACCCAAGGCCCGCTATGCCGAGCAGGCGCTGAACGACGGCGACCGCCTCGAAGTGATCTCGCCGGTGACCGGCGGCTGATGCCCCATCCGACTCTCCCATTGCCTCACGCCATGACGACTTCCGCCCCTTCCTCCGACGACAGCCTGGTCCTGTACGGCCAGCGCTTTGACAGCCGCCTGCTGCTGGGCACCTCCCGCTACCCCTCGCCCGCCGTGCTGGAAGCTGCCGTGCAGCGTGCCCGCCCCGCCATGGTCACGGCCTCGCTGCGCCGCCAGGGCAGCAATGCCGCCGAGACCGGTGCCAGCTTCTGGGAATTGCTCAAGAAGCTGGCCGTGCCCGTGCTGCCCAACACGGCCGGCTGCATGACCGTGCAGGAAGCCGTGACCACGGCCCAGATGGCACGCGAAGTCTTCGAGACCCCCTGGATCAAGCTGGAGCTGATCGGCGACGACTACACCCTGCAGCCCGACACGCTGAACCTGGTCGAGGCCGCCTCCATCCTCATCAAGGACGGCTTCCAGGTCCTGCCCTACACCACCGAGGACCTGGTGCTGTGCCAGCGCCTGGTGGATGTGGGCTGCCAGGCCGTCATGCCCTGGGCGGCGCCCATCGGCACGGGCCGCGGCCCCGTCAACCCCTATGCCATGCAGACACTGCGCGAGCGCCTGAAGGTGCCGCTGATCGTGGATGCGGGCCTGGGCCGCCCCTCGCACGCCTGCCAGGTCATGGAATGGGGCTATGACGCCGTGCTGCTGAACACGGCCGTGGCCTTGTCCGAAGATCCCGTCGCCATGGCCGGCGCCTTTGCCGATGCCGTGAATGCCGGCCACGCCGCCCACCGCGCCGGCGCCATGGCCGAGCAGTCTGCCGCCCAGCCCAGCACGCCCGTGCTGGGCACGCCGTTCTGGCACCACGGCTGAGGAGACCGGCCATGAGCAACGACTCCATCCAATCCTGGGCAGATGCCATCGTGCGCCTGCACGGCGCCACCTTTGCCCCTGAAGGCTCCGCCCTGCCCTCGCAGCCCGTGCCGCAGGCACAGCGCCAGGAGCCGGCCTATCTTGCGGCGCTGCAGGCCTGCAGCGCCCTGGGTTTCATCGCCATCGACGCCGAGACGCTGGCCTGCGCCTGGCAAGCGCAGACGCTGCGCAGGGGCCGCTTCGAGGCCACGCTATGGCCCGACGATCCGCGCGACTTCGGCCTGGAGGGCGCCGATCCCGCACTGGCCTTCCCGGAGTGCCCAAGGTCCATGGGCCTGTACGGCGTGCTGCCCGATGCGCAATGGGTGGGCCGCATGGCCCGCGCCGGTGTGCCCACCGTGCAGCTGCGCTTCAAGTCCGAGGACCGCGACGCCATCGCGCGCGAAGTGCGCGCCGCCGTGGCCGCCGTGGAAGGCACGGGCGCCCTGCTCTTCATCAACGACCACTGGCGCGAGGCCATCGATGCCGGCGCCTATGGCGTGCATGTGGGCCAGGAGGACCTGGACGCGCTGGCCGGCGCCGACCTGCAGGCCATCCACGCCTCGGGCCTGCGCCTGGGCGTGAGCACGCATGGCTATGCCGAAATGGTGCGCGCCCATGCCGTGCAGCCCAGCTACATCGCGCTGGGCGCCGTCTTTCCCACCACGCTCAAGAAGATGGCCACGGCTCCGCAGGGCCTGGCGCGCCTGGGCGCCTATGTGCGCCTGATGCAGCGCTATCCGCTGGTGGCCATCGGCGGCATCTCGGCCGACCAGTTCCCGGCCGTGCGCGCCACGGGCGTGGGCTCGGTGGCCGTGGTGCGGGCACTGGTCAATGCCGAGGACCCGGAAGCGGCGGCGCAGCAGTTGCTTGCCAGCATGCAGGCTGCGAACTGAGCCTTTGCGGGACCACACATCAAAAAAGGGAGCATCTGCTCCCTTTCTTGCATGTGCACCTGGCTCAGTCCTTGGACGGCTCCTTGCCGTCACCCTGCGGCGACGGAGCCTGTGGCGTGGTCCGAAAGGCCGGGTCGGTCTCGCGCGACAGCAGCATGTCCACCGAGCGGCTCAAGGGCTCGTCCAGGCCACGGTGATCGCGAAGGGTTTCGGGCGGTTGCAGTTCCCAGTTCTCCAGCGCCAGATCCATGCTCAGCGGCGCCTTGAGATTGTGCTCGCTGAAGCCCACGGGGCCTGAGCCGGGCGCCGACAGCACCACGGGCGGAAAGCGCGAAGGCACGTCCACCGTGGGCAGTTCATCCTCGCCCAGCGCGGTGAGGTCTATGTCCAGCAGCGGTGCCGCCGCATCGTGGATGAAGGACGGCGTCTCGCTCAGCGGAACGGCACGCACCTGGCCGGCAGGCAGCTGGCCTGCCTGATCCAGGTCGAAGTCCAGCGGCTGCATTTCGAACTGCAGCGGCGCGGACAGGGAGTCCGGCGCGCGGCTGTCGGCTGCCTTCTCACCGGCTGTACCGGAGACCGTGGACAGCGCCTGCGTGTCCATGGGCGTGAACTCCAGGCCCGGATCCTGCGGCGACAGGGAAGAGGCAGCCTGCTGCGGTGCGGCCTCTACCGGAGGCGGTTGCAGCTCGGCCATCCAATCCACATCCATGAAGGCGGCAGCGGCGGCCGGTGCGGGAGCGGGTTCCGCGGCCGATGCGAGGACGGCTGCGCCGGCCGTGGCTGCGCCGGCTGCGGCCGTGCCCGCCACCATGCGCGGCGTGGTGCGCTCGCGCGGGCCGGGCTCGCCGCGCGTTCCGGCGGGCGAGGTGCGCGCGATGGACAGCAGCAGCAGCAGGTCATCGAAAGCGGCCAGGTCGAAGGGGGCTGGCGCATCGGGGTCGGGTGCACCGTCCTGCTTGAACAGGTAGTGCGCCAGGCAGTCCTCGACCTCGTCCACAGGCCACAGCGCCTCGATGCGTGCCAGCTGCTCGGGATAGCCCTGCAGCAGGCTGCTGCCCTTGTCGGTGAAGCCCGGCATGGCCGGCACGCGGGCGTTGAAATGCTTGGCAAAGCGGGCGCGCAGCTGGTCGAAGTCGTCTCGGCGGCTCAGCGTGTAGTACAGGTGCAGCAGCTCCAGATAGGCCAGCGGCGAGGAATCCTCATGCGTGGCGATGTGCGAGCGCAGCAGCTCGATGGCCTGCTGGTGCTCGCCCACCGAGATGAAGAATTCCGCCTGCTGCTGCACGTCGAACATTTCGCCGGGCTGCACCATGCGCCGGGCCTTGATGGCCTCGGGCGCAGGCGAGCGCGCTGCGGTCTTCTCGCCGTCCGGCTCGGGCAGCTCGGCCTGCACGGACACAGGCACGGGAATGGTGGCCGGGCCGAAATCGCCGGGGTCCACGTCCTCATGCAACTCGTACGTCACGCCAGGGCGCATCTGCGCGCCGCGCTGCACATAGGGCGAGGCCAGGGTATCCGGGCCACGGCGATCATCCGGCGACGGCGCAGGCCGGTGTTCACGCAGGCTGGGTGCCATGGGCCGCGTGGGCCGATGGGGGTCCAGGGAATGCGGCAGGGTGTTGATCCCATCATCGTGCGAATGCGGCGGGCTCGACGGCACGGGGTCCTGCGACGAACGCTCCACCGATTCCCGCCAGGCATCCGGCTCGCGCGAGAACAGCGAGGCGCCCGAGCGCATTTTCCAGGCCATCCATGCGATCACGGCCACGGCGGCGATCAGCGCCAGCAGCAGCGCATTGAACAGCCACGACGAGCCGCCCGACTCCTGGCGCATGGCCTCCAGTTCGGCCCGTAGCTGGGCCAGTTGCCCACGGTCGGCGGTGTCGCGCTTCTTGAAGGCCGCCATTTCGGCCTCCAGCGCCTGCACGCGCTTGTTGGCCTCGGCCAGCTGCTCGCTGCCCGCATCGAACATGGGAGCCGCAGATGCGGCGGCGCCCTCGGGTGTCCCGGGTGTCCCGGCTGCGCCAGCGGCGCCCGGGGTGCCGCCCGTGCCCAGCCATTCCTCCACCGGCTCCATGCGCAGGCGCGGTTCTATGCGCAGGCCCGCCTGCAACTGCCCGGCCTGGGCCTGGGCGGTCACGCCCACGGGCGGCCTCGATTTCTCGGCCGCCGCCTTGGGTTTGGCCTGGGGCCTTGGCTGTGTCTTTGGCTTGGACTGGGGTTTCGGTTCCTTGGCAACGGGCACCGCTGCGGGCCTGGAATCGGCCCGGGCGCTGCGGCCAGCGGCCGGGCGGGAGGAAGTCGAAGATGGGTCGGAAGCGGCACCCGCTGCACCTGCAGCACCTGCTGCACCGGCACCCGCGGCCGCCAGCGCCGGTTGGGCTGCCGCCAGCTCTCGCACATTGATGGGCTGATTGCCCGTGGCATCCACCGACTCGGGCAGCTGCGCCAGCAGCGTATAGCTGCGGCTGATGCCGCCGCCTTCGCAGCCGGCCCAGAGCTTGAGCGTCACCACGGGCTCGTCCACCGTGTAGCTGGCCTGCACACGAACGGCCTTGCCCGATGTGGTCGGGCTGACGCGCACACGCGAGGATTCGATGGGTCTGTCACCGGCCAGCAGCTCGGCGCGCACGCAGGAGCTGCCGGCGTCATTTCCGCTATCGGGCTGCAAGCCCACCACCAGGTCGAACGGAGCGCCCAGCACCACGTTGCCCCGGGGACTGCCCAACGACAATGCGGACGCGTTCCAGGCCATGGAGGACAGGGCGACGCCGAGAATGGTGCTACAAATTCTCACATCAGCCTTTCTTTGAACGCTTGCATTTTTGCATAGACACCTGTAGGACACCTCCTCTATGTACATGATCCAAAACAACATTTCTCCTATCAGGAACGTCGGATTGATAGGCGCAGGCATCATGGGGCAAGGCATTGCCCAGCTGGCCGCCCAGGCAGGCGCCGGCGTGCTGCTGCAGGACGCTCGCCCGGGCGCTGCCGCGCAAGCGCAGCAACAGCTGTTTGCGCTGTGGGACCTGCTTGAGAAGAAACAAAAAATAACAAGTGAGCAGGCCGCAGATTGCAAGGCCCGGGTGACGGTGGCTGACGGTCTCGATGCGTTCAGGAACTGCGACCTGGTGATCGAGGCCATCGTCGAGCGCATGGATGCCAAGCAGGCGCTGCTGCGCGAGCTGGAGGCCATTGTTGCGCCCGGGACCCTCATCGCCAGCAATACCTCGGCCCTGTCCATCACCACGCTGGCCACGGCGCTCGAGCACCCGCAGCGCTTTGCCGGCTTTCACTTCTTCAACCCGGCGCCGCTGATGAAGGTGGTGGAGATCGTGCGCGGCCTGGCCACGGACGAGGCCACCTGCGCCACGCTGGCGCAGTTCGCGCGCAGCTTCGGCCACACGCCCGTGCGCGCGCAGGACACGCCGGGCTTTCTGGTCAACCACCTGGGCCGCGGCTATGTGACCGAGGCGCTGCGCATCGTGCAGGAAGGCATTGCCGACTTCGCCACCATCGACCGCATCCTGCGCGAGCAGGTGGGCTTCAAGCTCGGCCCGTTCGAGCTGATGGATCTCACCGGCCTGGATGTCACCCATGCCGTGATGGAGCACATCTACCACCAGTACTACCAGGAGCCGCGCTACCGCCCCAGCCCCATTGCCGCGCAGCGCGTGGCGGCCGGCCTGCTGGGCCGCAAGACCGGCCAGGGCTTTTACCGCTATGCCGAAGGCCGCGCCGAGCAGCCTGCCGAGCCTGCCGTGCCGCAGGTGCAGACGCTGCCACCGGTCTGGGTGTCCGCACGCGCGGCCCGGCGCAACGAGATCTACCAGTTGCTCAAGAGCCTGGGCGCGCGCATTGAAACCGCGCAGACACCGACCGAGCAGGCCCTGATCCTGGTGGCGCCGCTGGGCCTGGACGTGACCACGGTGGCTGCCGTGGAGCGACTGGACTGCACGCGCACCATGGGCATCGACATGCTGATCGCCGACACCGACACGCGCCGCCGCGTGCTGGCCACCACGCCGGCCACGCGCACCGACATGCGCGATGCCGCCCATGCGCTTTTTGCCAGCGACGGCAAGGCCGTGAGCGTGATCCGCGACAGCGGCGGCTTCGTCACGCAGCGCGTGGTGGGCTCCATCGTCAACATCGCCAGCGACATCTGCCAGCAGGGCATCGGCAGCCCGGCCGACCTGGAAAAGGCCGTGACCCTGGGCCTGGGCTATCCCATGGGCCCGCTGGCCATGGGCGACCGCTGGGGCCCCACCAACATGCTGGAGGTCCTGTTCAACCTGCAGACCGTCTACGGCGACCCGCGCTACCGCCCCAGCCCCTGGCTGCGCCGCCGTGGCGCGCTGGGACTGAGCCTCACGCACGAGGAGCCATAAGCCCTGCAAAGCCGGCGACCCGACGCACGACGGGTCGCCTTTTTTTCGCCGCCCTGCCCCGTTTTCAGCAGGCCCAGACACCGAAGTGACAGGCCCGCCGGCGGCATGCTGCGCCGCGGCGGTCCCACACGCGACAATGTGACCGTCATCAGTCACGCAAAAGACAGGCCATGGACGACCCGATTCTTACCATCGAAGAACGTGAAGCGATCAATTCCGGTCGCTGGTTTTCATCACTTTCTCCATCGCTTCGGCACGACATTCTTCGATGCGCTTACGTCAAACGGTTCAAAGATGGCACGCTCATCTGCGCACGCGGAGAACCGCCCGAGGAATGGATCGCCTGCGCCCGGGGTGCGGTGCGCGTGAGCTCCACCTCGATCACGGGCAAGCAGATCACGCTGGACTACGTGGAGCCGGGCATCTGGTTCGGCGACGTGGCCATCCTGGACGGGGACAAGCGCACGCACGATGCCTATGCGCACGGCGAGACCACGCTGCTGTGCGTGTCCAAGACCGACTTCAAGAAAATCCTGTCCATGCATGTGGAGTTCTCGGAAGCCATGCTGCGCCTGCATGCACGGCGCATCCGCCAGCTCTACGGCCTGGTCGAGGACCTCAACACCCTGCCGCTGCGCGCGCGCCTGGCCAAGCAGCTGCTGCACCTGGTGCGCAGCTATGGCGTGACCAGCCTGTCGGATGGCAGCGAGATCCGCATCGGCCTGCACCTGGCGCAGGAGGAACTGGCGCAGTTGCTGGGCGCCTCGCGCCAGCGCGTGAACCAGGAGCTCAAGGCCATGGAGCGCGAGAACGCCATCCGCATCGAGCCGGGCGGCCTGGTGGTCTGCGACCGCGACACGCTGCTGCGCATCGCCGCGCCCGACGCCTGAACCTGCGCGGCCCGCGCCGCGCCCCCTCCCCTTTTCTTGCACCGACCGGACGTTCGCGCCGGCCGGTGCCTTGCCGCGCCCGTGCTGCGCGGCTGTTCCCGTTTGTTGAACCGATTCTCGAACCGATCACAGGACTGACTGCCCCATGAGCACTTTCGACCATTTCGTAGGCACACGCGCCGTCTCCGACCAGCACGCATTCGACGTGCCCGCGCTCACCGCCTGGATGCAGGGCCATGTGCAGGGCTTTGCCGGCCCGCTGCAGGTGGAGATGTTCAAGGGCGGCCAGTCCAACCCCACCTACAAGCTGATCACCCCGGGACGCAGCTACGTGATGCGCTCCAAGCCCGGCCCCGTGGCCAAGCTGCTGCCCTCGGCCCATGCCATCGAGCGCGAGTTCCGCGTGATGAAGGGCCTGGCCGGCACCGACGTGCCCGTGCCCCACATGTATGCGCTGTGCGAGGACGAGTCCATCATCGGCCGCGCCTTCTACATCATGGAATGCATGGAAGGCCGCGTGCTCTGGGACCAGTCCCTGCCCGGCATGGAGCCGGCCCAGCGCGCCGCCATCTACGACGAGATGAACCGCGTGATCTCGGCATTGCACACCGTGGACTTCGCGGCCCAGGGCCTGGCCGACTACGGCAAGAGCGGCAACTACTTCGAGCGCCAGATCGGCCGCTGGAGCAAGCAGTACGTGGCCTCGGTCACCCAGCCCATCCCCGAGATGGACCAGCTCATGCAGTGGCTGCCCGCCCACATGCCGGCCAGCGCGCTGGATGCCTCGCGCGTGTCCATCGTGCACGGCGACTTCCGCCTGGACAACCTGATGTTCCACCCCACCGAGCCGCGCGTCATCGCCGTGCTGGACTGGGAGCTGTCCACCCTGGGCCACCCGCTGGCCGACTTCAGCTACCACTGCATGAGCTGGCACATCCCGGCCACGCTGGGCCGGGGCATCGCAGGCAAGGACCTGGCGGCCCTGGGCATTCCCGGCGAAGAGGAATACATCCGCCGCTACTGCGAGCGCACGGGCCTCAAGGACGTGGACACGCTGCGCGCCGACTGGAACTTCTACATGGCCTACAACATGTTCCGCATCGCGGCCATCCTGCAGGGCATTGCCAAGCGCGTGGAGGCCGGCACGGCCTCCAGCGCCCAGGCCAAGGCCTCCGGCGACACGGCCCGGCCCATGGCCGAGCTGGCCTGGTCCTTCGCCCAGCGCAGCTGAGCCATCCAGACCGCCCCCATCACTCACCGATCACCCCGTTTCCACCACAAGCGACAAGCCAAGAGAAGGAGCGCATCCATGGACTTTGAATATTCGCCCAAGACCAAGGACCTGCAGGAACGCCTGCTGAAGTTCATGGACGAGCACATCTATCCCGGCGAAAAGGACTATGCCGCCGAGATGGAAGCCAACACCGCCGCAGGCAAGCGCTGGACGCCGCTGCAGACCATCGAGAAGCTCAAGGTCAAGGCCCGGGAGCAAGGCCTGTGGAACCTGTTCCTGCCCGTGGACAGCGCCGAGGCCGCTGGCTACAAGGGCGGCGGCCTGACCAACCAGGAATACGCGCCGCTGGCCGAGATCATGGGCCGCGTGCCATGGTCCAGCGAGGTGTTCAACTGCTCTGCGCCCGACACCGGCAACATGGAAACCATTGCGCGCTACGGCAGCACCGAACTCAAGGAGCGCTGGCTCAAGCCGCTGCTGGACGGCAAGATCCGCTCGGCCTTCGCCATGACCGAGCCCGAGGTGGCCTCCTCCGACGCCACCAACATCTGCACGCGCATCGAGCGCCAGGGCGACGAGTACGTGATCAACGGCCACAAGTGGTGGATCTCGGGTGCCGGCGATCCGCGCTGCCAGGTCTTCATCACCATGGGCAAGACCGACCCCGATGCGCCCAAGCACTCGCAGCAAAGCATGATCATCGTGCCCGGCGACGCGCCCGGCATCCGCATCGTGCGTCCGCTCAACGTCATGGGCTATGACGATGCGCCGCACGGCCACATGGAGATGTACTTCGAGAACGTGCGCGTGCCCGTGGGCAACATCCTGCTGGGCGAGGGCCGTGGCTTTGAGATCGCCCAGGGCCGCCTTGGCCCCGGCCGCATCCACCACTGCATGCGCCTGATCGGCCTGGCCGAGCGCGCGCTGGAGCTGATGTGCAAGCGCGCCAGCTCGCGCATCGCCTTCGGCAAGAGCGTGGCGCAGCAGACCGTGACGCAGGAACGCATCGCCGAGGCACGCTGCCGCATCGACATGGCGCGCCTGCTCACGCTCAAGGCCGCCTGGCTGATGGACATTGCCGGCAACAAGGTGGCACGCAGCGAGATCGCCATGATCAAGGTCGTGGCCCCCAGCATGGCCTGCCAGGTCATCGACTGGGCCATGCAGGTGCACGGCGGCGGCGGCATGAGCGACGACTTCCCGCTGGCCAGCGCCTACGCCCACGCGCGCACGCTGCGCTTTGCCGACGGCCCGGACGAAGTGCACCGCAACGCCATCGCCAAGTGGGAGCTGGGCAAGTACGGCGCCTACGGCAAGGATGCCGGCGTGCCCATCACGCGCGGCAGCTGAGCAGGCTTCAAGCCTGAGGCCTGGGCCGCACACCCGGCAGGACCGGGTGGCGGCCCTGGCCCTTCCCTCTCAGCCAGGTGGCAATGCCTCCTGGCTTTTTTGTGCCTGCCTTTCCGGCATTTCAGCGCCCATGGCAGGCGCCTCCCACCCCCCGCCCAGCGCGCGGTACAGCGCCACGCGCGCCTGCAGCTGCAGCAGGCGCTGCAGCACGGCCTCGTCCTGGGCCGCGTACAGCGTGGTCTGGGCCTGCAGCAGGGACAGCAGGCTTTCCGCCCCGGCCTTGTAGCGCAGCTCGGCCAGCGACACGGCCTGGCGGGCCTGGGCCAGCACCTCGGCCTGGGCCTCGGCCTGGGCCTTCAGGCCGTGGACGGCGTTGAGCGCCAGGTCCACATCGCCATAGGCCGCGACGATGGACTTGTAATAGCCGGCCAGCAGTTCTTCGCGCCGGGCCTGGGCGCCATCGCGCTCGGCCGCCAGCCGGCCGCCGTCGAAGATGGGGCCGGCCAGTCCGGCCAGCAGCGAATACACGGGCTCGCGCAGCCAGTCGCTGGCGCGCCCAGCGCTGGTGCCTGCACTGCCCGTAAGGGTCAGCCGGGGCCACAGCGCTACGCGGGCGGCCTGCAGGTTGGCGCTGGCGGCGGTCAGTTGCGCCTCAGCACTGGCAATGTCAGGCCGGCGCTGCAGCAGCTGCGTGGGCAGGCCTGCGCCGATCTCGGGCAGCTGCAGGGCCTGCAGCGAATCCGTGGCCAGCGCGGGGCGGCGGGCCTGGCCCAGCAGCACGGCCAGCGTGGCATCGGCATCCTCGCCCTGGCGGCGCAGCGTGGCCAGGGCCTGGCGCTGGCTGGCCACCAGGCCGCGCTGCTGGGCCAACTCCAGCTGGGTGGCGGCGCCTGCGCGCGCGCGGGACTCCACCAGGCCCAGCAGCCGCTCGGCATTGGCCACGTTGCGCGCCGCAATGGCCTGGCGCTCGCGCAGCGCCACGGCCTGGAGCCAGCCATGGGCCACCTGGGCGGTGACCGTGAGGCGCACCGTGTCCTGGTCAAACCGGCTGGCCTGCCAGGCCGCCGCCGCCGCATCGCGCGTGGCGCGGTTGCGGCCCCAGAAGTCCACCTCATACGAGGCCGTCAGCGCAGCGCCGTAGACGCTGGCCTGCCCGCCCGCCACCTGTGCATGGTTCATGCGCTGGGCGCGCAGCTCGCCGCTGAGCGAGGGCAGCAGCGCCGCGCCTGCCTGGCGCGTGGCCGCCTCGGCCTGGCGCACGCGGGCCATGGCGGCAGCCATGTCCAGGCTCTGGTCCTGGGCGGCCTGCACCATGCCGCCCAGCTCCGCACTGCCAAAGGCCTGCCACCACTGGGGTGAGACGGAGGCAGGGACGGCTTCGCCCTGCTGCTTCCACGAAGCGGCCAGCGCAGGCGCTGTCCTGTCCGGCACCGTCTGCTGCACGGCGCAGCCGCCCAGGGCAAGCAGCGCGAGAGCGATGCAGCCCAGGCTCGCATTTCCCAGCGTCTTGTCGTTCATGTCTTTCATCTCACTCTCCCGCCAGCGCACGCACCGGGTCCAGCCGCGCCGCCGTCTTGGCAGGCATGTAGCCGAACACCAGGCCCGTCACCACGGCGCAGGCAAAGGCGCCCAGCATGGCGCGCACCGAAAACACCACGGGCACGCCCGCCACGATGAGCACCACGCCCACGGCCAGGCCGGCCAGCAGGCCCACCGTGCCGCCCACGAAGGTGACCAGGCTGGCCTCGGTCAGGAACTGGCGCAGGATGTCGCGCTGGCGCGCGCCCGTGGCCATGCGGATGCCGATCTCGCGCGTGCGCTCGCGCACCGTCATCAGCATCACGTTCATCACGCCGATGCCGCCCACCACCAGGGAGACGGCGGCAATCAGGCCCAGCATCACCGCCATGCTCTGGCGCGTGGCCGCCTCGGCCTGGATGCGCGCGGCCGCGTTGCCGATGCCGAAGTCCTCGCGCCCGCCGTGGCGCGCCAGCAGCAGCTTGCGCATGGCCTCCTCCGCCTCGTGCACCACGTCGGAGGACATGGCCTCGATCACCACATAGTCGGGCTGGGTCTGCGACTGGTAGACGCGCGCCCGGCCCGAGCGGTAGGGAATGAAGACCATGTCGTCATAGTTCTGCGCGCCCGAGTCCGCGCCGCGCTCGCTCATCACGCCGATGACCTCGAAGGCCGATGTTCCGATGATCAGCTGGCGGCCCAGCGGGTTGGGCGTGTCGGGGAAGAAATGCTGGTGCGCCTTGTGGCCCAGGACCACCAGGGGCGCCAGGTCGCGGTCCTCGGCCTCGGTGTAGTAGCGGCCCTGGGCCAGCTTCCAGTGGTGCACCAGGGGCATCTCCTCGCTGGCCGCGAAGACGTAGATCTGCTTGTCGGCCTTGCCGTAGCGCACGGTGATGGGGTCGCCGATCACGGGCATGACGCGCCGTATCTCGGGCAGTTCGCGCACGGCGGCCAGGTCTTCCTCGGTCATCTGCCCGGCCGGCCCGCCCGTGGCCGGCGGCTTGCTGCCCATGTAGAGGATGGCCGTTCCCATGGTCCCCATCTGCTCGACCACCTTGCGCCGCGCGCCCTCGCCAATGGCCAGCATCACGATGACCGAGGCCACGCCGATGACGATGCCCAGCAAGGTCAGGCTGGTGCGCACGCGGTTCATGCGCATGCCGCGCCAGGCGCTGCGCGCGGCCTCGAACAGTTCGGCCAGCCAGGGCGCGCCGGCGCTGCCGCGCTGCGGCGTGAGCGGCAGGGCAGCGGCGCCCGCATTCGCCGCATTCACCGCGTTGGCGGCATCGTCGCGCCGGCTGTCGCTGGTGATGCGGCCGTCGCTGATCTCGATCACGCGGCGCGCCTGGGAGGCCACCGCGCGGTCGTGGGTGATGAGGATGATGGTGTGGCCCGCGTCGGCCAGCTCGCGCAGCAGGGCCATGACCTCGGCGCCGCTGTGCGAGTCCAGCGCGCCCGTGGGCTCGTCGGCCAGGATGATCTGGCCGCCGTTCATCAGCGCGCGCGCAATCGACACACGCTGCTGCTGCCCGCCCGACAGCTGGTTGGGCCGGTTGCCCAGGCGCGAGCCCAGGCCCAGGCGCTCGAGCAGCGCACGGGCGCGCCGCACGCGCTCTTCCTTGGGCAGGCCGGCGTAGATGGCGGGCATTTCCACGTTCTCGCTGGCGCTTTCGCTGGCGATCAGGTGGTAGCCCTGGAAGACGAAGCCGAAGGCCTCGCGCCGCAGCCAGGCCAGCGCGTCCGAGTCCAGCGTGGCCACGTCCTGGCCCTGGAAGTGGTAGCTGCCCTCGCTGGGCCGGTCCAGGCAGCCCAGGATGTTCATCAGCGTGGACTTGCCCGAGCCCGAGCTGCCCACCACGGCCACGAACTCGCCCGCGCGTATCTCCAGGTCGATGCCGTGCAGCACGGTGACGGCGGGCTGGCCGCTGTCGCCGCCGCCGTAGTGCTTGGTGATGCCGCGCAGCTCTATCAACGGTGCGGCCAGCGGCGCGCCGGCCTGCATGCCCTGCCCCATCACCATTGCAGCCACCGCGGGCCACGGTCCAGAGGCGTCTCGCCGACGATGACGCGCTCGCCTTCCTGCAGGCCCTCCAGCACCTCGGCCTGGTGGCGGCTGCGCACGCCCAGGCGCACGGTGCGCTGCTCGGGCTGACCCTTGGCGTCCAGCACGCGCACGGTCTGCGTGCTGCCTGCCTTCTCGGCCTTTTCTGCCTTGTCGGCCACGGCCATCAGCGGCACGGTCAGCGCCTGCGCGGCCTGCCCGGTGACAAAGACCACCTGGGCCGTCATCTGGGGCATCAGCTCGGCGTCCTCGTTGTCCACATCGAACAGCACGGTATAGGCCACGGCCTTGGTGGCGGGCGCAGGCGCCTGGCCCGCATTGCCGCCGGCCGGCGCCTGGCTGGTAGAGGGCGAGGGCAGCACCTGGCGCACCTTGCTGGACCAGCGCCGGGGCCTGGCCTGGTCGGCGCCGCCCAGCGTGGTGAAGTACACCGGCATGTCGTCGCGCACGCGGCGCACGTCGGCCTCGGACACTTCGGTCCACACCGTCATGGCCGACAGGTCGGCAATGCGCAGGATGTTGGGCGTCTGGTAGGTGGCGTTCAGCGTCTGGCCCTCGCGCGCCTCCACCGACACCACGGTGCCCGCCATGGGCGCGTAGATGCGCGTATAGCCCAGGCGCGCCTCGTCGGCCTTGAGCGTGGCCTGGGTCTGGTCGATCTGGGCCTTCAGATGCTCCATGCGGGCGCCGGCTGCGGCCAGGTTGGCTTCTGCGGTCTGCAGGTCTTCCTCGCGCGTGGCCCCGTCGCGGGCCAGCTGGCGCTGGCGCGTGAGCTGCTGCTCGGCCAGCTTGCGCAGCGCCTGCTGCTCGGCCAGCTGGGCGCGCAGGCCCGCCAGCGAGGCACGCCCCGCATCCACCGTGGCGCGCTGCACGCTGGGGTCGATCTCCACCAGCAGCGCGCCCTTCTCCACCTGGGCGCCGGGCTCCACGCGCAGCCGGGTGACCTGGCCCGACACCTGGGCGCCCACGTCCACATAGCGGCGCGGCTGCAGCGTGCCGATGGCCGTGACGGTGGACTCGATATCGGTGCGCGCCACGGTCTCGGTCTGGTAGGCCACGGCAGGCCGGCTGGACCACCAGGCGGCCGCGCCCCCGGCCGCCGCCAACAGGACCACCGCCACGGCGATGGCTTTCCAGCGTTGCTGCGTGCGCGTCATGCTTGCCTCCCGACCACACACACCCCGAACTGGAACGAAAGCAGGAAACTCATCTGAAAAACCCCGTAGTACCGAAACTGAAAACAATCCACGCCAAATCCGCCACGGCAAGCACGCCAGCCAACCAGGCCAGCCGCGCCGCCCAGCGCGCATGGGCGCTGATCAGGGCCACGGCCATCAGCGCGCCGGCGGACACAAAGCCCAGCCAGGCCACCGTGCCCACCGTGCCGCCCCAGCCCGAGACAACGGGCACAAGGGCCAGCGCCAGCAGCGCCGTGCCCAGGCCGCGCAACTGCGGGCCACGGCGGGCCGGCAGCTCGTGCGCGCCGGTCAATTGTTCGTAGTGGCGGTCCATGGCAAAGGCCAGGGCCGCCATGCCTGCAAAGGCCAGGGCCAGTGCGGCCAGGGATGCGTGCAACGTGCTCATGCCTGCACCTCCGAGCGGCCGGCCACGGCGGCCTGCCCCCTGGCCGTCCTTGCCTTGGCGGCGGCACCCGCGCCGCGCCGCGCCAGCCAGCGCCAGGCCCAGGCGGCAGCCAGCCCCGTGGCCAGGCAGAACAGCTCCACCCCGGCGCTTTCCCAGTCGCCCTCCCGCATGTGGGCCCACAGCGGCTCGCCCACGGTGATCCAGTTGAGCAGCGGCAGCAGCAGGCACAGCATGGCCAGCAGGCCCATCTGCTGGCGCCAGGCCGTGGCTGGCGCGCAGGCCAGCGCATGCACCAGCGCCAGGCCCCACAGCCCGAAGAACACGGCCAGCTCCCAGTCATCGCGGTGCGCCAGGCCTACGGGCACCAGGCGGTTGGCCCACAGGTAGCCGATGCAGCCCAGGCCCAGCCCGGCGATGGCCGCCACGTTCAGGCCCTCGATGAGCCGGTACACGCGCGCCGTGGCGCTGCCGAACTCGCCCTGGTGGCGGCTGCGGCGCTTGACCATGAAGAGGATGGCGCCCGTGGCCATCATGGCCGCGCCCGCCAGGCCGCACAGAAAGTACAGCCACTTCATGGCCAGCCCGCCGAACTTGACCATGTGCAGCCCGCCCATGACCGCCTGGGCCAGCGAGGGGGCGCCGCCGTCGGCACCGCCGGGCAGGCGTACCTGCAGCACCTCGCCCGTGGCGGCCGAGAACATGGCCATGCCCGAATTGGGGCTCAGGCGCTGATGCGCACGGTCATCGCTGTTCCAGCCGTAGACGCCGATGCGTGCCGAGGCATCGCCGGGATGGTCGATGACCACCGCGCGCACCGCCTGGCCCATCAGCTCCTGGCCGCGCCGTGCAAACGGCTCCAGATCGGGCACCGCCAGGGACTTGCCGGACAGCGCGGGCGGCCCGGCCTCGTTCATGTCGGCGATGAAGGCCGTGCGGGCGGCCTGGTCCGTGCCATAGACCGTCCAGACGCCAACGGGCATGAAGCTCAGGCTGGAGATGGCGATGCCGGTATAGGCAATCATGAACTGGAAGGGCAGCGTCAGCACCGCCACGGCGTTGTGCGCGTCCAGCCAGCTGCGCTGGCCCTTGCGTGCGCGAAAGGTGAAGAAGTCCTTGAAGATGCGCTTGTGCGTGACCACGCCGCTGACCAGGGCCACCAGCATGGCCATGGCGGCAATGCCTATCACCCACAGCCCCACCTGCCCTGCATGCAGTTCATAGTGGAAGTCCACGAAATGGTTGCCGCCCATGGTGGCGCGCGCAGCGCCGTGGCCGTGGCCGGCCCCCATTTCCTCGCCCGTGGCGGTGTCCAGCTCGGCATCGGCGTACTGGCGGTTGGCGTCGAACCAGTAGACACGCAGGTCGCCACCGCCCTTGTCGTCGGACGGCCAGATCTCCCACATCTGCGCGCCCTGGTGGTGCTTTTGCATGTAGGCCGCGCCCCAGGCCAGGCGCTGGCCCAGATCCGCACCCTGCCCGGCCGGCGCGGCGGCGCGCGCTGCCGCCTCGGCCGCCTCCTCGGCATGGTGCTCGGGCGTCATCCAGTGCGTGATGGCTTCCTGGAACACGGCCAGCGAACCCGTGAGGAACACCGCGAACAGCAGCCACGAAAACCACAGCCCGCACCAGGTATGCAGCCAGGCCTGGGCCTGGCGGAAACCGCCCGTGGCAGCGCCGCTGCCGGGGACCTTGCTGATCTGCGCCTTTGCCATCTCAGCCTCCCGCGCCATTGCGCGCCAGCAGCAGCGCGGCGCTGCCCATCAGGGCCGCAGGCACCAGCAACCCCAGCCAGACCCGGCCCGCCGAAACCGGCGAGAACGCCCAGATCACCGCCAGCGCGTGCAGCGCAAAGCTCCACTGCATGCCGGCGATCACGGCATCGACATGCGCGCCGGGCAACGCAGCGGCCAGGAAGGCCGCCAGCGCACTGGCCAGCGCATAGCCGCCGAAGACGGCGGCCAGCAGGCGGGACAGGACAAGCAGGCCCGGATGGACGGGCCTGTCGGCCTGGGTGATATCTGCAGGATCAGCGGGTTGGGATTGGGGCATGTAATGGGTATTCGGATAAGCACAGGAACGCACGAATGCGTGCAAACAAGGGGCCAAAACGGATGCCGTGATGCGGCGGCCTTCAAGGCCCTCCTCATACATGACAAACGAGATCGAAAAAAAGGCCAGCCGCAATGGTTTTCGCCATTGCGGCCAGTGGCCTGGGTCGGACTGGGGCGGGCCCTCCTGGACCCCGCCCCGGCCCTCAGAAGGTGCCGCGCAGCGTCAGCACCGCATTGCGCGGCTTTCCATAGAAATTGCCGCCGCTCGCATAGCCCACGGTCTGGTAGTACGTCTTGTCAAAGATATTGTTGAGATTCAGGGAAACCGTCCAGCGCGGATCGATCCGGTACTGCACCATCGCATTGATGACGGAATAGCCGCCCTGGGTGAAGTTGTAGCGGCCGACTTCATTCCAGTCGGCGTCATACAGCGTATCGCGCACATGGTGCTTGCTCTGGATATGGGCGCTGCCGCCAATCTTCCAGCGCGACAGCTCGCCCGGCAGCACATAGGCCGTGGACAGCTTGAGCAGATGGCGCGGCGTGATGCTGCTGTAGGGCGCATCCTCGGTCTTGTCGCGCGTGGTGGTGTAGGTGTAGCCGGCCGCGATCTGCCAGCCCGGGCGCAGCTCGCCGCCGATCTCGGCGTCAAAGCCGCGGCTGGTCACCTTGCCCTGCGGCAGAAAGCAGCAATTGCCCGACCATTCCTCGTGATTGCTCGGATAGCGCGTATCCGTCACCGCCGTGCCCGTGCGCACCACGTTGAAAAGGCTGAATGTGGCATTGAGCCGGCCATCGGCCAATTCGCCCTTGAAACCGGCCTCATAGCTCTTGCCCTTGACCGGGTCCAGCGAATTGCCCGGAGGAGGCCCCGACTTGGACAGCGCCTGCGGCTTGAGAATCGAGGAATAGCTCAGATACGCCGACCATTGGTTGTTCAGGTCATAGATCACCCCGCCATACGGCGTGAACTTGGCCGGCTCGGAAAAGCGGCTGCCCGATGCCAATTCCCACTGGCCCGCCGCATTCAGCGACTCATAGACCTGGTTGAAGCGGTACTTGGCATAGCGCGCGCCCACGATCACATGCAGGCGGTCCGTCGGATGCAGGCGCAATACGCCATAGCCGCCCGACTGGTCCTGGCCCCAGGGGTTGTAGCGGCGCGAGATCTCGCCGGCCGGCGCGGGGCGCCAGGCGCCGGGGTTGTAGACATCGATGGGCTCCACGCCCGTGGCATCGGTGGAATAGCCCACGTTCCAGAAGCTCTCCACCTTCTGCCGATCCATGCCCAGCAGGATCTCGTGCGTGCGCCCGCCCAGGTCGAAGCTGCCGGCCAGGCTGGCGTCCAGCACGGTCTGCCGGTTCTCGTACAGGTAGTGGCCGCCGCCGTTCCAGTTCACGCCCAGGCCGGTTGCGGGGTCCAGCGCGCCGTAGCCGAACACCGTGGAGCCGTCATAGCTGGACTTGCTGCGGGTCAGGTTGAGCTTGCCCTTCCAGCGTGCGGAAAAGCGGTGCTCCAGCGCGCCGAACAGCTCGCTGTTGTCCTTGCGGCCCGTGGCCCAGGGCTGGGTGAAGCTGGTGTGGCGCGGCAGGCCGATATCGCTGCCGTCGCTGTAGCGCGGCACGTCGCCGCCGCCATCGCCGCGCGTGCGGATCTTGCTGCGGCTCATGCCCACGGTCAGCAGGGTGTCGGGCGTCAGGTCCGCCTCGACCACGCCGTAGAACTGGGGAGCGCGCGTGTGCTTGATGTCCACGAACTGGTCCGTGTCCTGGTAGGACAGCACGGCCCGGCCGCGCACCCGGCCGTCCAGCGCCAGCGGCCCCGTGGCATCCACCATGGTCTGGTAGTTGTTCCAGCTGCCGATGGACTGCTGCACCACGAAGCGCGGCTCGGCCAGCGGCTTCTTGCGCACGATGTTGATGATGCCGCCCGGATCGCCCACGCCGCCCAGCAGGCCCGAGGCACCGCGCATCACCTCCACGCGGTCGTAGAAGTCCATGCTCTGGTTGACGCTGTAGGTGTACTGGGCGATGTTCAGCGGCGCGCCGCCGTCGATCTGCATGCTGTCGATCTGGAAGCCGCGCGAATAGAAATAGGTGGAGTCGAAATTGATCTGGCTGGTGGTGATGCCGGGCGTGGCGGCCAGCGCGTCGCGGATGTCGGTCATGCGGCGGTCGTCGAGCTGCTGGCGCGTGATCACCGACACCGATTGCGGGATCTCGCGGAACGACTGGTCCGTCTTGGAGGCGATGCTGGTCACGCGGCTGGTGTACGAGCCCGTGCCCTCGGTCGTGCCGTCGATGGCCCGGCGCGCGCTCACCCGTACTTCGGCCAGCGTCTTTTCGATGGCGGCGACGGGCTGCACGGTCAGCGTGCCCTCTTGCACATGGCCCTGCAGGCCGCTGCCGGCCAGCAAATCATCCAGCGCCTGGCGCAGCGGCAGCTCGCCCCGTACAGCCGGCGCCTGCCGCTGGGCGGCCAGCGAGGGCGTGAACACCAGCTGCAGTCCGGCCTGCCGCGCGAACTGATCCAGCGCGCTGGCCAGCGGCTGCGCCGCTATGTCGAAGCGCAGCGTCTGTGCGGCCGGCTGGGCCAGCGCCGCCTGCAGCGGCATGGCCAGGCCCAGGCAGAGCACGGCATGGGCCAGCGGATGGAGGGCGGCGCGGCAGGCGCCCGAAGAAGGGAAAAGCGGATGCATGGAAATCGTCCTTGGCAGTGATGGAAGGGACCCACAGGGATCACTGCCATGACGACTGGCCAGGAAAACTCCTGAAAAATAATGTGCGCCCCGCTGCCGTGCGCATGCAGTTGCTCTTGCCACCGTCACGCCTCAGCCCGCCGTGGCCACCAGCAGGCCGCCATCGGCCTGCCTGCGCACCTGCACCGGCAGCGCATGGGGCAGCGCCCGCACCCAGGCATGGGCCTTGGCGATGCGCACGCGCCCGCTCAGCGGCAGGCGCGCGGCCTCGGGCGTGGCCTGCAGGTCGAACGGCGCATAGCGTGACAGCCGCGCCAGGGCCTCGCCCAGCGTGGCATCGGCAAACACCAGCTCGCCATGCCGCCAGGAGGCCGCCTGCCCGGCGTCGCCCCGGGTCTGCGTGGCCACCGTGCCTTCCATGCGCAGGCCCTGGCCTGCAGACAATTCATAGAAGCGCCCGCCATCCGCGTCGGATTGCACGCGCACACGCCCCGACTCCACCTGCACCGTGACCCGCTCCTGCCCCTGGGCGCCCGTGGCCAGTTCCACGCCGAAGCGCGTGCCCAGCACGGTGACGCGCACGCCGCCGGCCTGCACGGTGAAGGGCCGGTCCTCGTCCCGCTCCACCTCGAAGAAGGCTGCGCCCTGCGTCAGCTGCACCACGCGCCGCGTGGCGAAATACTCCACCTGCGCGCTGCTGAGCGCGTCCAGCAGCAGGCTGGAGCCGTCCGGCAGGCCATGGCGCACCTGCTGGCCGCGCAGGCTGGACCAGCCGGCCTGCCACTGCACATGCGTGTCGCGGTAATGCCGCCATTGCTGCCAGCCCAGGCTGCCGCCCAGGCCGAAACCGGCCACGCCCAGCAGCGCGGCCAGGCTGCGCCGCCGACCTGCATGTCGCGCAACGGCGCTGCCGGGCCGCGTACCGCGCCAGCGGTGCAGCGCATCCTCTATGCAGGCACTGGCCTGGATCAGGTCGCGCTCCACGGTGTTGAGGCTGACGCCCAGGCGCTCGGCAATCTCGGGCTGGCGCTCGCCCTGCACGCGGTGGGCGATGAAGGCGGCCCGGCAGCGCTCGGGCAGGCTGTGCAAGGCGGACTCCAGCACGGCCAGCGCCTGGCGGTACATGACGGAGTCGGCCACATCGGGCGCATGGCTGGGCGCCAGTTGTTCATGGACTGCCGCCTCGCCCAGGTAGCGGGCATGGCGCTGGCGGCGGCGGTGCGCATCCAGCGCCATGTGCTGGGCCATCACGGCCAGATAGGCCGTGGCGTCGCGCGGCATCTGGGCCGGATTCGCGGCCCCGGCCAGGTCTGCGGCCTCGGCCGGGGCGCTGCGCGCGTGTTCCGCCAGCCGCAGCCAGGTGTCGTGCACCAGGTCGCCCGCCTCCTCGCGGCTGCCCGTGCTGCGCGTGGCGGCACGCACCAGGTCGGCATAGGCCCGGTCAAAGCCGGAAAGCAGAGCGCGGGTGAAGGAGGCGGACAAATCCATGGGGCTGGATCATAACCGCGCAAAGAAGAATCATTCTCAATAAACGCAATGCATGCCGGGCTCTTTCAGCGGTTCCTGGACCGTTCCTGAAAGGGCGCGATCGCAAGGTGCAACGGGCCGCGAAGCGACTTTGCGCACGCCGCACGCGCTATCATCCGCACCGGCCCCCTGTCACGGGGCTGGTGCTTCAAAACACCCATTAGCAAGCGGCACCGCCTCTCCGAAAGCGAGGCTTGCACACCGAATCCACCAGCCAATGCAGATTGCAATGGCCCGTGGATTCGATACGTAATGGAGCATCGAAACATGAGTACCGTTTTTCTCGGGCAGACCCGCGCGCCCTGTCTTTGCGCGCTCCCTCCCTCACGCTTGCCATCCACGCAGCGCCAGACACGGAGGGACATGGCATGACTTCCACCCAGCCAAACCAGCCCACCCACGCCACGGACAGCCACAGCACCCGGCAGCTGTCCAATGCCCTCACCCAGGTGGACCATCTCGTGCAGCAAGGCTGTGCAGAGATCTCCTCCATCGCCCAGCTGGCCCTGGCATGGCTGGAGACGCCCAAGGGCCATCGCCACATGGACGTGGTGGCCCGCGCCCTGCAAAGCATCCGCGACAGCGCCGAGACACTGGCCGACTACGCCGGCACCGAGGCCCAGGCCATGGGCTGCGGATTCGAAGACGCGGCCGAGATGCGCCGCGCCGAAGCGGCCGAGGCAGCCGCCAAGGCCATGGCGCAACTGCTCGACTGCCGCACCCATGAGCCGGTGCGCCCGCAGGGCTGAGGCATGGCCATGGACAAAGACACCCTCAGGACACAGCCACCCAGCCTGCACCAGTTGACCAGCGCCATCACCGAGATCCACGGCAGCGTGCAGGAAAACTGCACCGAGATCTCGGCCCTGGCGCAACTGGCCCTGGCGGCGGTGCATGCACCGCAGGAGCACCACAGCCAGCAGGCCCTGGCCCATGCGCTGCGCGCCATCCGCGACAGCGCCGACCTGCTGGCCGGCCATGTGAAGGTGGAGGCCCGGCGCGTGGTGTAGCCCCCATCCGCCGCCTACCCCGCAATGGCTCTGCAAGGGCTGCTGGCTCCGCAATGGGCGCCAGCGGCCTGCACCGCCGTCCTCGGCTGCTGCCGCGCCAACTCCACCCCATCCTCACAGGGAAAGCTTCACCACTTGTAGTTCAGCACCGCCATGGCCTGGCGCGGCGTGCCGAACTGGCCCTGGCCGTCGATGTTGACGTAGTACTTCTTGTTGAAGAGGTTGTTCAGGTTCAGCTGCAGCGAGAGCCTGGGGCTGAAGGCATAGCGCGCCATGAGGCTGGCGGTGGCGAAGGATTTCTGCTCGAAGACCAGGTCATTGCCCGCCACGAAGACGCTAGCGCGGGTGCGGCTTTGCCATTGCAGGCCGCCGCCCACGGTGAGCTGATTCCACCCACCGGGCAGGCGGTAGGAAGTGAACAGCTGGGCCTGGGTCTTGGGCGCCCAGGCGTTGATGGACAGGCCCTGGGCGTCACGCGCGACGGTGTGGGCAATGCCGGCCGACAGGTTCCAGCCCGTGGCCAGCTCGCCCGAGACCTGGGCCTCGAAGCCCTTGCTGGTCACGCCCTTGGCGCCGTAGTAGGCGAAGTCGGTGGTGCCGGGCACGACCTGGCCTTCGTCCAGCTGGGCCACGTTGTCCTGCTGGATGCGGAAGACGGACAGCGAGCTGTTGAGCCTGCCGTCCAGGTGCTCGCCCTTGATGCCGATCTCGAAGCTCTTGCCCGCCACGGGGTCCAGGTAGCTGCCGCCGCGGTCGCGGTAGTTCTGGGGCTGGAAGATGTCGGTGTAGCTGGCATAGGCCGAGAAGCCTTCGCTCAGGTCCAGCACCAGGCCTGCGTAGGGGATGAAGACGTTGTGGTCGCGCACCTCGCTGAGGCTGCGCACCTTCCAGCTGCTCTGGCGCCCGCCCACGATGAGCTTGACCGGATCGGCCAGCGACAGGCGCAGCGCGCCGTACAGCGCGTCCTGGCGCGTGTGGTCCAGGCTGCTGGTGGTCAGCGGCCCCCAGGTGGGCTCGGCATAGGAGCCGTCCCATTGGTAGTAGTTGCCCACGTCCTGCAGCGGGCTGGTGCGCGCATGGCCGGCCTTGTGCTCGCGGGCACGGCTGCTGGTCAGGCCCACCACGGCCTCATGGCGGCGCCCGCCCAGTTCCCAGCCGCCCGTCACCTGCAGGTCGGCGCTGTTTTGCTGGAAGCTGTATTCGGAGTAGTTGGGCAGGGCCGCCATGCCCAGGCCGGTGGTGATGTCGGGCTGGCGCATGAGGTACAGCAGCTTGGCGTCGTAGGCGCTGTCGCGGTGCACGAAGTTGGCCTTGAGCTTCCAGTCGTTGCCGAAGCGGTGCTGCAGGTTGGCGAAGATGCTTTTGTTGGTGCTGTTCCAGCGCGTCCAGTTGGCGGCCGTGGTCTTGGAGGTGCTCCAGTCGGCCGGCATGCCGTTCGTGAAGACCAGCGGCAGGCCGCCCCAGGTCGAGCCGGTGGGCCGGTTGGCCTGGTAGTCGGCGCCCACGCTGAGCGTGGTGTCGGGCGTGAGGTCGGCATCGATCACGCCGTAGAAGACCTGCTTGCGCGCGTGGTAGAGATCCACATGGGAGTCGCGCTCTTCGGCCATGCCGGCGACGCGTGCGCGGATGCGGCCGTCCTGCGTCAGCGGCATGGACAGGTCCACCGTGCCGCGATGGTGGTTCCACGAGCCCACGCTGGCCGAGGCCGAGCCCGTGAACACCTTGCTGTTGGCGTGCTTGCGCACCATGTTGATGGAGGCCGACGGATTGCCCGCGCCCGTGAGCAGGCCCGTGGCGCCGCGCACCACTTCGACGCGGTCATAGATGGTGGTGTCGTTGCCCGATTCGCCGTAGAACGACAGGCCGATGGAGGTGGGCACGCCGTCGTACTGCAGGTTGTCCACGTAGAAGCCGCGCGAGTAGAAGTCCGAGCGGTCGCTGTCCGAGCTGACGACATGGATGCCGGTGACGCTGCGCATGGCGTCGTTGAGCGATAGCAGGCCCTGGTCCTCGATCTGCTGGCGCGTGAGCACGCTGACGGACTGCGGCGTGTCGCGCAGCGACAGGCTCAGGCCCGTGGCCGCCGCCGTGGCCGGCGTGGTGTAGGAGCCCGAGCCTTCGGTGGTGGGGCTGGCCTGGGCAGAGGCCGTGACCAGCACGGTCCTGAGCGTCTGGGAGGACGGCGCGCCTGCCGCACCCGCAGCACCCGCCGCGCCGGAGGTGGCAGGCACCACGGGCATCTCGCGCAGGGTGTAGCCGCCGCCGGCCGAGCGCACGGCCGCCAGCGGCGTGCCCAGCAAGGCGCGGTCCAGCGCCTGCTCCACGGTGAAGCGCCCGCTCACGCCGCCGCTGCGCAGCCCTTCGGTGACGGCCGATCCGAAGGTGACCAGCACGCCGGCCTCGCGCCCGAGCTGGTTGAGCACGCTTTCGAGCGGGCCGGCGGCAATGTCGTACTGGCGTTGCTGCGAAGCACCGGCAGCCGGCTGCGCCCAGGCCTGTGCCGGAGCCAGGGCGCCTGCGGCAGCCAGCCCCGCCAGCGTGCCCGCGCACAGCACCTGCAGCGCCAGCGCCACGGGCCGCAACGCCGGGGCCGCCTGGGATGGGCGGACAGTGGGGGCGGCAGTCTGCCGCATGGAGTTCTGGCGCATGGTCTGAGGGCGCATGGAAAGGCCTTGTTGCAATGGTTGTAGAGAAGCGTTGGCGCACGCTGCGGTGCGCTCCTGTCTCTGTTGACAGCCATCGCCGGCAAATCAGCTCAAATTTTTTTCAAAAGAGAGGCGAAGGCCTTCATGCAGGCCGTGCCGCTCATGCCTTGCCCGCCCCGGCAGGCCGCACCATCACCCAGTAGCGCGAGAAGGAGTGGATTTCCACGGGCAGCGACGAGGTCAGCGCGGCCAGCACGCGGTCGGTGTCGGCCAGCGGATAGGCGCCGGAGACGTGCAGGCCGGCCACGGCCGGGTCGCAGCCCAGGCGCCCGCGCCGGTAGCGGCCCAGCTCGGCCAGGAAATCCTCCAGCCGCATGCGCGAGGCCACCAGCATGCCTTCGGCCCAGGCGCTGGCCGCCGTGTCCAGCGCGCCGGAGTGCACGGCCTGCTGGGCCGTGAACGTGCCCTGCTCTCCCGCAGCTATGCGCTGCGCGGCATGCGGGGCATGCGCGGGCCGCAGTTGCACGGCGCCTTGCAGCACGCCCACTTCGATGCCGGGCTCGCGCTCGCGCACCGTGAAGCGCGTGCCCAGGGCCTGGACGGCGCCCATGGCGGTCTGCACGATGAAGGGACGGTGCAGGCTGTCCGGCGCGGTCTGCACGAGGATTTCGCCACGCACCAGCTCCAGCACGCGCTCGGCCGCGCCGTAGCGCAGGTTGAGGGCGCTGCCGCTGTTGAGCACCACGCTGCCGCCATCGGGCAGCGGCAGCCGGCGCTGCTCGCCCACGGCCGCGACCTGGTCGGCCGTCCAGCCGCGCCAGGCCTGCGAGCGCACGACGGCTGCGGAGCCTGCGCCCGAGACCAGCAGCACGGCCAGCGCCTGCACCGCACGGCGCCTGCCGGCCGAGCCGGGTGCGGCCAATGCGGCCCGCGCCAGCGGCATGGGGATGCCGGCCATCTGGCTGCCCATGGATTCGATGCGCTGCCAGGCGGCCTCATGCTCGGGGCTGGCCGCACGCCAGCGCTGCAGGCCATCGTGCTGCCGGGCCTGGGCCTGGCCGGAGTTCAGTTGCAGCCACCATTGCACGGCCTGGCGGGCCACTTCGGCAGAAATGGGGGAAGAAGCGGAAGGGAACGCCTGCATGCCGACTACTCCGGGAAGAAGCAGCGCATGGCCGCCTTGGCCAGATGCCGCTTGACGGTGGAGATGGAGATGCCCAGCTCGGCCGCGATCTCGCCATGGCCGAGCCCTTCGAGCTGGGCCAGCAGGAAGGCCTGCTTGGCCAGCGCGGGCAGGCGGCCCAGGCGCCGGTCTATCTCCACCAGGGTCTCCAGCACCATGAGCCGGACCTCGGGCGGCGGCGCCACGGGCTCGGGCATGGCGGCCAGGGCATCGAGATAGGCCTGCTCGATGGCGCGGCGGCGCACCTGGTTGATCAGCAGGTTGCGGGCAATGGTGGTCAGGTAGGCGCGCGGCTCCTGGAGCTGGTCCAGCCCCTTGGCGCCCAGCACCTTGAGGAAGGTGCTCTGCGCCAGATCGGCCGCGTCGAAGGCATTGCCCACCTTCTTGCGCAGCCAGCCCTGCAGCCAGCCGTGGTGGGCCAGGTACAGGGATTCGACATGGGCGGACAAGGAAGGCGATGGGCTGGACACGCGACGACCCGAGATTGAGAATAATTCTCAATTATAGGCAACTGCGACCCTCTTGCGACCCTGCTCTACCGCCTGCTGCTGCAGTCCGTTCCTCCTGGCCGCGTTTCAGAACTTGCCGCGCAGGGTGAGCGTCGCGCTGCGCGGTGCGCCGTAGACATTGCCCCAGGCCGGCGCGCCTATGGTCTGGTAGTAGGTCTTGTCGAACAGGTTGGCCACGCTCAGTGCCACGGACCAGTTGCGGTCGATCCGGTAGCCCAGGCGGGCAGACCACACGGCATAGGCTGGCTGCACATCGGTGATGGCGCCCACCGCGCGCGAGCTGGCGGTCTGGAAGTTGACGCCGCCGCCCACGTTCCAGGCGCTCCATTCGCCCGGCAGGCGGTAGTCGCTCCAGACCCGCAGCATGTGCTTGGGCGTGTAGGTGCTGGCGAACTCCACGCCGGCATTGGAGGTGTTGTTCAGGTACTTGAAATGGCTGAAGGTGTAGCCGGCAAACAGCTGCCAGCCGCGCGCCACCTCGCCGCTGATCTCGGCATCCAGCCCCTGGCTGCGGACCTTGCCCACGGAGACATAGCAGTAGGTGCTGGCCGAGCAGGGGTTGACCAAGTCCTCTTCGGCGCGGTTCTTCTGGTCGATGCGGAACAGGGCCACGGCCGCGTTCACCCTGCCGTCCAGCAATTCGCCCTTCATGCCCACTTCCAGATTTCGCCCCTTGATGGGTGCCAGCAGGTCGCCGGCCGCCGTCACGGCGTTCTGGGCCTGGAAGATGTCGGAGTAGCTGGCATAGGCCGACCACTGGTCATTGAGCGCATAGACCAGGCCGCCATAGGGCGTGATGACGCCGCTTTCCTTGTACGGGTCGTTGTAGGCCTCGCCCGTGTTGCGGTAGTTGCTGCTGCTCGTGAAGCGGGTGATGCGGGCGCCGCCGATCAGGGTCAGCGCATCGGTGAGGCCCAGCCGCGCCACGCCGTAGGCGCCGGACTGGGTCATGCGGGTGCGGCTTTCATCGCCGCGATAGCGGTTGGCCAGGAATTCCGCGCGGAACGGCTCGCGGATGGCGGCGCTCGGGTCGAACACGTTGTTGGGCAAGCCCATGCGGATCAGCGAATAGTCGCTGTCGTTGACCATGCGGCCCGTGTTGGCGCCAAAGCTCAGCGAATGCCGGCGGCCGAAGGCGTCGAATTTGCCGTCCACCGCCACGTCCAGGGTCTTGTTGTCGGTGGTGACATCGAACAGGCCGGCATACATCTCGTTGCCCGCCAACGTGGCGGGATTGATGGCCCCCAGGGCGAAGGCGTACTTCATGTCGTGCTTTTCCCGGGTGTAGCCCGCCGTGGCCTTAACGGTCCAGTCCGCGTTGAAGCGATGCTGCAGCTCGGCAAACAGCGATGTCTGCTCGCTGTCCCAGCGGTTCCAGTCCGCGCCCAGGAAGGTGGAGCGCGGCAGCCGCAGGTCTGCCCCGTCGGCATAGCGCGGCAGGCCCTGGAAGAACGGCGTGGAGCGCAGCCGCTCGTGGGTGGTGCCCACCGTCAGCCGGGTCTGGGAGCTGAGGTCGTACTCCAGCACGCCGTAGAGCACGCCGGTGCGGCTGCTGGCCACGTCGTAGAAATAGTCGCGGCTGTTGAGGCTGGCGACCACGCGCCCGCGCAGCGTGCCGGCCTCGTTGAGCGGGCCCGTGGCATCGATCTCGCTGCGCAGGTTGTTCCAGGAACCCACACTGGCCGATACCTCCAGCTGGCGCTCTGCCAGGGGGCGCTTGCGCACCATGTTGATGGCGGCGCTGGGAGAGCCCGCCCCCTGCAGCAGCCCCGTGGCACCTCGCACCACTTCCACGCGGTCCAGCGTGGCGGCGTTGCTGGTGAAGTTGTCGGCCTGCGGGTAGTAGAAGGCGCGGTTCACACCATCGAACTGGTAGGTATCCACGCGGAAGCCGCGCGAGTAGACATAGCGCCCGCCCATGGGGCTGTCGTACATGGTGATGCCCGTGGTGCTGGCCAGCACGTCGTCCACGGTGTGGAGGTTCTGGTCGTCCATGCGCTGGCGCGTGATCACGCTGATGGACTGGGGGATGTCCTTGATCGCCTGCTCGCCCTTGCCCACCGTGACCGCGCGGGCCGCGTAGCTGCCCGTGCCTTCGCTGGTGGCGCTGCGCTCGGCGCGGGCCGTCACCTGCACTTCGTTCAGGACCGTGGTGGAACCGGCACCAGCGCCGGCCGGTGCGGCCTGCCTGCGCAGCGTGTAGCTGCCATCGCTGCGCGCCACCATGTCCAGCCCGCTGCCGGCCAGCAGGCGCTGCAGCGCCTGCTGCGGCGCGTAGTGGCCGGACAGGGCCGGGCTGGTCAGCCCTTCGGTCAGCGCAGGATCGAAGGACAGCGAAATACCCGCCGCCGTGGCCACGCCAGCCAGCGTGCGGCCCAGCGGCCCGGGCGCAATCTGGTAGGTCTGGGCTGCGGGGGCCGGTTCGGCCGCCTGCACGGCGCCTGCGGCCAATGCCATGCCCAGCAGGGCCAGTCGGGCGGCATGCGCCAGGGGATGGAAGACGGGATGCGGCATGGGTACGGCAGGCATGGAAATCGGTCCTTGGAGGCGGTGAAGAAAGAAGCTCTTTCCCCGTTGCCAGCCGAGATCCGAAAAGGTGTCACCCTGCCTCGATTTTTTTAGTTCCTGGCGACGACGGTGATCCAGTAGCCGCGCATGCGCGTCTGCACGTCGACGGGATAGGTGGAGGCCAGCATGGTCAGCGTCCGGTCCGTATCGCCCAGCGGGAAGGAGCCGGACACGCGCAGCGCGCGCACCTCTGGCGCGCACTGCAGCAGGCCGGGCCGGTAGCGCGACAGTTCGGCGCAGAACGCGGCCAGCGGCATGGCGTCGGCCATCAGCATGCCGTGGGTCCAGGCCGTGGCCTCGGGCTGCAGGGGCTGGGGCGCGGTCACCTCCCCCGCTCGCAATACCGTTTGCTGACCGGCTTGAACGACCAGCGCCGGGCTGGCGGCGCCGCGCAGCGTGACTTCCACGGCTCCCTCGGTCACGGCCAGGCGCACGGGGCCGCCGTCCGCCCTGCCCCCTTCTTGCCGCACGGTGAAGCGGGTGCCCAGGGCGCGCAGCCGGCCATGGGCGGTGTCCACGACAAAGGGGCGGCGTGGTGTGGCGGTATCTGCCGCCGTTTCTATGGAAATCGCGCCCTGGCGCAAGGTGAGCAGGCGCAGTGCGCCATCAAACCGGATTTCCACCGCGCTGGCCGTGTCCAGCAGGAGGCGGCTGCCATCGGCCAGATGCTCGGTGCGGCGCTCGCCGGTGGCGGTGCGCAGGTCGGCGCCCCAGCCGCGCTGGTCCGCCGCATACCAGGCTTGCCAGGCCAGCCAGCCTGCAGGCGCCACGGCCAGCAGCGCGGCCAGCCGGGCCACGGTGGCGCGGCGCTGGGCGCGGTGGCTTCGGGGCCGGTCCAGCGCCGGCATGGCCAGCGCTGCAGGCAGGCCGCCCAACTTGCCCAGCAGCCGCTCGGCACGCTCCCAGGCCAGGGCATGCTGGGGGTCGGCCTGGCGCCAGCGCTCGCAGGCGGCGCGGTCGGCATCGGTGGCGCCGCTGTCGTGCAGGCGCATCAGCCATTCGGCGGCCTCGTCGAGCACGCGCGCTTGCAGGGGCGTCTCCATCACGCCATTGCCACCAGGCATTGGCGAAACGCCTGGGCCATGTAGCGCTTGACGCTGGTGAGCGAGACCTCCAGCTGCTGCGCGATGTCCTCGTACTTCATGCCGTCCAGCTGGGACAGCAAAAACGTGCGCCGCACGATGGGCGGCAGCGCGTCCAGCATGGCGTCTATCTCGTGCAGGGTCTCCAGCACCAGGGCGCGCTGCTCGGGCGAAGGCGCTACGGGCTCGTGCAAGGCGGCCAGGGCTTCGAGGTAGGCCCGCTCCAGCGCCTGGCGCTTGTACCAGTTGACGAGCACGCCCTTGGCCACCGTGGTCAGGTAGGCACGCGGCTCCTGCACACCAGCCAGGTCGCGCACGCCCAGGATGCGCACAAAGGTGTCCTGCGCCAGGTCCGCCGCATCCGCCCCGTTGCCCAGCCTGCGGCGCAGCCAGCCCTGCAGCCAGCCATGGTGGGCGGTGTACAGGGAGGCGGCTTCTCGGTGCTGGGGGGTAGAGGCTGGGGCGGATGGCATGGTAGGACCCGATGGCTTGAAGGCGGGAGGCACCATCAAACAAGAATCATTCTCAACTTATTGTAACCAGCGGAATCACTTGCCTAAGAGTGCCATCAGGCGGACCATCCAAAGGCGAACAGTGGGAGCAAGTGCGACCAGAGTGGCTGACATCCAGCTGCCGCGCCGGATCGGTATCATTTAGAAACAATCAATCATCAGCTCAGCATCCATCAGGAGAGCGAACCATGTTCGAAACGCGGGTAGCAGGCACGGCAGGACAACAGGCGCTGTGGAGCACGCTGGACAAGGCCATGGCGCTGGCGGAATTCACGCCCGAAGGCCGGCTGATGCGCGCCAATGCCAACTACGAGGCCATCCTCGGCTATCCGGCCACGGGCGCTGAAGGTCTGCTTCACAGCGATCTGTGCACGCAGGCCCAGGCCGACCCGGCCGCCTACGGCCAGTGGCGCCAGCGCTGGGGCGCGGGCGAGACGGTTTCGCGCGTGGGAGAGCACCGGCGCCGCGACGGAAGCACCTGCTGGCTGGAGGCCACCTATGCGCCCGTGCTCGATGCGGCCGGCGCCCTCAGCCATGTGCTGTGCATTGCCACCGATGTCTCGGCCCGCATGCTGGCCGACCGCCGGCGGCAGGAGCACATGCGGCGCCTGTCCCTGGTGGCAGACGCCACCGACGCGGCCGTGGTGATCGCCGATGGCAACTGGACCATCAGCTATGTGAATGCGGGCTTCAGCCGCATGTTCGGCTGGACCAGCGAGGAGGTGGTGGGCCGTGCGCCCATCGCCCTGCTGGTGCCCCATGCCTCGCCCGAGTTCACGGCCGCCTACCGTGCCGAGCTGGACGCGGGCAAGCCCGTGTACCGCGAGGAGATCCTGGTGGGCAAGGACGGCGAGCGCTACTGGGTCAGCGCCCAGGCCAATCCCGTGATGGGGCCGGACGGGCGGCTGCAGACCACGGTGACGGTGATCACCGACATTACCGAAGCCAAGATGCATGAGGTGCTGCAGCGGCGCGCCCTGGAGGCCATGGCCCGCGACCAGCCGCTGACCGAGGTGCTGGACCTGGTGTGCCGCGAGGTCGAGCGCATTGCGCCCGATATCGCGGTCTCGGTGCTGGAAGTCGATGACCAGAACCGCCTGCATCCGCTGGCCGCGCCCAGCCTGCCGGCCTCCTATTCGGCGGCGCTGGACGGCGTGCCCATCGGCCCCAATGTCGGCTCCTGCGGCGCGGCGGCCTTTCACAACCGGCCCGTGCTGGTAGGCGACATCGCCACCGACCCGCTGTGGGCCGACTACAAGCACCTCATCCTGCCGCTGGGGTATACGGCCTGCTGGTCCACGCCCATCTGCGGGCTGCAGGGCGGCGTGGCCGGCACCTTTGCCTTCTACTACCGCCATTTCAACCGGCCCGGCCCCGATCCCTTCCACCAGCGGCTGGTGGAGGCCTGCACCGACCTGTGCGCGCTGGCGCTGGAGCGCGAGCAGGCACGCCGCCGCATCCGGCAGCTGGCCTTCTACGACGGGCTGACCACCCTGCCCAACCGCAGCCTGCTGCTGGCCCAGGCCGAGCAGGCGCTGTCCGTGGCTTCGCACGAGGGCCACGAGCTGGCCGTGGTCTTCATCGACCTGGACCGTTTCAAGCAGGTCAACGACTCGCTGGGCCACCCGGCCGGCGACCGGCTGCTGTGCAGCGTGGCCCAGCGCATTCAGGCGGAGCTGCGCACGGGTGACATTGCCGGGCGGCTGTCGGGCGACGAGTTCGTCATCGTGCTGCCACACTGTGGTGGCGCGCAGGCCGCCGAGGTGATAGAGCGGCTGCAGTCGGCACTTGGCGAGCCCTGCATGATCGACGACGTATCCCTGGCCAGCACGGCCAGTTGCGGCATTGCCGTGTTTCCCGCCGACGGGCGCGACATGGAGACCCTGCTGCACCGCGCCGACATGGCCATGTACCAGGCCAAATCCGGCGGGCGCGGGCTCTACAGCTTCTTCAGCCCCGAGATGAACCGCCTGGCCCAGGAGCGCCTGGTGCTGGAGACGGCGCTGCGCGACGCCCTGCGCAGCGGCGGCCTGCGCCTGCACTACCAGCCCCAGCTCGACCTGAAGGACGGGCGCCTCTACGGCGTGGAGGCCCTGGCGCGCTGGAGCCATGCGGAATTCGGCGAGATCTCGCCCGCACGCTTCATTCCGCTGGCCGAGGAATGCGGCCTGATCGGCGAGCTGGGCACCTGGGCACTGCGCGAGGCCTGCCGCCAGCTGGGCGAGTGGCGCAGCCGGGGCATCGACGTGCCGGCCATGTCTGTCAACCTCTCGCCCACCAGCTTTCACAACCTGGACCTGCCGCGCATGATTGCCGACACGCTGGAGCACAACGCGCTCAAGCCGCAGGACCTCACGCTGGAGATCACCGAAAGCCTGCTGCTGGACACCAACCCGGGCACCATGCGCACGCTGCAGGCCGTGCATTCCCAGGGCGTGCGCCTGTCCATGGACGACTTCGGCACGGGCTACTCCAGCCTCAGCTACCTGCGGCGCCTGCCGGTCAGCGAGCTCAAGCTGGACCGCAGCTTCGTCGCCGACCTGGAGCACGACGAGGCCGCGCAGGCGCTGAGCAACGCCATCCTGGGCATAGGCCGCAGCCTGCACCTGACCGTGGTGGCCGAGGGCGTGGAGACGGCAGCGCAGAACACCATCCTGCGCGAACAGGGCTATCCGGTGGCACAGGGCTATCTGTTCTCGCGCCCGCTGCCGGCCGCTGATCTGGAACGGTGGCTGCAGGCATCGAGCGCGCAGGCCGGCCTGGCGACCGACGTGTGAGCGGACGTGTGAGCGGACGTGTGAGCGGGCATGTGAACGGGCATGTGAGCGGACCAGGCCATGCGCGCGGAGACCTTGGCCGGCAAAAGTAACAATCCGCAATAAATATTCGGACTGGACCTATTTTTCCCTAAGCCTCGCCGGCAAGTGACCGATATCTGCGGCATGGCGGCGGCTGAGTGTCGGCCCCGCTGATCGCCACAGATCGCCACCGTTTCCGCCGACTCCCAGCCCCAGCCGCTCATCCGCTTCCGCTCTTCGCCATACGGCACTCCCCCACCATGATGTTTTTCCGCAATCTGAAGCTGGCCCCCAAGCTGCTGGCCTCCTTCATCGCCCTGCTGCTGCTGACCGCAGGCCTGGGCCTGTTCTCCGTGGTCCAGCTGGACCGCGTCAACCAGACCGCCACCGACCTGGCCCACCACTGGATGCCTGCCGAGCGCGTGCTCCTGGAGATGCGCTACCAGCTGCAGCGCTACCGCTCGCAGACCATGCAGCATGTGCTGGCCACCTCCATGGAAGAGATGGCCGTCTACGACAAGAACATGCCCGCGCTGTGGTCCGAGCTGCTGAAGAACCAGCAGGCCTTCGAGCGCTATGCCAATACGGCTCGCGAGCGCGAGCTGATGGCCGGCATCAAGGACGACCTGGGCCAGTACGCGCAGCACACGGCAAAGATCGTGGACCTGTCCCACGCCCTGCGCACCGACGAGGCCTCCGAGCTGCTGCGCGGCGATTCGGTCAAGACCAGCCGCGCCATCAACAGCAAGCTCGATGAACTGATCAAGCTCAACGCCCAGGGCATCGAAGATGCCAACCAGGCCGGTGACGACATCTTCACGGCTGCGCGCTGGTGGGTGATCGCCCTGCTGGTGGGCGCCGTGGTCTTCGGCCTGGCCATGGCCCTGCTGATCGCCCGCAGCGTGGCGCGCCCCCTGCAGCAGGCCGTGAGCCTGGCGCAGGCCGTGGCCGCAGGCGACCTGGGCAGCCGCATCGAGGTGCATGGCAAGGACGAGACCGGCCAGCTGCTGCTGGCCCTGCAGCACATGAACGAAAGCCTGCAACGCATCGTGGGCCAGGTGCGCCAGGGCACGGACTCCATCGCCACGGCCAGCGGCCAGATCGCATCGGGCAACCAGGACCTGTCGGCCCGCACCGAGGAGCAGGCCAGCTCGCTGGAGCAGACCGCCGCCTCCATGGAGGAGCTGACCTCCACCGTCAAGCAAAACGGCGCCAACGCCCAGCAGGCCAACCAGCTGGCCGCCGCCGCGTCCCAGGTCGCCGTGCGCGGCGGAACGGCCGTGGCCCAGGTGGTGCAGACCATGTCCGCCATCAACGATGCCTCGCGCAAGATCGTGGACATCATCGGCGTCATCGACTCCATCGCCTTCCAGACCAACATCCTGGCGCTGAATGCCGCCGTGGAAGCGGCCCGCGCCGGCGACCAGGGCCGGGGCTTTGCCGTCGTCGCCTCGGAAGTGCGCACCCTGGCCCAGCGCTCGGCCGCCGCCGCCAAGGAGATCAAGCAGCTGATCGACGACTCGGTGGGCAAGGTCGAGGAAGGCAGCGCCCAGGTCGATTCGGCCGGCAAGACCATGGAGGAGATCGTGGCCAGCGTGCGCCGCGTGACCGACATCATGGGCGAGATCTCGGCCGCCAGCCATGAGCAGACGGCCGGTATCGAGCAGGTCAACCAGGCCGTCACGCAGATGGACCAGATGACCCAGCAGAACGCGGCCCTGGTCGAGGAATCGGCGGCGGCCACCGGCGCCCTGCAGGCCCAGGCCAAGGCGCTGGCCGAGGTGGTGAGCGTGTTCAAGCTCTCGCCGTCCACCGGCATGCTGGGCAGCAGCCGCGGTGTCAGCCACGCCGCCGCCGTGGCAGCGCCCCGCCAAACACCGGCGGCGCCCCGTCCGCATCTGGCGCCTGCCGCTCCCAAAGGCGCTGTGCCCGCACGCGCATCGGCCGCCCTGCCTTCTGCAACTGGTGCGGCCGGTGCGGCCGGTGCACCCCCTGCTCCGGCAGGCGCCGCGCGCCCGGCCCAGCCGGCGCAGCCGGCCCGGCCTGCCGTGACCGCACCTGCCAGGGCCAAGGCCAAGGCGGCCAGCACGGCCTCCGACGACGATTGGGAAACCTTCTGAACCAGGTTTTCGCCCGCCCCGCCGGGGGCGGACACACCGGCCAAGGCCCGACCAGCTCCTGCTGGCCGGGCCTTTTTTCCGGGCGCCTCGCAGGCGGATCACGCCCCTGCCATGGCCAAGCCCTTCAAATCTGCCATGATCGACCGCTGCAAGCCCTTGTTTTGAAAGCCCTCGCCAGTCTGCCGCCCTCCCGCAGCCCCGCGCGACAGGCGCTTGGCCCGGCACGGTGCCCCAGCATGAGAAAATCGGCGATTCAGCCAAGAACACATTCATCAGAAGACGGAACACATCATGGAAGCAGAACGCATCAACCTCATCGGCAACACCCTCGAAGATCTGTCGCAGCGGACGGCAGATCTACGGAGGTATCTTTGACTACGATGCAAAGTACGAACGACTGCGCACGGTAAATGCCTCGCTGGAAGATCTCAGCGTCTGGAACGACCCCAAGAAGGCCCAGGAACTGGGCAAGGAAAAGAAGCTGCTCGACGGCGTCGTGCTGACGCTGCAAAAGCTCACCACCGAGCTGGCCGACAACGCCGAGCTGTTCGAGATGAGCAAGGAAGAAGGCGATGAGACCGGCCTGCTCACCATCGAGGGCGAGACCGCCAAGCTGCAGCCCCTGATCGAGGAACTGGAATTCCGCCGCATGTTCGGCAAGGAAGCCGATCCGCTGAACTGCTTCGTGGACATCCAGGCCGGCGCCGGCGGCACCGAAGCCTGCGACTGGGCCGGCATGCTGCTGCGCCAGTACCTGAAGTACGCCGAACGCAAGGGCTTCAAGGCTACGGTCGAGGAAGAAACGCCGGGCGACATCGCCGGCATCAAGAGCGCGACCATCCACATCGAAGGCGAGTACGCCTACGGCCTGCTGCGCACCGAAACCGGCGTGCACCGCCTGGTGCGCAAGTCGCCGTTCGACAGCTCGGGCGGCCGCCACACCAGCTTTGCCTCGCTGTTCGTCTATCCCGAGATCGACGACTCGATCCAGATCGAGATCAACCCCTCGGACGTGCGCACCGACACCTACCGCGCATCGGGCGCCGGCGGCCAGCACATCAACAAGACCGACTCGGCCGTGCGCCTGACGCACATCCCGACCGGCATCGTCGTGCAATGCCAGGATGGCCGCAGCCAGCACAGCAACCGCGACGTTGCATGGCAGCGCCTGCGCTCCAAGCTCTACGAGCACGAGATGCAAAAGCGCATGGTGGAGCAGCAAAAGCTGGAGGACACCAAGACCGATGTGGGCTGGGGCCACCAGATCCGCTCGTACGTGCTGGACAACAGCCGCATCAAGGATTTGCGCACCAACGTCGAAATCTCGGCCATCCAGAAGGTGCTGGACGGCGACCTCGACGCTTTCATCGAAGCCTCGCTCAAGCAAGGCCTCTGAGTTTCAAGCCCCTGGGCGGCACCGGCCGCACAGGGGCTTGAACTCTGTCCCCTGATATTGGCATAGGAAGGAATCTGTATGCTGCAACTGCGTGACGGGCAGGCCCCTGCCACCGCCATCCACCGCGCCGACTACCAGGCTCCTGCCTGGTGGATCGACACCGTGGACCTGACCTTCGATCTCGATCCGGCCAAGACCCGCGTGCTCAACAAGATGCGCGTGCGCCGCAACACCGAGGTGCCGGCGCAGCCGCTGCGCCTGGACGGCGATGAACTGAACCTTGCGCGCGTGCTGGTCAACGGCGGCGGCACCTCGTTCAAGATGGACGGCGACCAGCTCGTGCTGGAGAACCTGCCCGAGGGCGGCGACCCCGTCGATCTGGAAATCTTCACCACCTGCGCGCCCGCCAAGAACACCAAGCTCATGGGCCTGTATGTGAGCCAGGGCACGTTCTTCACCCAGTGCGAGGCCGAGGGTTTCCGCCGCATCACCTATTTCCTGGACCGTCCCGACGTGATGGCCATGTACACCGTGACGCTGCGCGCCGACAAGACCGCGTACCCGGTGCTGCTGTCCAACGGCAACCTGGTCGAGCAAGGCGCGCTGGAAGACGGCCGCCACTTCGCCAAGTGGGCCGATCCGCACCGCAAGCCCAGCTACCTGTTCGCCCTGGTGGCCGGCAACCTGGTTGCGCGCGAGCAAAAGATCAAGAGCCGCGCGGGCCGCGACCACCTGCTGCAGGTCTTCGTGCGCCCCGGCGACCTGGAGAAGACCGAGCACGCCATGAACTCCCTCATGGCCAGCGTGGCCTGGGACGAGGCCCGCTTCGGCCTGTCGCTGGACCTGGACCGCTTCATGATCGTCGCCACCAGCGACTTCAACATGGGCGCCATGGAGAACAAGGGCCTGAACGTCTTCAATACCAAGTACGTCCTGGCCAGCCAGTCCACGGCCACCGACACCGACTACGCCAACATCGAGTCCGTCGTCGGCCACGAGTACTTCCACAACTGGACCGGCAACCGCGTCACCTGCCGCGACTGGTTCCAGCTATCGCTCAAGGAAGGCCTGACCGTCTTCCGCGACCAGGAATTCAGCATGGACATGGCGGGCAGCCCCTCGGCGCGCGCCGTCAAGCGCATCGAGGACGTGCGCGTGCTGCGTACCGCCCAGTTCCCCGAGGATGCAGGCCCCATGGCCCACCCGGTGCGGCCCGACAGCTACATCGAGATCAACAACTTCTACACCGTCACCATCTACGAAAAAGGTGCCGAGGTCGTGCGCATGCAGCACAACCTGGTGGGCCGCGAAGGCTTCGCCAAGGGCATGAAGCTGTATTTCGAGCGCCATGACGGCCACGCAGTGACCTGCGACGACTTCGCCCAGGCCATGGCCGACGCCAACCCCGACAGCGAGCTGGCCCGGCGCCTGGACCAGTTCAAGCGCTGGTACAGCCAGGCCGGCACGCCACAGCTGCGCGCCGAAGGCAGCTATGACGCGGCCGCCCGCACCTACACGCTGACGCTGAGCCAAAGCTGCGCGCCCACGCCCGGCCAGGCAGAGAAGCTGCCCTTCGTCATCCCCGTGCAGATGGGCCTGCTGGGCCAGGACGGCCGCGCGCTGACCCTGCGCCTGCAGGGCGAAGATGCGCAGGCAGCCGGCGACAGCCGCCTGCTGGTGCTGTCCGAACCCAGCCACAGCTTCGTCTTCACCGACGTGGACCAGGAGCCCGTGCCCTCGCTGCTGCGCGGCTTCAGCGCCCCCGTGGTGCTGCAGCACAGCGACAGCGATGCCGCCTTGCTGACCCTGCTGGCCCATGACAGCGATGCCTTCAACCGCTGGGAAGCCGGCCAGCGCCTGGGCCTGCGCATCGCGCTGCAGGCCATTGGCGACACCTCCATCACGGCAGACGCCAGCGGCCAGATCGCTGCTGCCCTGCTGCCGGCCTCCTTCGTCGAGGCCATGCGCGGCGTGCTGCGCCATCCGCAGCTGGATGCGGCCTTCAAGGAACTGATGCTGACCCTGCCCGGCGAAAGCTACATTGCCGAGCAGCTGGCCGTGGTCGATCCTCAGCGCGTGCACGCCGTGCGCGAAGCCATGCGCCAGCAACTGGCGACCGAGCTGCAGGCCGACTGGCAGCAGGCATGGCAAGAGCACAGCGACACCGGCGCCTACCGCCCCGACCCCGTCAGCTCCGGCCGCCGCGCCCTGTCCGGCATGGCACTGTCCATGCTGTGCCTGGCCGCGCGCGCCTCGGGCGACACGGTCTGGCCCGGCAAGGCGCTGCAGCGCTTCAAGGACGCAGGCAACATGACCGACCGCATGAGCGCCCTGACGGCACTGGTGCAAAGCGGCCACCCGCTGGCCGCCCAGGCCCTGGCGCGTTTCCACAAGCTGTTCCAGCACGATGCACTGGTCCTGGACAAGTGGTTCGCGCTGCAGGGCGGCGCCTGCGACCGTGGCGGCAACGTGCTGCCGGCCGTCAAGCAGCTGATGAAGCACCCCGACTTCCAGATCAAAAACCCCAACCGCGCGCGCAGCCTGATCTTCAGCTACTGCAGCGCCAATCCCGGCGCCTTCCACCGCGCCGACGCGGCGGGCTACGTGTTCTGGAGCGAGCGCGTCATCGAGCTGGACGCCATCAACCCCCAGGTCGCCGCCCGCCTGGCGCGTGCCCTGGACCGCTGGAGCAAGCTGGCCGAGCCCTACCGCACGGCTGCACGTGAAGCCATCGCCCGCGTGGCGGCCCGCGCCGAACTCAGCAACGACGTGCGTGAAGTCGTCACCCGCGCCCTCGCGGATTGACGTGCCACCCCCTGAGTCGCTTCGCGCCTTCCCCCTTGCAGGGGGACGACACCCTCGGTGCGAGGCGGCTCTTCCTCGGTGTCCCTGGCTTGAGCAGCGCCGGTTTTATGCTGCAAGCCAGGAATCACTGAAATGCTGTTCATCAGCAGATGCATACGCCATGCCGCATCTGCTCCCGGATTTTTAGGAGTTGAACCCATGAAGAAAAACGTCAGCCTGACCCGCTACCTGGTCGAGCAGCAACGCGTGGACGGCCTCATCCCCGGCCAGCTGCGCCTGCTGCTGGAAGTCGTGGCACGCGCCTGCAAGCGCATCAGCCAATCCGTCAACAAGGGCGCCATCGGCGACGTGCTGGGCACGGCCGGCAGCGAGAACGTGCAGGGCGAAGTCCAGAAGAAGCTGGACATCATCGCCAACGAGGTGCTGATCGAGGCCAACGAATGGGGCGGCCACCTGGCAGCCATGGCCTCCGAGGAAATGGAAGGCATCTACCTGGTGCCCAACCGCTACCCGCACGGCGAGTACCTGCTGATGTTCGATCCGCTGGACGGCTCGTCCAACATCGACGTCAACGTCTCCATCGGCACCATCTTCAGCGTGCTCAAGAAGCCCGAAGGCCACCCCGGCGTGACCGAGCAGGACTTCATGCAGCCCGGCACCCAGCAGGTCGCCGCCGGCTACTGCATCTACGGCCCGCAGACCACCCTGGTGCTGACCGTGGGCGACGGCGTCTCCATGTTCACGCTGGACCGCGAGCAAGGCTCCTTCGTGCTGGTGCAGGAAAACATCCGCATCCCCGAGGACACCAAGGAATTCGCCATCAACATGTCCAACATGCGCCACTGGGACACCCCCGTCAAGCGCTACGTGGACGAATGCCTGGCCGGCGTGGAAGGCCCGCGCGGCAAGGACTTCAACATGCGCTGGATCGCCTCCATGGTGGCCGACGTGCACCGCATCATGACCCGCGGCGGCATCTTCATGTACCCCTGGGACCGCCGCGAGCCCAACAAGCCCGGCAAGCTGCGCCTGATGTATGAAGCCAACCCCATGGCCTGGCTGGTCGAGCAGGCCGGCGGCGCCGCCACCAACGGCAAGCAGCGCATCCTCGACATCCAGCCCACGCAGCTGCACGAACGTGTGAGCGTCATCCTCGGCTCGAAGAACGAAGTCGAAAAAGTGACGCAATACCATTCCGAGGCATAAATTTGCCGTTATAATTTTTGTCTGTCGCCGGTGTAGCTCAGTTGGTAGAGCAGCTCATTCGTAATGAGAAGGTCGAGGGTTCGATTCCTTTCTCCGGCACCAAACAGGAAGTCCCAGATTCGCAAGAGTCTGGGGCTTTTTCGTTGGGCACTCTGAGTGCATTCCGGCAACAATGATCAGGTGCGGATAGGCTGAGCCACCAGACGCACGCCAAGAGCGCCACAGACGCGACGGATGGTGTCAAACCGAGGCTGGCTGCCCGGCCGCAGTGCCTTGTACAAAGCCTCCCGGGTCAGACCGCTGGCACTGGCTATCTCGCTCATGCCGCGCGTGCGTGCGATCACGCCAAGGGCATGGGCCAGTTCGGAGGGGTCATCTTCTTCCAGCACCAAGGACAGATAGGCAGCCACGTCCTCATCGGTTTTCAGGTGCTCGGCCATGTCAAAGGTGGGAAGGTCAGCAATCTTGGTCATGGTCAGTTCTCCAGGGTCTTGGACAGGGCAATTGCAGCCGCAATGTCCACCTGCTGGGTTGCCTTGTCGCCACCACCCAACATAGCTACCAGCACGTAACACGCAAAGCTAACGGCGAAACCACCTCAGTGGTCAGAATTTCTGCAGCTGGACATGGGTCTTGTGCCATCAGGCCAGCACGACAAGTCGCCAATCCGCAGCGGGCTGCCAATGCACTTCTTCGCTTCCTGATATAGCCACCTCGGGCAGGGGCCCAGGCATGCAAAGCGCCAGGCACACGGCCTGTGCATCGCAATCCCGGCCTTGCCACAGGCGGCCGTGGGCCAGGGGCGGCCCAGCCATGTCGAGCGCAGCGGAGACGGGTATCCACGCAAGCTGCCGCATCCGGACAAAGTCCAGGCCCTGGCCCAGGCTCTTGAAATAGGCCTCCTTCAGGCTCCACAGCTGCACCAGGCTGTGCTGCAGGCGGGCTCCGTCCTGCGCCTGAAGCCATGCGCGTTCGGGCGGGGAGCACACCATCTCGGCCATGGCATGCACGTCGCGCTGGCGGTGCGCAGCCCTTCGCTCAAGGTCCACGCCTACCGGGCCTTGTGCGGCGGCGCAGGCCAGCCAGCCGGCGCTGTGCGAGAGGCTCAAACGGGGCTTCGCTCCAAAAATGCCACCCTCCCCGCCTTGCTCCACGTGGGGGGCAGCATTGCGGGGCGCTGCTAGCCGCCAGGTCGATGCGGCATCGTGCCCGCCGGCCAGCAGCAGGCGCATGGCATAGCGGCAGGCGATGAATTCGCGCTGGCGCGCCTCGCGCATGCCGGCATGGCGCTCCCGCTCCGAGTCCGTCAGCCAGCCCGCAGCCAGCGACTGCGCATTGGCCCACAAGGGCGCCTGCGCCCCCAACAGCAAGGCGCAGGCGGCCGGCGCGCTCAAATCACCGGCCTACGCGGGCATAGGTGCCCTTGAAGGTCACGCCGGCCATCACATTGCCTGCGCGGCATTCGAAATTGACTGGATCCCGGGTGGATTGCTTCTTGTTGAAGCTGTGCAGGTCCACCACGGCGTTGGCGCCCTTTTGCCTGGCCTTGGCCTCGAAGGCCATCAGGGCAGACAGCGCTGCCCAGTTGCAGGCCGTGGCATCGTCCTTGCCCACGCCGTTGGTTTTCTTGTTGGACACGTCATCGCCCAGCTTTTCGGAGATGGCAGGCGTGCTGGCACCGGACAGGTGAAAGCTCACGCTGCCGTCGAGCTTGCCCTGCTCCAGGCCGAGCTTCACCACGTCGGCCAGCGGCAGCATCACTGCTTCATTGCGGGCATGTACCGCCGTTGCGGCCACCAGCGCCATGGCTGCCAAGATCATCTTTCTCATGGAAACTCCCTCTCTGTAAAAAAGCATGGAACAGGGACAGCGATGGATTACGGGGTACTGATTTTCTTCATCAGATTCCGGACCCAGCGGTTGTAGTTGGGATGGATCTCCCGCTTGCCATCGCCTTCCGAGTAATTCAGATTCACGCTGTGCAGATAGCTGATCCGGTAGGTATCTGTGTTGTAGTGCACCGCGATGTTGACCTGGTGCTTGCCTTGCTTGTCGTAGTGCAGCTCCAGGCGGCCCGGCTCGTCGCCGACCACCACCCAGCCCAGCGACTTCGACGCCACCACGATGCGATCGTGCAACTGCTGCGTCGTAGTCTCGGGCGAGGCGGTCCACATGACCGCCGGGGGTTCATAGATGTCCGTGCTTCGTGCCACCGCGCTGCCTGCGGCCAGGGCAAGGACCAGGACAATGGCGGCGGTTCTCGTCTGTTTCATTTCACTGGCTCCTGTTGCTTCCAACGTCGAAAAATCAATGAGGTGTTGATGCCGCCAAAGGCAAAGTTGTTGCTCATGACGATATCGGTGTGCAAGGCACGCGGCTCGCCCATGACGTAGTCCAGATCGGCGCAGCGCGGATCGGGTTGCTGCAGATTCGCGTTGGCTGCAAACCAGCCTTCACGCATCATCTCGATGCTCATCCAGGCTTCCAGCGCGCCGCAGGCGCCCAGCGTGTGGCCCATGTAGCCCTTGAGGCTGCTGATGGGCACCTGACTGCCGAGCACTTCGCGGGTGGCCTGCGATTCGGCAATGTCCCCCTGGTCCGTGGCCGTGCCGTGGGCGTTGACGTAGCCGACCTCCGAAGGTTCGATCCCCGCGTCATCAAGCGCCATGCGCATGGCCTGGGCCATGGTGGCGGCGTTGGGCTGCGTCACATGGGTGCCATCGGAGTTGCTGGCAAAGCCGATCAACTCAGCCCGGATGCAGGCGCCCCGGGCAAGTGCATGCTCCAGCTCTTCGAGCACCAAGGTGCAGGCGCCCTCGCCCAGCACCAGGCCGTCGCGCCGGGCGTCGAAGGGACGTGGCGTGCACTCGGGGCTGTCGTTCTTGACGCTGGTCGCAAACAGGGTGTCGAACACAGCCGCCTGCGTGGCATCCAGCTCCTCGGCCCCGCCGGCCAGCATGGCAAGCTGCTTGCCGCTCTGAATGGCCTCGAAGGCATAGCCCAGGCCCTGGCTGCCCGAGGTGCAGGCGCTGGACGTCGTGATGACGCGGCCCGTGGTTCCGAAGAACACGCCGATGTTCACCGCCGCCGTGTGCGACATCATCTTGATGTAGGTGTTGGCGTTGATGCCCTCGGTGCTCTTGTCGGCCATCATGCGGCCGAAGTCGCAGATGGCCGAGGGCGTTCCGGCGGACGACCCATAGGACACGCCCATGTGCCCGCTCTTGACGAAGGCATTGCCCAGCAGGCCGGCATCGGCCAGCGCCAGCTCGCTGGCACGCGTGGCCATCAGGGCGACGCGGCCCATGCTGCGCATGGACTTGCGGTTGTAGTGCGGCGGCAGATCGAAGGGCGGCACGGTGCTGCCCAGCCGGGTGCTCAGGCCCTCATAGGCAGCCCACTCGTCCATCACCCGGATAGCGGTTTTGCCGGTGCGCAGTCGCTCCCGCACCGTGGCCCAGTCGTGGCCCAGCGGACTCAGGGCACCCACGCCCGTGACGACCACACGCCGTTTGCTTGCTGCGCTCATCCCACCATCCCTCCATTGACGGAGATGACCTGGCGCGTGATGTACGAGGCCTCGCCGCCCATGAGGAAGGAGACCGCACCTGCCACCTCGTCCACCGTGCCCATGCGGCGCATGGGAATCAGCGCCAAGGCATGTTCGAGCACTTCCTCGCTGACCATTTCCGTGTCGATCAGGCCGGGCGCCACGCAATTGACCGTGATCTCGCGCTTGGCCAGCTCCACGGCCAGGGACTTGGTGGCTGCGATCACCCCGGCCTTGGCCGCGCTGTAGTTGGCCTGGCCCCGGTTGCCCATCAGGGCGGAGACCGAAGCCAGCGTCACGATGCGCCCCGGCTTGCGGCGGCGCACCATGGGCATGACCACCGGGTGCAGCACGTTGTAGAACGCATCCAGGTTGGTATGCACCACGGCATCCCACTCCTCGCCCGTCATGGCGGGAAAGGCGTTGTCCCGGGCGATGCCGGCATTGCAGACCACGCCGTAGTAGGCGCCGTGCTGTTCCATGTCGGCCTCAAGCGCCTGAGCGCAGGCAGGACGGTCTGCCACATCGAACTGCAGCACGCGGGCCTGGCGGCCCAGCGCGGCAATGTCGGCCACCGTCTGCAGGGCCTGCTCGCGGCCGCTGCGGCAATGGACCACGATGTCGAAACCATCGCGCGCCAGGCGCAGGGCGATGGCCCGGCCTATGCCCCGGCTCGACCCTGTCACCAGCACCGTGGCTGGCTGGGCGATTGCACTCATGCTTGTCCAACTCCTTCTTGCTCCAGCGCCTGTATGAATGCGCTGCCATTGTCTGGTTCGTAAACGGATATGCGGGCCTGGGCGAGCACGCTGTCCTCGCCCTGGGGCTGGATGCGGCAATCGAACATGCCCAGGCCATTGGTGCCCACCAGTTCGCAGTGCACGCTCACGCGCAGCACGCTGCCCGGGGAAAAATGCGCGCAGGCCGCCTGGAACTTGCGCGTGCCCAGCAAAAAACCCAGCTTGACGGGCCGCCCGGCCTGCACCGCCTGCCAGCCAGCCCAGGCGGCCACGGTCTGGGCCATGTACTCCAGCCCCACCCAGGCGGGCATGCCGGCGTCCTGCAGAAACAGGCCATCACGCGGCACGGTGACCTGCGCATGGGCGCTATCGGCGGATGCATCGAGCAGGCAGTCCAGCAGCAGCATCACGCCGCGATGGGGCACGTAGTTTTCAATCGGTAGAAATGCGTTCATCTCGATGACTCCTCAGGCAGCGGCCAGCAGCAGGGCGCAGTTGCTGCCGCCAAAGGCAAAGGAATTGCTGAGCACGGCCCGGGGCGCACGCCCCAGCGCCATGCCCGGGCGGACCACGGCCAGGGCGGGCAGTTCGGGCGCCTGCTCGCCATCCCACCAGTGCGCAGGAAGCCGGCCCTGCGGGTTGTCGTGCAGCAGGTGCCAGGCCATGGCCGCTTCCAGCGCCCCGGCCGCCGCCAGGGTGTGGCCGGTCAGCGGCTTGGTGGAGCTCACGGGCGTTGCTTCGCCGAACACGCTGTGTATGGCCAGGCTTTCCATGGCGTCGTTGTGCACCGTGGCCGTGCCGTGCAGGTTGATGTAGTCCACGTCACCGGGCCGCATGGCCGCACGCCGCAGCGCCTGCTCCATGGCCTGGATGGCGCCCTGGCCGGATGGGTCGGGGGCCGACATGTGGTGGGCATCCTGGGTCTCGCCCCAACCGGCCAGGCGCACGGGGCCTGGCTCTCGCGTCAGCAGGAAGAACGCCGCGCCCTCGCCCAGGTTGATGCCGCTGCGCCGGGCAGACAGCGGGTTGCAGCGCTTGTCCGACACGGCCTGCAGCGCGCTGAAACCGGCCACGGTGAAGGCGCACAGCGCATCCACCCCGCCGGCCAGCACGGCATCGACCAGGCCGGCCTGCAGCCAGCGCGCGGCCGATGCCAACGCCTTGGCCCCGGAGGAGCAGGCGGTGGAGAGGGTGTGCGCCGGCCCCTGGATGCCCAGGTGCTGGGCCAGGAACTCCGACACATTACCCATTTCCTGCAAGGCGTAATCAAAGTCCTGCGGGAACCGGCCCTGTGCCTGCCAATGGGCGGCAGCGGCTTCGCCCTCCTGCACGCCGGCCGTGCTGGTGCCCACCACCACGCCCACACGCGCCGGGCCCCAGCGCGACAAGGCCTGCTCCACCGGGCCGCGCACGCCCTGGGCGGTGTGCCATGCCAGGGCGTTGTTGCGCGATCGCTGCGGCGGCGGTGCCCAGTCCAGCGTGGGGAGCACCATGTGGGGCGGCAGGCAGCCCAGCGGCAGGTGCCGGCCCGGGCTGTAGCGGTCGCTGCACTGCAGGCTGTCGGGGGCCTGGGTGGCGAACAATGCGGCGCGCAGGCTGGCCGCATCGGCGCCCAGGGCGCTGGTGGCTGAAAGGGTTTGCACAAACACGGCCTGTGCCGTCGGGGTGATCGCGGTCATGCGCCCTCCACTGCATTGGCACAGGGACGCATGCCGCCGGGCGAGGCAACGCGCAGTTGCCAGGCGCCTGCGGCATACACGATCTCGAACCCGTCGCTGCCGGCAGGCCGGATCTCGACGCGCGTCTGCCCTTGGTGAGACAGGTGTCTGGCCGATCCACCGGACATTCCGACCTCTTCCAACACCCAGGATGCAGGCAAGGCCTGCGCAATGGCATCCACCGGCCACAGCGCCAGCTGCATGTCGCCGAGCACCTGCGCCGGCGCCAGTTGCGCCGGCCACCAGCGTGACAGCTCGGCCTGCAGCTGCCGCCCATCCCAGACGATCACGCCCACGCGCTGCCCCAGGTGGACCAGCGCCAGGCGCACCGTCTGCGCATCGACCTCCAGCAGCGCGTCCAGTTCCTGCGCGGGCTGGCCAGGCGCCTGCACCACCAGATGCTGCTGCAGCGCCAGCGCGCAGCCCAGCGCAGCCGGCGGCAATGCCAGCCGCGGCGGCGTGGCATTGCCCTGCGGTGCACGCGCCTCTGGTGCGGTGGAGCAGCCTGCCAACGCGCTGGCCGTGATGATGGCAGCGCTCACGGAGCACACCGCGAACAAGGCTGGCGCACGCTGGCGCGCAAGGGCCGGGAAAAGACGCAGCCGCCTCATGCCATCACCCCCTGCCCCGGCTGGCAAAGCTGGCTCAGCACGTCCAGGCGGCGCTCCGGCTCGGCCACATAGGGGTTGCGTCCATCCCAAGCGTAGCCGGCGAGGATGGACGAGATCATCCGGCGGATGTCCGGCGCATGCGACGGGTGGAAGATCACGTCCTGGAAGCTGCCGTCGTACCAGCCCTGCACGAAGGCACGGAAGGTATCGACACCTGCCTGCAGCGGCTGGGCATAGTCCTGTTGCCAGTCCACCACCTCGCCCTGCCAGCTGCGGGCGATGCAGTCGGCGGCCAGGCTGGCCGACTTCAGGGCAATGGTCACGCCGCTGGAGAACACCGGGTCCAGAAACTCGCCCGCATTGCCCAGCAAGGCATAGCCCGGGCCCCACAGCGCCGTCACATTGGCCGAGTAGCCCGTGAGCGAACGCCCGGGCGTGTCCCACCGGGCATTGCGCAGCACCTGCGCGAGGCTGGGCGTCTCGGCAATGATGGCGCGCAGGCGCTCGACCTCGGAGCCCGCATAGCACTCCAGGAATTCGGGCGTGGCGACAACGCCCTGCGAGCTGCGGCCATTGGAAAACGGAATGGTCCAGAACCACACATGCCGGTGCTCGGGATGCACGGAAATCAGGATCTTGTCGCGGTCCATGTCCTGTGCCGCGATGCGATCCTCGACATGCGTGAACAGGGCCGCGCGCACGGGAAAACCGGAGGGCCGCTCCAGCCCCAGCATGCGCGGCAAGATGCGCGCAAAGCCGCTGGCATCCAGCAGATGGCGGGCCTGCACCACATATTCCTCGCCTTGCGGCGTGCGGGCCGTGACCTGCGGCTGGGCGCCTGCCACGTCCACGCCGGTCACCGTATGGCGATAGCGGATCTCGGCGCCCGCCTTCTGGGCGGCATCGGCAAGCACCTTGTCGAAATGGGCGCGCTGCACCTGGTACGTCGTGCCCCATCCGCAGGAGAACTTGTCACGGAAGTCGAAGGCCGTGCGCAGATCGCCCCGGGCGAAGGCCGCGCCGTTCTTGTGCTGGAAGCCCGCCTCCACCACGTCCTGCAGCATGCCGGCCTGCTCGATGTAGGCCATGCTTTGCGGCAGCAGGCTCTCGCCAATGGAAAAGCGCGGGAACTCTTCCTTCTCCAGGATGAGCACCCGTCGCCCCTGCCGGCGCAGCAGGCCCGCCGCCACGGCGCCGGAGGGACCGGCGCCAATGATCAGGATTTCAGTCTGTTCGGTACGTTGCATGTACGGTGTCTTTTTCAGAGAGGGGTGCCGGCAGGCGCCTGCGGCGGCGCGCGAAACAGCGGCGCCAGCACCAGCACCAGCGGCAGGCCCAGCATCAGCGTGACGCCAAAGGCCCGCAAGGCCGGCGTCTGGGACAGGCCCAGCAGGCCGAATGACAGCCAGGTGCTGGCCGCGCCGATCACCACGGCCAGCCAGGCGTGGGGATCGTCCTCGTGCTCCTGCAGGAAGATGCCGTAGTCGATACCCACGCCCAGCAACAGCATCAGCGCCAGCACGTTGAAAAGCTGCCAGGGCTGGCCCCAGACGGACAGGACCACCGCCACCGCCAGGCTGGCCAGCACGGTGGGCAGCCAGGCTCGCCAGGCCTGGCTGCCAAAGCGCAGCCACAGAGCGGCCAGCACCAGGGCGTGGCCCAGCACCAGCAGTTGCGTCATCGACAGGCGGTAGCGCTGCAGCAGGCCGGAGATCTCGGCGGGCTTGTCCACCCAGACCACGCCCTCCAGCCCCTGCGCTGCCTGCGCCAGCCCCGGCAGTGCGGCCTGACCGGCCACGCCGCGCAGCATGAGCATGCTGCGCCAACGGCCATCGCGCTCGCCCAGCCACAGGGGGCCGGCCGCCGCGGAGATGGACTGCTCCAGCCAGGCCTGCACGGTCAGGGGCTGCACCGGCGCGGCGGCAGGCGCACTGAAAGACTCGCCCAATTGGGCATTGATCCCTTGCAGCACCTGGTCCTCGACACGGCGCACCAGGGCCAGATCCTCGCTCTGGCGCCGGGCGGAAGGCACCCAGTCGGACACAGCCGTGTAACCGGCAAGCTGACCATGCTGCACCAGCACATCAAGCCGCTGCTTGAGCAGCTCCTCGCGCTGCAGCAGCTCCTGGTCGCTGGCCCCGTCGAGCAGGTAGAACTGGGCCGGGCTGGGCAGGCCCAGCATGTCACCCACCTGGCGCTGCTGGGCAACCAGGGCAGGCGCGCCGTTTTGCAGCTGGCGCACATCGTCCTGGATGTTCAGGCGCCCACCCCACGCCAGCCAGGCCGCCATGGCGGCACACAGCACCACCGAACCCGGCAGCGCTGCGCGCCAGCGCGGCCAGGCCATCAGGCTCAGGCCTATGCGCCGTGCAGCGGGGCTGGCGGGCATATGGCCCCGGTCCAGCCAGGGGAACCAGCAGACCACGGTCAACATGGCGGCGGCCAGTCCCACCACGGAGAAAACGGCCATCTGCCGCAGTCCCGGGAAAGCCGCGACGCCCAGTGCCAGGTAGGCAATCACGCTGGTGCCCAGCGCCAGCCACAGTGCCGGCAGCAGGGAACGCATCAGCGCATGCGGCGTGCGCCGTGGGGCGCCCTGCCGGGCAGCAAAGTAGTGAATGCCATAGTCCTCGGCCACACCCACCAGGCTGGCGCCGAACACCAGGGTCAGCAAATGCACCTGGCCGAACAGGGCCGCCGTCACGCTCAGCGCCACCGCCGTGCCGATCAGCAGGGACAGGCCCACCAGGGCCATCGGGCGCACGGCGCGAAATGCCAGCCACGCCAGCAACAGGACAGCGGCAAGGGAGCCCCAGCCGATGGTGTTGATCTCGCCATGCGCCTGCGTGGCCGCTGCCTCGGCATGCAGCGGTACGCCGGCCACCAGCAGTTGCGCATCGGGCCATTGCCGGCGCACATCGGCCAGGGCCTGCTGCAGCGCGTTCTGCAGCACGGGTTCGCCTGACAGGCGAAACGCCGAGCCCGACAGCGCGTACTGCAGCAGCACCCATTGCTGCCCCTGCCCGGACACCCACAGCTCACCGTCGCGCGGCCGCGCATGGCTTTGCGCAGCGCGCGCCGTCCACCAGGGGGTCCACAGGCCCAGGGGATCACGAATCCAGTCGGTCAACCGCGCCTGCAGGCCGGGCTGGTACAGGTTCTGCAGGACCTGCTGCACCAGGAGCTCGCCCGGCGTGTGCTGCAGCCGGTCGCGCTGCTGCGGCGTAAGCAGGGACTGGCGCCAGGGCTGGTAGAAATCCAGGGCCGCCTGCATGGAGACCTGCTGCGCCAGCGCCTGCTCGCGCAGCGGCACGGCCGCCTGACGTGAAAGGCTTTGCCGGAACTGCTGTGCAGCCTGTCGGCTGCCGGCCCAGTCGGGCGCACCCAGCAGCACGGTGACCTGGCGCGACAACTGGTCGGCCAACTGCTGCGTGGCGCGCGTCACCTCGGGCGCCTGTTCATTGACCGGCAGCAGTGCCAGCACATCGGTGTCCATGCGCTGGCCATGCCAGAAATGCCATTGGTGCACGGCCACCACCAGCACGGCCAGCAGCCAAGCCAATGCGGCTGCACGCCACAGAAGGCCGGGACGGTCCTGGCTGCCGGTGTCGTGCGCGGGGGATGGACTGGTGCTCATGGCGCGGGCTCAGTCAAACAGGGCGGCATCCTGCGCACGCAGCGCCTGCTCGGCAACGGGGTTCGCCATCTGGATCTGGCTGCGGTCGCCGCGCGCCTCCTGCAATTGCACGGACTGCACAAACTGCTGGCCGCTCAGGTCCACCGCCTGCAGCCACTGGGCCAGCACGGGGTCGCGCGGCACCAGGTGGAGACTCCAGCCGGCACCCTGCACCTGGCCGCTGACCTCGAAGTAGTGGGTGAGCTGCGCCAGGTCCGCCGACACCACGGCAAACAGCATGGCATTGATGGTGCGCAGCACAGGCTCGTCCTGCGCGCGCATCTGCACGGCCGTGCTGCCATCGGCGCCGCGCGACAGCAGGCTGTCGGGCCTGACGATCAGCGTCGAGGCAAAGGGCTGTCGCACCTGCCAGGCGATGCCCTTGCCACGTGCCACGACGAAGTCGCCCGAGGATTTGAGCGGCTGCCTGAAGCCCTGCACGGTCTTGAGCTGCGTGAACTGACCACGCACCACAGGCGCGCTCTGCACGCGCTCACGCACCTGGGCCAACAGAGCCTGCTGTGACACTTGGGTGGCCGGGGCGGTCTGGGAGCCGTCGCCAACGCCGGAAACACCGGCAGCAGGCGCGGCCTGCAAGGCAGCCGGAAGAGACAAGGTGCAGGCCAGGGCGCAGGCCATGCCCCATGCAGCCAAGCGCGTCCCTTGGGCAGTCATGGCTGCACCCCCAGCCGTTCCCACAGCACGGGAGGGCAGACAAAGCACATCTCGCGCGTGCGCATGTCCACGGCCACCTGGGTGGTGTGGGCCGTGTTCACTTTCTCGCCCGTGGCGGCATCGCTGATCAGGTAGTCGATGCGCAGGCGGTTTTCCCACTCGGTGATGGTGGCCTTGATCCGGAGCTTTTGTCCGAACAGCGCCGGGCGCACGTATTTGAGACGCATGTCCACCACGGGCCAGCCGTAGCCGGAGTCTCGCATGCGGGGATAGTCGTAGTCGAAGTGGGCCAGCAAGGCGCTGCGAGCCAGTTCGAGATAGCGCACGTAGTGGCCGTGGTAGACGATCTCCATCACGTCGATGTCGTAGAACGCCGGCGTGACTTCGATCTCGTAGCTCAGCCGCTCGCGCGAGGCGATTTCCTGGTCAGTGGCCATGAAGGCTCCGCGTGAAGGGCAAATTACCCATGGTTGAGAGGATGCGTGGGTGCAGGTGCAGGCATGCCCTGCTCCCAGAACGGGAAGAAGTTGAACCAGTCATAAGGCGCCTTGCACAGCAGGCGTTCAAGCTGCCGGGCGTAGAGCCGGGCATAGCCGGCCAGCGCCTGCGCGCGCCGCGCACGCGGCAGTTCAACCTGGGCGGCAAGCGGCACGAACTCGACGGCATAGCCCCGCCCCTCATGCACGCAGCCCATGAAATACAGCGGGCACTTGAGCAGGGCAGACAGGATGTAGGGCCCGCAAGGGAAGGCGGCCTCATGGCCCAGAAACAGGGCCTGCGTGGTCTTGCTCTCATGCACAGGAACGCGGTCACCGGCAATGGCGATGAACTCCCCGCGCGCCACGCGGTCGGCCAGTGCCATGGCGGTGGCCATGTTGAAGTCCAAGACCTGCAGCAGCTGCACCCCGCTGTCCGGCGCCATGCGGCGCAGCAGGCGGTTGAAGCGCTCGGCATGCCGGGTATGCACCAGGATGGTCAGTTGCAGGCCAGGGCATTGCCGGGCCAGGGCCTGGCACAGCTCGATGCAGCCCATGTGTGCGGTCACCAGCACGGCCCCCTGCCCGCGGGCCATCAGGTCCAGCAAGGGCTGTTGCCCCTCCAAACGCACGTGCTCGGTGCGGTAGCTGTTCGTTACGGCAAGCAGCTTGTCCAGGATCACCTGGGCAAAGACACCAAAGTGCCGCAGGCCGTGCACCCAGCCCGGCCCGCGCGGCCACAGGCCATGCGCGTGTTGCAGGCGCTGCAGGTACTGCAGGGAAGCGCGCCGCGCCACCGGGCGCGTGAGCCAGTAGTAGCCGACGACCGGATACAGGCACAGCAAAAAGGGCCAGCGGCCCAGCCAGCGGTGAAGCTGGTAGAGCAGCCACATGCCGCCCACGCAGGTGCTTTCGCCGATCTGCGCCCAGTGGTGCGGGCTGCGTGTGGAAGGCCCGCTCATGACGTCCCCCGCGTTCGCAGTCGGCGCGCCAACAGTTGCGGGCTGCGCAGCAGCATGCCGCCGAACAGGCGCGCGTGCATGCCGGAGATCCGAAGGTTGTCGCTCCAGACCCTGAAGTGCGACAGCCCATCGGCGGGATAGGTCACGGGCGTGGGCAAGGTCACGAAGGCCACGCCGCGCCAGTGCAGGTGCACCAGCACTTCGGTGTCGAATTCCATGCGCCGCCCCATGCGGGAGCGGTCCAGCACCGCCACCGTGGTCTTCAGCGGATACACGCGGTAGCCGCACATGGAATCGCGAATGTCCAACGACAAGGTGTTGATCCACACCCACACATGGGTGAGGTACCGGCCATAAAGACGCGCCTTGGGCACGCTGGCGTCATAGGCGGGTGCCCCGCAGACCATGCTCCCCGGGTGGGCACGGGCCAGCGCCAGGAAGGCGGGAATGTCACTGACGGCGTGCTGGCCATCGGCATCGATCTGCAGCGCATGCGTGCAGCCCTGGGCCAGCGCGGCGCGCAGGCCGGCCATCACGGCGGCGCCCTTGCCCTGGTTGCTTGCCAGGCGCAGCACCTGGACCTGCCCTGCGTGCTGCGCTGCCAGCGCATCCAGCACGGCGGCGCAGCGCGGCTCCGAGCCGTCGTCCACCAGCAGGCAGGGCAGGCCTGCGCGCAGGCAGCCCCGAACCATCCCCCCCACCGTGTCGGGGTGGTTGTAGACGGGGATCAGGGCCGTGGGGCGAAAGCCAGGTGCCGTCATGGCCTGCGCTCCAGCAGGCGGCCGCTGGCATGCACGCCCCGCGCGGAACTCAACTCGAACTGCAGCCAGCCTTTCTCGGGCTGCCACTGCAGCTGCATCTGCACCGTATCGCCGGGCAGGATGGGCTGCTGGAACTTGAGCAGTTGCGCGTCGGCAAATCCGTGCTCCAGGCCGAAGGCCTGGGTCGCCAGGCTCACCACCCAATGCAGTTGCGCCACGCCGGGCACCAGGGATGCCTCGGGAAAATGCCCCTCCAGCACGCGCAGCCGGGGCTGCACCAGCAATTGCGCCGTGGCGCGCTGCGCGCTGCGTTCCTGCCATGCCGGCACGGGAATCACGGGATTGAACAAGGTCAGCAGGCTGTGATGCGTGGTCTTTCCCTGCGCATTCATGGGCATGCGCTCCACATAACGCCAGTGGCGCGGCAAGGCCACGCGGTCCACGCAGGGTTGCAGCAGCAAGCGCAGCGCCTGACCCATGCCGCGGCGGCCCTGCTGCTGCAACGCCTGCCAGCCCGCTTCGGACAGCTCCACCACCATGCCCACGCGCTGCGGCGCGCCGCCAGCCATGCCGCTGACGCCGAGCGGCTGCTCCAGCACCACGGCCCTGGCCTGCCGGACGTCACCATGGGTTTCCAGAACACGCTCCATGGCGGTCAGGGACACCCGCTTTTCGGCAATCTTCACAATGCGGTCTGCACGCCCCTGCAGCACGAAGCCCAGGCCGTCGGTGCCGGGCAAGGCACGGTCGGCCGTCTCCCACCAAAGCTGCGCATCAGGCAGATGGCGCGAGCGCACGGCAAGAAGCCCGCTGTCCGACAGGCGCAGCTCCACGCCAGGCAGGGCCTGCCAGGATTCGCCGTGTTCTGCGCGGCGGCGCCAGGCGATACCGCCCGTTTCAGAGCTGCCGAAGACTTCGGTGGGCGAATGGCCCAGCAGTTGCAGCGTGTGCTGCGAGGCGCTCTCGGCCAGTGGGCCGCCGGAGGAAAACACACCGCCCAGCCGCTCCATCGCCTGCGACCAGTCCAGGTGCGTCGGCAAGCGGCCGAGCATGGCGGGGCTCGATACCAGCAGGCTGCGCGGCGCCTGCTGCAGTGGCTGCACCAGATCCTCGGGATAGTGCGCCAGATGCGTGCCCATGGTGCGGCCAGCCGCCAGCGGCCACAGAATGCGGAACAGCAGGCCGTAGATGTGATGGTGCGCCACGGTGGAGAGCACCTGCACGTGCGGCTCCTGCGCCATGCCGGCACCGAACACGGCCTGCAGGGCCTGCACCTCGGCATCCAGCTGCGACAGCCACTTTTCAATGCGCTCGGGCACCCCCGTGGAGCCGGACGTGAACAGCACGACACGCGCCTTGTGCACGTCCAGGGGCAGCAGTACCACGCCGTCCGCGCCAGCGGCATCCGGCACCAGGGCCTGGGGCAACTCGCCCGCGCAGGCCGCCACCTGGGGCAGCAGCGCCGACAGCGTATGCGCCTGCAGGTCACTGGCCAGCACCGGCGTCTTGCCCGCGTGCCAGGCACCCCATAGCGCAGCTGCAAAGGTCAGCGGATTGCCGCAATACAAGGCCACTTCCGCCCCTTGCACACGCTGGAAGGCCGCGCACCACGCCCGGACAGCATCGACCCATTGCGCGTGCGTGACCGCCGCATCCTGCGGCCTTGCCACCACATGCCCTGCGTCCCTGGACTGCGGCAGTGCTACCTGCGCCAACGCCACCCATGCCAGTGCCAGACCTTGTTCGCTCTTTGTGGCCGTCATCCTTGCCTCACACATGTCCATGGCGCCTGCGCACACGCTGGCGCACCAGCCACTCCACCGCCATCAGCAGCCCCATGGCGCCATAGGCGATCAAACCGTTGTACAAAGCCCAGGCCTCGTCGCTGCCATACAGGGCCGTACCGGCCGCCACTGCGCCATTGCAGACAAAGAAGACGCACCAAACGGCCGTCACCCGGGCGGTGTAGCGCACGGCCGGCGCAGGCAGATCGGGCTGCCGCAGCCGGGCCAGGCGCTCGACCACCGACGGCGGAAACCACAGGCTCCAACCAAAGCCGGCCAGCAGCACGGCATTGACCAGCACCGGATAGAACTTGAGCGCCAGGCCATGGCCCTGCCACCACGAGACGGCAGACAGCGCCGCCGCCCCCGCAGCGACAACCCACCAAAATCCTTCGCGGCTGCTGCAGGCACGCGCCAGCGCCAGCACCACCAATGCGGCGGCAATCCAGTGCGCAGCCACACGCCCCAGCGCGGCATAGACGGCCAGCGGATAGAGCACCGTGGCCAGCAGCACAAGGCCTGTCGCGGTTTTGCGCATGGCAGGCGTGTTCCTCAGGCGACGGCGCTGTCTTCTTGCATCAGCTGATGCAGCGCATCCACCACGTCCTGGATGGTGCGCACCGACTTGAAGGCCTCGGCATTGAGCCGCCTGCCGACCAGAGGCTTCAGTTGGACGATCAGATCCACGGCATCAATGCTGTCGATGTCCAGGTCGTCATGGAGCCGGGCTTCGGGCGTGATGCGCTCCGCCTCGATATCGAAGGTTTCCGTCAGGATTTCGACGATGCGTTCGTAGATGGTTTCTTTGTTCATGAAAATGTCTTTGCTGCGGTCTGCGCGGAGGGCCGCACTCAGTGCGTGCGCTGGGCTGCCACGAAGGCAGCAAGCGCCTGGACGCTGCGGAAATGCTGGCGCGTCTGTTCCGAGTCCCCGGACAGGCTCACGCCGAAACGCTTTTGCAGCGCCAGGCCCAGCTCCAGCGCATCGATGGAGTCCAGCCCCAGGCCCTCGACAAACAGGGGCTCGCCCGCATCGATCTGCTGCGGCGTGATGTCCTCCAGCGCCAGGGACTCGATGATGAGTTCTTTGATTTCTTGCTCAAGCTCAGGCACGGGACGGTTCCTTGAATAGTTGTGCGGACAGATGGTCCGTGACATGTCGGGCCGCCACGGAGTCGCTGGCAGCGCCCTGGCAAAAGGCCTCGATACCGATGTCGTTACGGACTTCGATGAAAAAGTGGGGCTTGCGCGGCGGCACCTGCCACCACGGCGCGCCCTTGGTCAGCATGGGCAGGCTGCAATGGATGTGCACCGGCGTGATATCGATGCGGCCTCTGACCGCCACATGGGCCGCGCCGCGCTGCAGCCGGACTTTGCCGTGCAGCGGTGTTCGCGTGCCTTCGGGAAAGATGATCAGGTTGTTGCCGGATGCCAGCGAGCGCAGGCAGTCCTGCAGCAGGCCCTCGCCACGGCTGTTGGCAATGAAGCCGGCCGCCCGGATGGGGCCGCGCGTGAAAGGGTTGCCTGCCAGCGCCGCCTTGACGATGCAATCGGCATGGCGAACGAAGGAGATCAGGAACACCACGTCGATCAGCGATGGGTGATTGGCAAGAATCAGCAGGCCGCGCCGCTGCAGACGTTCACGGCCCTGCACTTCATAGGACAGAACGCCGACACCCGCCATCAGGGCCACGAACCAGCGCAGGCTGTGATGGATCACCGACTGGGCCGCCAGCTGGCGCGACTGCGGCTGCCGGATGGCCAGCAGCAAGGCCGGATAGACCATGCAGCGCACCACCAGCCCACCCAGGCCGAACACGGCAAAGCACAGGCCGGTGGCCGCCAGGCGCCACTGACGATTGAGCCACTCAGCCATGAGCGCGCTCCCATCGCCATCCGCCTGCACCACGGCGCTGTGCCGGGCGCTGCGGGCCTGTCAGGGATGCCTGGCCGTCGTGCAACAGAAACTGCAACACCTGCAACCCGTGCGGTAAATGCTGCAAATGCGGCGCGTGGTCCGGCTCCGGCTGCGCGGCGTCCATCCCGGGCTGCCTGCTCAACTGGAAACCGGACTCCCCGGGTACTGCCCATTGCACCAAGACCGCCCAGGCGAATACCACCTGGGGCTCTGTGTGGAAGCCGTCATACGGAGCAGGCAGTGGCGCGTCATAGCAGACCAGCATGACTTGCGGCGCGCCTTCGTGCAGCAAGCCCAATGCTTCGATCATGCCCGCTTCCGGCGCGCAATCGGTGGACGCCACGCACAAGGCATTGGCACGCATGCCTCGCAAAATGGAATGCTGGGCGCCAATGCCGTTATGCACCGCCAGGCCGAATGCCGTGGGAGACAAAGCCTGCCCCAGGGCCTGCGCTTGCAGCAAGTCAAGGGACTTTTCGGCATCGCCGTAGCGCGAAGCCCAGACCACGGGCAGGTCAGCCAATGCAGCCTGCGCCGCAACGGTATCGGCGGGAACAACGGCACATCTGGCCAATAGGCCGAGGCGCCTGCGGGCGATTGGGGGGATATGGGCAAGATCCGGGCGGACCTCGCCCTGTGGCAAGACGGGCTGCCTTGCCCACTGCCGCCACTGGACAGGTTCCTGCAGTCCGGGCGCAAGCGCAGACCACGCCCGAATCGCAAAAACGCGGCGCACGAAAATCCCCCCCGATGCCTATGTTTGAATGTCACGTCCAGTAGCTACTGGCCGCTGGCTTTAAAAAAACGATGCATTGTAGCTATCGAAGGTAAAAAAATTCTTGTATCTGTTATTTAAATTTGTTACTTGATGCATATTGACAACAGTGACGCGGCCATGATAGCCATCAACGACTGATCGGTGCTTCGCCTGGAGGCGGCGCCTTCCCTCTGCACCGGAACCGCGCAGCCTCTCACTTTCAAAGTCAGCCCCGAGCAGCCCCCTCCCCCCTCCTTCAGGCATGCGGGACAGCGCCGGGCGCCGGACATCTGGAGTCTGCAGTCAGTACCTGGTTTCAGTGATATGTCACGCATATGCATTGAACAGGTTGTCCAACCATTCGCATCAGACGCAGATTTCTGCGCCTTATATTCTCAATTCGCACAATGCTATTGATAACAAGAAATCAATCAATCACCAAAAACCAACAGCAGCATGTTCAATCGAAATAATCAACAACTATTGCAAATGAATTATCAAGAATCACGGGAAATATAAGCATTTACTGATGATCACCAAATGCACATCTCTTGTTCGCCATCCTCCTCTGAAGAAGAAAATAAATGACCAATGAAAGCGCTTGAATCCGGCCACACAACGAAAAACCGCTTCAGCAATCTCTTCTTGAAAACTTCTTACAATCCATCGATATTCCCGCCTACCTGATGCGCTCAGCATCCACTCCAGGCCTTTCCTTCCCGTATTGAATCCATGCTGTTTTCCGGCCAGAATCCGCCGCCCGACATACATGACCAACTGTCTTCCGTTTCAAGGCAAGACCGGGAGATACTCCATGGTCATAAAGCCGTTGCGATATGGCTGACCGGACTTTCGGGGTCCGGCAAATCGACCATCGCCAATGCGCTGCAGGCGCATCTGCACGCGGCCGGCCGGCGTACCTATGTGCTGGACGGAGACAACATCCGCAGCCGGTTGAACCGCGATCTGGGCTTTTCCGAAGAAGACCGGGCGGAGAACATACGCAGGGTCTCGGAGGTTGCCCGGCTTTTCGTGGATGCGGGCACGATCGTGATCGCGGCCTTCATTTCCCCTTTCCGTAGCGAGCGCGACACTGCCAGGGCCTTGTTCGACAAGGGTGACTTCCTGGAGGTGTTCGTGGATGTTCCCCTGTCCGTTGCCGAGCGGCGGGACCCCAAGGGCCTGTACAGAAAAGCGCGCCGTGGCGAACTGCTTCAGTTCACCGGAATCGACTCGCCCTATGAACCCCCTGTGGCAGCGGAGCTGACCCTGCGCACGGACCAGCTCAGCGTGGCCGCATGTGTTTCGCGCCTGCAGGCGTTGCTGCTGCAGGGGCAGCCGACTGCGCCGGGCACGCCCGCCCAGGGCATGGCGCCGCTGATGACCTGTCCCCTGCCACTGGCCAAGGCGCTGCAATGAATGCCATGCCCGCCCTGCCCTGCGCGCATGAAGACGCCTGTGCCGGCACGCCCCTGTTTGCGCGGCTTGATGCCAGGGTTGCGCTGCAGGCGCTGCGCGAGGAGGTGGATGCGCTGCTGTCCTCGCCATGGTGCGACCACGTGAACCACGGCGGCTACGAAGGCGTATGGCGTGTGATGCCGCTGCGCTGCCAGCGCCAGCATGTGGCGGCCCACCCCATTCTCCAGAGCTTCTCCATCGAGGAACCCGAGGAGGATTGGGAGGACCTGCCCCTGCTGCAACACTGCCCCGCCATACGCCAGGTGCTGGAGCAACTGCAGTGCCCGCTGCGCTCTGTGCGCCTGATGCAGCTGAAGGCCGGCTCATCCATCAAGCCGCATCGCGACCGTGGGCTGGGCCTGGCGCATGGCCAGGCCCGGCTGCATGTGCCCGTGCACACACATCCCGATGTGCAGTTCATCGTGGAAGGCCGCACGATCCCCATGGCCGCAGGGGAGCTCTGGTATTTCAATGCCGATGCCACGCATGAAGTGGTGAACCGGGGCAACCGGGACCGCACCCACCTGGTCATCGACTGCCTTGCCAACGCCTGGCTGGCAGACAGCATCGGCAAGGGACACGCCCATGCATGAGTTGCAGGCGGCCTTTGCCGAACTGATCGCAAGCCCCCGGCAGCACACCCTGTTCCAGCAGGCCAGGAGCATGGAGTCGCTACTGGTGCAGCTGCGCCTGCTGTGGTGTCTTCCCGCCTGGAACGATGGCCGGCTCATGCAGGCGCTGCAGCAGTTGAACCAGGCGGCCGCCGTGCCAACTGCCGCACTGCTGGCCGGTGGCTGGCTGCCACACAGGTATGAGGCACGCACGCGCAGCATCCTTTGGTGCCTGCCGGACGGCGCTGCCACCGAGCCGTTTCATGACGAGTACATCAGCCGCTGCCTGCAGCGCAGGCTGCTGAACCAGTTCATCCGGCCGCGCACGCCGCTGGCCGGCCTGTGCGCGGAATCCCTTCCCAGGCCCGGGGGCCACCCGCCTGCCGGCTTCATCTTCCACCTCTCGCGCTGCGGCTCCACCCTGGTCTCGGGCTGCCTTTCCGAACTGGACGGCACGCTGGTCCTGTCGGAGCCACCTGTCTTCACCGAGCTGCTGCTGGACAGCTCGCTGGACCGGGCGCAAAAGCGCGATGGCATTGCCGGCCTGGTGTCGGCCATCACCGTGGCCGTGCCGGGGCGCCGCAACCTGGTGGTCAAGTGGAATGCCTGGGACATTTTCCAGTGGGAGCTGCTGCACGATCTCTACCCCGAGGTGCCCGGCCTGATGCTGGTCCGCGATCCTGTGGAGATCCTGGCCTCACACCACAGGCAGGCCGGCCGGCACATGTCGGGCGACCCGTCGCTGGCTGGCGCTGGTCCGGTTTTCTGTTCCGGCAGTGGCTGCCAACCCTTTGTCTCCGTGCTCGACCACCGCATGCGCGTGCTGCAGGCAATGATGGAGCGGATGCGGGATCTGCACGAAAGCCAGGGCGTTCCTGTGCTGCACTACCGCCAGCTGGATGCCGAAGCCATGGAGCAGATAGCCCGGCGCTTCGACCTGCATGCAGGCGAGGCAGCGCGCCAGCGCATCGCCGCACGCCTTCGCCAGCATGCCAAGGCGCTGGACCAGCGCTTCGAGCCTGACGGGCGGGACAAGGCGGCCGTCTTTGGCGAAAGCGAACGCCAGCGCATCGAAGAGCGCCTGGGTCCGCTGCACGCACAGCTGCTGCGGCGCGCACAACCCGTGCACGAATAGGCCGCGCCAAAGATCAACGCCAACAGCACATGGACAGCGCCCACGATGTGCCAGCCCCAGAAAAACGGCGAGTCGATCTGCGGCTTTGCCCGTTCCTTTGATTTGCGCAGCACAGATCCTTTGGTAGTCCGCGCTGTGTATGCACGGCTTCAGTCTGAAGCGACACCGCAGGCTGCCGCACTTCACTGACGACAGCGCCTTGCCCAAAGCACGGCACAGACCGCTGCAGCGCCCCTCAGGAAATCACATTCCGAATGAACCGCGTCACGCCTTCGTGCAGGTTCACGTAGGCGTAGTCCTGGGCGCTGCCGTAGATGGCGTAGTCGCCGGCCTCGATGGTCATGGGGCCTTCGCTCAGGTCCACCAGCAGGCGGCCTTCGACCACGACGATCATCTCGTGCCAGCCTTCCGGGTCGGGTTCGGCCTGGTAGCGTTCGCCGGGGCCCAGGGACCAGGACCACAGCTGGGCCTCGCGCGTGGCGGGCACGCTGCCCAGCAGCATGGCCTGGCTTTCGGGCCGGGTGCCGCGCCAGGCCATGGCGTCCATGCGCAGGCGCTGCGCGGCCGGGTCGCTGACGATTTCTATGAAGCTGGCGCCCAGCGCATCGGCCAGCCGATCCAGGCTGGACAGGCTGATATTGGTGTCGCCGCCTTCCAGCTGCACGACCATGCGCCGGCTCAGGCCTGCGGCCTCGGCCAGGGCCGCCTGGCTCAGTCCTGCACGCTGGCGAAGGCGGCGCAGGTTTTCGCTGACGAAAGCCAGGACATCGGAGCGCTCGCCAGCGCTGTGCAATATATTTCTCATATGATCTGCGCAATATGTTGCACACGTCATCTTCTCACAGTTCGCGCACGCCGCTGCTCAGCCGGCAGGAGCTGGCCCTGATCGCCGTCACCATGGTCTGGGGCGGCACTTTTCTCGTGGTCCATCTGGCCATGCAGCACAGCGGGCCGCTGTTCTTTGTGGGCCTGCGCTTCGTCACGGCGGGTCTGATCGGGCTGCTGGTGTTCCGCAAGGTCATGGCCGGGCTCACGCGCACCGAGCTGGTCGCAGGCACGGCCATCGGCGCCAGCATCTTTCTGGGCTATGGTCTGCAGACCTTCGGCCTGCAGACCATCAGCAGCAGCAAGTCGGCGTTTTTGACCGCCTTGTATGTGCCCATCGTGCCCCTGCTGCAATGGCTGGTGATGGGCAAGCCGCCGCGATTGATGAGCTGGATAGGCATTGGCCTGGCCTTCACGGGCCTGATGCTGGTGGCGGGACCCGAGTCCGGGGGAATGGAGTTGAACGTGGGCGAGATGGCGACCATGCTGAGCACGCTGGCGATTGCGGCCGAGGTGCTCCTGATCGGGCATTTCGCGGGCAAGGTCGATGCGCGGCGCGTGACCACGGTGCAGTTGCTGGCGGCCGGCGTCATGGCGCTGCTGGCCATGCCGGTGGCGGGGGAATCCGTGCCCGATTTCTCCTGGGTCTGGCTGTCCGCCGCGGTGGCCATGGCCTGCGCCAGCATCCTGATCCAGCTGACCATGAACTGGGCCCAGAAGTCCCTGTCGCCCACGCGTGCGACCGTGATCTATGCCAGCGAGCCGGTCTGGGCTGGCATCGTGGGACGCATGGCCGGCGACCGGCTGCCGGGGCTGGCAATTCTGGGGGCCGCGCTGATCGTGGGCGGGGTGCTGGTCAGCGAGCTGCGCCTGGGCAGGCAAACACCCAAGCCGTAACGCACCCCGGCTGCGGTCCCCGGCGTGCTGGACCGCACCTGTCCCACCCTGCGGCAAGGCCACAGGCGAATTGCTGCGTAGGACAAATTGCGGGGGCATGCCAAGCGCCTCGAAAACCCGGCCAGGACACTTCTCAGAAGCTCTTGAAAAACGGTATTTTCATAATCAATCAGAAACATCCGAGATCAAATAAGCTATTCCTAGGATAAATCCCATTTCCTCAATAATCCTAGGACGACTCTGAAAATCCGATTTTCATCAAAAAGATCATTACAAAACGCAATCAACCCTTTAGATTCCGCTTTTGAAAACAGGCAAGCCATTCATCGGCTTGATGGTCATTCAATTCAGGAACTCATGAAAGGGCGATGGCATGCAAAAGCGTGGCGCGGGAAATCGACGGAAATTGGCCGGCTTTACGGCGGCAATGGCAGCCAGCTGCACAATCGTTTTGGGGACGGGTGGCACCGCATGGGCCGCCTCGGCAGGGGAAGGTCGCGGCTATGCGCTGGAAGTGAAGGCCGGCGTTTCATTGGTAGACCTCGGGCTGGATATCCCGCTGGTAGATACCGGACTGCAGAGTGCGCCGCCGGCGTTCAATGTCTCCGGGAAAATGCTTGCTGCAGACATCGGGGGCGCCACCAACAGCTTGATTTCATTGAAGGCGGGTGTGCTCTCGGCAAGCACCGGGAGCTCGCTGGCGCAAAACCGCGTCGAAACAACCGCAGGCATCAGTGACATCAACCTGTCCATCGCTGGCGTCGTAGCCATCAAGGCTGATGTGCTGCAGTCCCAAGTGCAGGCAACCTGCGTCAATGGCGCCATCCAGCCCACCGGGGCCGCGACCATCGAGAACCTGAGCATCTCCGTGCTCGGTATCCCTGTCCCAATTCCATTGAATCCATCCCCAAATACCGGACTGAATACCGGAATCCTGGAAATCGTTTTCAACGAGCAAACTCCCGTGGATGGGGGAATGGAAGTCAATGCCCTGCGCATTGGCGCGAAAATACCCACCCTCGCCGACGTCAACCTCGTCTTGGGCCATTCGCAAGCCTCGCTTGCCGACTGCGTCGCAGCGCAAGGGGATACCACGCCACCTGCGGTAGACATCACCACGTCCCCGGTGATCAATGCAGACAACCAGGAGGCCTACATCGTCGCAGGCAGTTGCACCGCGGGCGATGGCAATGTGAAGGTGACCATCGGCACGGCCCCGAAGTTCGTGACCATGACGACGGCCTGCAATGCAGCCGGAGCCTGGACGGCACCGGCTGCCAATGTGGCCAGCCTGCCCCTGGGTCCGGTGGACATCACGGCCACCCAGACCGATGCGGCCGGCAACACCGGTACGCGAAGTGTCATCACCACCAAGACCACGGCCGCAGCCACGGACACGACGGCACCCGTGGTCGCGGTGGACAACGCAGCCGCGATCAATGCCGGCAATGAGCACGGCTACACCGTCTCGGGCACCTGCACGGCCGGCGATGGCGATGTCAGGGTGCGCATCGGCACGGCGCCCAACTCCGTGGAAGCCATCGCAGCCTGCGGCAGCAACGGCCAATGGACCACTGCCGCCACCGACCTGGGCGGGCTGCCTGCGGGCACGGTGCCCATCCAGGCAAGCCAGACCGATGCGGCTGGCAATACAGGGACCGCCAATGTCTCCGTCACCAAGGCAGACACCACGCTGCCGGTGGTCACAGTGGGCACCCCGCCCCAGATCAATGCGGGCAACCAGGGCGCCTACATCCTCTCTGGCACCTGCACAGTCGGCGCAGGCAGCGTCACGGTGACCATAGGCACGGCGCCCAACGCGGTGGTGGCCACTGCGCCCTGCGACAGCAATGGCGATTGGACCATCCCCGCCACCGACGTGAGCGCACTGCCTGCGGGCACGGTGGGCATCCATGTGGCTCAGACCAATGCCGCCGGCAATTCGGGCACGGCCGATGCCACGGTCACCAAGGTCGATACCACGCCGCCCACCACGCCCTCGGTCACGGTGGTGAATCCTCCCCCGATAGACGCGGGCAACCAGGGCGGCTACATCCTCTCTGGCACCTGCACGGCCGGCGGTGGCAGCGTGACGGTGACCATCGGCACGGCACCCAAGGCCGTGGTGGTGACCGTGCCCTGCGATGGCAATGGCCACTGGACCACTCCTGCCACAGACGTGAGCGGCCTGCCCAAGGGATCGGTGACCATCACGGTCACCCAGACCCAGGCGACGGGCGATGTCGACTCAAGCACTGCGACCACCACCAAGACCACGCCTGGCGCGGACGATGTCCCAGGCAGCGACTCCGTCGCAGCCATCCCCGTGGGCGGGGCCTGGGCCTCCCTGCTCCTGCTGGGCGCGGCGGCGCTGGGACTGCGCCGCCGTGGCAGGCAGCCGGGCCCGCAGTGCTCCGGGCGGCATCACGATTGACGTAGTTGCCACCATCAAAGGCGCCACGGCCGTGGCGCCTTTTTGCATTGGGCCTGCGCAAGGCATGGGGCGGCCTTGATGCGGCCTTGATGGCGTTGTGCGCAAACACAATCCGCCCTTGAGGCAGCCGTCCCTAGAGTCAAGGCCTCACAACAAATGGCTTCCCGATGAAGCCGCGCCGCCATGAGACCTGTCGCCATCCTCCAGCACGAATCCACCCAGGGCCCCGGCGTTCTGCGTGAACACCTGGAGCAGCAGTGCATTCCCTACCGAATGTTGCAGCCCGCCCTCGATGGCAGAGCCCCTGTGCATGCCGCCGACTACAGCGGCATCGTGGTGCTGGGCAGCAACCATTGCGTCAACGAGGGCCTGCCCTGGATGGAGGATGAACAGTCCCTGCTGGCCGACGCGCTGCGGCATGACGTTCCCGTGCTCGGCCACTGCTTCGGCGCGCAGATGCTGGCGCGCGCCATGGGCGCCAGGGTCTGGCGCAACCCCTGCCCCAACATTGGCTGGAGCCGCATCTGGGTGACGGCCGCCGCCCAGCAGCTCATGGACCTGCCGCGCGAGGCCACGATCTTCCATTGGCACTACGACACCTTCGAGATCCCGCGCGGCGCCGTGCGCACCATGTACGGCAGCCATTGCCTGAACAAGGGTTTTCGACATGGCCGGCACTGGGCCTTCCAGGGCCACATGGAGGTGACTGCCGCCAGCGTGGCTGCCTGGTGCGCCGAAGGCCATGACGAGCTGCTGCGCGCACGCGGCCCCGCGGCGCAGACCGAGAGCGAGATACTGCGCCACCTGGACCTGCGCATTCCCGTGCTGCACGCCCTGGCCCACCGCACCTACCGGGCCTGGACGTCACAGCTGCAGCGGCCCGTGGTCGTGCCCCTGAGCGCGGCCAGCCGGTAAACCTTCCAGGCCAGGCAATCCCTGGTGAATACCCTGGGTGCGCTTGACGCAGCTTTTGCGCGCAGGGAAACTTTCGATACGAAATAGAAAACTTTCGAATCGAAAGAATCCATGCAGGAACAAGGCAACAGTTCACTCAAGCGCAGGCTGCAGATCGTGGAGCTGGCGCGCAAGACCGACGAGGTGCGGGTCGAGGCGCTGAGCGTGCTCTTCGGCGTCTCCACCGTCACCATCCGCAACGACCTGCACTACCTGGAGCAGCAGGGCTATGTGGTGCGCGCCTTCGGCAAAGCGCGCTACAACCCGGCCCTGCTCAAGACGGCGGCCGAGCTGCCTGGCGCCCACGCCGCCGCACAAGGCCCGGCACAGGCCCAGGTGGCCCAGGGCGCCCTGGGCTGGATTGAAGACGATGCGTCCGTCTTTCTTGGCGGTGGCCGCATCACCCACCGCGTGCTGCCGCTGCTGGCCAGCCGCCAGGGCATTGCGCTGACGCTGCACGACCTGTCCATGGTGGCGACGGCCCGGCAGTTTCTCGATTGCACCATCCACATCACGGGCGGCTCGCTGGCCGGCGACGAGCCCTGCCTCATCGGCCCCGGCGCTGAAACGGGCCTGCGCGGCCGGCCGCTGGACATCTGCCTTTTCGAGATCTGCGGCATCGACGAGCGCAACCGCCTGCTGTGCCGCGACCCGGGCGCCGCGCGGCTGTACGCGGCAGCCGTGGAGCACAGCGCCAAGGCCGTGGCGCTGGCACTGGATCTGGACAGCACCTCGGGCGGACACCCGGTCTGCGACATCGCTCAACTCGACGGCCTGTGCGCGCACCAGGACATGGAGCCCGGCGCCTTCGATCTGCTGGAACGCCACCGGCTGCAGGCCACCCACAAGGCCGAGGGCCGCATCGAGTTCGCCAGAAGCTGAGTTTTTCCACAACGACAGAGGGAGAGAGACCGCCATGGACCGCAACACGTTTCTCCGGCGCATGCTGGCCGGCGCATTCACATTCGGCCTGCCGGCCAGCCCGGCGCTTGCACAGCCAGGCCCCGGCCCCGCGCGCACCATCGGTGTGTCCCTACTCACGCAGCAGCACCCGTTCTACCTGGAGCTGGCCCAGGCCATGCAGCAGGAAGCCGCGCGGCAGGGGCTGAAGCTGGACCTGAGCATTGCCAACCAGGACCTGGGCAAGCAGATCTCCGATGTGGAGGACTTCGTCAGCAAGAAGGTCGATGCCATCATCCTGTCGCCCGTGGATTCACGCGGCGTCAAGGCCGCCGTGCTCAAGGCCGCCGCCGCCCGCATACCCGTGATCACCGTGGACATTGCGGCCAGCGGGGTGGAAGTGGCCTCGCACGTGGCCACCGACAACCGCGCCGGCGGCGTGCTGGCCGGCCAGCTCATGGCCCGCGCCACGGGTGGCAAGGGCCAGATCGGGGTGCTGCACTACCCGTCCATACAGTCCGTGGTCGATCGCGTGGAGGGCTTCAAGTCGGCCATCGCGGCCTTCCCCGGCATGAAGATCGTCTCGGTACAACCCGGCATCACACGCGCCGAGGCCCTGTCCGCATCGCAGAACATGCTGCAGGCCCACCCCGACCTGGCAGGCATCTTCGGTTTTGGCGACGATGCGGCCCTGGCCGCGCTGGCCAGCGTCAAGGCCGCCAGAAAGCTGGAGCAGGTGAAGATCGTGGGCTTTGACGGCATGGCCGAGGCCCGCGCAGCCGTGGACCGCGAACCGGCCTTCGTGGGCGTGATCCGCCAGTACCCCGACCAGCTGGGACTGCAAGCCGTGGCCATTGCCGCGCAGCTGCTGCAGGGCAAGCCGGTGGAAAAATTCCACCCCGTGCTGCCCGGCGTGTACACGGCTGCCGCCAGGTAAATGGACCTGCGGAGCCCGCCATGCCAGGCCCCACTGCACACAGCCACCCAGGCCGTGCCATGCTCGCCGCCGTTGCGCCGCCCCCCATGCTCGAGGCCCGGGCGCTGGCCAAATCCTTCGGCGCCGTGCAGGCGCTCAAAGGCGTTTCCTTCCGCCTGCGCGCAGGCACGGTGCACACGCTGCTGGGCGAGAACGGGGCCGGCAAATCCACCCTGCTCAAGATCCTGGCCGGCGTACACCGGCCCGATGGCGGACAGCTGCTGGTGGCCGGCGCCCAGGCCCGGCTCGGCAGCCCCGGCGATGCGCAGCACCACGGCATCGCCATCGTTCACCAGGAGCTGAGCCTGGCGCCCAACCTCAGCGTGGCGGACAACCTGTTTGCCGCGCGCCTCCCGCAGCGGGCCGGCTGCGTGGACCGCCGCGCACTGCGCCGCGACGCCGCCGCGCTGCTGGCTCGACTGGGCATGGACCTGGACCCCAACGCGCAGGTGGCCGAACTGTCGCTGGCCCAGCGCCAGCTGGTGGAGATCGCCAAGGCGCTGTGCCAGCCCTCGCGCATCGTCATCATGGACGAGCCCACGTCCTCGCTCAGCGACAGCGAGGCGCAGATTCTCTTCACCCTCATCGCCCGCCTCAAGGCCGAGGGGCGCGCCATCATCTATGTCTCGCACCGCATGGACGAGATCATGCGCATCTCCGACGAGATCACCGTCATGCGCGATGGCAGCTCCATTTGCACCCTGGCGCGGGACGAGACCGACATCGGGGCGCTGATCGCGCTCATGGTCGGACGCCAGATGCAGGACATCTATCCGCCGCGCGGCCCCGCCCCTGACCGCAGCACGCGCGCCCTGCTCCAGGTGCGCGGCCTGGGCCTGGCCGGGCGCTTCGAAGGCATTGACTTCGAGGTCCACGCGGGCGAGATCGTGGGCTTCTTCGGGCTGGTGGGCTCGGGCCGGTCCGATGTCATGGATGCGCTGTTCGGCATGCACCGCTGCACGGGCAGCATCCTCATGCACGGCCGGCCGCTGCGCCTGCGCTCGCCGGCCGACGCCATTGGCCAGGGCATGGCCTTCGTGACCGAGAACCGCAAGGAGCAAGGCCTGGTGCTGGACCAGTCCGTGCAGCACAACATCTGCATGGTGCAGGTGCACAGCGGGCGCGGCGGCGCACTGCTCACCGACGAGGCCGCCGAGCAATCGCTGGCCCGCGCCTGCGTGCAGCGGCTGAAGATACGCGTTGCCGGCCTGCACCAGCCCGTGCGCCAGCTGTCGGGCGGCAACCAGCAAAAGATCGTGTTCGCCAAATGGCTGGCCATGCGGCCCCGGCTGCTGGTGCTGGACGAGCCCACGCGCGGCATCGACGTGGGCGCGAAGTTCGAGATCTACGCCCTGATCCGCGAGCTGGCAGCGGCCGGCACCGCCGTCATCCTGGTGTCGTCGGAGCTGCCCGAGGCACTGGCCCTGAGCGACCGGCTGCTGGTCATGCGCAACAAGCGCCTGGTCCAGAGCCTGGACACCCTTCATCTGCGCCAGGAGACCGTGATGGCGCACGCCACCGGAGCAGGACTGCCATGAACCATTCCGACCTGGGCGTCCCCGCCACGGGCGCGCCCGAAGAACGCATTCCCGGCGACCGGCGGTATGACGGCAGGCATGGCTGGCGGCATGCCTGCAAGCCGCTGCGGCGCCATGCCGGCACGCTCATGGGCCTGGCCGCCCTGGTGCTGCTGTTCTCCCTGCTGTCGCCGGCCTTTCTGACGGCCGGCAACCTGCGCAACGTGCTGCTGCAGGTGTCCATCATCGCCATCGTGGCCTTCGGCATGACCTATGTGCTGCTGCTGGGCGAGATCGATCTCTCGGTGGGATCGGTGGTCGCCCTGGCCGGCAGCGTGGCCGGCCTGATGCTGGGCCAGGGCCTGGCGCCCGCCCTGGTGCTGCCCGCCGTGCTGCTGTGCGGCCTGCTGCTGGGCGCGGTCAACGGCTCGCTGTCGGCGCTGCTGCATCTGCCGTCCTTCATCGTGACGGTGGCGACCATGGGCATCTTCCGGGGGCTGGCCTATATCGTCTCGGGCGGCATGCCGCAGCCGGTGGACAGCGAAGCCTTTCTGTGGATCGGCAACGGCGAATGGCTGGGCATGCCCGTGCCCATCTGGATCCTGGCCGCACTGCTGGCCGCCAACCACTTCGTGCTGGCCCGTACCGTCTTTGGCCGCAAGACCTATCTGGCAGGCGGCAATGCCGAGGCGGCCATCTATGCAGGCATACGGGTGGGGCGGCTCAAGATCGCCATCTTCATGCTGTCGGGGCTGATGGCGGCCGTGGGCGGCCTGCTGCTCACCTCCCGCCTGTACTCGGCCCAGCCCAACGCGGCCATGGGCTGGGAGCTGGACGCCATTGCCGCCGCCGTGCTGGGCGGCACGCGCCTGGCCGGAGGCCACGGCAGCGTTGCGGGCACCTTGATAGGGGCGCTGATGATCGGCGTCATCAACAACGGCATGAACCTGATGAGCGTGCCCTACTTCTATCAGCTCATCGTCAAGGGCAGCGTGATTCTGGTGGCCGTGTGCATCGATGTGCACAGCAGGCGCAGGCGCTGACGCATGGGCCGGCGGTGCAGCGAACGGCGCACGGGGTTTGATTCCAAAGGGAGGGAGAGCATGCAATCCATCATGACCATGGGCGAGATCCTCGTCGAAATCATGGCCGAGCGAAAAGGCCAGAGCTTTCGCGCGCCGGGGCCGCTGGCCGGGCCCTATGCCAGCGGGGCGCCCGCCATCTTCATCGATCAGGTGGCCCGGCTGGGCCACCCGGCCGCCATCATCGGCTGCGTGGGCGATGATGATTTTGGCTGGCTCAACATCGACCGGCTGCGCCGCGACGGCGTGGACACCAGCGCCATCGCCGTGTGCAAGGGCGCCGTCACGGGCAGCGCCTTCGTCACCTACCGCGACAGCGGCGAGCGCGACTTCATCTTCAACATCACCAACAGCGCCTCGGCCCAGCTGCAGCCCGAGCAGGTCAACCAGGCCGTGCTCAAGGACTGCGCGCATTTCCACGTCATGGGCTCGTCGCTGTTCTCGTTTCGCATCATCGATGCCATGAAGAAGGCCATCGAAATCGTCAAGGCCCAGGGTGGCACCGTGTCCTTCGATCCGAACGTGCGCAAGGAGATGCTGCGCATCCCCGAAATGCGCGAAGCCCTGGCCTACATCCTGGAGTTCACCGACATCTTCCTGCCCAGCGGCCACGAGGTCACGCAGCTGGCCCGCTCGGCCGACGAGGCCGGCGCCATCGCCGAGATCTTTGCGCGCGGCGTGCGCGAAATCGTGGTCAAGCGCGGCGCCGACGGCTGCAGCTATTTCAGTGCCGACGAGCGCATCGACCTCGACGCCCTCCCCGTGGACGTGGCCGACCCCACGGGCGCGGGCGACTGCTTCGGCGCCACCTTCATCACCTGCCGGCGCCTGGGCAAGACCGCGCTGCAATCGCTGCGCTACGCCAATGCGGCCGGCGCGCTGGCCGTCTCCAGCACGGGGCCGATGGAGGGCACATCCGGCTTTGCGGGGCTCGACGCGCTGCTGGCACAGCAGCCGCAGCACCTGCGGCATGCGGTGATGGAGGGCTGAAGCCATGCTCACCCACCTCACCCGTCTGGCACAGTCACGCCGCGGGCAGGCGCCAGCAGCCGCTGGCGGCACGAACGGCGCACTCGGCATCTACTCCATCTGCTCGGCCCATCCCCTGGTCATCGAGGCGGCCATGCACCAGGCGCTGGACGACGGCACGCCGCTGCTCGTGGAAGCCACCGCCAACCAGGTCAACCAGTTCGGCGGCTACACCGGCATGCAGCCCGCCGACTTTCGCCGTTTCGTGCTGGCCATTGCCGACCACTGCGGCCTGCCGCCAGACCGCGTGCTGCTGGGCGGCGACCACCTGGGCCCCACGGCGTGGACCCATCTTCCCGCCGCCGAGGCCATGGAACTGGCGCAGGACCTGGTGCGCGCCTATGCGGCGGCCGGCTTCGTGAAGCTGCACCTGGACGCCAGCATGGCCTGCGCGGGCGACCCCCAGGCACTGGACGACGCCACCGTGGCCCGCCGCGCCGCCCTGCTCTGCCAGGCGGCCGAGCAGGCCAGCACCTGCCCCGCGCCCGGCCCGGCCTACGTGATCGGCACCGAAGTCCCCGTGCCCGGCGGCGCCGCGCATGCGCTGGAGCATGTGGAAGTCACCGCGCGCGCCGACGCCCAGCGCACGCTGCAGGTGCACCGCGACGTCTTCGCGCAGCAGGGGCTGGACGCTGTCTGGCCGCGCATCATCGCGCTGGTGGTGCAGCCGGGCGTGGAGTTCGATCACACGCGCGTGGTGGACTACGCGCCAGCCGGGGCAGCCGACCTCCGGCAGTTGCTGCGCCAGCATCCGCAACTGGTCTTCGAGGCCCACTCCACCGACTACCAGCGGCCCGAGGCCCTGCGCCAGCTGGTGCAGGACGGCTTTGCCATCCTCAAGGTCGGGCCCGGCGCCACTTTTGCGCTGCGCGAGGCGCTGTTCGCGCTGGCCGCCATAGAGGAGCAGCTCGTGGATGCACCCCAGCGCTCCCACCTGCCCGCCGTGCTGGAGTCGGCCATGCTGGGCCGCCCCGCCAACTGGGAGCGCTACTACCGCGGCGAGCAGCCCGATCCCGGCGCCCAAAGGCTGCTGCGCATCTACAGCTACAGCGACCGCATCCGCTACTACTGGGCCGACCCCACGGTGAACGCCGCCGTGGCGCGGCTGCTGGACAACCTGTCCGCCTGCGCCCTGCCCGAGAACATGCTCAGCCAGTTCCTCCCAGCCCAATACCAGGCCGTGCGCGCCGGGCGGCTGGCACCCTCGCCCCACGCACTGGTGCTAGACCGCGTGCGCGAGGCGATACGGCCGTATGCGGCAGCCTGCAACGCGAGCCTCACAGCTGTCCCGCCTCCCCCCTGATCAAATCCCACACGCTTTGCGCCACGGGCGACAGTTCGCGTTGGCGGCGGCGCACCAGCATGATGTCGCGCTGCACGCGCGGCAGCAGGGGGCGGCTGGCAAGGGCGTCGGGGGCGGCGCCACTCGCGGGAATTCGCCATGCCTGCGGCACGGCCAGTTCCGGCACCACGCTCAGGCCCAGGCCCGCCTGGAGCATGCAGAAGATGGTGGTGGTGTGGCCGACTTCCTGCACCACGGCGGCCTCGGCGTCGTGGGCCTGCAGCGCGGCGTCGATCAGGCGGCGGCTGCCCGAGGCGTGGTCCAGCAGTACCAGCGGCTGGCCGGCCAGGTCGCTCCAGGCCACCTGGCACTTGCGGGCCAGCCGGTGCGTGGCCGGGCAGACCAGGCAAAAGGGCTCGCTGAGTATGGTTTCGCAGTGCAGGTCATCGCGGCCTTGCGGGTCGATGACCACGCCGAAGTCCACCTCGCCGCTGCGCACGCTTTGCAGCACGTCGCTCTGGATGCGGTCCAGCAGCAGCAGCTCGATGCCCGGCGCCTGCTCGCGGCAGCGCGCAATGCAGCGCGGCATCAGATGCGCCGACAGCGTGGGGCTGCTGGCCACGCGCACCTTGCCCAGGCGCTGGGTGGCCAGGCCGCTGACTTCGAGCAGGCATTCATCCAGCGCGTCCAGCACGCGCGTGGCATGGCCTTGCAGCAGTCGGCCGGCGTCGGTCAGCTCCACCTCGCGCGTGGTGCGGTGCAAGAGCTGCACGCCCAGGGCCTGCTCCAGCTCGGTGACATTGCGGCTGACGGCGGGCTGGGTGAGCGCCATCAGCTCGCCGGCGCGGCTGAAGTTGCGGCTTTCCGCCACGGCCAGGAAGGCGCGCAGCTGGCGCAGGCTGATATTCATACGAAAAAATTATAAAACCATCAGATAAATCCATTTCTCTTTTCAATAGCCGTGGCGTCCAATCGGGGCCTTGCAGCCTGGCTGCACGAACCGATAGTTAGTTGGAGAGAGTTTTCCTATGGCACGCCCCCGCTTCGCCCCTGACAATTTCACGCTGATGCTGCTGTCCACCGTGGCACTGGCCAGCTTCCTGCCCGCCTCGGGCGCCGTATCGCAATGGCTGGAGGTGGCGACCACGCTCATGGTCAGCCTGCTGTTCTTCCTGCACGGCGCCAAGCTCTCGCGCGAGGCCATCTTTGCCGGCATAGGCCACTGGCGCCTGCACCTGACCATCTTCGCGGCCACCTTCGTGCTCTTTCCCCTGCTGGGCTGGGCGCTGCGCCCCGTGCTGGAGCCCTTGGTCACGCCCGAGATGTACATGGGCGTGCTCTTCCTGTGCACGCTGCCGGCCACGGTGCAGTCGGCCATCGCCTTCACGGCCATGGCGCGCGGCAACATGCCCGCTGCCGTGTGCAGCGCCTCGGCCTCCACGCTGATGGGCATCGTGATCACGCCCATCCTGGTCAGCATGCTGCTGCACAAGAGCGCCGAAGGGGGCGACGCGCTGCAGGCCATCGGCAAGATCGCGCTGCAGCTGCTGCTGCCCTTTGTGCTGGGCCATCTGCTGCGGCCCGTGATCGGCGGCTTCATCTCGCGCCATGCCAAGCGCGTGAAGTTCGTGGACCAGGGCTCCATCCTGCTGGTGGTGTACACGGCCTTCAGCGCCGCCGTCATCAGCGGCCTGTGGCAGCAGACGCCCCTGCCCGCGCTGCTGGGCCTGCTGCTGCTGTCGTCCATACTGCTGGCCCTGGTGCTGGTCATCACGTCATGGACGGCGCGCCGCCTGGGCTTTTCCAAGGAGGACGAGATCACCCTGGTGTTCTGCGGCTCCAAGAAGAGCCTGGTCAGCGGCGTGCCCATGGCCAAGGTGCTGTTCGAGTCCAGCGCCGTGGGCGCCATCGTGCTACCGCTGATGATCTTCCACCAGCTGCAGCTCATGGTCTGCGCCGTGCTGGCCCAGCGCTATGCACGCCGGCCCATGCACCCCGAGGCGATCGAGGATGGCGCCGCGCCCGCCAGCGCTGCGCCGGCCGCCAAGGCCGGAACGGCGCCGGCCAAATAAGGCACGGGCGCGCTCCCACAACGAAAAAGCCTGGCTCTCGCGCCAGGCTTTTTTGCATCTCAGCCCTTCAGGGCCAGGTTGTTGAGCTTGTCCAGCCGTTCAGGCCAGCTTCCCTGCTGCGCCGACTGCAGCAGGATGCGCGTCCAGGCGATCCAGGCGTCCCACTGCACGCGCTTGTCCCAGGCATTGCCCCAGCCGCTGAAGCACTGCAGCGCGCTGGCGGCTGCGCGCGCGGCGTCGTCGGCGCGGCCGGCAGACAGGTAGAGCTGGGCCAGCACCATCTGCGGCTCGCCCACCCAGGGGTTCAGGCGCACGGCGCTTTCCAGCACGGCCGTGGCGGCGTCCAGGTCCACCAGCGGCTGGTCCAGCTGGATCACCGACCAGTACAGCGACACGGCAGCGGCCTCGTCGCCGGGCAACAGCTGCCGGCTGCAATGGTCGAACACCGGCGGCAGCGGCAGCTGGGCGCGCAGCGCCGGGTGCTGCAGCGCACGGCCCAGGTCGCTGATCTGGCTGAGCATGCGGCTGGCAGGCCGCATGGGACCGGGCCACAGCGAGGCCGCCCAGTGCACGCCCTGCTGCCGCTGGTTCTGCACCTGCGGAAACTGCGAATAGATGTCTTCCTGCCAGCTGAACCACTGCTCCATGGCATCGGCCATGCTCACGATGGTGAAGGCCGCCACCTCATAGGCGCTCAGGCGCTGGCTGCGGCCGGCGGATTCCAGCGCCATGGAGCCGTCTTCGGCCAGGTCGCCGGCCAGGATCTTCTGCATGAACTGCGTGCGGCTCATGGTGCAGAACAGGTAGACCAGGTGCTCGGCGCCCTCGCCCACCAGTTCGCGCAGGCGGCCGCGCTCGCTGCCCGCGTCGAACTTGACCAGGTCCACGAAGGCGTTGCCGTAGACGCTGTGCAGCAGGCCCAGCAGGCGCACGTCGCGCGGCTGGCGCCACAGCGCCAGCGAACGCGCCACGCCCGCCAGGTGGTGGCGGAAGGTGCCGGCCTTGTGCCAGTCCTGGCCCACGCCGCGCGCCAGCACCACGGGCAGCACGGGGGCGAGGTCGGCATCCCTGCGCAGCCATTCCTCGTCGAGCAGGTCCTGGGCGCGCGTGAACAGCGCCTCGTCAAGTGTCTGGAACAGTGTCGGGACAGGCAGGCTCATGCAGGCACCTCCATGGCAGCGGCGGGCCGCTGGGTATATTGCGCCACCCAGCCCGCCGTATCGGCGAACAGGCGCAGCGCCTTGATGCGCCGCGTGGCGGTCAGCGTGAAGCGGTGCTCCACGCCCGCCGGTATGCGCAGGTAGTCGCCGGGCTGCACGCGCAGCACGCGCTCTTGGCCGTGGGCATCAAAAAATCCGAACAGGCCTTCGCCTTCGAGGATGTAGCGCACCTCGTCATCGGCATGGGTGTGGGGCTTGTCGAAGCGCTCCAGCGCCTCGTCCAGGCCCGGGGTGCCTGGGTGCAGCACGACCAGGTCCATGCTGTGGTAGCCATGGGCCACGCATTCGTCCGCCACCAGCATGCCCACGGCCTGGACCACGGTGGCCTTGCCGCCGTCATCCAGCTGGGCCTGCGCCAGCAGCGCGGCCAGGCCGGGCTCGGGCGCCAGCGGACGGTGCTGCCATTGCACGCCGATGGCGGCCACGAAGTCCGCGTCGGAAACCCGGTGGGATGCGAGGGCGCCCATGGTCTTACCAGGCCGCCGTGTAGGCGCCCTTGAACTGCGTGTCGATGAACTGGCGCACCTCGGGCGACTGGTAGGCCTTGACGAAGGCCTGCAGGCCCGCGTCCTTTTCATGGCCGGCGCGCGTGGCGATCAGCACGGTCACGTACGGCGTGTCCGTGGCTTCCAGCGCCAGCGAATCCTTTTGCGGCGACAGGCCTGCGGCCACGGCGTAGCTGCTGTTGACGGCGGCGGCGTCCAGGTCGTCCAGCGAGCGCGCCAGTTGGGCGGCCTCCAGTTCCACGAACCTCAGCTTCTTCGGATTGGCCGTGATGTCCAGCACCGAGGCACGGGCGCCCGCGCCGGTCTTCAGTTCGATCAGCTTTTGCGCGGCCAGCACCATCAGTGCGCGAGAGCCGTTGGTGGGGTCGTTGGGGATGCCCACGCGCGCACCGCTCTTGAGGTCGGCCAGGCTTTTGATCTTCTTGGAGTACACGCCCATCTGCTGGTTGACCGCACGGGCCACGGGCACGAGCTTGTAGCCACGGTCCTTGTTCTGGGCGTCCATGAAGGGCTGGTGCTGGTAGATGTTGGCATCCAGCTCACCCTGCGACAGCGCCGCATTGGGCTGGATGAAGTCGCCGAACTCGACCAGCTTCACCTTCAGGCCGTTCTTCTCGGCCACCTTCCTGGCCACCTCGGCAATCTGGGCATGCGGGCCCGAGGTCACGCCGATGGTGACCGAGCCGTCGGCCGCATGGGCCGGCAGCGCGGCCATTCCCGCCAGGGGCAGGACGGCAGCCAGGGCCAGCGATTGAAGCAATGCGCGCTTTTTCATGGAATCCCTCTTTCAGACAATCTCGCGGCAGCTTGCCGCCCCGGCCACGCCAGCCGCACCGGCCGCCGGGGTGTGTGGATCAGCGGTGGCTCAACCTGCGCACCGCCCAGTCGCCCAGGCTCTGGATGGCCTGCACGAAGAAGATCAGGATGATGACCACGGCCAGCATCACATCGGGCAAAAAGCGCTGGTAGCCGTAGCGGATGCCCAGGTCGCCCAGGCCGCCGCCGCCGATGGCGCCGGCCATGGCCGAATAGCCGGTCAGGCTCACGAAGCTGATGGTCAGGCCCGCCACGATGCCGGGCAGCGCCTCGGGCAGCAGGATCTTCCAGACGATCTGGCCCGTGGTGGCGCCCATGGACTGGGCCGCTTCCACCAGGCCGTTGTCCACCTCGCGCAGCGCGGTCTCCACCAGCCGCGCCACGAAGGGCGCTGCCGCAATGGTCAGCGGCACCACGGCCGCCCAGGTGCCGATGGACGAGCCCGTGATCAGACGCGTCAGCGGGATGATGGCGACCAAAAGGATGATGAAGGGCGTGGAGCGCAGGGCATTGACGATCCAGCCCACGATCTTGTTGGCCGGGCCGTTCTGCAGCACGCCGCCGTGGTCGGTCAGGCGCAGGAACACGCCCAGGGGAATGCCGATCAGGCCGCCCACCAGGCCCGAGACGCCGACCATGATGATGGTCTCCCACAGCGAGCTGACGAACAGCTCCAGCATCATTTCCGAAAAATTCTCAAACATCGCTCAATCCCTGGTGGAAACGATCTGCACCTGCACGCCGGTGGCGCGCAGATGGTCCACGGCGGCATCGATCTTTGCCGCATCGCCGCTGGCGAAGACGGCCAGCGAGCCGAAGGTCTGCTCCTGGATCTCGTCGATCTGGCCATGCAGGATGGACAGGTCCAGCCCCAGCTCGCGGATCAGGTGCGACAGGATGGGCTGGTAGGCGCTCTCGCCCGCATACGACAGGCGCAGCAGCCGGCCTTGCTGGCCGGGCGCCAGCTGGGCGGCCAGCGCGTTCACGCGCACGGCCACCGACTCGGGCAGTTGCTGGGGAACGATCTCGTCGATCAGGCTGCGCGTGATGGCCTGCTGCGGGCGCGTGAACACGTCGATCACGGGGCCCAGCTCGGCAATCTCGCCGCCGTCGATCACGGCCACGCGGTCGGCGATCTGCTTGATCACCTGCATCTGGTGCGTGATCAGCACCACGGTCAGGCCCAGTTCGCGGTTGACCTTGCGCAGCAGGTCCAGGATGGAGCGCGTGGTCTCGGGGTCCAGGGCCGAGGTGGCTTCGTCCGACAGCAGCACCTTGGGGTGGCTGGCCAGCGCGCGCGCAATGCCCACGCGCTGCTTTTGCCCGCCCGAGATCTGCGCCGGATAGCGGTCGCGCAGCGCGCTCAGGCCCACCAGGTCCAGCAGCGGGTCCACGCGCTTCTTGATGTCGTCCGCCGACATGCCCGCCAGCTCCAGCGGCAGCGCGGCGTTGTCGAACACCGTGCGCGAGGACAGCAGGTTGAAATGCTGGAACACCATGCCGATGTCGCGGCGCGCCGTGCGCAGCTCGGCATCGCTGAGCTGCATCAGGTCACGGCCGCCCACCAGCACTTGGCCGGAGGTCGGGCGGTTGAGCAGGTTCAGGCAGCGCACCAGCGAGCTTTTGCCCGCGCCGCTGCGGCCGATGATGCCGAACACCTCGCCCGACTCGATCTGCAGGTTGATGCCCCGCAAGGCATGGACGGGCCCGGTGGGGCCCTTGTAGGTCAGGGATAGATCCCGAATCTCGATCATGAAAAAACGCCGCGGCGCAGGACGGCCTGGGGACGCCGCTGCGCATTGTTGGGAAGTGGGAGCAAATATAGGTTGCGCTTATAAAAACGCAAACTATAAAAAAATTAAGTAATAAGAAGCTCCGGTTATGCCCGGGACTTCGCTACTTTCTGCACAACCCTCAACTATGCCTGAATGTGGACACGCCCTGGCCCTGCCGGGCTATGCGCGGCGCCACGGAGCACTGCGGAAAGGCCGTTCTTGCGGCGGCGTCTGATTGACAGTGCGGCCGGCACGCTGCCGTCGCGGCCTGGTGGCCCTGGCCCGCTCCTGCTTTTGACGATGGCAGGCACCCGCCGCTGCCGCCGCGCTGACGCCAGAAGCAGCCTTTGCTGACAGGCCGCGCGGCATGCGCCCTCCTACAGTGGGCTCAACCCCACAGGAGAAGAGCGCCATGCGCCCAGAACAACACTCCGGCGCCGGCAGCCAGGCCGGCACGGCTCCCTTGTCGCGGCGCGGCTTTCTGCAGGCCGCCAGCATCGCAGGCGTCAGCGTCTGGGTGGCGCCGCTGGCCAGCCAGGCCTATGCAGCCCTCTTTGAAGACCGCGTGCTCGGCAGCGTGGCCCGCGAGCCGGCCACCCAGCTGCCGCGCATGCGGCTCGATGGCCGCTCCAAGGTCATGGGCGCCAAGGTCTTCGCCCGCGACATCCGCGCACGCGACATGCCGCACTGGCCCCAGCAGCAATCCCATGCCTTCATCGTGCGCACCACGCTGGCCGACCGGCGGTTCGACGGCATGGACCTTTCCGCACTGGACGGCGAACTGGCGCCCGACCGCGTGGTCACCGCCGAAGACCTGGCGCGCGACGGCCTGGCCTTTCCCGAGTTCTATGGCGAAGACATGCTGCTGCCCGCAGGCAAGACCCCCGCATACCTGGGCCAGGCCGTGGCCATCCTCATCTACCACGACTTCGCGCGCTTTCGCTTTGCCAAGGAAAGGCTGCAGGCCACGGCCGGCGTCATCCGCTACGGCCGTATCACGGGCGCGCTGGACCGTCCGCCCTGGGGCGTGTTCCGCTATGTGCGCCAGGGCGGTGCCACGGCCTTTGACGACGACGTGTTCTCCAGCCTGCGCGATGCCCCGCTGTTCCCCGCCGAGCGCAAGCCGCTGGTCTGGCCGCAGATCTCCAAGGCCGACGCGGTCACGGCACGCGGCCTGCGCGCGGCCGAGCAGATCGCCCAGGAGCTGGCCACGCCGCCGGCCGACTGGCTGGTGCTGCAGCGCCACTACGCCACGCAATCGGTGGACACGGCCGCGCTGGAGCCCGACAACGCCAACTGCTGGTATGACGCGGCCACGCAAAGCCTGCACATGGTGCTGGCCACGCAATCGCCGCACGAAGTGGCCGAATGGGCAGCGCAGATGGTGCAGGCCAGCAGGTTCCCGCTCAAGCGCCTTTTCGTGCACCCGTGCTACACGGTGGGCTACGGCTCCAAGGACCACGCGCCCATGCCCTACTACGGCCTGGTCTGCGCGCTGTATGCGGACGGCAAGCCCGTGCGCCTGGCCAATGACCGGTTCGAGCAGTTCCAGTCCTCGCTCAAGCGCCATGCCTTCGAGATCGACTACACCATGGCCATCGACAGGAAGACCGGCCTCTTCCAGAGCCTGGTGGCCAACATGACGGCCAATGGCGGCGGCCGGGCCAACTTCTCGCCCTCGGTCGCCATGGTGGGCGGCACGGCGGCGCAGTCCATCTACTACTTTCCCAAGAACGACATCACCGCCGTGGCCCTGGCCAGCCGCGCGCTGGACGCGGGCTCGGCACGCGGCTACGGCACGCTGCAGAGCATGGCGGCCACCGAAATGATGGTGGACGAAATCGCCGAACTGCTGCAGATCGACCCCATCGAGCTGCGCCTGCGCAACGTGCTGACCTCGGGCGCCAAGAACACCCAGGGCGCCATTGCCGCTGGCGCCCTGCGCGCCGACGAGGTGCTGGAGCGCGCCCGCCGCCATCCGCTGTGGACCGAGCGCGCCAAGCGCAAGACCGCCTACGAGGCCAGCCACCCGGGCCAGCGCTACGGCGTGGGCTTTGCCTGCGTGCAAAAGGACTTCGGCACGGGCGGCGAGGCGGCCTTCGCCCGCATCGAGATATCGCCCCAGGGCCGCGTGCTGCTGCACCACTCGGGCACCGAGATCGGCACGGGCATGGGCACCTCGCAGGCCCAGCTGTGCGTGCAATGGTTCGGCAAGCCCGCCGACGAGCTGCAGACCGCCTGCCTGGACTGGCCGGAGCTGCCGCTCAAGGCCGAGGGCGACAACTACACCATGCCCCAGGCCGACCAGGACCGCTTCGCCACCCGGCCGCTGTGGACGCCGGTCTACGCCTCGCCGGCCAGCGCCAGCAACTCGGCCTACTACTACAGCCACGCCACCAGCGAGACGGCGCGCGTGGTCTTCGAGCACGGCCTGTGGCCGGCCGCCGTCGCCATCTGGAGCCAGGGCACGGGCGGCGGCCAGAAGGCGCCCTACGTGGTGCGCCGCGAGGACGCGCGCTGGGTCAACGGCATGCTCACGGCCAACGGCATGCAGCCGCTGTCCCTGCAGGCCCTGGCCCAGAAGGCCCATGCGATGCAGCTGGTCACGGGCGCCGTGGGCCATACCTTCAACCGCTGGCAATGGGCCGAGGCCGACTTCGACATCCTGGGCACCAGCGCGCGCCGGCCGCTGGACGCGCTGGCCGTGCGCCTGGGCAGCGCGCCCGATGCCGGCGCCGTCACGCCTGCCCCTGAAAACACAGACACGCCGCAGGCGGCCACGCCCGTCGAGGCCTCTGTCACCGCGCGGCGCAGCGCCGCCGGCTACCGCATGATTGCGCGGCGCAACCTGTTCTATCCGCCCATGCAGCGCAACAACGCGGGCGTCACCTACTACAGCGCCAATGCGGCCCTGGTCGAGCTGGCCGTGGACACGGGCACGGGCGCGGTCGAGCTGCTGGCCCACCACTCCATCATGGAGTGCGGGCGGCCCATCGTGCCCGAGCTGGTGCACGGCCAGCTCGAAGGCGGCATCGCCATGGGCATAGGCCATGCGCTGTACGAAACCCTGCCGCTGTACGAGGGCGGCCCCGGCGACGGCAACTGGAACTTCCACCGCTACCACCTGCCGCGCGGCAGCGAGGTGGCGGTCTGGAAGCAGACGGCCGAGCTGCTGGCACCTCTGTCGGACACCGATCCGCCCAAGGGCATTGCCGAGGTGGTGATGATTCCCATCGTCGCCGCCATCGTCAACGGACTGCACCACGCCATAGGCAAGCGCTTCCACGACCTGCCCGTGACCCCGCAAAAGATCAGGGAGGCACTCGCACCATGAGCCTTGTCCCGCGCCCCTTGTCGCTGACCGTCAACGGCCAGACCGTCGGCCCCATGGACGTGCCCGAAGGCATGCCCATGATCGACTTCCTGCACGAATACCGGAACCTCACCGGCTCGCGCCTGGGCTGCGGCATCGGCGAATGCCGGGCCTGCACCATCATCGTGGACGGTCCCGAGGGCAGCCGCGAAATGCGCACCTGCATCACCGGCGCCCACTACTTCCAGGGCCGCAAGGTCCGCACCATCGAAGGCATTGCCGACCCGGCCGGCGCGGACACCGCGCCCCCATCAGCCCCGGGCGCCTCGGGTACCTCGGGCCAGCCGCGCAAGGTCATCGCCATCAGCCCCGTGCAGCAGAAGTACCTGGAGCATTTCAGCTTCCAGTGCGGCTACTGCACGCCGGGCTTCGTCATCGCGGCCACGGTGCTGGTCGAGCGCCTGGCCAAGGCGCCCATCCGCGCGGCCGATGTGGAACAGGTCGTGGGCGAGGCGCTGCAGCCCCACCTGTGCCGCTGCACCGGCTATGTGCGCTACTACGCGGCCGTGAAGGACCTGGTCCTGAACACGCCCGGGCTGACCTTGAAAGGATGAGCGCCATGTCCGCCGCCGACCCCAGCGCAGCCACCGCCGCGCCACCTGCCGACTACAGCGGTGCCCGCCCCCCGCCACCGCGCAGGCCCAGGCGCCGCTGGCGCGGGCTGCTGCTCATCCTCCTGCTGCTGGCCGTGCTGTTTGCCATTGCCGCCGTCTGGGGCAACCGGCCCCATGTGCCACAGCGCGAGCCGCAGGCCGTGCACCGCAGCCCCCAGCAGCTGGCCCAGGGCCTGTACCTGGCGCGCGCCGCCGACTGCATGGCCTGCCATGACGGGGTGGGTGGCATGGGTGGCGCCCGGGAAGGCCAGCCCTTTGCGGGCGGCAAGCCCCTGCCCACGCCCTTCGGCACCCTCTACGGCACCAACATCACCCCCGACCCGGACCACGGCATAGGCCGCTGGACGGCCGAGGAATTCCACGCCGCCGTCACCCGCGGCACGGCGCCGGGCGGGCGCCAGCTCTACCCGGCCATGCCCTATGCCTCCTACCACCTGATGAGCCGCGAAGACTCGGACCTGATCTACGGCTACCTGATGAACATCCGGCCCGTGGCCCAGCCCAACACCAAGCCCGCCCTGCCCTTTCCCTTCAACCTGCGCGTGCTCATGTTCGGCTGGAAGACGCTGTTCCTGTCCAGCGCGCCGCTGCCCGTGGGCTCGCAGGGCCAGAGCCCGGCCTGGCTGCGCGGGCAGTACCTGGGCAATGTCATGGGCCACTGCGCCGAATGCCACACGCCGCGCGGCATGTTCGGCCAGATGCAGAAGGACCGCTGGCTGCAGGGCGGCACGCTGTCGCTGTTCACGGCACCCGGCATCACCGCCGAAGCCCTGGCCGCACGCGGCTGGACGCGCGAGGGCATGGCCCAGTTCCTGCAGACGGGCTTCTCGGCCCACGGCAGCGCCTTCGATGAAATGCACGAGGTCATTGCCAACAGCACCCGGTACCTCACGGCCGAGGACATGACGGCGCTGTCCACCTTCCTGCTGGGCGACAACCCGCCCGCGCCCCAGCCCCTGCCGGCCGCCGCGCCCCCGGATTCCGGCACCGGCAACAGCTCCGGCGCGGGCACGCTGGACGCGGGCCGGGGCCACTACATGGCGCTGTGCGCCAGCTGCCACGGCAGCGAGGGCCTGGGCCGCAGCCTCACCATGCCCCCGCTCAAGGGCAACAGCACCGTGCGCCAGGCCGACGCCCGCAACCTGGTGCTGGCCATCCTCGTCGGCCTGCCCAAGCACCCGGCCACCCAGCAGGGCCCCACGCCCCTGCCCGGCATGCCCGGCTTCATGCAGGAGTTGACCGATGGCGAAGTCGCCGCCCTGGCCAACTACACCCGCACCGCCCTGGGCGGCCAGCCTGCCGACGTGACCGCCGCCCAGGTGGCCGACCTGCGCAGCGCAGCCGGAAAGTCAGGGCACAAGGCTGCGCCGTGAAACACCGGCTGTTCTACGGAGCCCAACCCGTATGCCCGCGCCTGCGGCGTGGCGGTTGCGGGGTTGCAAGCCTGCCGAAGGACAGGCTTGCTTCGTCATCTGACTCGCCGTGATGTTTGAGTGAAGCGCGCAGCGCGCAACGAGTTTCACGGCGAACCCCGCAACCGCCACGACGCAGGTTGCCCGCAGCGAAGCGGAGGGTCGCGGACATCCGGGTCGCCTTCTTTGATCTGACCTTTCTTGGCGAATCAAGAAAGGGCAGTCGGCTGCCGGGCCGAGACCCGGCCTCGAAAAACAACCACCCGGCAGGGGGAAATGAGCCCCCCTGCACTCGCTGACAAGCCGCGGTCACAGCCCCAAAACACAAGCCCATTGTTTCCACCACGGAACCAACCGCGTTCCACCACCCTCCTTTCCCAGCCGCCCCTGTCTCCCTAGAGTGAAAGCAAAAGGAGACAAGCATGTTCGAAGCCAATCTATTCCAGGGCCAGCGCGTCCTGATCACCGGGGGCGGCACGGGGCTGGGCCTGGCCATGGCGGCCAAGCTGGCGGAGCTGGGTGCCGAGCTGCACCTGTGCGGCCGGCGGCATTCCGTGGTGCAGCAGGCCTGCGAGATGCTGAACAACGACACGGGCGCGCAGGCCTTTGCGCATGAACTCGACATTCGCCAGCCCGAGGCCGTGCACACCGTCATCGACCGCATCTGGGCCGAACACGGCCCGCTGACGAGCCTGGTCAACAACGCGGCCGGCAACTTCGTCAGCCGCACCGAGGACCTGAGCATCAACGGCTTCCATGCCATATCGGACATCGTCTTCCGGGGCACCTTCTACGTCACCCAGGCCGTGGGCCGCCGCTGGATCGCCGAAGGGCTGCCGGGCTCGGTGCTGTCCATCGTCGTCACCTGGGTGGATACGGGTTCGCCCTTTGTCGTGCCCTCGGCCATGTCCAAGGCCGGGCTGGACGCCATGACCAAATCGCTGGCCGTGGAATGGGGTCCCAAGCGCATACGGTTCAACGCGATTGCACCGGGCGTGATTCCCACCCAGGGCGCCAGCCAGCGCCTGCGCCCCAGAATCGACGGCAACGAGGACTCGGCCGACCGCCGCCGCCTGGACAACCCCACGCGCCGCCTGGGCACGGGCGAGGACATCGGCAACATGGCCGCCTTCATCCTGGCCCCGGGCAACACCTGGCTCAACGGCCAGACCATCACGCTGGACGGCGGCGACGCCCTGGCCAACGGCGCCTACTTCACCGAATACCAGGCCTGGGACGATGCCGACTGGGCGCGCGCCCGGCAGATGGCCAAGGCCGCCAACCAGCCCAACGTCAACGATGGGGACCAGGAGGCCACGCCCACATGAGCACCGCCGCCACGCCCCATTCCACCCTGGTCTTCGAACAGCGCACGCTGACCGGCGCCGCCCAGCAGCAGCGCGGCCGCCAGCTGGCCCAGGGCCTGCGCAGCCTGGGCCTGGCCGAAGGCGACGTGCTGGCCGTCTTCCTGCGCAACGGCATCGAATACGCCGACGTGGTCCATGCCTGCCGCATTGCGGGCATCTACTACTGCCCCATCAACTGGCATTTCACGGCCACGGAGATCGACTACATCCTGGCCGACAGCGGCGCCCGCGCCCTCATCACCAGCCAGGACCTGCTCGACGGCCTCAAGGGCGAACTCTATGCGGACCTGCCCCGGCGCGTCGCCCACGCACGCGAGCCGGAGCAGGACTACGAAACCTGGCTGGCCGCCCAGGCACCCTACGACGGCCCGCTGGTCGCGCCGCGCGGCCACATGGCCTATACATCGGGCACCACGGGCCGCCCCAAGGGCGTGCTGCGCAAGGCGTTTCCCGTGGAAGAACTGCCCCGGCGCCTGGCCGTGAACCAGGCGCTGATCGCCACCGCCTACGGTCTGCAGCCCGGCGCGCGCACCCTGCTGACCGCACCCATCTACCACAGCGCGCCCAGCCTGTACTTCCAGAACGCGCTCATGCTCAGCGAGCTGGTGGTGCTGGAGCAGCGCTTCGACCCCGAGCGCTTCCTGCAGCTGGTGCAGGAGCACCGCATCGACACCGCCTACATGGTGCCCATCATGTACGTGCGCCTGCTCAGGCTGCCGCGCGAAGTGCGCGAGCGCTACGACATCTCCTCGCTGCGCTTCATCGCATCCACCGGCTCGCCCTGCGCGCCCGAGGTCAAGAGGGCCATGATCGAGTGGATGGGGCCCATCATCAACGAGACCTATGCCTCCAGCGAGTCGGGCCTGGTCACCTTCATCGGCTCGGCCGACGCCCTCACCCACCCCGGCAGCGCGGGCCTGCCGCTGCAGGACGCCGAAGTCCGCATCCTCGACAGGCAGGGCCAGGCCCTGCCCACGGGCGAGGTGGGCCTGATCTACGTGCGCCAGCCCGCCTATGCCGACTTCACCTACAAGGGCAACGATGAGGCCCGCCGCAAGATGGACCAGGGCGGCCTGATCACCCTGGGCGACATGGGCTACCTGGACGAGGAAGGCTTTCTCTACGTCTGCGACCGCGACTCGGACATGGTGATCTCCGGCGGCGTGAACATCTACCCGGCCGAGATTGAGAACGAGCTGCTCAGGCACCCCGGCATAGCAGACTGCGCCGTCATCGGCGTGCCCGATGCCGAGTACGGCGAACGGCTGCTGGCCCTGGTCGAGCCCGGCCAGTCAGGCACACTGCCCGAGGCGGAACTGAAAGAATGGCTGCGCGGCCGGCTGGCGGCCTACAAGCTGCCGCGCAGCTTCGTCTTCCAGCGCCTGCCCCGCGACGACAACGGAAAGATCGCCAAAAGAAAGCTGCGCGACGCCCACTGGGGCGCGACGCAGCGCAAGATCTGAACCCGCCAACACCGAAAGAGAAGGAGACAACGCATGAACAAGGCCATCGCATTGCTGCTTGCCGCTGCGGCCACCGCAGCCGCAGCCCCCGGGTTCGCCCAGTCCGACTACCCCAGCAAGCCCATCAAGCTCATCGCCCCGTATGCGCCGGGCGGCTCGGTCGACGTGCTGGCCCGCACCCTGGCCACGCACCTGTCCACGGAGCTCAAGCAGTCCGTGGTCGTGGAGAACCGGCCGGGCGCCAACACCATGATTGCCGCCTCGGCCGTGGCGCGCTCGCCGGCCGACGGCTACACCCTGCTGCTGGCCAGCAATGCCAGCATGGTGCTCAACCCCCTGCTCTACAAGAAGCTCAGCTACAACCCCGACCGGGAGCTGAAGCTCACCAACATCCTGGCCGAGGCCCCGCTGGTGCTGGTCACCAACAGCCAGACCGGCATCAAAAACGTGGCCGACCTCAAGGCCTACTCCAAGGCGCACGCGGGCAAGCTCAACTACAGCTCGGTCGGCCTGGGCAACCCGCTGCAGCTGACCACCGAGCTGATCAAGTCCCGCCTGGACGTGGCCGCCACCCACATTCCCTTCAACGGCAGCGCGCCGGCCCTCACCGCCCTCATGGCCAACGACACCCAGCTCATGGTGGACGTGGCCGGCACCTCCCTGCCCCACATCAAGGCCGGCAAGCTGGTGGCCATTGCCACCACCGGGCCGGAGCGCTCGCAGTTCCTGCCGCAGACGCCCACCATTGCCGAATCGGGCGTGCCGGGCTTCAGGGCCTCCACCTGGTTCGGCATTGCCGTGCCCGCAGGCACGCCAGCGGACGCGCGCAACACCCTGCAGGCCGCCGTCAACAAGGTCATGCTCAACCCGGAATTCGCCAGTGCCCTGGGCAACCAGACCCTGGCCGCCAGAAAGCCCCAGACCCAGGCCCAGCTCGACGACTTCCTGGCCGCAGACGGCCAGATGTGGCGCAAGGTGATCGCGGACAACGCGATTGCGCTGGAGAACTGAAGACCGAAAAGGTGATGAACTAAGGGCCTAAGGACCTAAGGGCCGGACACCTCGGCCTGCTCCACGAAGCGCAGCAGGCTGGCCCTGAGGAACTCGGTCATCACCTTGACGGCATGCGAGGGCCGACGGTCCTCGGCCGTGATGATGTACAGCCTGTCGCCCAGGCCGGACACCGTCCAGTCCGGGCACACGCGCTGCACGGCGCCCGATCGCAGCTCGTCCATCACCATGTAGTTGGGCAAGGTGGCCACGCCGCTGCCCCGGAGCATGGACTGCTTGAGGAAGGGGAAATGCTCGCTGGTGATGCAGGGCTCGCACTTCAGTGCAATCTCCTGCTGCCCCTTTTTCACCGAGACGGCATAGGTCTTGCCGTCGCCGGGCGGCGTCAGCAGCACGCCGTGGGGAATCTCGGCAGGGTCGTGGAACGGCCGCGCCTTGGCATAGGCGCTGCTGGCATACAGGCCAAAGCCCACCGGCCCCAGATCGCGCGCCACCAGGTGCTCCTGCACGTCGCGCGCCACGCGCACGGCCACATCCACCTGGGCGCTCATGGGATCGCTCACCCGGTTGGAGAACAGCACGCGGATGCGCACCTGCGGGTGCCGTTTCTGGAAGGCCAGCAGCATGTCGGCCAGGTACAGCTCGCCCAGGCCCGTGGGAATGCTCAGCCGTACCGAGCCCGTCACCACATGCTGCAGCGCGTCGATGGCGCCCTGCGCCGCCTCCACCTCCTGGATGATGCTGCGCCCATGCTCGTACAGCACCTCGCCCGCCGCCGTCAGCAAAAAGCTGCGCGTCGTGCGGTGCAGCAGGGTCACGCCCAGCGCCGTCTCCAGCGCCTTGAGCTCCTTGCTCACCTTGGAGCGCGTGATGTCGCGCTTGCGCGCCGCAGCGCTGAGGCTGCGCGCGTCCACGATCTCTACGAAATTGCGGATGAGATTGATGTCCATGGCTTGAGGCGGCAGGTCAGGCGGCCCGCCTTGTGCGCGGCCGCAGGCAACGCGCCCGGACCGCCACCCCCGGACTATGGCACCGTCACGACGCCTGGCCCCGCCACCCGTGGGCGCCTGGACACAGGGCTTTCCCCGGTGCCCGCCGCATCAGTCCAGGCTGATCTGCGACGAAGATGCCACCTGCTTCCAGGTCGTCACATCCTTGAGGATCACCGCGCCGAACTGCTCCGGCGTATTGGCCACCACCGTGCCGCCCAGCTCGGCCAGGCGCTGGCGCAGTTGCGGATCGGCCAGGGCCTGCACGCTGGCCTTGTGCAGCTTGTCGCGGATGTCCTTGGGCAGGCCCTTGGGTGCCAGCAGGCCGTTCCAGGCCTGTACGGCGTAGCCGGGCACGCCGGACTCGGCAAAGGTCGGCACATCGGGCAGCTCGCTGCTGCGCTGGGCCGTGGCCACGGCCAGCGGGCGGATCTTGCCGGACTTGATGTGCGGCAGCGAGGCCGGCAGCGGCTCCCACAGCATGGACACTTGGCCGCCGATCAGATCGGTGAAGGCCGGGCCAGCGCCACGGTAGGGCACATGCATGATCTGCACGCCCGCCTTGGCCTTGAACAGCTCCATGGCCAGATGGCCCAGACCGCCCGCGCCCGAGGACGCATACGACAGATGGCCCGGCTGCGCCTTGGCCAGCGCGATCAACTCCTTCAGATTCGCCGCCTTGACCGAGGGATGCACGCTGAGCACGCCCGGCACCGTGATCACCTGGGTGATGGGCGTGAAATCCTTCACCGCGTCATAGGGCAGCTTGGTGTAGACGGCCGGATTCGTGCCATGCGTGCTGGACGTGGCGCCCAGCAGCGTATAGCCGTCCGGCTTGGCATCGGCCACGAAGCGCGTGCCCAGCGAGCCACCGGCCCCGGCCTTGTTCTCCACGATCACCGAGGCGCCCAGCACCTTGCCCAGCTGCTGCGCGAACAGGCGGTTCACCACATCGGCCGTGCCGCCGGGCGGAAACGGCACGATCAGGCGGATGGGCTCGGCCGTGGGCCAGCCGGCATCGGCTGCCAGGGCCGACTGCGCGGGCGCCAGGGCGCCCAGGGCCAGGGCCGCCGTGGTTGCAGACAGGCTGCGGATCATGAAATTGCGGCGTTGCATGAGATTTTTCTCCTCGTTGAAATTCTTCGGGACCAGGACCGGCCAGTCACTGGCCAGTGACCCGCCAGTAACCCGCCAGTCATCGGCCCAGGCGCTCCAGCCAGGCCAGCACCCGGCCCAGCACCTCGTCGCCATTGGTGTCCAGCATGCAGAAATGCGAATTGCCGGTGATGCCTGCGGCCGGCAGGTCCAGCACCTCGGCACGGCCGCCAAGGCGGCGCAGCAGCTGCCAATACACATCGGTCTGCGCGCGGTACTTCTGCCACTGCGGGCTGTGCGCGAAATGGTCGCCCCACACCGCCAGGTGCGGGATGGCCGATGCAGGCGTGAAGGCATCCGCCCCCTGCTGGCCCTGCTGCCCTTCTTGCACCACCGGCATGCCCGTAGGCTCCACGCCCACCACGGCGCGCACCAGGTGCGGCTTGCGGATGGCCGCATGCGCGGCAAAGCCACCGCCCTGGCTGTGGCCCAGCACCACGCAGGGGCCGAACTGCTCCAGCAGCGCGTCATAGGCCGCCATGGCCATGGCCTCATGCCCCAGCCAGCGCGGCACCATCTGCCGCACCAGGGCACCAAAATTCTCATGCGGAAACCGCTGGCCGACGAAGGGCTCGCCCACACCGTCTCCCGAAGGCGCGCCATGGCCTATGCGAAACAGCTGCCACGCCTCTTCGGCACTGCGGAACACGGGCGCCTCGGCATAGATCTCGGGGAACATCGCCCAGCCCGCGCGGCCGCGCTCCACGGCATCGCAGACCACCACGTCGTGGCCGGCCTCCAGCAGGCGCCACAGCCAGCCCTGGCGCCCATCGGGCGTGGACTCCCACTGCGCCCCGGTCATGCCGCCGCCATGCCACAGCAGCACCGGCAGGGGGCTGCGCGGACGCGCCAGCCGGTACTCCATGGCGTACATCTGGCCTACGGCATAGCTGCCATTCATGTCCAGCGGCCGCTCGCCGCCGTTGCGCACCACTTCCCTGTGCTGGATCGGCAGATCCCGCACCGTGCGCTGCGCACCGCCAATGAAATGGCTTTGCATCTTCCTGAGGCAAACTTCAGGCATAACAGGGCTTCTCTCGCATGCCGCCATGCTAGGCATGCCCCGCCTTGGTGCTGTGCCGATTGCGGCGGCGCTGTGCCGGATCAGCACAGCCCTGCACCCACCCTACCCATGCACGAACTCAACCTCAAACTGCTGCAGGACCTGCAGGCCCTGGCCGACACCGGCAGCCTCTACAAGGCCGCCGAGCGCCGCCACATCACCCACCCTGCCTTCGGCCGCCGCATCCGCGCGCTGGAGGAATGGGCGGGCACGCCCCTGGTCGAGCGCGGCCACCAGTTCACCACGCTCACGGCCGCCGGCAAGACGCTGCTGGCCTCGGCCCATGAAGTGCTGGGCATCCTGGAGCAGACCCATGGCCTGCTGCAGCGCCCGCACCGCACGCGCGATGAAACCATCACCATCGCGGCCGGCCGCACGCTGTCGCACACCGTCCTGCCGGGCATCATCACCGCCCTCAACCAGGCCATGCCCCAGCTGTGCTGGAAAGTGGTCACCACCAGCCTGGACTACGGCGTGGAAATGCTGCTGCAAGGCAAGGTGGACCTGCTCATGTGCCACGCCCAGCCCGCCATCGAAGGCAGCCTGCAGGGCCACCACCTGGCCTGGCTGCCCGTGGGCCAGGACACGCTGATCCCCGTCAGCATCCCCCTGGTTCACCAATTGCCCAAGTACGCCCTGCCCGCCCACGGCGGCGGCCCGCTGGTGCCCTACCTGGACTACGCGCAAAGCATGTCCCTGGGCAAGATCCTGCGCAGCCACCTGCACGAACTGTGCGACACCACGCGCCTGCGCACCGTCTACGAGGCCGACCTCGCCGACTCCCTGCACGCCATGGTCCACCAGGGCCTGGGCCTGGCCTGGCTGCCGCTCACCCTGGTCAAGACCGACCTGACCGAGGGCCGCCTGGCCCGCGCGGCCGGGCCCGACAAGGACGTGCCCATCAACGTGCGGCTCTACCGCCGGCCTGCGGCGCAGAGCAAGCCGCTCACGCGCAGGGTGTGGGCGGGGTTGGAGAATCTTTATGGGAGGAGTCAGAAGTCGTGAGCAGTCAGTCTGACCCGTAGCGTTCGACCTTCACGTTACTCAGCGTCTGCGAATTTAGAGCTGCAGAACTCATCCACCATCGCCTTGAACATCGGGCTTTGGCCAGTCTCTGCGGCCACCAGCGTACTGGCAGCATTCGAATAGAAAGCGCGATAGCCGGAATAGGCACCGGCTTCATTCTTGCCATCAATTTTTCCGCACAGCGTGGGCTGTTCATCCACGTTGCTGATAAACAAGTCCTTGAAGCGTGCAGACTGGGGATTCTGGAGCTTCTTGGATGTACTGATCTTCGCGTTTACCACGAAGCTCTTCCAATTGCCAGCGGCGATCTGGCCCACTGCCTGTTCATTGGATTGGCGCTTTTCCTGCGAGGATTTCAAATCAGCCTTTGAGAACTTGCGCCCCATCACGCTGGCCTCTTCCACCTCCGCACTGGTCTTGCCCACGGAGCACATCAGCTTTGCGCCCATGTAGTTGAACTCAAGATTGATGCGATCGTCCTGTGCAAACGTTCGCGTCTTGTCGTCCACGGGAGAAGCCGCTTCGGGGAATGTCTTGAGGCACGCCTTTATCGCACTGTCGCGATTGGCCACAGGTGCGGCGGCAACGCCCAATGCCATCTGCGCAACGGCCATTGCAATGATCAGCTTCTTCATGTGTTCCGCTCCCTTATTCAATTGATTCATTCATGCCCGACTTGGGCGCGGGCATCTTATCAGTTGCGTTTTAATCATTCGCGCAATGGACGATGCGGATTCCCACTTCGGATTGCATCCCTTCATCACCTTGCCAAACAGCTGCTTCTCAAAGCCTGCATTCGGCCTCGCAGACACACCGAATCGCTGCCCCGCCCTCCGCACCCTGCGGCATCAGGCAGGCCACATTGCAGAGATGGAAGCTGCCCAGGACTTTCCCCTTGGCCCCGCCGCAGCCTTGAACTAGCATGGCCTGCACCGTCCCGGCCGGGGCGGATCTTCCCTGGGCATCGATGAGCTTTCCCGTTCAGATTCCGATCCGAGTCCCCTGCCCTCCGGGCGCCTGCATCTGCGAGCACGACGCCCTGCTAGCCGACTCCATGGCCGACCAGCGCATTCTGCGACTCACCAGGGAAGAGGAAAAACGCCTGCTGCTACGGCTGGAACGCATCACCAGCCTGCAGGACCTGCGCCATGTGGAGCAGCGCATGTATGAGCAGCTCGGCATCCGCGTGCGCATCGAGCCCGGCGCCAGCGAAGTGCGTACAGTGCGCGGCATACAGATCGAGGTCTTGCCCATGCGCGGGCTGTGCAGCAAGACTCGGCAGGCGATTCCTGCGGCGATTCGGCGGGGGATGGAGAGGACGCCAGAGGTGGCGTTTGAGTTGTTGGATGAGGGGGGGTTGTTTGGGTGAGGGTTTTGGCGGTTGGGAGCGGGTTAGGGCCGAGACCGGTCGGCACCGGCAAATATCTGAGCGACGGCTTTAGGCTGAACTGAGACGTTCAGCGAAACTTGTCAGGAGGCGGCAGTGCGTCCCAAAGCAGACTCCCACCCACCCCACTTGGGCCTAATCCCTCGTTTCACGCGATACAGCGCAGAAAACGCAGCGTCATAGCCATTTCATGTCACGCAATGCCTCCATAGTCGGGCGGAGACGGTTGGGCATACCGATATCTGGACAAGGCCATGGGAATCTGCGCCGCTGCGAAAAGAACGAGTGCACCTGCCTCAGTGCCTATGCCTCGGTAGGCGTATGACATCGCGATGGCGTAGCCGAAGAGAATTGCTGCCGAAATCCATGCTTCACGCGCACCAGCTGCAGGCATCAGGCGCATTTTCTTCATTGCCAGAAGTACGATTGCACCTGCACCAAGACGTGCCGCAGTGAACGACGCTGGGGGCGAGCATTGGCAGGTTTTGCTTGAGCTGCTTCATGGCGTTGCCTGTTGCGCGCGCTCAGTTGCTCATGCTCAGGACCATGCGGAACTTGACGTCCCCAGACTTCATTTTTTTGTAGGCCTCGACGGCGTTCTCAAGCAGCATGGTTTCAACCATTGGGTGCACATCCGCCATGACGCTGAAGTCCAAGGTGCGTTCCGACTCAAAGGGCGTTCCGGTGATGGCTCCCTCAATAGAGCGCTCACCGACAACCATGAAACCCGGAGAGACGGTCAGGGGGTCTTTGCCCGCGCCCACTACCAAGAACTTCCCCTGTGGAGCCAGCGCTCCAACGAGCCTGGATGCCTCGGCACTGTTGGTGAGGGTCGTGAGAATCAACTGCGCGCCCCCCATTTCCTGCAGTCGTTGCACAGGGTCTTCTTTGTGGGTGTCGATGTAGGCGTGCGCACCCAGACGTTTCACGTCGTCGGCGATGTCATCGCCACGGCCTACCGCGACAACGCGAAAACCCATTCGCCGTGCATATTGCAGGGCCAAGTGGCCGAGTCCGCCTATGCCTTGAATGGCGACCAAGTCTCCGGCCAGGGCGCCGGATTTGCGCATGGCGTTGAACGTGGCGATGCCGGCGCACAGAAGAGGCGCTGCCTCGACAGAATCTAGCTCTTCAGGGATGGAGACCAACCCTGTGCTGCGCGCAAGCATCATTTCCGCATAGCCACCATCGCAGCTGCTGCCAACAAAATGCTGGTTACTACACAGCTGGAAGATGCCGCGACGGCACATGCTGCATTCGTTGCAATGCCCGCCCAGACGGCCAACGCCCACGCGACGGCCTACAGACCAGCTGCCCGAGACATTGGGCCCCACCGCGACGATGCGACCAACGACTTCATGGCCTGGGATGCGAGGGCTGGGCAGGTCCGTCTTGGCGCCTTCAATGTCTGCTACGTCTGCGCCGCAGATACCGCAAGCTTCGACCTTCATCAGAACCTCGCCGCTACCCGGATTCGGAATGGTTCGCTCTACCAATTCAAGCACTCCAGGTCGTGAAATTTGCATGGCCTTGAATGTGTTGCTCATAGGTGTCTCCAGGGAGTGAAGCTGTTGGGATGACTCAGAGAGGCGAAGCCGACTCGATTGACGAAGAGGCCTGGCTTGAAGGGGTGCGTGCAGCTAGCAGCGCGTGCACAGCGGCTTGCGCAGCTTGTACGGCGCCGGCAACGTAGCCTGGGTAGGTCTGGGACCACTCGCTTGCGACTCCCGAAATGCGGGTTCGCCACGGACCTTCGTCCACCCGTGGGCTAGGCGGGATGGGATGTTGGCCATCGGACTGTTCATCCGCGGATGTAGCCGTCAACGAAGACTGCGACCAGTCCACGAGCCACTCGGCTACGGGGTGGGCTGCCTTGGCTCCAAACAACCTCACAAATTGCGCGCGGCACAGACGCTGCAGGGTCTGCGATGAAACACGTTTGCGTGTATGGGCAGGAACACCTAGAAAGCCAAACAAAGCGCCTGTTCCATCGGGCAAGGATGCATCGTGGATTTCACCCATGGGCCCCGAGAAGCTGCGGGCCTCTCCGGAAAGGCCCTCGTCTCGCCAGAACGGTGTGGAATAGACAGCGAGGTATTTGGCGTGCCTAGCCATCCAAGTGGCAGTGTTGTGCCACTGGTCGAGTACGTTGGAAGGAAGCTTCGGCATGAACTGGATGGTCGACGCGGCAAGCCGAGGGGGAATCGCCAGCAGCACATGGTCGGCCAACAGGTATTCGATTTCGCCTGAGCCGGTTTGCACTTCAAGCGTGACGCCTGCGTCGGTGGCGCTGATGGCTGTGACACGACGGTCCAGGTGAATGCGCTCGGAAGCAATGCTTGTGCTCAGTCTGTCTACCAAGGCAAGCATGCCGCCTTCGATGCGCATGGAAGGTGGGGAGCTTAAGTAGCCGGCATGACGTGTTGGAGCGGTCTCTGGTGAGCGTTCGACCATCATCGCCCCTTGTTCATGTTGGGCGTAGACCTTCAAGCGAAGACTCCGGACCAAGTCGTGGAGCTCAGGCTGCATGTGTGGCCAGAACCAGGCTGCACCAAGGTCCAGACGCTCGCTGCTTCGCGAAGAACGGTATTCTTCAGACCGGATTCGTCCACCCAGACGTTCGCTGGCTTCCAGGACTTGGTAGTTGGACACTCCAGCTTTTTCCAGCAGGTAGGCCGCGTAGATGCCGCTCAGCCCTGCACCCACGATGGCAATCGATTGAGTATTCATGACATCACTCGATGAAAGGAAGGTCACCCAGATGCCCTGTCTTGAGGTAGACCGTTGTGTCAGGGACTTGGGCATGGAGCTGGCAGTTTTCGCCGGGGGCCAGGCGTAACCAGCTACTCGAGCCGTGCAGCTGTAAGCCTTCGCGCAGGGCACCCGAGAGGACCAAAATCTCAGCCCCACCTCGCGTTTGGGTGGGCAGCAATGCGCCTTCGTCGAGTCGCACGAGACTCACTTGTTCTCCGTAACTGCAGTAGAGGTTGCAGACGCTGTGGTCAGCGCGTTGTTGCCAGTTTTCCGAAGAGCAGGTGTTGATGCGCAACGTGTCCTGCGTGACATGCATCTGCCGCAGCTTCACGAAAATCAGCGCTCCCTCGTCGCTATGAGGGCGGTGGGATGAGCCCGGAGGGTTTCTGAGATACCAGCCGGCTGGATAGTCGCCGCTGTCGTCAGAGAACGTGCCAGCCAGAACAAGAATTTCCTCACCCTGGGGGTGGGCGTGCCGCGGGAATGAGGAGCCCCTGGCGTAGCGGACCAGCGATGTGGCGCGTGCATCCTCCGCTCCAATGCGGTCCAGCATGACGCGCTCTACGCCGGATTGCGGCGAGGCAATCCAGTGCTGCTCATCGCTGGAGATGCGCACAGAGCGGGAGAAGTCGGAGTTGATTTGCATGGCGTCTTCGCAGCCGGCCTTGGTTCGAGGCCGGCTGCCCACTGGTTTTCAGGCGGCAGTCAGTGCGTCGTGCGCATCCAGCACACGTGCCGTGTAGGTCAGGGCTGCGCCGGCATTCAGGGAAATGGCCACGCTCAGCGCTTCGGAGATTTCGCCGCGCGTCGCACCGGCCTCGACAGCCTTCTTGGTATGGGTGGCGATGCAGCCATCGCAGCGGGTTGTCACCGAGACTGCCAGTGCGATGAGCTCGTGGGTCTTGGCATCGAGCAGGCCAGACTTGGCGACGCCTGCATCGATGGCCGACAGGGCGCGCATGACATCGGGATTGAGCTTTGCGAAGTCGCCGACGCGAGTGTGCAGGTCCGTGCGGAAGTTGTTCCAGTCTTTCATCATGATGGTTCCTTGAGAGGTGTTTAAGGGCGTGCCCCGTTGCGATTGCGATCCTGCTTTTGAAGAAGTAAAACTTCTCATAAATTTGCAGTGATGGCTCGAATCCGATGCGATACCAAGGATTTTTCCTCGGATAGTTGGAATTTTTCACGATCCGAGCCTTCACGACAAATGTGATATTCTTTCTATCAATTAAAGAAAAACTTTCTATATATGAGCGCACCTTCTTACCTCAATGCATTGCGTGCTTTCGAGGCCGCAGCCCGGCACCAGAGCTTCGCGGGGGCCGCCAATGAACTGAACGTCACCTCCGCCGCAGTCGGGCAACTGGTTCGAGGACTGGAGGAGTGGCTGGGCACCCCGCTGTTCACGCGTGCGCCTGGTGGAAAGGTGCGTCTTGTCGCTACGGACGCTGCGCAACTTGCCCTGCCCGACATCCGCGCGGGATTCGACCGCTTGAGCCTTGGGGTGTCCAAGCTGCAGGAGAGCTCGGCGCAGGGCGCACTGACCGTGACCGTGAGCCCTGCATTTGCGGCCAAGTGGCTGCTGCCCCGCATCGAGAGGTTTCATGCAGCCTGGCCAGAGACGGATGTGCGTCTCGATACGAGCCACAAAGCGGTGGACTTTGTCTCGCAAAGCGTCGATATCGGCGTGCGCTACGGCTCCGGGAGCTGGCCAGGGCTGAAAGCGGAGAAGCTCATGGAGGAAGAGGTTTACCCTGTTTGCTCACCTGCGTTTCTGAGCCGGGTGCCACTGAAAGTGCCTACCGACCTGGCCGGACAGACGCTTATCCACGACCTGTCCCTTGACTCCAGCACGGGGTTCCCGACCTGGGAGGCTTGGTGCCGGTATGCGGGCGCTGAAGGGGTGTCGACCGAGCGCGGCATGCGCATCAATAACTCGGCTGCCGTGCTACAGGCTGCAGTGGACGGTCAGGGCATCGCATTGGCGCGCAGCGTCATGGCCTGCGATGACGTCGCTTCAGGCCGGCTTGTGCGGCTCTTTCCAGAAAGGCGCTTCCATTCTTCGCTGGCCTACTACGTGGTCTACCGGCCCGAATGCATCTCCAAGCCGAAGCTGGTGGCATTCCGCGATTGGCTGTTTGCGGAGGCCCAGTTTCAATGCCAGGATGACAACTAAGGCGCCATCACCGCTGCCAGCTGGCCAGCAGTGCGCTGGCAATGCTGGCAGGTGTCGGGGCTTGGCAGGTTCGGCCGACCAGCAATGACCCTTCCAGTGCACTGAGCCAGAGCTGTGCAAGTGACACGGCCGGTTTCGTCTCTGCGAGATGGCCCCGTTTTTGCCCCGCCAGAATAACCTCTTCGAGCCAGGCGATGTTGCATGCGAAGAAGTACTTCACATGCAGTCGAATAGGTTCCGGCAGCGAATTGTGCTCTGCGCCCAGCATGCCGCATGCGCAAAGCCGGCCCTCTTTGCCTAGCGTCTCGGAGAACAGGGCTGCGTGCGCATGCAGTCGCTCTACCGCACCGTTGTATTTTGCGTTGATGTCTTCAAGTCGCGCACAGAAGCGATGCGTGTACCGCTGCGTCATCACCGCTACCAGTTCCTGTTTGGACGGGAAGTGGTGATAAATGCTGGGCTTGCGGATGCCCACCAACTGCGCAATGTCCTCGAAGGAAAAGCCGTTGAATCCGAACTGCTGCACCAGGTTTTCCGCTGCATCGACGATGCGCTCAGCGGATTGGGAGAGTTCGGAAAAGTGCTTCATTCTCGGTCGATTCTTGGCAAAGCGGCGGTTGCATTGTGCAGCAGCAATTCCCCGCCGCGAGCCTGGTGCGTCAGGCCTGGTTGCGACCGGCCATCACGCCGCCATCGACGTCCCATACAGCGCCTGTGACCCAGGCCGCCTTGTCCGACAGCAGGAAGGTGACCGCCTCCGCGACATCGCGAGGCGTGCCGACCCGACCAATTGGATGGAAGCTGTTGAACCCCTGAAGCGCGGTGTGGACCTGCTCCTTGGGGATGAATCCTTCATAGATGGGGGTCTGCACCACGGCTGGGGCGACGGCATTCACCCGGATTCCATGCTGGGCCAATTCCATGGCCAAGTGCTGTGTCAACGAATGCAGCCCGGCCTTTGCCATCGAGTAGGCGGACGACGGCGTGGCCTGGATGGCCTGCTTGGCCCACATTGAGCCGATGTTCACTATCGCTCCCGTGTGGCCAGCTGCCACCAACTTCTTCACCACGTTCTGGGTGATGAAGAAGAATGCACGGTTGAGCTGCTGGTACATGTCGTAGTCCTGGTGGGAGTGTTCCAGGAAGGCCTTGGGAAAGAAGACACCAGCGGCGTTGACGAGATGGGTCACGTCTGCGTGCTGGCTGTCTAGGAACGCAGTGACTTCGCCGACACCACCGTCTGTGGTCAGGTCTGCAGCCAGCGAATCCACCGAACCTGCCGTGGACAGTTCCTTGCGGGCCGCCTCTGTCTTGTCTGCTCGATGACCAACGATGACGGCCTGGCCGCCCTGTTCCAGGAACATGCGTGCTGCTTCAAACCCCATTCCACTGGTGCCGCCCACGACCAAGAGTTTCTTGCCTTCAAAAATTGCGCTCATGACTTTCTCCAAACCTACCGGTAGGTAGGGTATGCGTAGTTGAAAAATGCGGCTGAGCCGCGGGACCAACTGATTTTGCAAAGTGCTCAGCTGGCGCCATCTACTGTAGAGAAAGGTGTGATTTTTGTGTTAGCCAGTTTTTCTTCTTATCTGAGAAATTTTTTATTTCGATGATCTGGACCGTCGGCTGCAGGTCCGCCCTGAGCTTTGACGTGAGTTGGCGGGTCTGGGAAAAGCTCGACGAGCTGTTGCCCTGGCTGAAGCTGCAGGGCGCCGCGGTCTCAGATTTGGGGCCTTGCTGGAGATGCGGTCGGAAAGACGCAGTGCCCAAGGGCGCTACACATGGTTCGAGTCTACGCTTCAGGCAAAAAGCCGGCGACGACTTCAAGCTCCAAATCTGCCTGGGAACGGACGGCGGCTTTTGGTCCCACAACTGCCGCCGAAGCCTCGTTGGCAATCTAGAGCTCTCGCTGCAGAGCAGACATTGATCATCGAAACTCGAACGGCGGCAATGGATCGCAAGCAGCCTTCCACGCAACCCGAACGCCCTACCCCTTCAACGCTTCGCTCACCCTCTTGCGCACCGCCCTGCTCGCCTGCCCATACCTGAGCAACAACTCCGCCACCTCATCATCCGTATCCGAATAGAAAAACGCCATCGGAACCTTGAGCACTTCCGCCAGCTTACGCACAGTCAGCAAGTCTGGTTTGTGTTTCCCCAGCTCATAGCGATTGATCCGCGCACTCGCCACAAACGGATCGATTCCAGCTTCAATTCCCAGCATTTTTTGGGACAGGTCTGCTGCAAGCCGAGCTTGCTTGAGCCTCGCGCCCCATTGTTCATCTGCGTCTGACATCTCGTGCTTTCCAAAAGCTACGAGACTCGTAGTTATGCTGTATTCTCGATACTACGAGTTGCGTAGTTTTCTAGCCTGCAGCCACGAATCGCTACGGAACGTCCTCGCCGCAGCACGGCGCTTCGTCACAGGAGCAGCAACCCATGAAGCACATCCCCCCATCCCCTCCCCCCGAAAACACCCACGCCCAGAAGCTCGCAACAGCGCTGCATGAAATGGACCGCTTCGTGCAGCAAGGCTGTGCCGAGGTTTCCGCCTTGGCCCAGCTGGCGCTGGCATGGCTGGAGATCCCGGAGGGCCATCAGCGGCTGGACGTGGTGGCGCAGGCGCTGGTGACCATTCGCAACAGCGCTGAATCGCTCGCGGAGTTCGCGGGCAGTGAAGCCCGGGTGATGAACTGCGAGTACGAGGACCAGGCGGAGGTGCGCCGCAGCGAGGCGGCCAAGGTGGCTGCCGAAGAGGCCGGGCATGTGTACACCGTGGCGGGGCCTGGGGTGGCGCGCGGCGTCAGGTAGTCCCGCAGGTACTGGGTCTGCGCCCGTTGCACCCTGCACGGCCGTCTATCCCTTGCGCGTTCGAAACAGCAGCCACAGCAGATACACCCCGCCCAGCAGCCCCGTCACCAGCCCGATGGGCAGATGCAGGCGCACGGGTGCCCACTGGCTGAGCATGTCGGCCGCCAGCAGCAGAACGGCGCCCATGGCTGCCGCCGTGAACAGGGGCACGTCGGGCGACAGGCCCAGGCGCCTGGCCACCTGGGGCGCGGCCAGCGCGATGAAGGCGATGGGCCCCGCCGCTGCCGTGGCGATGGCGGTCAGGGCCACTGCAGCCATCACCATGGTGAGCCGCGTGCGCGGCACGTTGACGCCGAGCTGGGTGGCGGCATCGTCGCCCAGCTCCAGCAGGTTGATGCGGCGGGCGCACCACAGCACGACGGGCACGATGGCGATGAAGCCCAGCGCGGCGGGCACGACATGCGCCCAGGTCCGCGCGCTGAGCGAGCCGGCCAGCCAGCGCTGCGCGGCGACGGCCCGGTCCAGGTCCCCCATGACCAGCAAGATGGTGTTCAGGCCCGAGAGCGTGGCCCCCACGCCTATGCCCACCAGCACCAGCCGGTAGCCGCCGGCAGCACGCCGCCCTCCGGACAGCGCAAGCACGACCGCCGCCGTGGCCATGCCCGACAGCACGGCGGCCAGCGATGTCCACAGCGGCCCGGCGTCACCCAGCACGATGAGCGCAATCGCCCCGCTGGCCGCGCCGGTGGTGAAGCCGATCACGTCCGGCGAGCCCAGCGCGTTGCGGGAGATGGACTGGAAGATGGCACCCGCCATGCCAAGAGACGCGCCCACGAAGATGGCCGTGAGGACACGCGGCAGCCGCACCCGCTGCACGATGCGCTCTGCTGCGGGGTTGGAGCCCGTGCCCAGCAGGCTGTCGAGCACTTCGGCGGGGCTGAGGGACAGGGTTCCCGTGCCCAGCAGCAGCACACCCAACACCAGGGCCAGCACGACCAGCGCCATGCCCACGGCCAGCGGCCTGGGCCGCCAGAGAAACGAACAGGCTCCCCAGCGCACAACCGATGTGTTCACGGAGGTCTTCATAGCCTGCTCAACCGGTATCTGCACGCCACCCAGACAAAGAACGGCCCGCCGATCAGGCAGGCGACGATGCCCGCGGCCACTTCGGCAGGCGCCGCGACGACGCGGCCCAGCACATCGGCACCCAGCAGCAGCACCGCCGCGTAGAGCGCGGACAGCGGCAGTATCCAGCGGTAGTCCGGCCCGCACGAGAGGCGTGCAAGATGCGGCGCCACCAGGCCGACGAAGGCGATGGGCCCCACGGCCGCCGTGGCCGCCCCGGCCAGCAGCATGACCGCCAGGCAGGCCAGTTGCGCGGTGGCGCGCACATTGACGCCCAGCGCCAGGCCCACGTCATGCCCCAGCGCCATGGCGTTGAGCTGGCCGACGATGGCCCAGGCCGCCGCCAGCCCTGCCGCCACGGCAACCGCCAGCACGGCGGCGCTGGCATAGCCGCTGCCATGCAGGGAGCCGGCCGCCCAGTGGCGGAAGCCGTCGAAGACTTCCGGGGGCGCGTTGAGCAGGATGATGCCGGCGCTGGAGGTGAGCATGACCGACAGGCCAGCCCCGGCCAGGACCAAGCGCACCGGGTGCGCGCCCGCGCCCCGGGACTGGCCGAACGCGAAGACGGCAGCGCCCGCCAGCCCCGCGCCGGCAAAGGCGCACCAGACGTACTGGAGCACGGACGTCAGGCCGAAGGCCGTCATGCCGATGAGCACGGCCAGCGCCGCACCCGCGTTGACGCCCAGCAGGCCCGGCTCCGCCAGGGGATTGCGGGTGACGGCCTGCATGAGCGCGCCGGCCACGCCCAGCGCCATGCCGGCCAGGATGGCCACCACGGTGCGAGGCATGCGCAGCAGGCTGACGATCAGGTGCTGGTCATCACGCAGGTCCGGAGCCCGCAGCGCGCCGAGGATGTCGGCCAGCGCAATGTCGCGCGAGCCGACGGTGATGCCGAGCACGGCGATGATGGCCAGCGCCAGCAGCCCGCCTGCAAGGCCCAGCCAACGCCTGCAGTGCAGGGAGGAGCGCAAACAGGAGCGCTGAGCAGGCCGCGCCGCCGCGCCTTGGAGCCGTGCACGCATGGCTCAGCGGAAATGGCTTGCCACGGCGTCAACCATCTGCTGCCCCGAGTAGTAGTCGATGCGAAACGAGGTCGGGCCCAGCGGATAGACGCGCCGGCCGGCAACGGCGGGCAGGTTGGCCAGCAGCGGATCGTCCAGGAAGGCCTGCACATCGCCCTGCGAGGCGCCGAGCAGGAAGACGGAGTCGCCGGTGATGGCGGCCGAGAGATTCTCGCGGGAGATGAATTCGAAGTCCGAGGCGCGTGTGACCTGGGCGGCCAGCGCGGGCGGCAGGCCCTCCACCTTGAAGCCCAGTGCGGCCAGCAGCCGCGCATGGGGGCTGGCGGCGCGGCCTATGGAGTAGCTGCCGGCCAGGTTGTAGGCGACGATGCTGACGGGCTGGGCAGGGGGCGTGATGGAGGCGGCGGTCTGCGCCACATGGGCATCGAAGCGGGCAATGGCTGCGGCGGCCTGCTTCGCATGGCCCGTGATGCGGCCCAGCTCGGTGGCGATGTCCTGCCAGGACTGGCTGGAGTAGTCGACCACGACCATGGGCACGCCCTGCGCCTGCAGTTCGGTGCGGTGCTGGGCCACGCTGTCGGCCCCGGTGGCGGAGGCCACCAGCAGGTCGGGACTGGCGCCGATGGCGGCCTCGATGTCGAATTGCAGGTTGCGGTAGAGCACCTGCACGCCGCGCTTGTCGGCAACCGCGGCCCATTGCGAGAAAAAGCCCTTGTCGTCGGTCATGCGGCTGGGCGTGGTCGCGGCGGTCGCGACGACCGGCGCATCGATGGCCAGCAGGATGCCGGTCACGCTGGGCGAGGTGGAGACGATGCGCCGGGGCAGCGGTGCATGGTCTGCGTGTGCTGCAGCCGGCGTATCCGATGTATGCGGTGCGGCGCCCGCCACGGGACCGGCGGCGCGTGGAAACCATGCGAAACAGGCCAGCACGGCCAGTGCGGCGGCCGCACCCAGGGCGGCAAGTTGGAGTCTGTTCATCTCGATCCGAAGCGACGGGGCCGGGCGCCAGGGCGGCGTCTTCAGCGTATTCCGTATTGTAGAATTCATTCCACATTGCAAACACCGAAGGACCTATCGATTGTGGGAAATGACCGGCCATGACGCAGCGCCTGAGTGCTGATGCGGTGACGCTGCGCTACGGCGAGCGCACGATTTCGCAGGGCCTGTCCCTTGCCATTCCCGATGGCTCCTTCACCGTCATCGTGGGGCCGAATGCCTGCGGCAAGTCCACCCTGCTGCGCGCGCTGTCGCGGCTGCTGGTGCCGGTGGCCGGGCAGGTCATCCTGGATGGCCGGCACATCTCGCAATTTCCCGCCAAGGAGGTGGCACGGCGCCTGGGCCTGCTGCCGCAAAGCGCGGTGGCGCCCGAGGGCATCACGGTGGCGGACCTGGTGGCGCGGGGGCGCTACCCCCATCAATCCTTCCTGAGGCAGTGGACGGATGCGGATGAGCAGGCCGTGGCCGAGGCCATGCAGGCCACCGATGTGGCAGCGCTGTCCGACCGCCTGCTGGACGAGCTGTCAGGCGGCCAGCGCCAGCGGGTGTGGATTGCGATGGTGCTGGCGCAGCAGACGCCGATCCTGCTGCTGGACGAGCCCACGACGTTCCTGGACATCGCCCACCAGATCGAGCTGATGGAGCTGCTGGCGGATCTCAACGACGCCGGCCGCACGGTGGTTGCGGTGCTGCACGACCTCAACCAGGCCTGCCGCTATGCCTCGCACCTGATCGCCATGCGCGACGGGCGCATTGCCGCGCAGGGCGCGCCCGGGGCGATCTTCACGGAGCAGTTGGTGCAGGAGGTGTTCGGCCTGCCGGCCGTGATCATGGCAGACCCTGTGTCGGGGACGCCCCTGGTGGTGCCCAGGGGGCGCAGGGCCGTGAATGCCGTGGAGCGCGCCGCAGGGAACTGAGGCGCCCGGCCATTCTTCCCGGCGCGGCTTTCAAGGCGAATCTGCGCTGAAGGCCCGCCCGCCCGTGGACTGGTTGATCAGGCTGGCCTCGCGGAACAGTGCGACCCGGTCTTCCGGTGACTTGAGCTGGCCCAGGTCCGAGACGGTGGTGACCGCGCAGACGATTTCATGCTGCGCATCGAACACCGGCGCCGCCTGGCCCGTGACGTTGGACAGGAGGTGGCTGGTCATCTCGGACCAGCAGCGCTCGCGCACTTCGTCGAGCACGGCCTTGGCCGGCGGCTTGCCACGGAAATGGGCGGGCTGCTGGCGCCGTGCGGCGTCGATGGTGGCCTTGGGCAGGAAGGCCTGGAACACCAGGCCGCAGGCGGTGTTGTCTATGGGCAGGATGTCGCCCAGCGCCAGCGGGTTGATCGAGAAGTAGGCGCTGCGGTACCAGCGCACCAGGGTCGGCCCCCGGTCGGTCCAGATGGCCACGCCGCCGCTGAGCGCATGGCTGTGCGTCAGCGCCTTCATGCGCTGCGCCGCAATCTCCACCGCATCCACACGCTTGAGCGCGCCAATGCCGATGCTCAGCGCCGCGCTGCCCAGGTCATACAGGCCGCTGGCCGGGTCCTGCTTGGCCAGGCCTTCCTTGACGAGGCTTTGCAGGTAGCGGTGGGCCGTGGAGCCCCCCGTTCCCGTTCGCCGGGCCACCTCGCCCAGCGCCAGTTCGCTTTCGGCATTGGCCAGGACCATGAGAAACCGGGTGGCGATGGAGACGGACTGGATGGTGCCGGAGCGCTTCTCGCCGGCTGTCGTCTGAGGTGTTGTTGTTTTCAAGGGCTGGGCTTTCTTGCCTGTACCAGGCGCATCGCAGGTGGGGGCGCATGCGCCGCCGGTGTCGATGATACCGGCTCTGCCGAAGGCTCTGCACAGGTGCGCGCACACCATTTCGCCGCTGTTTTTCTCTTCCGCATGTGGGAATTCATTCCCTACTGTGGAATTTCAATGCATGATGGCGACCTTTGAAAAATACGAATCATTCTCATCAAAGGAAGATGCTGTGAAGCTGTGTTTCCATCGCAGGCTCCCGTCCCGGGCGGGCGCCATCGCACTCTCTACCCTGATGGCGCCGGCCGGCGCCTTCGCTCAGGGCGCGTCGGGTTCCGGGGGGGAATCCAACGCGCTTGAAGCGGTCGTGGTCAGCGGAGAAAAGGTCAGGCGCGAGCTCAAGGACACGGCCTCCTCCGTGTCGGTCAAGGCCGGCAAGGACCTGGCCCGGCAGGAGTCCGGCAATGCCTCGGTCCACGAGGTGCTGCACGATGTGCCCAACGTGGTCTACACCGACACGGTGGGCGCGCCCATCATCCGCGGGCAGGACACGCAGGGCCCCAACAACGGCCAGAACGTCTTCTGGGGCGGCACGGTGCCGCGCGCCACCATCAACCTGGACGGGCACTACCTCAACTACAACGAGATGTTCTTCGGCGCGACCTCGGTCTGGGATGTGGAGAGCATCGAGGTGTTCCGCGGCCCGCAGACCACCTCGCAGGGTGCCAATGCCATCGCGGGCGCCATCGTCGTGAACACCAAGGACCCCAGCTTCAAGCGCGAAGGGGCCTACCAGCTGGAGGCGGGCGACTACCAATCGCGGCGTGCGTCCATCGCCGTCTCCGGCCCCGTGGGCGAGGAGCTGGCCGCGCGACTGGCCGTGGACTACTCGGGGCGCGATACCTTCATCGACTACACCAATCCGCAGTTCCAGCGGGGCCAGGCCGATCAGGATTTCCGCGCACTCAACGCACGCATGAAGTTCCTGTGGCTGCCCAGCAGCGTTCCGGGCCTGGAGGCCAAGTTCACCTATTCCCACAACGACAGCAACCGCCCCAGCCAGGAGGCGGCGTCCGCTCCGTTCAGCGCGCTGGAGCACTGGACGACGACCATGCCCAGCTGGAAGCAGAAGACCGACACCGGCATCCTCGACCTCAGCTACGAGCTGGGCAACGGCGTGCGGCTGGTCAACCAGTCCCAGTATTCGCGCTCGTCCGTGCAGCGCTACACGGGCATTCCCGGCGAGGGCGATGCCGATATCCGCCAGAACAATGTCTCCAATGAGTTCCGCGCCCTGGTGGGCAGCGACAAGGACCGCCTGAGCGGCTTCGGCGGCGTCTACTACGCGCGCACCGGCACGGACGAAAGCCTGCTGCTGCGCGGCCTGTCCGCCTTCGACGACACGAAGAAGAACCTGGGCGTCTTCGGCGAGCTGAACTGGCGCCTGGCCGACCGCTGGACCCTGACCAGCGGCCTGCGCTACCAACAGGACGAGGTGGTGCGCACCGGCACTTCGGTGCTGGCACCCACCGCCCTCGACTACACGAAAACCTTCTCGGCCCTGCTGCCCAAGCTGTCCCTGGCCTATGCCGCCACACCGCGCTGGACCGTGGGCGCGCTGGTCAGCCGGGGCTACAACCCGGGCGGTGTGTCGCTGAACCTCACCAGCCGGCAATGGGCGTACTTCAAGAAGGAGTCGATCTGGAACTACGAGCTGTTCAGCCGCGCCAGCCTGCTCGATGACCGGCTGATGCTCAACACCAACCTGTTCTACATGGACATGCGGGATGCGCAGTACAACATCCCCGTGGTCATCTCCCCGGGCGTGGCCCAGTCCTACACCATCAACGCGGAGAAGGCCCATGCCTACGGCTTCGAGCTGGGCGCCGACTACCGCGCGCTGGACAACCTGCGGATCAAGGCCGGCGTGGGCGTGCTGCGCACCCGCATCGAGGAGATGGGCAGCAACCCCGGCTACGAGCACAACCGCTTCGCCCGCTCGCCCGGCTACAACCTGAGCCTGGGCGTGAGCTGGGACGCCAGCCCCCGGTTCAATGTCTCCGGCCAGGTGCGCCACCTGGACGGCTACTACTCCGATACCGCCAACACGCGCGCCTATGCGGTCGGCTCCAACACCATCGCCGACCTGCGCATGACCTATGCCTACAGCGCGCGCGTGCAGTTGTACGGCTATATCAAGAACGTGTTCGACAGGCGCGCACCGACGTATCTGCAGCAAAACCGCGGCATCGGCGGCATCGAGGCCAGCATGACCGCGCCGCGCATGATCGGCGTGGGCGTGCGCGGAACGTTCTGAGATGGGAATGACAGCAGACATGACACCCCGCAAACCCCTGCACATCGGCCTTTCGCTGGCCCCCACCTGGCTGAGCGGCGACGCCTGGCGGCGGCCCGGCAGCAATATCGAAGGGCTGTACTCCAGCGACTTCGCCCTGGACCTGGCCCGGCGCGCCGAGGCCGCGCACCTGGACTTCGTCTTCCGCCCGGACGTGAGCTTTCTGCCCATGGAAGCGCTGGAGACGGGCGCGGGCTTCGCCAGCCTGGACCCCACGGTGCTGATGGCCGCGCTGGCGCGCGAGACCTCGCGCATCGGCCTGGTGTCCACGGTATCGACCACGTTTTTCCCGCCCTATGCGGTGGCGCGCCAGCTGCAGTCGCTGCACTGGATCAGCAACGGCCGCGCCGGGTGGAACATCGTCACGGCCCTGCAGGGCCACGAGAACTTCGGGCTGCAGGCCATGCCCGATGCCGATGAACGCTATGCGCGGGCCGCAGAATTCACCGACGTGGTGCGCCGGCTGTGGGCCAGCTTCCCCAACGAGGCCTTGAAGATCGACCGGGACAGCGGCCGCTACGCCGATGCCTCGCTGGTCCACCCCATAGACCACGAGGGACCGCACCTGAAGGTGCGCGGCCCGCTGAACCTGCCGGAGTTCGGCGGCCCGCGCATTCCGCTGGTGCAGGCGGGCGCGTCCAGCACCGGGCGCGACTTTGCCGCATCGGTGGCAGACATTGTTTTCGCCCCCACGCCGGACCTGGACGCGGCGCTGGAGCTGCGCCGGGACCTGTCTCGGCGCGCCCAGCGCCATGGCCGCCAAGCGCAGGATGTGCGCCTGCTGCCCGGCCTGAGCCTGTACCTGGCCGACACCCGCGAGCAGGCCCGGGAGATGTTCCAGCAGACGCACGGCCGGGTGGACAGGGGCCGCAAGCTGGCATCGATCAAGGCCATGGTCGGCCTGGACCTGACGGACTGGCCCGCAGACCGGCCGATCACCGCAGCCGACCTTCCGCCGCCCGTGGCAACCCCGTCCAGCCGCACGCATGCGGGCCTGCTCAGGCGCCTGATGGAGCGCGAGTCATTACGCATTGACGAGCTGCTGCAGCGGCCGGAAATCCTCTCCGCCGCGCACTGGCAGGTGGTCGGCACGGTGGACGATGCCGTGGCGCAGATCACCGAGTGGAGCGCTGCCGGCGCCATCGACGGCTTTCTGGCCGCGCCCGGCGGCTCCGTCGAGTCCCTGCATTGCGTGCTGGAGCAACTGGTGCCGCGCCTGGTGGAGGCCGGCCTGTTCCGCTCCCGCTACACGGGCACCACGTTCATGGAGCACCTCGACGAGTCGAGGTAGGGGCTGCGCCCTGCCCTCGCCTGGCCTTCACTGCACCCGCGTGTCGGACCCGCCATCGGGCTCGAACGCAAAGCCCACGCCGTACACGGAGCGAATCCACTCATGGCGATCGTCCGCCGCCTTGAGCTTTTTGCGCAGGTTCTTGATGTGGCTGTCGATGGCGCGTTCGTTCACGTCCAGCGTGTCGGCGCAGGCCAGCTCCAGCAGCTGCGCGCGGGAGTAGAGGCGGCCGGGCTGGCGCATCAGGGCCTGCAGCAAGGTCAGCTCCCGCTTGGTCAGCGGCAGCACGCTGCCGTTGAGCATGGCACGGCCCTGCTCGGGCAGCAGCGTCAGGCGTTGCTGCGCGGGGACGGGGCCGGCACTGCGGCGCAGCACGGCCTTGACGCGGGCCACGACTTCGCGCGGGGCGAAGGGTTTGCAGATGTAGTCGTCCGCACCCAGCTCCAGGCCCAGCAGGCGGTCCATTTCCTCGACACGCGCGGTGAGCAGGATGACGGGGCTGGCGCTGTGGGGGCGGAACTGGCGCAGGATGTCCAGGCCGTCCAGCCCCGGCAGCATGATGTCCAGCACGGTGAGGTCGGGCGGGGAGCGCAGCATGCGGTCCAGCGCCTCGCGCCCGTGGCGGATGTGCTCGACTTCGTAGCCTGCATGGCGCAGGTAGTCGATGACGATGGCGGCCATGTCGGTTTCGTCTTCGACCAGGAGGATGCGTGCAGGCTTCATGGCGCGGGATTTTCCAGCAAGGGCAGCCACAGCGTGATGCGCAGGCCGCCGAGCGGCGAGGCAGCGGCCTCGATGCTGCCGCCATGGGCCTGGACGATGGTGCGGCAGATGGCCAGCCCCAGGCCGGAGCCGCCCAGGCCGTCGCCATCGCGCACGCGGGAGGCGTCCACGCGATAGAGGCGGTCGAACAGGCGCGGCAGGTGCTGGCTGGCCACGCCGGGAGCCGTGTCGTCCCAGCACAGCTGCAGCATGCTGCGGTCCTGCATCTGGACGATTTCGGCGGACACCTGCAGCCGCCCGCCCGCAGCCGTGTAGCGCAGGCTGTTTTCCAGCAGGTTGGCAAACACCTGGTGGAGCCGGTGCGGGTCGCCCTGCACCAGCGGCGGCGGAACGCGCGCGGCCAGCTGGTCCACGGTGGAGCGGTCCAGGCCGATGCCCACCTGCTCGAAGCCGGGCCGCGCGCCGTCCAGCGCCTCGCCCAGCGGGGTCAGCACATGCACGGGCACATGGCCCGAGCCGTGCAGGGCCTGCGGGTCGTCCAGGCTCACGCGCAGGTCGCTGACCAGCCGTATCAGCCGCATGATCTGCCGGTGCAGGCGCAGCGCCATGCGGTCGTCCAGGGGCAGCACGCCGTCCTGCACGGCCTCGACCTCGGCGCGCATGGTGGACAGGGGCGTGCGCAGCTCATGCGCCACGTCGGCCAGCCAGCGCTGGCGCGAGGCTTCCATGGTGGCCAGCTGCACGGCCATGTCGTTGAAGGTTTCCGCAAGGCGGGCCAGTTCGGCATCGCCCTTGATGGCCACGCGCGTGTCCAGCCGCCCGGCCGCAATGCCGCGCAGGCCATCGACGAAGGCGGTCAGCGGCTCCAGCCAGCGCCGCGTGAGCCAGGCCGACAGCAGCAGCGCCAGCAGCAGGCCGGCCAGCCCGGTCCAGGCCACAAAACCCATCTGCTGCGCGAGGAAGGCGCGGTCCAGGTCGCGCTGCATGCCCTGCCCGGTCTGCACGGGGGACAGCACGATCTCGCCAATGGCCTGCCCGTTGGCGGCGCGCAGAACGCGGTGCGCCGCACCGGGCTGCGGCGCCATGCCGGAGATGAGCTGGCCCTGGGCATCCAGCAGGCCCACGCGCGCCCACGGGCCGCCGAACGGGCGGTCTGGCGGCGGGCCTGGGCGGTCTGGGCGATCTGTACGGTCGGAGCGATCTGATCGATCTGAGCGATCGGCACGCTCCCCGCCTTCCGGCCCCGGTGGCGGTGGAAACTCCGGGCCCGGCCCCGGGCCGTGGCTTCCCTCAAAACCAGGCCTCGGCTCCGGCATGGGCATGGGCATGGGGGGCCGTGGCCCGGGCTCGCCCGCAGGAAAGCCCCGGCCCATGCCTGCGCCCGGGCGCACCATGTCGCGCCAGAAACCGGGGTTGGCGCACGCCGCATCCCAGCCGCCGTTTTGCTCATGGTGCTGGACCAGCCGCTCGGCCAGCCCGTCCATGCCGGTCAGCTCCACCTCGGCCATGTAGGGCCCCAAGCCCCGCTGCAGGCCCAGGCGGGAGAACCCGAGAAACACCAGCAGCAGGGCCACCAGCAGCACGGCCAGGGCGAAGAAGGCCTTGTGCTGCAGCTTCAGGCGCGGGAGGCGGAGGCTCATTCAGTTGCTGCGTCAGACGGCAATGCCGATGGATATCGTGGCGGTGTGGCCATTGGTGGTGTCTCCGGTGAAGGTGGGCGTCTGCCAGGCGATCTGCTCGCTGGTGTTGTCGCCGAAGACATTGTCCGATGTCACGCTGACCCGCGACAGGTTGGAGACGCTGGCGCTGTAGCCGCTGACACCGGCATAGACGGCGCTGGCCACGTCCTTGGGCATGGCCATCTGCGAGGTCAGCAGCTTGTTGGTGTAGCTGCCGGCCGTGTTGAGGCTGCGGAACACCTCGAAGTGCATGTGCGGCCAACGCCCGTCATAGCAGCCCGGGAAGATGGTCACAAAGGTGCATTCGCCATTGCTGTCCGTCGCCTGCACGCCGCGCAGGAAGTTCTGGTTGAGCAGGTCGGTGGAGTACAGCGAATACTCGCCCTCGCGGGTGCAATGCCACAGGTAGATGGCATAGCCTTCCAGCGGGCTGCAGTTGGTGCTGACGTTGACCAGGGTGATCTTGAGCGTCAGCGGCAGGCCCGCAGCCGTGCCGCTCATGCCGCCAAAGCTGCTGCGCAGGTCGCTGCGCACTACGCCGCTTTGCGACAGCACGTTGACCAGGCTGCCGCGCGAGCCGTTGGAGCCGTCGGCGGGGTAAGGGCCTTCGGTTTCCGTGGGATCGACCATGCAGGTGCCGGTCGTGGTTCCAGTACCTGTGCCCGTGTCGGTGCCCGTACCCGTGTCGGTGCCTGTCCCGGATCCGGTGCCCGTGCCGGTTCCTGTCGAATCACTGGAATCACCACCGCCGCCACAGGCGGACAGAAGCGCTGCAGCGCCGCCAGAGGCCATCAGGCCCAGCATGCGGCGCCGGTCGAGCAGGCGGCGCGCCATGACTTGCAGATCGTGCTGAAGGCCCAGGTCGTGGGCAAGATCATGGGCATCGTGAGAGTGGTTCATGGGATGGCTTTTTCATGAGGGCCTGTGCGCAGACCCGTGGGTTTGCAGACAGCCCGGCGGCGTGGCCCGCCGGGCCACGCGATCACTGCTGCGGATGGGGCGGCGGCCCGCCTGCGCCGGGCCCGCCGGCCGGCATGGCCACCAGCTGCCCGTTCAGGCTGCGGCAGGTGCCGGCCAGCGTCTTGCCATCGGGCATGGTCAGCGTCACGCTGTCGCCCTCGGCCTTGCCCTGGCAGGCCGTATAGGCCTCGGGCGGCGGCGACGGCGGATTGCCGTGCCCCCCGTAGCCCTGCGCATGGCTGCAGGCCGCCGCGAAGGCCGCCACAGCCAGCACAAGGGCCGGGCGAATGCGTGAAGCGTTGGTTTGCGAGAAATCAATCATGGTCTTTTCCTGGAGTTGCCAAGGAATTCTTGCGACCAATCTGGGGGGAAATTGGGAGAAGTGGACGTGGGTTCTGCAACATCGTCTGATGGCTGCACCCGGCTTACATTGCCTGCGGACAAGGCGTACGTGAACTCCTTGCCATTGTCCACCATCAGCTTGTTGATCCCCATCGGGCAAGGCACCTGCGACACAGGGCAAGCCCGGCGGCCGTGGCAGGACCCTGCTTATTTGGACACTGCCTGATAAGCGGCCTGCACCGCGCGCACAAGGGAAGGATGCAGGACTCCCAACTTGGGCGTCTGTCCATGGGGAGCTGCAGGCGGCACTGCAAACCACTCTGCCGTATACGGCAGATCCAGGGCCTGCTTGAGATTGAATTTCGTGTCATAGCTCAACCCGGCAGCCGCATAGGCCACGGGATTGCGCTCGCGCAGGATGGCGAACTCGCCCTTGTACAGCGTGGTAGTGCGCTGGCTGGTGCCGTAGGCGACTCGTACGGTGAACTGCGGAGCATCGTCATCGAAGACCACCAGGATCAGCGCGGGCCGAGGCTTGGGCCCGGGAATGATGTCTTGCGGGAAATAGCACCAGACGATGTCGCCCGCCGTGGGCTCATCCCACCAAGGCGCGGTCACAGCGTCTCCAAGTCGAACAAGCTCGACTTCACCGAGCGTTGCTCTCCTTGCGGCACTTTTTTCTTGATTTGCCTGACCTGGGCTGCCGTCAAGGGGCCGTCATCCGCCTCGTACTGCGGCAGCATGCGTACGGCAAGCTCATGCAGCGCACGGTGTATCGCCTGCGTTTCATCAACACCAAGATGCTCGGCCAGGCGCTTGGCGGTTTCTCGCGTGACGCCGGTGGCGCTGTCCACTGCGCGGTAGCGGAAGGCAATCTGGTTGGCGTTTGTGCGGGTCGGCATATTCAACTCCTTTGGATATATCAAAGATATCCACCCTGCCAGTACATGTCAACGATGCCCATGAATCGACCATGCCTCGGGCATGTCGGCAAAGCGGTACCACCCGGACCTTTTCACACCCATCTGAAGACTGCCTGCGCGGCCGTGGGGCCTTGCGCGCAAGGCAGCAGCGCGTTCAGAAACTTCGCCCACAGGGATACAGCCGACCAGATCAGGGCCATCCGGACTTACTCCAGCGTGACATTGGCCTTCTTGACCAGGCGCGCAAAGCGTTCCTGCTCGGAGCGCAGGAACTGGGCTGCCGCCTCGGGGCTGTTGAGCACGGTGTATTCGTCGCGCCGTGCAAAGCCGGCCTTGACCTCGGGGTCGGCAAAGGCAGAGGCGATGCTGTCGTGCAGGCGGCGCACCTGGGCGGGCGGCATGCCCTTGGGGCCTATGGCGGCCACCCAGCCGGCGATGTCCACGCCGGGAAAGCCCTGCTCTGCCACGGTGGGCACATCGGGCAGCGATGCCACGCGCTCGCGGCCCATGATGCCGATGGCACGCAGCGCGCCGGATTTGAGGTGCGCCTGCGCCGTGCCCACGGCGATCACGCCGAAGTCCACCTGCCCGCTGAGCAGGTCCACCACCATCTGGCCCACGCCCTTGTAGGGAATGTGGCGTGCCGTGGTGCCGGCCGCGTCCAGAAAGACTTCGGCCGCGAGGTGGAAGATGGTGCCGTTGCCGGACGAGGCGTAGTTGAGGTCGCCGGGCCGCGCCTTCATGAGCGCCTGCAGTTCGCGCGCATTGCGCGCCGCCACCTTGGGGTGGACGACCAGCACGAAGGGCGAACCGCCGACGATGGACAGCGGCGTGATGTCGGCCAGGCTGTCGTAGGGCAGCTTCTTGAAGACGCTGGGGTTGACGGCGTGGTTGTTGGAGATGAAGGCGATGGTGTTGCCATCGGCCGGCGCCTTGACCAGGGCCTGCGTTCCCGTGATGCCGCCCGCGCCCGGCAGGTTCTCCATGACCACGGGCTGGCCGCCCAGCGAGCGCACCAGCGCAGTCTGGGCCGAGCGCACGATGGTGTCGGCGCCCGAGCCTGCCCCCACGGGCAGGATGACGCGCAGCGGCGTGCCATTTTGAGCGCGCACGCCCAGGGCAGCGGCCCCCAGCGATGCGCCGGCCAGGGCCAGCAGGGTGCGGCGGCGGAAGGGATGGGACGAGTGCATGGGGTTGTCTCCTTTTTGTGTTGTCTCATGCGCGCCGGGGTGGTTTTTCTGCGGCCTTCGGCGCCCGGGGATGGCTGTCAGGTCCGTGATGCAAGGGCTCCGAGGACTTCTTCGGTGTGCTCGCCAATCCCGGCCAGCGGCATGCGCACGCCGGGACGGTGGCCGTTCATGAGCAGGGGCAGCAGCACCACGTCGGTCTGGCCGCCGTCTTCGGTCTGCATGGAAGCCAGGCCGCCGCTTTGGCGCAGGTGCGGGTCGTCCACCAGTTGCTCGGGCCGCGTGATGGGCGCGTAGGGAATGCCTGCGGCCTCCAGCTGCGGCGCGAGCCGGGTCGATTCATGGCTGGCCAGGATGGCGCCCAGCTCGGCCAGCAGTTGGGGGCGCACGGCCACGCGGGCGGCGTTGTCGGCGTATTCGGGGCGCTGCAGCAGGTCGGCGCGGCCCAGCACGCGGCACAGGGTGGCGAACTGCTTGTCGCTGACGGCGCCGATGAACAGTTGCTCGCCACCGGCCAGGGTGAACACGTCGTAGACGCTCCAGGCCGACACGCGCGAGGGCATGGGCGGCGGTGCCTCTCCCGTCATCAGGTACTGCTGCATGTGCTGGGAGGACAGGAAGACGCAGTTCTCGAACAGCGCGCTTTGCACCTCCTGGCCGCGCCCGGTGCGCTCACGCTCGCGCAGGGCCGCGAGCACGCCGATGGCGCCGAACATGCCGCCCATGATGTCGTTGACGCTGGTGCCCGCGCGCAGCGGCCGGCCCACAGGGCCGGTCATGTACGACAGGCCGCCCATCATCTGCACCACCTCGTCCAGCGCCAGGCGCTTTTCGTAGGGGCCGGGCAGAAAGCCCTTGTGGCTGACGTAGATGAGGCCGGGCGCGCGCTGCGACAGCGTGGCGTAGTCCAGGCCCAGGGATTGCATGAGGCCGGGGCGGAAGTTCTCCAGTACCACATCGCTGCCAGCGGCCAGCTCGGCAGCGGTGGCGCGGCCCGCTTCGGTGGTGATGTCCAGCACCACGCTTTTCTTGTTGCGGTTGAAGCTGCGGAAAAAGCCGATGCCCAGGCCGGGTAGCGTGCGCGTTTTGTCGCCACCCGGCGGCTCGACCTTGATGACTTCGGCGCCCAGGTCGGCCAGGATCATGCCGCAGGTGGGGCCCATGACCATGTGGGTGAATTCGATGACGCGGATGCCGGACAGCGGCAGCTGGGGTTCGGTGGCCATACAGGTGTGCTCGTGGGAAGGTAAGGGGTTCATGGGTTCATGCAGCGGCGGTGGCTGCGTCGGCGGTGACGCTGCGCGGCAGGCCCGCGCGCCACAGTGCGCCATGCAGGCTTTCGCCATCCAGCCAGGCGGCCACCTTGGCGCGCAGGCGCAGCAGGGCCTCGATGTCCAGGCCCGTGTCGATGTCCATGGTGGCCAGCATGAAGGCCAGGTCTTCGGTGGAGGCATTGCCGCTGGCGCCGGGCGCATGGGGGCAGCCGCCGATGCCGGCCAGCGTGGCGTCGAAGCGCGTGACGCCGGTTTGCAGTGCGGCATGCACATTGGCCAGGGCCAGGCCGCGCGTGTCGTGGAAGTGGCCGCACCAAAAGCGTTCGCCCGCAATGCGCCGCGCCTGCTCGAACAGCGATTGCACCTGGCCCGGCCCGCCATGGCCCACGGTGTCGGCCATGCTGACGCGGTCGGCCCCCGCGTCCAGCAGGGCCTGCATGCAACGCAGCACCTCGGCCGGTTCCACCCGGCCCTGCAGCGTGCAGCCGAAGGCCGTGCCTATGCCGCCTTCGATCAGCATCTTCGAACCCGCCGCATCGCGTGCGGCACGCATGCGGGCCACCTCGGCCACGACCTCATCGGGCGTCTTGCGCAGGTTGGCCAGGCTGTGGGCATGGCTGGCCGACAGCGGCACCAGCATCAGGTCGGCCCCGCTGGCAAGGGCGCTTTCGGCACCGCGCAGATTGGGCACCAGCACGGAGACGAACAGGCCCGGCAGCGTTCGGGCATAGGCCACCAGCTCGGCCGTGTCGGCCAGTTGGGGCAGCAGGCGCGCGGGGACGAAGGAGCCGACTTCGATCTCGCGCTGGCCGGCAGCGTAGGCATCGCGTATCCATTCCTTCTTGCGCTCGGTGGACAGCACGGTCTGGATGCTTTGCAGGCCATCGCGCAGGCCGACCTCGCGGATGACGGCGGACTGCGGGGCACGGATGGGTTCTGGCATGGGAAGGTTCGCGTGGGGTGGTTTGTCTTGAATGGCACTTTAGACATTCCCACAAGCGTGCAGAAGCGATAATTTTTCGGCTCAGAGTTTCCCGAATGGAAATCCATAACCGCCATGAAAGACCTGGACCTGACCACCCTGCGGCTCTTTGTCGCGGCCTGCGACCTGGGCAACATCGCCCGCGCGGGCGAGCAGCAGCACATCGGCTCATCGGCCATCAGCAAGCGCATGGCGCTGCTGGAAGAGCAGGTGCAGGCCCCGCTGCTGGAGCGCCACCGCCGGGGCGTGGTGCCCACGGCAGCCGGGCTGATGCTGCTGGAGCATGCACGCGCCATGCTGGCCAGCGCCGACCGCGCGGCCCGCGACATGGCGGCCTACCAGCATGGCGTGAAGGGACAGGTGCGGATACTGGCCTCGGTCTCGTCGATTGCCGAGTCGCTGCCCGATGACATTGCGGCCTTTCTGCAAAAGCCCGAGCACGCGCAGATCCGCGTGGACATCGAGGAGCTGACCAGCAGCGAAATCATCCGCTCCATCCGCGAAGGCCTGGCCCTGGTGGGCGTGTGCTGGAACGCGGCCGATCTGGAGGGCCTGCAGACCCTGCCCTACCGCTGCGACACCCTGGCCGTGGCCGTGCCGGCCGGCCACCCGCTGGCCTTGCGCGACAGCTGCAGCTTCAGCGAAACGCTGGATTGCGAGCATGTGGGCCTGCCCGCCTCCACGGCCGTCTACACCATGCTGGCGCGGGCGGCGGCCATCATCGGCCGGCCCCTCAATTACCGCGCCGTGGTCAGCTCCTTCGACGCCACGATCCGCTGCGTACGCGCCGGCCTGGGCGTGGCCATCATGCCCAGGGAGATCCTGGGCATGGCGGGCTCCGGTCAGGGCGGGCAAGGTGTGCAAGGCGTGAACATGGTGCCGCTCACCGATGCCTGGGCGCGGCGGCAGTTCGCCATCTGCTTCAGGGACGGCAGCCGGCTATCGCCTGCGGCGCGCACGCTGGTGGACTATCTGGCCGGGTGCGCGCAGGCGGGCTGAGCCGGCCTTGGGAGTTATCACGATTAATTGAAGTTTGCGTGATACATCCGCTACAGGGTCCCTCCAACAATGGGACCCATGAACACCGCCCTCATCACCCCCCAACCGGCACAGCACCAGGATGGCCAGCGCATCCACCCGCTGTGGCTGCGCCTGACGCATTGGCTCAATGCGCTGGCCGTGGTCATCCTGGTGACCAGCGGCTGGCGCATCTACAACGCGGCGCCGTTCTTTGATTTCAGCTTTCCGGGCTCGATCACGCTGGGCGGCTGGCTGGGCGGGGCGCTGCAATGGCATTTCGCGGCCATGTGGCTGCTGGTGTTCAACGGATTGCTGTACCTGCTGCTGAACATCGCCAGCGGCCGGTGGCTGCGCAAGTTCTTTCCCATCACGGTGCAGGGCGTGCGGCAGGACCTGGTGTCCGCCCTCAAGGGCCGGCTCTCGCATGCCGACCCGGCCCGCTACAACCATGTGCAAAAGCTGGCCTACCTGTTCGTGGTGCTGGACCTGGTGGTGATCGTGCTGTCGGGCCTGGTGCTGTGGAAGTCGGTGCAGTTTCCGCTGCTGCGCGAGTTGCTGGGCGGCTATGAGTCCGCACGGCGCGTGCACTTCTTCGGCATGGCTGCGCTGGTCGCCTTTGTGGTGGTGCACCTGGCAATGGTCGCCCTGGTGCCCCGGACCTTCCTGACCATGATCCACGGCCGTGCGCCCAAGTCCCCATGAAAATCTTCAAAGCCCCTTCCCTGCCCGGCGTCGATGGCGAGGCCGTGGTGCGCGAGGCACGCTCGCTGATCGCCCGCAAGCTCGACCAGCCCGCACGCCGCGCCTTTTTGCAACGCTCGCTGACGCTGGGCGGCCTGTCCCTGCTCACGGGCTGCAGCATCAGCGATGACAGCCACGTCGAGGCCGCGCTCAATCAGGTATCGCGCTTCAACGACCGCGTGCAGGGCCTGCTGTTCAGCCCCACGCGGCTGGCGCCCACCTATTCAGCAGCCGAGATCACGCGCCCCTTCCCCTTCAATGCCTACTACGGCGAGGACGAGGTGCGCGAGGTGGATGGGGCCAGCTGGCGCCTGGAGGTGACCGGCATGGTCGCCGACCGCCATGCCTGGAGCCTGGCCGAGCTGCGCGCCATGCCGCAGGAAGAACAGATCACGCGCCATATCTGCGTGGAGGGCTGGAGCGCCATAGGCCGCTGGGGCGGCGTGCGTTTCGCCGATTTCCTGCGCCATATAGGCGCCGACACCAGCGCCAAGTACGTCGGCTTCAAGTGCGTGGACGACTACTTCACCAGCATCGACATGGCCACGGCCCTGCATCCGCAGACGCTGATGGCATTGACTTACGACGGGCAGCCCCTGCCGCCCAAATATGGCTTCCCGATGAAGCTTCGCATGCCCACCAAGCTGGGCTACAAGAACCCGAAGCACGTCCAGGCCATGTTCGTCACCAACACCTACTCCGGCGGCTACTGGGAAGACCAGGGCTACAACTGGTTCGGAGGCAGCTGAGCGGCCTCACAAGCCGCTGTGCCGCCAACGAAGGTGCGAGGCCGGGCCATGCAAGGCCGGCCGATTGTGCAACCTGCAAACCGCTAATCCAAAGGAAGACTCAAATGACCAAGTTCACCACCACCGTGCTCGCCGCCTGCCTCGCCCTGGCCGGCGCCACCTCGGCATTCGCTGCGGATGAGATGTCCAAGGACGGCATGTCCAAGGGCGCAATGACCAAGGATTCCATGTCCAAGGATGGGATGAAGAAGGACTCCATGTCCAAGGACGGGATGAAGAAGGATTCCATGTCAAAGGATGGAATGAAGAAGGACTCCATGCACAAGGACGGCATGCACAAGGATGGCATGTCCAAGGACGCAATGAAGAAGGACTCCATGGGCAAGGACGGAATGTCCAAGTAAGCCGGGGAACTCGCCTGTCCCGGCCGATGCCGCCCGGGCGGCCGGGCTGGCGGGGCTGCCGGCCATGGGACCAGGCGCAAAGCCGGGTCCTTTCTGTGCACCCCCCATGCCCGCTCCGAGGCAAGAGCGGGCTGGCAGACCTCAGCGGCGCTGCGGTGGGCGCTGGCCCGGGGCGCCGCCGGAGCGTTGCTCAATATGACGGAACGTGAGACGGCCCTTGTTCAGGTCATAGGGCGACATCTCGAGCGTGACCTTGTCGCCGGCCAGCACGCGGATGCGGTGCTTGCGCATTTTTCCGCCGGTATAGGCGATGAGCTGGTGGCCGTTTTCCAGCGTTACGCGGAAGCGGGAATCAGGCAGCACTTCGTCTACCCGGCCTTGCATTTCGATCAGTTCTTCTTTAGCCAATGGGACTCCTGTGAGTACATGTTGAAAGGGGTGCGTCGCCGCAAGTTGCCGGTGCAGCACCATGCTGCGGCCTTGGGCCAGCGCAGGATGACCGCCGCACACAGGCAGCGGATCATCGGAAAAAAGGGAAAGAGGCCCCTGCAGGTGGCAGGGAGAGTGCGGGCCCGGGGAAGGGTGTTGGACCCGCGTGGTGCTCGCCGATGGGAGTGACAGTTGCGGACTTCGTCACAGTGGGCGGCCAACGGCAGTCCGGGGACTGCAAGAATGTCAGACGGGCACTGAGGAGGCGAACAACAAGGACAGCACCTCCAGCAGTATAGGTCAATTGCCGGACCCGCGTTGAAGCGGCGCCGGGTACCGCACCTGTAAGGGGCGGCATTTTCCCTGCCGCGACTGGGGCAATTCGCAGTCGAACCGGAAGAAGTGCACTGCCTTGGTGGTTGCCGCGGCATCGAAGCGGCCGCCGTCGGCCCGCCTCATGCCTTTCACCTATCCCAGCTTGGGCAGCAGGTTGAACAGCAGCACCATCAGCAGGCCCACAAAGGACACGATGGACTGCACCACGGTAATGGTCTTGGTGGCCTCGCCCATGCTCATGCCGAAGGACTCCTTCACCATCCAGAAGCCCGCGTGGTTGGCATAGTTGAAGAACAGCGAGCCGCAGCCGATGGCCAGCGCCAGCAGCGGCACGTTCAGCGAAGGATCGGAGGCCGCCAGCGGCGCCAGCAGGCCAGCCGCGCCCACGATGCCCACGGTGGCCGAGCCGGTGGACACCGACAGCAGCATGGCGATCATCCAGCCCAGCACCAGCGGAGGCAGGGCGAACTGCTGGGTCATGTGGACGATGGCATCGCCCACCTTGGCGCTGGTCAGGATCTGCTGGAACGCACCGCCGCCCGCAATGATGAGCATGATGCCGGCGATGGGCTTGAGGCTCTGGCCCAGCGCGTCTCGCAGCTTCTCGGCATCGGCGCCGCGCAGATAGCCCAGGGTGATGGAGGCAAACACCACGCCCAGCAGCATGGCCACCAGCGGATTGCCCAGGAAGGCCGCCGCATGCAGCAGGCCCGAATCCTTGGGCAGAAGCACCTCGGCCAGCGCATGCACCAGCATCAGCAGCGCGGGCAGCAAGGCGCACAGCACGCCCATGCCGATGCTGGGCGCACTGCCCTCCCCGCCTTCCTTCTTGCCTGATGTGAACTGCTCCAGCAGGGCTGCATCGGGGCGCGTGCTCATGCGCGGCGTGATGAAGGCGCCGTACAGCGGGCCGCCCAGCACCATGGCGGGGATCACGGCCAGAAAGCCGTACAGCATGGTCGGGCCGACCGTGGTGTGCAGCGTGGCAATGGCGGTGAGCGGGCCGGGGTGCGGCGGCACCATGCCGTGCATGGCGGCCAGCGCGGCGATCACGGGCACGCCCACATAGACATAGGCCGATCCCTTGAAGCGCTCATTGCTTTCCAGCTTGCGCGCCACGCTGAAGATCAGCGGCAGCATGACCACCAGCCCCACCTCGAAGAACATGGGAATGCCGATCACGAAGGCCACCAGGGTCATGGCCCAGGGAATCATGCGCTCGGACGTGCGCTGCAGGATGGCACCGGCCAGCCGCTCGGTGGTGCCGGAGTCCGCCAGGATCTTGCCCAGCATGGCGCCCAAGGCAATCACCACGCCCACCGCACCCAGCGTCTTGCCGGCCCCGTTGGTGAGGTTCTTGACGATCTCGCCCGGCGCCATGCCGGTGGCAAAGCCCACGCCGATGGAAACCACCAGCAGCGCCAGCAGGGGATGAAGACGGATGCGCGAGACGATCAGCGCGACCAGAACCAGCACGCTGGCCAGCGCGATGAGCAGCAGTTGGGTATCGAATGAAGACATAGGAGGCTTGGAGTTGTGTTTTTATGATGGACGCCCGCACGCTGGGATGCATGCGGTTTCCAATCGCTACAAATCCTATGCCTGACCCTGAAGGGGACCTGTAGGCTCCAGGCTTGTTCGCAGGAGACTGGCTCAGAGCCGTGCCTCCCATTCCACTACTGCAAGACCAATGAACAACCTCGGCTCCGCTGGCACTCTCGAAGTCTTTGTCAGAGCCCCCATCCAGCCGGAATTTGTGGATTTGGTGGCAGATGCGCGCGCAGCCATCGCCAGCGCCCTCGGCGAGGCGCTGGACAGCCTCTACCTGTATGGCAGCGTGGCGCGCGGCTGCGCAAGGGCGGGCTTCTCGGACCTGGACCTGACGGTGGTGCTGGTGCGCTCCCTTAGTGGACAGGAAAGCGCCCGACTGGAGCAGCTGCGCCAGGACCTGCAACTACGTCACACAGAAGTCGTGAAGATCGATTTCGACCTGGGCACTCGGCAAGAGGTGCTGGACCCGGCCCATCTCTACAGCTGGGGCTACTGGCTCAAGCATGAGTGCCGCTGCATCCATGGAGAAGACCTGGCGCAGCAGTTTGAGGCGTTCGAGCCGTCCAGGGCGATTGCACAGGCCGTCAATGGCGACTACGTGCAGGTGCTGAACGACTACCTGCAGCGCATTGCTGCAACCCGGGACGACATGGAGGCCCTGCGCCTGCAACGCGAAGCCGCACGCAAGCTGATCCGGGCCACCAATGTGCTGCGCCCCTGCTCAGGGGGCTTCTGGCCGCGCACGCTGGAGGAGTTCGCCGATTGCTTTGCGCAGCTCCATCCGGACATGGCGCAGTCCATGGCTTTCTTTCTGGCGCAGGCAAGGACGCCCGAGGCACCCAGAGCTCGTTTCAACGCAGAGCTTTCGGCCTTCATCAGCTGGATTCGGCGCCAGCGGGCTGCATCTACGGCAGTCTAGGTACCGGGCAACGCCAGGGCCCAAGCCGCCAAACGCCTGGCTGCCACAAAAGCTTCAAATCTCCGTCACCGCACCGTCACGCGCAGCGGGTGCAATGTAAACGTTTTCAAGAAATCGTTTACATCCATGAGCATCACCGAGGTTGCACGCCGCGCGGGCCTGTCCGTCGCCACTGTTTCGCGGGTTTTCAATTCGCCGGAGGTGGTCAATGCGCAAACGCGCAGCACGGTGCTGCGTGTGGCGCAGGAAGTGGGCTATGTGGCCAATGCCAGCGCCCGCACGCTGCGCACGCGCAGCAGCAAGGTGCTGGGCGTGGTGCTGCCCACGCTCACCAATCCGGTGTTTGCCGAGTGCCTGCAGGGCATTGCCTCACAGGCGGCGCTGCGCGGCTATGCGATTTCGCCTTGCACCACCGAATACGACCACGCCGGTGAAGACGCGGCCACCACGCGGCTGCTGGCCAGCGGGGTGGATGCGCTGGTGCTGGTGGTCTCCAACCCTGGCGATTCGGCGGCGCTGGCGCGTGTGCGCCAGGCCGGCAAGCCCTATGTGCTGGCCTATCACCACACCCATGAGCATGCCTGCGTGGGCGTGGACAACACGGGCGCCGTCAGGGAGCTGGTGCTGCGCCTGGCTGCGGCAGGCCACAGCCGCATCGGCATGGTCACGGGCCAGTTGCGCGCGTCCGACCGCGCCCAGCAGCGCTGCCGTGGCTATGCGCTGGGCATGCAGGCCGCAGGCCTGTCGCCGCTGCCGGTCTGGGAGGTGCCCTTTGCCGCCACGGCCGTGCAGATGCTGCAGCAGCACCTGAGCGAGCAGGCCCCGCCCACGGCCATTGTCTGCAGCAACGATCTGCTGGCGATACGCACCATCCGCGCGGCATCGCTGGCCGGGTTCTCCGTGCCTGCGGACCTCAGCGTGGTCGGCTTTGACGGGATTGCCATGGCGGGCGATCTCACGCCTTCGCTGGCCTCGATTTCCCAGCCCAACCAAGACATCGGCTCGGCCTGCGTGCGCCTGCTGTGCGATGCGCTGGCGGGCAAGAAAACCCTGGCCGCGCAAGACAGCCTGTGCCTGCCGCATGGCTGGCGCAGCGGCGAGTCCTGCCGGCTCTGAAACCAGCAACAGCGGCCCGCGCAAGCCAAGGCCGCGCCCTTCCCTTCCCAACGCTCCCCCACCTCTTCGAGTACGCACCATGAAACTGACTGCCCTCCCCTTCAAGCTCTCCTTCAAGCCCTCCATCAAGCGCCTTGCCTTGCTGACCGCCACCACTGCCGTCTGCGGCACGGCGCTGGCCCAGAGCGCCATCTGCTACAACTGCCCTCCCGAATGGGCCGACTGGGGCACGCAGATCAAGGCCATCAAGGCCGATACCGGCATCACCGTGCCGCCCGACAACAAGAACTCCGGCCAGTCGCTGGCCCAGCTGGTGGCCGAGAAGGCCAGCCCCGTGGCCGATGTGACCTACCTGGGCGTGACCTTCGCCATCCAGGCGCAGAAAGACGGCGTGGTCGCCGCCTACAAGCCCGTCCACTGGGACCAGGTTCCCGCCGGCCTCAAGGACCCCAAGGGCGAGTGGGTGACCATCCATTCGGGCACGCTGGGCTTCATGGTCAACAAGGCGGCGCTGGGCGGCAAGCCCGTGCCGCAGTCCTGGGCAGACCTGCTCAAGCCCGAATACAAAGGCCTGGTGGGCTACCTGGACCCGGCATCGGCCTTCGTGGGCTATGTGGGCGCCGTGGCCGTGAACCAGGCCATGGGCGGCACGCTGGACAACTTCCAGCCCGCCATCGACTACTTCAAGAAGCTGCAGAAGAACGAGCCCATCGTGCCCAAGCAGACCTCGTATGCACGCCTGCTGTCGGGCGAGATCGGCATCCTGCTGGACTACGACTTCAACGCCTACCGCGCCCGCTACAAGGACAAGGCCGACGTGGACTTCGTGATCCCCAAGGAAGGCACCGTGGTCATGCCCTATGTGATGAGCCTGGTGAACAAGGCGCCGCACACGGACAACGGCAAGAAGGTGCTGGACTATGTGCTGTCCGACAAGGGCCAGTCCATCTGGGCCAACGCCTACCTGCGCCCGGTGCGCGACGTGGCCCTGCCCAAGGAAGTGGCCGGCCATTTCCTGCCCGCCAGCGAGTACGCACGCGCCACCTCGGTGGACTACCAGAAGATGGCCGATGTGCAAAAGGGCTTCTCCACGCGCTACCTGCGTGAAGTGCGTTGAGCCGGGCGGACTGCATCGTGGGCATTCCCTCCCAAGCGCCAGGCGACTGGCGCGCCCGCGCGCTGCTGCTGGCCTGCAGCGCGCCGGCCGTGGCCTTCTTCGCGGCGTTCTGGCTGCTGCCGGCCGGCCTGCTGCTGGCGCTGCCGGCGCGTGAAGGCTGGCGCACCTACTTCGCCACGCTGACCGACGCGCTGTACCTGCAAAGCCTGCTGCAGACGCTGGCCCTGTCGCTGGCCGTGACCCTGGCCACGCTGCTGATCGGCGCGGTGATGGGCATTGCGCTGGCGCGCCACCGCTTCACGGGGCGCGGCCTGCTGCTGTCGCTGCTGACGCTGCCGCTGTCGTTTCCGGGCGTGATCATCGGCTTTTTCATCATCCTGCTGGGCGGGCGCCAGGGCGCGCTGGCCGACCTGTCGGTGGCCCTGGGCGGCGAGCGGATCACCTTCGCCTACGGGCTGCTGGGCCTGTTCCTGGGCTACCTGTACTTCTCGCTGCCGCGCGCCATTGCCTCCTACACGGCAGCGGCCGAGGCGCTGGACCCGCACCTGGAGGAGGCCGCGCGCTCGCTGGGCGGCAACGGCTGGCGCGTGGCGCGCGATGTGTGGTGGCCGCAGCTGCTGCCCACCACGCTGGCCTGCGGCGCCATCGTGTTCGCCACGTCGGTCGGCGCCTTCGGCACGGCCTTCACGCTGTCGAGCAAGTTCGAGGTGCTGCCCATCACCATCTACAACGAGTTCACCAACTACGCCAACTTCGCCCTGGCCGCCAGCCTGTCGATCAGCCTGGGGCTGATCACCTGGCTGGTGCTGTGGCTGTCGGGGCGCTGGGCGGGCCCGGCCGCCTCGGGAGTCTGAACATGCGGACCACACAAAAAAATAGCCCCCACGCTGCCCTTGCAGCGCAAGGTCCGCTGCCCCCCGAAGGGGCCGCTTTTTGCCTTGGGGCGGCCCGGCGGCCAAAAATGCCGCCGCTGATGTGGCTGGTGACGGCCACCGTCACCGTGTTCATGCTGGCGCCCATGCTGCTGTCGGTGCTGGCCGGGCTGGTGCAGAACTACGGCCAGGGCCTGTCCAGCGGATTGACCACGCGCTGGCTGGCCGAGGTCTGGGCCGGCTACGGCAATACCGTGCTGATGTCGCTGCTGCTGGCCTGCGCCTGCGTGGCCATGACCTTGGTGCTGGGCGTGCCCTGCGCCTATGCGCTGGCGCGCAGCCGCTCGCCCTGGGCCCGGCATTTCGAGGAGCTGCTGACGCTGCCCGTAGCCATTCCGGGCCTGGCCAGCGCCCTGGCCCTGCTGCTGGCCTATGGCAGCGTGGCCGCCTTCCGCCAGAGCTTTGCCTTCATCCTGGTGGGCCATGTGGTGTTCACCCTGCCCTTCATGGTGCGCATGGTGGGCTCGGCGCTGCGCCGCCAGGAGCTGGTGGCGCTGGAGGAGGCTGCGCGCAGCCTGGGCGCCTCGTTCACGCAGCGCTTCCTGGGCGTGCTGGTGCCTGCCGTGCTGCCCGCCATCGTGGCCGCCTGCCTGATGGTGTTCACCCTGTCCATGGGCGAGTTCAACCTGACCTGGATGCTGCACACGCCGCTGACGCGCACCCTGCCCGTGGGCCTGGCCGACAGCTATGCGTCCATGCGCATCGAGGTGGGCTCGGCCTACACCCTCATCTTCCTCATCGTCATCCTGCCCGTGATGTGGCTGCTGCAGGCGCTGGGGCATTTCATCGAGAAGCATTATGGAAAGTAACAGCGTCGCCATCGACATCCGGCAATGCGCCAAGACCTATGCCGACGGCACCCGCGGCCTGCAGGCCACCGACCTGCGCGTGGAGCCCGGCGAGGTGCTGGCCCTGCTGGGCCCATCGGGCTGCGGCAAGACCACGCTGCTGCGCATCATCGCGGGGCTGGAGACGCCGGATGCGGGCAGCCGCATCGCCTTCGGCGACACCGACGTCACCCGCGTGCCCATAGAAAAGCGCCAGGTCGGCATGGTGTTCCAGCACTACGCGCTGTTCCCGCAGATGAGCGTGCAGGCCAACATTGGCTACGGCCTGCGCATACGCGGCGTGTCCGAGCAGGAGCAGCGCCGCGTGGTGGGCGAACTGGTGGACCTGGTGCGCCTGAACGGCCTGGAGCACAAGCGCCCGGCCGAACTGTCCGGCGGCCAGCGCCAGCGCGTGGCCCTGGCCCGCGCCGTGGCATCGCGCCCGCGCGTGCTGCTGCTGGACGAGCCGCTGACCGCACTGGACGCCAAGCTCAAGGAAACCCTCCGCGACGAGCTGGCCCAGCTGCTGCGCCAGCTGCGCATCACCGCCGTCCACGTCACGCACGACCAGCAGGAGGCCATGGCCATTGCCGACCGCATGGCCGTCATGCAGGCAGGCCGCATCCTGCAGGTGGGCGACGGTGAGAGCCTGTACCGCCGACCGGCCCATCCCTTTGTCGCCACCTTCCTGGGACGCGTGAACCAGGTCGAACGCAGCGAAGACGATGCGCGCAGCAACCGGCTGGCGCTGGCCGGCATGGAGCTGGCCTGCCCGGCCGAATGCACGGGCGCGGCCCGGCTGCTGCTGCGCCCTGAAGACATCGAGGTCTGCGCCGCCGGCACGCCGGGCGCCGTGCCCGCATCGGTGGCGCGCCGCGTCTTTCTGGGCGATCGCCTGCAGCTCACGCTGGAACTGGCAGGCCACACGCCGCTGATGGCCGACGTGGCCCGCGACCACGCCGCGCAATCGGGCGACCGCGTGGCCTTGCGCATCGCCCCCCACCAATGGATGCCCAACCATGCCCACGCCTGAAAGCCATCGCACTTCCCGCCCCTCCATGACCACCTTCCTGGCCCAGCTCACCGACCTGCACATCCGCGAACCCGGCCGCCTGACCTACCGCCGCATCGATACCGCCCGGTACCTGGAAAGCAGCGTGCAAAGCGTGCTCGCCCTGCCCCAGCCACCGCATGCCCTGGTGATCACGGGCGACCTGACCGACTTCGGCCGGCCCGCCGAATACGCCCACCTGCGCAGCCTGCTGGCGCCGCTGGGCACGCTTCCCATCTACCTGCTGCCCGGCAACCACGATGACCGCGACGCGCTGCGCACCGCCTTTCCCGAGCACACCTGGCTGCGCAGCGAAGGCTTCATCCAGTACGCCGTGGACATTGGCGCGCTGCGGCTGATCGCGCTGGACACCGTGGTGCCCGGTCACAGCGAGGGCGCGTTGTGCGAGGAACGCCTGCAATGGCTGGAGCTGCAACTCACCGCCAGCGAAGGCCGGCCCGTGGTGATCGCCATGCACCACCCGCCCTTCGAGACCCTGATAGGCCACATGGACAAGATCGGCTTGCTGCAGGGTGCGCAGGCGCTGGAAGACCTGGTGCGCCGCCACCCCAACGTGCAGCGCGTGATATGCGGCCACCTGCACCGCAGCATCCAGGTCGCCTTCGGCGGCACGGTGGCCATGACCTCGCCCGCGCCCGCCCACCAGGTCTGCCTGGACCTGGCGCCCGATGCGGCATCGGCCTGGACGCTGGAGCCGCCCGGCTTCATGCTGCACGCCCTGCCGCACGGCGGCCGGCTGGTCAGCCATGCCGTGGCCAGCGGCCAGTTTGACGGCCCGCACCCGTTCTGGGATGCGCAGGGGCGGCTGATCGACTGAGCCCGGACGCGCGCGGCCCTGGTGAAAGCCGACGAGAATATCCGCCATGGATATCAACAACATCAAGGGCCGCCTGGACTTCCTGCGCGAGGCGGAAAAGCTCAAGAGCGTGCTGCGCAGCGCCCACACCTCCACCGGCCGCACCGAAAGCACGGCCGAGCACAGCTGGCGCCTGTGCCTGATGGCCATCGCCTTCGAGGACCAGTTCGCACAGCTGGACATGCTCAAGCTGCTCAAGCTGTGCGTGATCCACGACCTGGGCGAGGCCATCCACGGCGACATCCCCGCCGTGGAAAAGAACCAGCACCCCGACAAGAGCGCGCAGGAAAAGGCCGACCTGCTGCACCTGACCCGCTCCCTGCAGCCCGGGCACCGCGACGCCATCATGGCCCTGTGGCAGGAGTACGAAGACGCCGCCACGCCCGAGGCCCGCGCCGTCAAGGCCCTGGACAAGCTGGAGACCATCCTGCAGCACAACCAGGGGATCAATCCGCAGGATTTCGACTACGGCTTCAACCTGGGCTACGGCAGGAAGTACACGGGTGCCGATCCTCTGTTCGCCCAGGTGCGCAGCCTGCTCGACGAGGACACGCGCCAGAAAATGGGCGCCGCCGCGCAGGACGCCAGCGCGACCTAGCTGCACCAGCGCCCCTGTGGCCGCGTCAGCGGCCCGCGCCGACCCGCTGGCGCCGCCCCAGCCCCCTCCATCCGATGGCTGCGGCCAGCAGGCTCAGGACCACAAGGGCTGTGTGCTGCAGCGTCGGCACGGGGGTCACCTGGCCACCGCCGGGGAAAGCCGCCACCGTATTGATGGACGCGGAAGCCATGCACGGCACCGTTCCCACGACCTGCCCTGCTTGCATGCACTGCACCGACGGGTCCCCGGCATCCACGGTGGCCACATTGGTAATGGTTGCGGGCGCCGGGTTGGACACGCTGGCCATCACGGTGAACACCAGCGAGTCTCCTGCCGCGAACACGGGCACCGTGACCGCCAGCGATCCGGAGCCTGACGCCACGGGACATGGCGTGCCGGCGCCGGGCGTACAGGTCCAGGTGGCGCGCTCCAGGCCGGCCGGCAGGCTGTCGGCAATCTGCGCCTGGGTGGCGGCCACGGTCCCCGTATTCCTGACGGTGATGGTGTAGCGCACCTCCTGCCCCGCCTGCACCTGGCCTGCGGGCGAGATGCTGTGGGTCAACGACAGGGCAGGATGCACGGCCTCCCTGTGCCAGGACATGACGTTCTGGTTTTGCACGGGCGCCCCGGTCCACGCAACGGACACGCCGTTGTCGGGCATCTCATAGGTCCCCAGACAGGTGTCGCTCTCACCCGAATGGCTGACCTGCTGGGATGTTTCCGAGAACAGGGAAGCGCACATCGCGTTGTTCACGGCCGCCACCTGTTCCGTGGCCATTTCAAACCGGCTCAGCATATCCACATCATTGGGAGATCCACCCGGGCCAACGCCATTGATGGAGCGGTGCGGATTGTTTCCCGTCAGCCAGCGTTGAAGGTGGATTCTGTTTCTCACGATATTGGACCCACTGTCCGTGGAAACCCTGAATATGAATGCGCGCACATCCGGATCGGCACTGCTGTAGGTGGTCAATCCGTCCGAGAAACTATAGGAAGTGACCAGCGCCCTTATTTCGCTCTCATCCAGGTCGGGCTGCAAGGGTGCGGCCGTTTCAAACCAGCCGGCCAGGCGGGCCGTCCTCGGAAAATCCTGGCATGAGCCGTGAGACGCCAGGGGACAAGCCGTGCGATCCTGGAAATCCGAGTAGGAGGTTCTCATCTCCCCGAAGTAACGCGTCACTTGCGCGCTGGCGGGGGGGCAGGCCGAGAGTGCTGCGCCGGCCATCAAGGCAGCCATGAGGGCGTGATTTTTCATAGAACTCCCAGCGATAGATAGATTTGAGCTATCAAGTTATCACTGGCATTGAACTTTAAAAATCACCAATCCCAAAAATTCACCATTCAATGACAAATATTTGCAATACCGCCATTGGAATGGAACTCCAAGTTGCCGTCCTGCCTACTTTTCAACGGAGAGCGCCGATGAATGCGGAACTTCATAACAACCGATCTGCCGTCCAATATCCATTTGGATGGGATCGCACAATACCCCATTTGAATCAAATCTATTGTGACAAACGTTTCAAACAGTAAATAACAATGAGGAATGGGGGGTAGATCCGACCCTGGAACACCGAGGACGGCTCCCTCACCGATCCACAGGCAGCGCCAGCGTCTCCTTGACCTCTTCCATCACCACATAGCTGTGCGACTCGGCCGGCACGGGCAGTTTCTTGAGGATGTCGCCCAGCAGGCGGCGGTACTCGCGCATGCCGCCCAGGCGGGCCTTGACCAGGTAGTCGAAGCTGCCCGAGACCAGGAAGCACTCCAGCACGTCGGGCACGTGCAGCAGTTCCTGGCGCACCTTGTCGAAGACCTCGCCCGACTTGGAAGACAGCTTGATCTCCACGAACACCAGCAGCGTCTTGCCCAGCGCCTCGGGCGAGAGGTGGGCGTGGTAGCCCGTGATCACGCCATCGCGCTCCAGGCGGCGCACGCGCTCCGAGCAGGGCGTGGCCGAGAGGCTGACCTGCTCGGCCAGCTCGGTCATGGAGATGCGGCCATCGCGCTGCAGGATGTCGAGGATCTTGCGGTCGGTGCGGTCGAGTACGCGGTTTTCACTTCTGGCGGCCATGGCGGTGCTTCCCGGGGATGATCAATCACTGGAGAGTATCAATATTTCAGTGGTTTCCACTGCCTCATCGTCAATAGACTTTGATTTCATCTTGTTGACCTGGCGGTGAATCCCATGAAAGTCCTTGTTCTTGGCGGCGGTGTCATCGGCGTGACCAGTGCGTACTACCTGGCGCGGGCCGGTGCCGAGGTCACGGTGCTGGACCGGCAGGATGCGCCCGCGTCCGAAACCAGCTTTGCCAACGCAGGCCAGGTATCGCCCGGCTACTCCACGCCCTGGGCGGCGCCCGGCATTCCGCTCAAGGCCCTGAAGTGGATGCTGCAGGAACACGCGCCGCTGGCCGTGCGCCTGGACGGCAGCCTGTTCCAGCTGCGCTGGATGGCGCAGATGCTGCGCAACTGCTCGGCCCAGCGCTACGCCGTCAACAAGGAACGCATGATGCGCGTGGCCGAGTACAGCCGCAGCTGCCTGCAGCAGTTGCGCGCCGACACCGGCATCGCCTACGAGCAGCGCACGGGCGGAACGCTGCAGCTGTTCCGCACCCAGGCCCAGCTGGACGCCGTGGAGCGCGATGTGGCCGTGCTGCGCGAATGCGCCGTGCCCTACGAACTGCTGGACCGCGACCAGCTGGCCCAGGTGGAACCCGCCCTGGCCCAGGCGCGCGACCGGCTGACCGGCGGCCTGCGCCTGCCCAAGGACGAGACCGGCGACTGCCACCGCTTCACCAATGAATTGGCCCGCATCGCCACCGGCCTGGGCGTGGAGTTGCGCTTCAACCAGAACGTGGATGGCCTGGTGGTCGAAGGCGGCCGCATTGCCGGCGTGCGCGTCAATGGCGAACTGCTGACCGCCGACCGCTACGTGATGGCCTTCGGCAGCTACTCGCGCCAGGCGCTGGAGCCGCTGGGGCTGGACCTGCCCGTCTACCCCGTCAAGGGCTATTCGCTCACCGTGCCGCTGGGCAACCCGGCGCTGGCGCCGCAGTCCACGGTGCTGGACGAGACCTACAAGATTGCCGTCACCCGTTTTGACGACCGCATCCGCGTGGGCGGCATGGCCGAGCTGGGCGGCTTCGACCTGCGCCTGGACCCGCGCCGCCGCGCCACGCTGGAGCTGGTGGTCAACGACCTGTTCCCGGGCGGCGACGTGGCGCGCGCCAGCTTCTGGACCGGGCTGCGGCCCATGACGCCGGACGGCACGCCCATCATCGGCGCCACGCGCTATTCCAACCTGTTCCTGAACACCGGCCACGGCACGCTGGGCTGGACCATGGCCTGCGGCTCGGGCCGGCTGATCGCCGACCTGATCACCGGCCGCAGCCCCGAAATCAGCACCGACGGCCTGGCGCTGGACCGCTACACGCACCGGCCGGCCCGGCACCTGGGGGGCAGCTCCACCCCCGTGTCCGCCTGAGCGTACTGAGCGCGGCCGGGCGCCGCCCCCACTTCAATGCGCCGAGAACCCCAGCAGGTATTCGTAGCTGAGGCTGGTGGTGCGCGCGTCGCCGGAGACAGGCAGCCGCACGATGGCCAGCAGCTGGTTGAGCCCGGCACGCGGCAGCACGGTCACCAGGCCGTCGGCATCGGTTGCCAGTGGGGGGCCGCTTTCTCCCAGCGACACGCGCACGCCGGCTCGGGGCTGGCCGTTCAGCAGCACCTGGAATTGCTGGGGCTCGCCCGCGTGGGGCGAGCGGCGGGTCTTGGCGATGATCTCCAGGGTCTGGCCCAGCTTCTCGCGGGTGACCGGGCCCCATTCGAGGATGGTCTTGTGGAACTTGAGCGCATGCACGCCGCTGGTGGCGCCGGGGTTCTCGGTCATGGGCTTTTCGACCATCGGCCCCTCGCCCACGCGGCTGAAAAATCCGTTGTCGAAATGCGCGGCCAGCAGCGCGGCCTTGCGCGCCGGCGTGGCGCGGGCGCCGCCGGGCACGGGCTGCACGGCCACGTCGATGCGGCGGCCGCGCGTGTCGTAGGCCTCAACGCTCTTGAGCTTGCCGGCCGCAAAGTTCTCCAGCTTGCCCTCATGGCCGCCGAACTGCACGGTGTAGGCGCCGTCGGCATCGGGCTCCAGCCAGACGTTGTGGGCCTGGGCCAGCGGTGCGCAGGCCAGCAGCGCAGCGAACGCTGCGGCGGCGAAGGGATGGCGGGCTGTCATGTACCTGTTTCTCATTTGGGGTTTCCTCAAAACTGCGTCTGTACGCCGACCTTGAGCGTGCGCGGCGCGCCGGGCGCGAACAGCGGCACGCCGCGGATGACCGAGGCCGACGTGGCATAGGCCTTGTCCCCCAGGTTGGAGACCACGGCGTAAATGCGGCTGCGCGCCGAAGGCAGGCGCCAGCTCAGGCCCAGGTCCCAGGTGGCGTAGCCGCCGTAGAAGACGCTGTTGTCGGCGGTGACGGCATAGCGGCCTACGCGGCGCCAGGTGAGCGTGCCCTCCCACTGCGCCAGCGGGCGCCAGGCCAGGCCCACGGTGGCCGTCTGCCGGGGCACGCCGGCCACCTGGTTGCCGACCAGGGCCGGGTTGCCGTTCTCGGTCACGCGCGAATGGGCGCTGCCCCAGGCCAATTGCAGGTCCAGGTTCTTGCGCACGGCCCACAGCGCGCTGGCCTCCACGCCCGTGCGGCGCGTTGCGCCGAAGTTCTCGTACACGCCAGGCGCCACGCTGCGGATCTCGCCCGAGGACTGCAGCCTATAGGCGGCCACATCCAGCACCAGGCCCGGCATGGGCTTGATCTGCGCGCCCACTTCAGTCTGGCGGAAGATGTTGGGATCGAGCTGCGCGGCGCCCAGCGCGTACTTGGCGAAATCGCTGGCCAGCGCAAATCCTTCGGACCAGCTGGCGCGCAGCAGCACACCCGGCGCCACCTGCGAGCGCAGGCCCAGCTTGGGGCTGGCATGCGAGGTGCGCGCCAGCGGGCCGCAGGGGTCGCTGCCCGCCTCAGGGCCGTTGGGACGGCAGCCGCCCGTGAAGCGATCCCAGCGCAGGCCGGCGGACAGCTGCAGCAGGCGGTGAACGGGCGCATCCACCTCGGCAAAGGCCGAGAGGGTGTTGAGCCTGGAATTGCGGTCATCCAGGGCAGCGCCCGTGCGCTCGCGCCACTGCAGGCCGTCGTAGAACTGGTAGTCGGTGGACTCGCGCACGGCCTCCAGACCCGCCACCCAGTTGATCGGGGTCAGCGCCGTGGCATGGCGGCCATTGAGGCTGGTGCCTGCGCCGTAGACGGCGCGGTCATAGCTTTCCTCGCGCTGGCGCCACTGCAGTGCGTCGATGGGCCGGCTGAACCAGCGCGTGAAGCTTTGCTGCGTGGTGTAGGCATAGCCCAGCCAGGTCAGCCGTGGCGAGAGCGCGTACTGCACATCGGCGCGCAGCGTGGCGAAGTTTTTGCGCGTGCCATCGTTCATGGCGCGCGGATCGATGCCACGCGGATCGCGTGCGAACTGCCCCGCCGTCAGGTACGAAGGCGAGTCGCCCTCGCCGTGGTGCAGCCGTGCCGACAGCGCCACTTCCAGCTGCGACGAGAGCCGCTTGCTCCAGCGCAGGGATGCCGTGCTGCGCTGCATTTGCGACTGCGCGCGGAAACCGTCCGTGCGGTAGTGCTGGGCCGCCAGGTTCAGGAACTCGCCATCGCCCGGCTTCAGCCCCAGCGCCGCCTGAGCGTCCAGCGTGCCGTGCGAGGCCAGGCTCACGTCGGCCTCGCGGTAGGGGGTGTAGTCGCCCTGCTTGCGCGTCTCTATCGCCATCAGCCCTGCGCGGTTGAAGTTGCCGTACAGCGCCGACACCGGCCCCTTGTAGATGCTGATGCGCTCCATCTCCAGCGGCACGATGACGCCCAGGTCCACATAGCCGTCGGCATGCGACATGGCCTCGTTCAGTGGAATGCCGTCCAGCACCACGCCCACGTCGCCGCCGTGCCCGCCACCGCCGAAGCCGCGCATGACGATGGCGTCACCCACGCCGGACAGCTGGTAGTTCTGCACATTCATGCCCGGCACCTGGCGCAGCAGCTCCTGCGGATGGCTGACATGGGCGTTGGCGATGTCCTCGGCCTCGATCACGCTGGTGGTGTAGGCGGCCGAGGCGCCGCGCGCGGTCTGGCCCTTGACCTCGACAGCCTGCAGGCTGGCCGTGGCGTTGCCCGCCTGCTGTGCACCGACATGGGGAATGCAACCCAGGCCCAGCAGGCCAGCTGCTGCAATCTGGTGCACGGCAAGGCGCCGGGAAGGGGAATTCAGGGGATGTGTCATGCGTTTCCAGGAGTTGTATGAAGAAAAAAGCAAACTTCATACCGACCTGCATGACAGGGGCTGCGCAATGCGCCCGGCCCCGGGCTGGCTCAATCGTCGTGCGAATGCGGATGGTGGTGCGCGTGATCGTGCCCGCCAGGCTCTGCCCTGCGCGCCATCACCACGTTGAGCTGGCCGTGGTGCACGCCGCGCTCGGCCGTGATGGTGTCGGCAAAGCGCCGCACGGCGCTGGCCGGGCCGCGCAGCATGACGGTTTCAATGCATTGCTCGTGGTCCAGGTGCACGTGCGTGGTGGCCATGTGCAGCTCATGGTGGTCGTGCTGCAGACTGGCCAGGCGCTCGGACAGATCGCGCTCGTGGTGGTTGTAGACATAGGACAGGTTGGCCACGCACAGGCCGTCGGCGTCCTCGCGCTCGCGCACCTGGGCCAGGTGGGCACGCAGCACGTCGCGTATGGCTTCGGAGCGGTTGTCGTAGCCGCGCGCGGCGATCCAGCCGTCGAAATCACGGGCCAGGTCGTCGTCGATGGAGATGGTGAAGCGTTCCATGGGCAGCACAAGTGAAGGGAAACAGGAAGATGACGGCAACAGCGGAGCAGGCGCAAAAGACAGGCATCACGCCGGATCTGCCGGCCATTGTCCGGCCATCCAGGCCCTTGCCCCACATGCCTCACATGCCCCACATGCAACAGCCGCGCCAATCACTGTCGGTACGGACTGGCAATAGCGACAAACCACCACGGTCATGCTTTGTTCACATTCGCGCCATATCCGGTTACGCTGATCGAGGATGCGCGGTGCGCACCGTCGATCGCTGAAAGGGGCGCGGCATGCAGTATTCATTCGATCAGCTTCTGGACATGCTGCTGTCCCTGCTGGAGGCTGCGCCCGCCTGTTCTTCTCGCGACCAGGCCTTCGAACAGCTGCGCACGCTGTGGCTGCAGACCCACACCTATTTCGCGGCGCCCGAGTCCGAGCTGCGCCGCATCGCCGGCCGCCGGCTGGTCGAACCCCATGGCTGGAAGGACCTGGACAAGGACCCCTGCTACCTGGACCACGATCCCGGCAACGGCAGCGCCCTGCGCATCTACCTGCACCGCGATGGTGGCATGGTGATACAGCGCCTGCAGGGCGACGGCCGGCAGATCCTGTTCTCGCGCCTGGGCATGCAGCTGCAGCCTGCCAGCTGAGCCTGCACCCGGCCAACCCATCCCACGCTCAGGCGTAGGCCAGGATGTCGGCCAGCGGCCTGCGTGCCTTCTGCGGGCGTGGCGTGCCTGCCGCGTGGCCCACGGCGACCAGCATCACGGGCAGTTCGTGGGCCTGCAGGCCAAAGCCCGCCGCCAGCGCCTGGGCGTCGAACCCCACCATGGGGCAGCTGGCCAGCCCCAGGCCCTGGGCGGACAGCATCAGCGTCATGGCCGCCAGCGAGGCCGAGCGCACGGCCTCGTCGCGCTGCAACTGCAGGTTGTCCGCATGCGCGGCATGGGCCTGCGCCACCCAGCCATCGGCCGTGCGCTGGCTCATCACGCCGCTGGCCACGCTGGGCTGCAAGAACTCCGCCAGCCGCGCATGGGCGGCCAGCGTGCCGCAGACGATGAAGACGGCAGAGGCATCCTCCACCTTCTGCTGCCCATAGGCGGCGGCCTTCAGCCGCGCCTTGGCCTCGGGTGTGCGCACGGCAATGAAGCGCCAGTTCTGCAGGTTGTAGGCCGACGGGGACAGCGAGGCCTGGGCCACCAGCGCGGCCAGCGTCTCATCGGCCAACGGGCTGCCCGGCTCGAAACGGTCTGCGGAAATGCGCGAAGCGATGGCCTGCCCGATGGGCATGGAGGAAAGTTCGGAAGAAGTCATGTGAAACGCTCGGTGGGAAAAAAGAGGAACCTCGATGCCAGAAACTCAGGCGCCGCGCGAAGCCGACCACTGCACCACCAGCACGCTGGCCAGCACCACCAGCAGGCCCAGGAAGGACATGCCCGTCATGGACTGCGACAGCAGCGCCCAGCCCAGGACCACGGCCGTGAGCGGGCTCAACAGGCCCAATGACGACACGGCCACCGAAGGCAGGCGCCCGATGCCGCGAAACCACAGCACATAGGCCAGCAGCGCGCCGGCAAGGCACAGGTAGGCATAGGCGCCCAGCTGGGTGAGAGACAGCGCGGGCAGCGGCGCATCCACCCACCAGGCCAGCGGCAGCAGCATCAGCCCGCCAAACAGCAGCTGCCAGCCCGTCAGCGCCAGCACCGGCAAGTCCACGCGCCAGCGCCGCGTCAGCCACGTGCCGGCCGCCATGCACACCGCGCCGGCCAATGCCGCCGCCATGCCCACGGGCTCGAACACCGTCTGCGGCGACAGCAGCAGCACTGCCATGCCCGCAATGCCCGCCACGGCGGCCCACAGCGTCAGCCGCGCGGGGGAGCGCCCGTCCACCCCCCAGGCCAGGGCCATCACCAGCAGCGGCTGCACGGCGCCCAGCACGGCCGCCAGCCCGCCCGGCAGACGGTAGGCCGCCACGAACAGCAGCGCCTGGAACACGCCGATGTTCAGCCCGCCCAGCACCGCCAGCCGCCACCAGCCCGAACCCGCTGGCAGCCGCCGCGTGAACAGCACCAGCAGCAACCCGGCCGGCAGCACGCGGATCAGCGCGGCCGTGAACGGCCGGTCCGGCGGCAGCAGTTCGGAAGTGACGATGTAGGTGGAACCCCAGATGGCGGGGGCCAGCGCGGTCAGCAGGATGTCGCGCCATGACATGGCAGCGCTGGCTGCAGCAGGAGCCGTGGAGGCACAGGACGATGAGGAGGAGGACATGGATTTATCTTCAATTCAAGACAAACCCATTATGCACGATTTATCTTAAAATCAAGAAAAATGACCCAACCCCCCTCCCAACCCTCCTCCCAACGCCTGCCCGACCATGTCGACACCATCCTGGCCCAATGGCGCCGCGAACGCCCGGACCTGGACCCCAGCCCCATGGGGCCCATAGGCCGCATCAAGCGCTGCGCCGCCCTGCTGGAGCAGCGGCTGGAGGAATGCTTTGCACGCTTCGGCATGACCATGTGGGAGTTCGACGTGCTGGCCACGCTGCGCCGCTCGGGCGCGCCCTTCTGCCTCACGCCCACGGCCCTGTTCTCCACGCTCATGGTCACCTCGGGCACCATGACCCACCGCATGAAAAGCCTGGAGACGCGCGGCCTGGTACAGCGCCTGCCCAACCCGCAGGACGCGCGCAGCATGCTGGTGCAGCTCACCGACCAGGGGCTGGAACTGATAGACCGCGCCGTGGAAGCGCACCTGGACAACGAGCGCGCCATGCTGGCGCCCATGCCTGCCGCCGAACTGGCCGCGCTGGATCAGCGGCTGTCCCTGCTGCTGCGCGTGCTGGAGGGCGGGCCTGACGAGGGCACCCGCCCTGCCCCCTGAACTGGCGTCTATCCAGGTCGTTGGAACTGGCGACGGTCGTGGTGCTCACGCCCTTCGCCATGACCCGGGAACGCTTTTGGCAAAAGAGGTGCTTCCCTTGAAGCACATCGCAGGCACCCAGCCGCTTCTCGATGCGCCATGGCAGCAATTGCTTACCCGCATGTCTCAAGACCTGCGCTACAGCCCGCATCCTGGACTCGGATGGGCAATGCCAGAAAATCCTGATCACACAAGCGCGACCCACAGAAGACCATTGGCTTTCCCACAATCTGCTGCCAAAACCTTGGTGTCGAACTTTTGTAGCCAGATGTAATGATTTCGCCAGAGATTTCCACTAAGATGTCCATTCCAACGGTGAAATGGCGATAACAGATTCTCAAACGACTTTGATACTCCCTCAACGCACCACACCATCTTGATAATGGTTTACTAATCTCCCGCCTTGGATACAAAAGGCTGCCGCAGGCTGAATGCGCGCGATTTTCAATCGTCCAATGTTCAGGCTTTTTCCGGCTGATCCTTTACCGCACAATTTCTACACGAATGGCATGACGCCAGTTTATTCAGTCGGTAAACAGGCCCTTTAGCGAGTTATTCAATCTTTCAAACGGCACTGTGCAAAGCAGTCTCGCCGAGGCTTCGGCGTGGAATAGCCCTATGGCATCGGCACATAGAAAATGGGAGACATACCATGGACATATCGGAAATAGCTTTGGCAAATAGCGAATGCCATCTCGATGCTGAGCATCCAACAGCAGATGAAGTCATCGCGTCTGCACTCACTGCGCGCGAAATCGATGTACTCGAAGCGATGGCCAAAGGCCTTGGTTGCAAGGACATTGCGCACACGCTGGGCATCAGCGAACACACGGTACGCAAGCACCGCAGCAATATGTGTACACGGCTGGGCCTGCGCAATGCCGTAGAACTCGTCACGCATGCCAGGCGGCAAGGCTGGTTGAGCGCTGCCCGCTCACCGCTCCCTCTGTCTCCGCGCGAGCAGGAGGTGTTGGCGCACGTGCTGGCGGGACACACCAGCAAGGAGATCGCACGTTCGCTTTACCTCAGCGACTTGACCGTGCGCAAGCATCGCGAAAACATTCTGCGCAAACTGGGCCTGACAAGCACCGCCCAGTTGCAGACATTCGCGCCAACGGCAACTCGCAATGGCGGCGACACCTGATATCCAGGCCAGCGTGCATCGCCTGTCCGTACCCACCGAATACGACATTGGAAGTATTCCACCCTCCTGGTGCAATTGGGCATGATGAGCACAACAAATCTCGGACATTGACTTTCGCGACTTTGGATCAACCGGAGGGTGAGCAATCTCCTTATGGCGGCTGCAGCAGGCACCATTGCATTTGAGGTTTGTGCGGTTGACATGGAATATCCGCGCGAGCCTTGAACAACTGCAGAGGCTCATATCTCTTCGCCTTTTAGTCTCTTCGCCTTTTAGTTTTTTCGTCTCTACGGTCCGCATCCGTCGAGGCATCTTCCCGGCACCCACGTGTCGGATCCTTGCACGCAACTCAAAGGAGTATCCCGCCATGAATCATTCTTCGCGGTCACCCCCTGCGATTTCTCCCAAGCACCCCATGCCTTAGGCCCAATACCGGGCAATCATTCTCATTGGCAAAGAAAAGCGTTCATGACTTCAAACCTCATGTCGCTCCCTATCCATTCAATTTCAGGAATTGCACGCCATGTCAGATCAAGCCATGTTCAGCCAGTTGTACAACGCCCTTGTCGATAATCTCGGCACCCCGAATTTCCAGTTGCTTGGCACCCCCAAGGACTTCAGCTGGGGCACGGCTCCGACCGGGCAATGGGACCCGGCCGCCTATCAGATCGTCAGCGGCATGCCGCAGTGGTCCGCGATCGGCCAGTACGGCAGCCTCGATGCGACGCTCTTCGACGCCGTCCGCCAGATCTTTGGTCACTTGACATTCAAGGTCAGCCCCGAGCAGCAGGCCAATCAGACGGAGCTGGCCAACCTGTGCGTCCAGAAAAGCAATGCGATGGCCAAGGCCAACAGCGACATGAACCAGTTCTACCTGAGTTCAAAGCAGAACGGCGGCTTGATATTCGCAGCCCGCTACCCTGACATCAACACCTGGCTCAATAACGCGCCGGAGGCTGCTGCCTACGTTGCCGCCATCCAGGCGGCCACCAACGCCTACAACCAGGCGGTCAAGATGAAGATGGAGCTGGAGCGGGCCAGCATGCCCAGCGATCTGCAGCGCGCCATCGACATGATGCAGATTCCGTCGGGCGACCCTGCCTCAAACAACGCACCGGCAGGCTGGACCAAGGTGCCGGATGGCTCGGGCATCCTGCGCTGGCAGCCGGACTTCCACATCGACACGACGGGCGCGGACTGGCGCGCAGCGCTCAGCAATGGCAGTGCAGGCGCGTTCTCGATCGCGATGAAATCTTCGCAGTCGAGCAGCGACTTCAAGTCCTCGTTTGCCAAGGGCTCGACCAGCGTTGGCAACTTCTTCTGGAGCGTCAACGCATCGGGCGGCTGGAGCAAGTCCGACCTGTTCAACCAGGACTCGAGTTCGGCAGTGAAGATCAGCTGCGAGTCCTCCACGCGCGTGAAGGTGAATCCGGGCGACTGGTACCCGGGCGGCTTCATGAGCGAACTGGCCAAGGCCCAGCAGGGGCCGGGCGGCCAGGGCTACACCATCGTCGCCCCGTGGGTGGCCAACGGTGGCCCGGGATCGAGCTCCCTGTTCGGCCCGAACGGCATCGTCGCGGCACGGGTGTCCGAGCTGCTGGTCGTCTATAAGCCTTCGTTCGAGATCACGATGAGCGCCAACACCTACCAGCAGAACAAGCAGGCCTTCGAGGCCAGCGCGGGTGTGCGCATCGGGCCCTTCACCTTCGGTGGCACGGGCGGTCACCAGTCCGAGTACACCAAGAGCACCGCACAGGCCAATACCTTCAAGGGAAGCAGCACCTCGGTGAACCCGCAAATCATCGGCGTGATCGTTGATTTCCCGGGCATCCACTGACCTGAAGACCAGCGGGTGGGCGGGACGCCGCGGCCGGTCCTGCCCACCCCGCCCACCCCCGTCAACCGGAGACAGCGTTCATGAACGTGATCCATCAGTTCCTCGGCGGCCTGGCTGATCTGGTGCCTCCGCCCCCAAGGGCCCCAAGCGTATCGAGCGGGCCGAAAACCGGCATGGTGTTCAAGCGCTCGGCATCCATTTCGGCGCCGCTGGTGCGGGGGCAGATGCTGATGCCGGTGACCGCGTGGAACTGGCCGGATCCAGTGACCGGCACCATGGCCGACGCGCAGTTTCTCTTTGCAGACACGGTGCCCCAGTCCGCTGCCAATGGCGCGCTGTACCAAGCGTCGGGGCGCAGCTTTTCGCAGGGATACAAGACCTTTCTGCAGGTACTCGAAGCCTGCAAATTTCCCTATCAGTCGATGCTTGCAGGCGCCATGCAGAAGATGGCAACGCCTCCAGGCGAACCTGCATACTCGCCCACTCCGGTGGGATGGACCAAGGTGTACGAGACCGGCTACCTCCAGTGGAAACCGATCTGGACACTGCCCAAGAGTTCGTCGGAGTGGAGCGCAGCAGTGGCTGTCGGCACGATCGCAAACCCCGGCACCTTGCGCTTGAATCTCAACGACACATCCGGCGCAGGGCCGCAGGCTCCGGCTTCCCTGCAGGCCCTGGACGCTTCCGGCCGCGTCCTTGCGCTACCCGCCGCTTCGCTGGAGACGGTGACGATCACCTCTGAATGCTGGGACCAAGTGCCGATCTACCCCGGCAGCTGGTACGACGCCTCGATGGTGGCGCTGGGTCGCGGCCTGGTGCCGGATGCAGGCGTGTTCTTCGGGCCTGGCGGACTGATGGCGTGCCGTGTGTCAACTTTCTACGTCGCGTTGAAACCCCGCTTCGACTTCACTGCCGCAGCGCCGATCCCCGCCTCGCTGCGCCAGACGCTGGATGAGGCTGACACCGTGCAGGCCATGGGTGTGACGGTTCAGCGCGCACGCGGAGACGGACAGCCAAACCAGGCCTTGCGCCTCGTGAACACGGAGCCTGCCCCCGTCATCGTGGCCGTGAGCCTTGAAACCTTGGCGTGATCCGTCACGTCCACATCACGTCACTTCACGTCAGACGATTTGCATTGGGCACCCTCAAGGCCGCAAGGCGCGGGCTGCTTGCCATGACGCAGCAAAGTGCGTGGTGGCCGCATGCGTGGCGGCCACCGGCCCTATCGCAAACCTTCCGCCCGCAGCGCCTGGCGCACGGCAGTCCGCTCCCGCATCCGCCCATACCAGCCGGCAAGATGCTCCAGGCCATCGAAGCGAATGCTCGTCTTGTAGACCGACTCCAGCCACGACGCCTGCCCCCACTGCGTGAGCGCGTACAGATAGGCATCGGCCACGGTGAAGCCATCGCCCATCAGGTAGCGCTTGCCGGCCAGTTGCGAATCCACCCAGGCATACCGCTGCTCCAGCTTGGGTTTGGCCGTTTCCACGCCGTACTTTCCCGCCGCCACTGCATACAGCAGCGGGATGAAGCCCTTGTGGATCTCCGAATTCAGGAAGGCCAGCCACTCCAGCAGCCGATAGCGCTCCAGGCTGCCATGGGCCGGCGCCAGAAGCGACGCAGGCCCCAGGTCCGCCAGGTACTGCAGGACGGCGGGCCCTTCCCGCAGCAGGCTGCCGTCGTCCAACTCCAGCAAGGGGACATAGCCGAACGGGCTGAGCGCACGGAACTCCCTGCCGTCTTCCGTCTGGTGGGTCTTGTGGTCCACCCTGACCAGCTTGAAATCAAGCCCCAGCTCGTTCAGGACAATGTGCGGCGCCAGCGAACAGGCGCCCGGCAGGTAATACAGCTTCATGGAATTTCTCTGGTGATGGAACAAGGGGCCTGCGCGTTCAGGCACAGCCCCTGGCCAATGTCATGCACCAGGGATAAATCTGGAAGAAGGCAATAAAACTGCCCATAGGTTAAAAAAATATACCTGCCGCCTGCCTATGATGAATGTGCTATGAAATCCAACATCTCCGGCTGCTCCGTGGAAGAAGCCATGCGCCTGCTGGGCGGCCGCTGGAGGCTGCTCCTCGCCTCCTACCTCATCGACGGCCCCCGGCGCTTCAACGACCTGCGCCGCGACATGCCCGGCATCTCCCAACGCTCCCTCACCCTGGACCTTCGCGCGCTGGAGGAAGCGGGCCTGGTCAAGCGCACGGTCTACCCCACGGCGCCGATCAAGGTGGAGTACGAGCTGACCCAGGATGGGGAGCGGCTCAAGCCCGTGGTGGAAGTGATGAAGGAGTTTGGGTTGTGGGTGAAAGGCAAGGCGCCGGCCTGACGAGAGCTGCGCCGGCTGGTTGTCTCCATCCGCCCCCTGCTGACAGGCAGGCCCCATCGCCGCATGCACGGTGATTTGAAGAACAACGACCATGACGAACAAGCCTTCCGAGCAGGCATCCCGCGCCGAGTACGCGCGACGGATCAATCGCGTGCTCAACTACATCGATGCCCACCTGGATCAGCCTCTGGATGGCGCACATCTGGCCGACATCGCCAATTTCTCGCGCTTTCACTTTCACCGAATTTTTGCGGCATGGATGGGAGAAACGCTGGGCAGCTATGCCCAGCGCCGACGGCTCGAGAAAGCGGCATTCCGGCTGTCCTGCGGCAGCAAGGAAACCGTGCTTGAAACCGCCTTGGCCACCGGCTTCCAATCGGGCGAAGCATTTGCGCGCGCCTTCAAGCTCAAGTTTGGCTGCACGCCATCGGCCTGGCGCTCCACCACGCTTGAGCGGCTGAAAACCCAGGCGGCCGCCATCGGACAGCCGCCAGGCAGCCAGCAGAGCAATCCTGATCAGGTCTTCGGCAATCTCCATCAGGAAGACCCGCGCGCGTTCGGCGAACCTCAGGGCTCTTGTCACCTGAAGGAAGAAATCGCCATGGACGTACGCATCATTGATCTACCCAAAGCACATGTCGCCTATCAACGCTTGATCGGCCCCTATGGGCCAGCCATAGGCCAATTCTGGCGAGGCACCATTGCGCCGTGGATGCACTCCAATGGCCTCAGCGACCAAACGTGCTACGGCATAGGCTATGACGACCCCTCTCTCACACCCGCCAACAAATGCCGCTATGACGCCTGCGTGGAAGTCCCCGCGCATTTCGTCGCCAGCGGCCAGGTGGATACCCAAACCCTGCCGGGCGGACGCTACGCCGTGGCAAGGTTCAAAGGAAAACCCGAGGGCTTGGCCAACGCCTGGATGTGGCTGACGCGCGAATGGATGCCGTCCAGCGGCATGCAATGCGACGACCGGCCTTGCTTTGAGATGTTTTCTGCGGCCTCCGCCATGGATGCCGAGACCGGGGAGTTCTGCTGCGACATCTGCATTCCGGTGCGGGCGCTGTAAAGCGACTCAAGCCGGTTGAGGTTTGACGAATGTGTTGGGTTGGCCGGGTGAATCCACTAACCGCTGCAGCCGTTCGACCTTTGCCGTCAGGTGTCGGCTTTGCTGCGGTTGCTGCCTTCTGCCAAGATCGGCCGGTTGAATTCACAGCCAAGAGCGGTCGTTCGTGACAGCCAAGACGTGCGTCTAGGTTATAGGGTTTATACGCACTTCGGCTACTTGGGGTGCAAAGCCATATGCAGCTATTGACTCACTGTTTCAAGGCGATACAATTCAAGCATAGCGTGAGCGTATCGCTCACTTGCATCAACTGACGAATCAGAGTTGTTGGATAAGTCTGGAAACAGACGTTGATAGGCTTTCGCGCCGATCAGCTTGTGGGGAGAGGGATCTACCGTCCGTCTCTTCCTCGAAGAGAGTTAGTCGCAGGGTTTGGCCATGGTGGACGTGGCTGTTGCCAACGACTCGTCAGTGGAAGCATCACGTCTACCTGAGCCCTGTTGTATGGGCTGGCCAAACCACTTTGATCTCATCCTGGGAGACGGATGTGCATCACACGCCACGACTGGAACCTGTGAAGGTCTCTAAAGGCACGATCGCCACAATCAGTGCGTTGTGCAGAGCTCTAGACATTACTGCTAGCGAAATCGAACAAGCGCTAGCGTTGTCTGTGAGCGAGCGATATCAAGAGCGAGTTATTCCCAAGGCAAATGGATCAGAACGTACTGTTCACAATCCACACCATCTGATAAGAAAAATTCAACGCAGATTAAACAAACGGATTTTTTCCAATCCTCACGTCATCATATGGCCTGATCATGTCTTTGGCTCAATCCCTAACGACGATTTATCCACATCTCCAGCGGCAGAAAAAGATTACGTCAATTGCGCAAGACAGCACTGCGACTCTAAAAGTATATTATCTGTAGATATCAAAGATTTTTTCGATAATATTCATAAAAGCAGAGTTATAGAAATTTTCTCAAAATTTCTAAATTTTAGCGACGATGTATCCGAAGTATTGGCAAATCTATGTTGTCGTGGAGATCATGTCGTACAAGGGGCACTCACATCAAGTTATTTGGCAACTTTGTGCTTATACTCCAACGAAGGACTTTTAGTCAAAAATTTGCGCCATAAAGGGCTTCGATACACGAGACTGGTAGATGACATAACCATATCTAGCCGTATTGCGCAATACGACTTCTCTTTCGCACTTCGTAAAGTTGAAAGCATGCTGGATGAGGTCGGCCTGCCTCTAAATAAAAACAAAACAAGAGTTCAAAATGCTGGCATGAAACCATTGATTGTGCACGGCCTGCGCGTCGATTTTGGCCAACCTCGGCTCCCACCTGACGAACCAAAGCGTATTAGAGCATCGGTTAAAAATCTTGAGCTTCTTGCATCAACCCCAGGCTATCGCGCTTCTCGCGCCTATCGCAGAGATTTTAATAGATGCCTTGGCCGCATCAACAAACTAAGACGGGTTGGGCATACTCAGCATAAATTTCTACTTGAGCGCTTGCAACGTGTGACACCGTTGCCATCCCATAAAGACATCGAGCGAGCCGAAAATCAAGTGGCTCGATTATTGAAAGATAGCGCTAAACCAGGTTATCAAGATACCTATTGGTTTCATAAGAGATGGCATGTAGCGAGTCAGCGCCTTGTTATTTTAAAGAGATCCTTTCCTAATAAGGCTCACGAATTGAGGGAGCAACTTCGGAAATTAAAACCAAAGAATAAATATGAATAGCTTTAAAAATATGTTACACAACCAACCTAGGAGCCTGCTAGTCCTAGGCAGCACGCTTGCTTTGATTCTAATAGTTGGGATAGGGTTTGCAGTAGTTATTGTCATTCTTACAATTTTTGATAAAGAGCTGTATCTGCAAGATATTTGCTTCAATAGTGAATGCGTGGGTCGATTCTTTGGGTATATCGGCTCAGCCACATCAACGGCTAAGGCGGCTATTGACTTTGGTGTCGCTATAGCAACGATGGGTGGAATATTTGTAGCATTACTTAGCTATTTTAATTCATCCAGCAATGCCGCACTAACAAATCACATTGAGCATCTAAAAGTATTTACTGAATACATTGAAGCAGAACTGGATAAAAGAGATCGTCTTTCACGCTCGCATTTTGATATATTATTTCTGTATGGAAAAATATTTAGCCTATCAAGAGTCGGCAAAACAACCGTATCCAATGACTATAATGTATTTCTTAATAAAGTCAATGAAATAATTGATGAATCAAACGAAAGATGCAGCATAGGGACACCCGGTGGATTTAGTTACAAAGAGCATCAACGGCGTGTTCGCGATCACATGACTGGAGTGGGGATAACAATTTATACGGCGCCGCGAAATGATTATTTCGAGATGGAAAAACAGCTTTTTTCTCTACTTGATCGAATAAGCCATTCGTTTTGCTCTGGTGGCGAACTCACGAAGATACATAATCAAAGGTATTATTAATATTAAATCATCTTGCATGGAACGGTTCGCTACCACTGGACGCGGAGTGTCTGATACGTGCCTGCAAAAGTCTGCAGCGAGGAGCTATTACTGGTCAGGAATAGTTGGCCGCGATGCCTGCTTGTTCCGCCGCAGGCTGGCTGTTGCCACTCGCTTCAAGAGGCTGACTGTCTGCGACGACCAGAACCTGTCTTTCAGACGGTGGCTAACATAAAACTGGCTCTTCAGTGTGGCTGCTGCAGTTCCGCAATCAACTTCTCTTTAGACTCGCCAGCAAACTCGGCACGCCGCAACTTTAGGTGTTCGAGCATGAAGTCGTTCGACAAGTCGAACGAGTCCAACAGCGTGTACCAGTCCATCACGTACAGCTTCATGCGGGGTAATTCGGCGATGAGTCCCATCTCTCCACGATCAATGAGATCGTTTTTTCGCCCCTGAATCAGCGTGTCCTCAGAGGAAATCTTCCGTCCGACGAGGATGAGCTCAAAGTGCGCCCTCTCAGACGAGAATTCGGGAAAGCGCTTGATGATCTGCGCGTAGTCCTCCAGTTGTCTCAGGTGTTTGGTGTTCAGCGCGATGGACGGTCGCTTTATCTCGATGATGGTGCACTTGTAGATCGACTGGCCGCGTGAGTCGTGGGTTGGGTACTTTCTTGCTAAGAACAGGTCCACTTGCCGCTGTGCTCCCGCGACATCAGTGCTGTCCTCCACGTCCGCCTCATCGATCGCATTGTTTTTGATGGCTTTGTCTCTCAAAGACTTGGCAATCTTGGTAAACGTGTCTTCTTCTGCGCCGAGCGTTTCGAACTTCGGACCGAAGAGCCAAGTGTTGTTTTCGATAATTTGCTGCAGATCGGGCGTCTCAAGCACCTCTCGATAGTGCTCGTTCATGACCACTCTCAGCTTCTGAACAGCAGTGGATCGACGTTGTAGCACCTCGATGGTGGAGACGATGTTCTCGAAAGAAGTTTGGCGCAGTTGTTCGCTGAGCTTATGGACGGCTTCTGGAGAAAGGTCTAAAGCACCATTCAAGACGTCAAGAAGAGCATCGTTTTCATTTGAGATTGCCAGGCGGTCAATCAGACGAATGATGACCCTGATTTGCTTCTTGCTCCCATTGAAGACCTGTGGATCTGCAAGATAGATTTCCTTGACGAGGGTTCGTGAGTTGTTGAGTCGCCATTCCCTTTCGCTCTCGGGCAAGCCTGCGTAGGTAGGGAAGTATCCATCACGGATATAGCCGTCCACTACAGTTTCGGCTTTCTTGCGCAAGAAGTCCTCGTAGACTTCTTCGGTCAGGGCGCTAAGTTGGCGAATCAGCCCTCTCCAAGCCAAAGACGTAAGGCTGTTCGCTTCTAGGTTGAACAGATCCGCGGTTGGCGAAAATGAATCTGCCCACGCAGAGGTGACGCACACCGTCGTGAAGAAGCCTGGCTTATTATTCAAGGTGCTGAGCACCTTATAGACCAGTTCATTCTTAGAGTTGAACAGGTAAATGTAAGACTTCTCAGAGCTTGGTTTCTTGTCCCAGCGGATCACCTGCACCTCGAAGTCATAGTCGCGAACATTTATGGTTCGCTTCGTTATCTCATTCCTCGGGACCGCAATAAGCACGTCGTTGACACGCAGTTCCTTGCTCTCGCGGACAGCCAGGAACCAGCCGAATTCAGCTGAGAATCTCTCTCGCAAAATCTCTGAGCTCGGTAAAATCTTTGTAAAGTTCCTCAGCTCGACTACGGTTCCATGGAGCTTGTTCGCCAGCTTGGGGTGTTGCTCATCAGCCTTGACGTGATGCCCCTTGTAATGCTTGATGGATTGGGCTTCAACTGATATGCGGGCGTCACCCTTTGTAGACCGAGTGAACCAGGTGGCATCTCGGCAGATAACGTGGAATGCCAGGCGGCCGCGACCGTGCGAACCGTGCAGCGATGGGTCGGCCTGTTTGGATGATTCGTTGAACTGGCCAAACGTTGCCTTTAGCGTGGTGTAGTCGATGCCTATTCCATCGTCTAGAACGGTGGCACGGTCGATACCGTTCAGATCGTTTTCGTAAATATCCACGTAAACGCGCTCGGCCTTTGCGTCAAAACCGTTCCACACGAGTTCAAAGAGCGGCTCGTGCGCCTCGCTCTTCTTAAAGTGCTTCTTGATGCCCTCATTGCCGATGTCGGCGGTGCCAGAAAATTCGTTAGTTGGGGCTAGGACTTCGTCAGCAGGAACAGACATGACTATTGGACTAGGCTGTGGCGCGCTTGCACAGCGCGATGTAGATGGATTTAGAGGGCACCCAGTGAGCATACCTGTTTGGCAACGATGTACACAGAGGCCAAACCGTCGGCAGGACGGCAGGTATGTTCACAAATGTGGGCCAAGCGCCAGTAACCCTACATTCGGCGGAGGGCAAGTCACTTCCGCTTGCGCTGCAAAGCATGCGTTGGGTAAGGCACTTGACCAACTGCTTTGGGTCGATAGCCGTCGTCTGGTTGTTTCCGCCGAACGTCGTCAACCAGCCTGAGGCCGTCGTTCGGACGTGTGCGGTGGCCTACTGCTGACGCACAGGCCTTGAACAACTAAACGTTGCCCTCGCAATTCACTGCAAAGCCACTCATTCAACACGTCCCTGCACCCTCCATCCAGCACGCCTACGTAACAGCTTTGGGCAGCTCCCGCACGCCCACACCTGCTACGATCCTCCCCGGTGCTCAACACACCTCATAGGCGGAAGTCACTCCCGTAAGTCCAGTGGCTTTTTTTCGTCCATACGTTTCGTCTTGCCTCGAGCTCCGGGGCAAGGCTTGCTTATGGCCGGGTGGCGCGCAGCTATACAAGACCCTTCGGGGGAAATCTGCGGGCGGCCCTATGACCGTGTTGAAGCACCCGGCCGCCTCTCTCAACAGGAGGCGAAGTTGGTAGTCCAACGAATCATAGGAGGCCAGTCATGGCTACGCAGACCCCGTCCGTCCGTGGAATCCCTGCAGACGACACCACTCCCCAAACCCTCCACTTCGGCGACATCCCGATCCGCACATTCCGCAGGAACGGCGTGGACCTGGTTCATGGCCAAGGATGTGTGCACAGCTTTGGGAATCTCCCGCCACAAGCTGGCCATCGGCAAGCTCGCTGAAGACCACCGCTGCACCGTCCGCCTTGCCAGCGAGCCCGGCCGCATGCCCAGGCGCCAAGCCTTGGCAGCTGTCAATGCGAACGGCCTGCAGGCGCTGATTCAAGCCAGCCCATCACCTGAGGCCAAGCCCTTCAGGCGCTGGGTGCAGCGCAAGGTGTTGACTGGCGTGGATGCCCCGGCCAAAGACAGCAAACCCAAGTACAAGACCAAGCCCGGGCACGATGCCATGCACCCGCCCCAGAGCCTGATCCCGGGGCCTGCGCCCAAGGTCTTGCGCCGCATCCGCACCTGCGATGACCTGTCTTTCACACGGCGCAATGCGAAGGGGGAGCGCATTCAGTGGTTTGTGCCGCCGCGCATGAACAGCGGGCATGAGCACTATGGGATTGGAGAGATCTGGTTCAGCGAGGTGGTGGAGCTGGCCCGCCACAACCCCAGGCATGCCTATGACGCCATGCGGTTTGCGGGGCCGGAGATGGCGCGGTACTGGAACCATGGGCACCCTGACGGGTTCTTTGACCGCATGGCACGTTGGGCGCTGGGGGCCATTCTTGCCAATGCGCAGGAGCCCGCGCTGCCATTCGAGCTGCCCTGCCTGGGCTTTGCGCCGCTGGAGGGGATGGAGGCCATGCTGGCGACTGCGGCTGCGCCCCGGCCGTTGCCGGACCATGTGCAGGAGGCCATAGACAGGCAGGCCTGGCAGGAGGCGGCCGAGTGCCAGCGGCATTACTACGAGCGCCGCCGCCGTGACCTGATGGCGCGGCACGACTGAGGCGGGCGCGGCGCCTAGAAGTTGTCCCAGTCGTCATCGGCCGTGGAGGCCATGGCGATGGGCTTGGCGGCAGCCGGTTTTGCCGAGGCAGCCGACGCGGCCGGGGTGGCAGGCTTGGCAACGGCAGGCGGGGCGGCTTGGGGCACAGATGCCTTGGCCGCGCCGGGCGCCAGCGACGGTGCGCGGGGCGCCGCCTGCGCCTGGGCATTGCTGCCGCCCGGCAGCCTGAAGATGGAGACCACGCGCACCAGTTGATCGGACTGGTGGCGCAGGCCGGCGGCGGCGCCGGCCATTTCCTCGACCAGGGCGGCGTTTTTCTGCGTGGTCTGGTCGATGTGGGTGATGGCTTCGGCCACCTGGGCGACGCCGCTGTTCTGCTCGGCGCTGGCGTGGCTGATGTCCGATATCAGCTGGGTGACCTTGCGGATTTCCTCCATGGCCTGTTCCATGGTTTCCCCGGCAAACGCGGCCTCCTGGTTGCCGGTGTGGATTTCGGCGACGCTGTGGCTGATGAGCTGCTTGATTTCCTTGGCGGCCTCGGCGCTGCGGCCTGCCAGGGCGCGCACTTCCTCGGCCACCACGGCAAAGCCGCGGCCATGCTCGCCCGCCCGGGCAGCTTCCACGGCAGCGTTGAGGGCGAGGATATTGGTCTGGAAGGCAATGCCGTCGATGACGCCGATGATGTCGGCAATCTTCTTGCTGCTGGCGTCTATGCCCTGCATGGTCTGCACGACCTTGCGCACGGCCTGCCCGCCTTCGGTGACGACGCGCTGGGCCTCGCGCGTGATGCGGTCGGCCGATTGCGCGTGGTCCGCGTTGTGGGCCACGGTGGAGCCCAGCTCTTCCATGGCGGCGGCCGTCTGCTCCAGCGCGCTGGCCTCGCTTTCGGTGCGGGCGGCCAGGTCCTGGTTGCCCTGGGCGATTTCCGCGCTGGCCAGGGCCACGCTGTGGGCCTGTTCGTTCACGCTGCCGACCACGCGGGTCAGGCCCGTGCTGGTGGTGTTCATGGCTTCCAGCAGGTGGCCGATTTCGTCATGGCGGTCGCTGGCGATGCGCACGGTCAGGTCGCCATCGGCAATGGCGTAGGCCATGTGGCTGGCCTGCTTCAAGGGGCGAACGATCATGCGGCGGATGAGCCAGAACCACGCGGCCGACAGCAGCAGCACGGCGCCCAGGCCCATGAGGGCGAACTGCAGGATCAGGCTGCGGGTCTCGGAGACGAATTCGTCCACGTAGGCGCTGGTGGCGATGACCCAGTTCCAGGGCGCGTAGTGGCTGAAGACGACCAGCTTGTCGCGGGGCTGCTCCTCGCCCGGGTTGGTCCAGGGATAGGCGATGCTGCCCTGCTTGCGGTCCAGCATGTCGCGGATGAAGAAACGGCCGTCGCCGTCCCTGGACTCGCTGATGTTCTTGCCCTCCATGGCGGGATGCACCACCAGCTGGCCGCGCTGGGGGCCGTCTTCGGCGTTGAGCACGAAGTAGTAGCCGGTCTGGCCGACCTTGAGCGCGCGGATGGAGTCCTTGAAGTGCTCCAGCAGTTGCGAGAAGTCCTGGCCCACGAAGGCAATGCCCACGGTGGCACCCGCCGCGTCCTTGAGCGGGCGGTAGTGCGTCATGTACTGGCGGCCGAACAGATGGGCCAGGCCCATGTAGCTTTGGCCGGCCTGGATGGCGGCGTAGGCGGGGTGGGCGCGGTCCAGGCGGCTGCCCAGCACGGCCGCGCCCTTGTCATCCTTGTCGTTCTTCAGGGTAGTGGCAATGCGCACGAAGTCGCCCTGCCCCTGCGCCGCGAACACGGTGGCCACGGCGCCGGTGCTGCGCGTGAAAGCCTGCAGCTGCGCATCGTTGCCGTTGAGCGGCTGGCCGTCCAGGCTCAGCACCGGCTCGCTGCCGCCGGTGTCCAGGCTGAGCGTGCCCTGCAGGCTGTGCGCCAGGCTGTCGGCCAGGAACTGGGTGCGCTGGCGCAGCTCCTTGTCGTTGGACTCGATGAAGTTGTACAGCGTCCGTATGCCCTGCTGCATGTCGCTGTTCATCCTGGACTGCAGGGACTTGCTGACATCCCAGGCAATGCCCAGGACCAGCAGGCCCAGGATGGAGGCGACCCAGACGAAATTGGTGATGGACAGTTTGGTGCCCAGCCCTTGGCGGCGCCAGAAACGTTGGCCGATGTGCATTGATGCATCTCCTGTGCGGCGTAGGGCGCCGCTGTTGTGTGCGCACGCGGTATCGGCATGGAATGCCTGCGTGCCAGGCCAGGCTGACCCAAGTCAAGCCGTGGCGATTCATGGGCCGAAGCGTATCGGCGCCGCCGCCTGGGGGATTTGAGATGGGTCAAGGAAGTAACCAAGTGTTGCAACAGCGGCAGAAACTGCCGGATTGCCGCCGGCGGCGGCATTCATTGCAACGGATATGACAGCCGACGATAAGAATCGTCTTAACCTGGGTTGCGCAGGTTCTGGCAAGACTGGACAGCGGTATATCGATCCGTTTTATTTCCAGAAATGCAGCCGAAAACAATCCAGAAACTGTGCGACCCATGCTACGAATTGCTGAGCAATACATCCCTGTCCAAGCCCCACCCCGGACTGAGGTTCCGCTTTTACTCGCTGGAGCAGGATGCCAATTTCGTGAACTATGGCTGCGTGCATTGCCAGGCGCCCCTGGCGATGAAGACAAGCCGGCGCGGGGCACTTCTGGGGTTTCGCCTGATGCCGTCCGAACCGCACTATCGCCTGGGCGAGGTGGACGCCGAGGGCGGCAGCCAGGCGCAAGGCCAGGCGCTGGAAGGTTGACCGGCTGGTGCAGCCCGCAGGCCGGTCAGTCGAAGAGATGGTGCTCGGCGCAGAAGGCGGCCAGGTCCTGGTTGCTGTCCACGTTCAGCTTGCGCATGGCGGAGTTCTTCTGGAGGCTGACGGTCTTGACGCTGCGCCTCAGGCGTGCGGCGATTTCCGTGATGGATTCCCCCTTGGCGAAATGCCTGAGGACTTCGAATTCGCGCGGCGAGAGGTTGTTGGCGCGTTCGCTCAGGAAAACCGTCCTCTCCTGCCTGGGCGTGCCTGCCTGGAACGAGGGCGAGTAGTAGCGCGTGTTGAGGCGCACGCATTGCAGCGCCGCCATGATCTGGCTGAGCGGGTCTTCCTTGAGCAGCACGCCGGCGACGCCCGCGTCATACAGGGCCGAGATGATCATGGGATTGGAGACGGTCGTCAGCACCAGCACCTTGATGTGCGGGAAATGGCGTATCAGGTAGTCCACGTAGCGCAGGCCGTCTCCGTAGAGGTCATCGCCCGGCATGGAGTAGTCGGTCAGAACCACGTCCAGGGGGTTCGATCTGGCGTATTCCATCAAGGACGACGGGGTATCGAACGTGGCCACGACCTGGAGATTGGGGTCCTGCTCCAGGAAGTCCTTGACGCCAAGCAGGACCACGGCGTGGTCGTCCACGACAGCAATGCGCAGTTTCAGTTTCATGGGATCGCAAGCAAAGGGTTAGGGCTGGGGCAATTGCGCCATCATGGCGCGAAGGTCGGCCAGGAGGTCGTCCAGCAGGACTGACAGCGCGGCCTGCAGGCCGGGCTCCGGGGCGCCGTTCAGGAGCCGCTCCTCCAGCGCCTGGGTGCGGGCGGCAAGCTCCTGCATCCTGGCCAGCAGCAAGGCGCCGCGCATGCGGTGCAGGGCCTGGGCGGCCAGGTCGGGCCGGCGCTCCTGCAGGCCGCGGGCCAGCATTTCTATGTCGTCGTTCATGCACTGCACGAAGACCTGCCTGTGCGTCTGCAAAACGTTGGGCTCCGACAGGGCCGGGGGCGGGGGAATGTCCGCCGCCGCAGCGCCGGCCTGGGCAGGCGCCGGACGCAGGCGTTTTCTCGGCGCGAACTTCTCCAGGGTGCGGACCAGCGTGCGCAACTGGATGGGCTTGACCAGCCAGGCATTCATGCCGGCGTTCAGGCAGCGGTTTTCCTCGTCCAGCATGGCATTGGCGGTCACGCCGACGATGGGGCAGGCAACCCCCTCCGAACGCAGCCGCTCGGCGAGTTCGTAGCCGTTGAGGTAGGGCATGTTCACATCCGTCAGCACCAGGTCGTGCGGGCTGATGTCCCACAGCGCCAGCGCCTCCTCCCCGTCGTCGGCGACCGTGACTTCGCAGCCCAGGCTCTCGAGCTGGCCGCGCAGCGTCACCTGGTTGACGGGATTGTCCTCGGCGACCAGCACGCGCAGGTCGAACAGGGGCAGATCGGTGCCGGCGCTGGCAGAGCGCTGCGCACCGCCAAGCACCTGGGCAATGCCCTGGCCGATGCTCAGGACGTTGTGCCCGTCGATGCCCCGGTTGTCCGGCGAGGACAGGTTCAGGTGCCGCCCCTTCCACTGCGGCGCGGGGCTGTCCGCCGGCAGCAGGACGTCCAGCAGCAGCTCATCGTCATGGGCCGCCACCGGGGCGGCTGCCGCCGCGCGGGCCTGGCCGCCCCAGCGCCGCAGCCAGGCGCAGATGTTGTCCGTCAGTTCCGGGTGGGGGGTGCGCACCGCGATCCGGGCGCCCTGCAGCGCGGGAGCCTCCTCCTGCTCCGGCCCCTGCTCCTGCTCCTGCTCCTGCGCGACGGTCTCCAGCCCCAGCTCGAACCAGAACCTGCTGCCCAGGCCGGGCTCGCTCCAGACCTGGATGGAGCTGGACATCATCCGGGCCAGGCTCCAGCAGATGGACAGGCCCAGGCCCGCTCCACGGGCGGTGCGGCTGCTGTTCTTGACGAGATAAAAGGGCGTGAAAAGCTCGCCATGCAGGGATTTTTCTATGCCCACGCCCGTGTCGCAGACCTCGAACACCAGCCGGGCCTGCGAAGCCGTGCCCGGCATGCTGCGCAGGCGGACGATCACATGGCCGGCCTCCGTGAACTTGATGGCGTTGCTGATGAGATTGCCCAGGATCTGGCGGATGCGCACCGCATCGCCCAGCACCGACTCGGGCACCTGCGCGTCCACGCAGGAAAACAGCAGCAGGCCGTTTTGCTGCGCCATGGCGGCGTAGGAACTGGTGCAGTTTTGCACCAGCTCCCGGGGATTGAACGGGGCCTTTTCCAGCTGCAGCTGGCCGGCCTCGATCTTGCTGGTGTCCAGGATGTCGCTGATGATCTGCAGCAAGATGGACGAGGACGCTTCGATACGGTCCACGTATTTGCTCTGCAGCTGGGTGAGCTCGGTCATGCCCAGCAGCTCCAGCGTGCCCAGCGCGCCATACAGCGGCGTGCGGATTTCGTGGCTCATGGTCGCCAGAAAGGTGGACTTGGCCTCGTTGGCCTCGTCCGCCGCGATTCTTGCCCGCTCCAGGTTGCTCTCGATCTCCGCGCGCGCGCTGACGTCGGCAAAAATGCACAGCGTCACATCCTGGCCGAGGTAGCGCGTGGGCGCATAGGCCACATGAAGCGTCCTGCCCTGCTCGGTGACCAGGCGCTCCATGGTGCCTGCGGCCCGGGCATGGACAATCTCCTCCAGCGCCGCCTTGTTCTCCGGCGAGCCGGGACGCAGGTAGCCATCGGCCGAGTGCAGCCACTCCTGCACCAGCGAGTTGCTGAAGATGATTTTCCCGCTGCCGTAGGCCACAAGGCAGATGGCCACGGGAGCGGTTTCGATCAGCGTCCTGTTGAATTCATTGCTCTCGACGATGACCCGCTGCGCCTCCTGCGCGGGCGCAATCACCTTGCGGTTGAACCACCGGGTATAGGCCACGCCGGCCAGCAGGCTCAGCAGCAGGGCCAGCACCAGGCCGGCAGAAGGGGCGAACAGCCTGCCCTGGAAAAAGGTGGCGTAGTCCACCTGGTAGTAGCCGGTCCACCGGCCGGAGGCATCCTCGGTCTTGAGGATCAGGCCATTGCGCGTGTACTGCATCCCCGTGTTGTCCACCTGCGGGACGGGGCCGGTGCCCATGAGCACGCCGAAGTCCCGGTGCTCCAGCCAGAAAAGATGCCTGGGCAGCGTATGGATGGTTCTTTCTATGGCGCTGATGCGCTGGCGGCTGAAAAGGATGGCGGCGTAGATCGGGCTTGTGGCGGCTTCGTCGCCGGCTTCGAGATGGCTTGAAAAGCCGGCGGCGACCATGCCGATCATCTTCTCCGGGAACTGGGGCGACCGGAACCAGACGATTTCCTGCGCCGGCGCCGTGGAGCCGGCGCCCGGCCGGGCATCGGCGGCCCTGGCCCGCAGATGCGCCTTGACGGCGGCAATCGTGCTGTCGAACATTTCCTGCGTGACGCTCTCGTTGCCGATGGGCACGTCGATGGCCGGCACGCCGATGCTGATCGCCCCGTCCTCCTTGGTGAAGAAGGCAGCGGCTGCCGGGAAGTAGGAGCCTGCCCAGAAGGAGGAATAGCCTGCGGCCAGGGAGCTGCCCAGCGAGAAAAGCCGGTCCGGGAGCGTGTCGCAGGCCACGCGCGCAGAGCATTGCAGTGAAAAGGGAATGCCGCCGATGGCCTCGCGGCCACGGAACATGCGGTAGTCCGCCTGCGCAGGTGCGGGCACGTCGACGATGGTGGCTATCCTCTGGTCCGGCAGCGCTTTCCAGGACTCGTTGCGGCCCTTGAGCCGCCGAAGGAAGATTTCCTGCTCCTGCAGCGAGCCGACGATGGCGGAGAAGTTCAAGGCCAGGCGCCCCTGCTCCTGCTCGAAGATCCTCTCCGAACCCCACAGCAGCACGGCGATGAGGAAGATCGCCAGGGGAAGCGCTCCAAACAGTACCCGGTTCTGCCAGCGTGTGGTGCGTGTGATCTTGCTGAACGGGGAGTCGGGCATGGACGCCTTGCGTGCTTGGGTCAGGTGGGGTTGCCTTGGTGCCGGGGTTCGGACGCCAGCATAAGGGCAAATTCAACCGCAGGCACCGCGGCGGACAGCAGATAGCCCTGCACGCAATCGCATCCGATGCTGCGCAGCAACTCCAGGTCCCGGGTAGTCTCCACGCCTTCCGCCGTCACCGTCAGGCCCAGCTGCCGCCCCAGTTGCACCGACGACGTCAAGGCCGCAGTCCGCACCTCGTCACCTGCCGCACCGGCCACGAAGGCCCGGTCGATCTTCAATTCGGTGAAGGGCGTGGAGATGAGGCTGTACATCGAGCTGTATCCGCGCCCGTAGTCATCCTGGGCCAGGCCGAAGCCCTTGAGGCGCAACCGGCTCGCGCTCATGTAGTAGTTGGCGGGTATGCCGACGGCCTGGTCCTCCAGCAGCTCGAACGTGATGTTCTCCGCAGCAATGCCGCACCGGGCCGCCATGCCGTGCAACTCGTCCGGCAGGCCGATATCGTCCAGCAGCGGTACCGGCAGGTTGACGGACACAGGCACGACATGTCCGGCACTGCGCCAGGCCAGGTGCGCCGACATGGCATCTTCCATCATCCGCACCAGCAAGGCATGGTCCAGCCCATGGAACCGGATGGCGGACATGAACGAGCCCGGCATCATGAAGCCGAACTGCGGATCGTTCCAGCGCGCCAGCGCTTCCACGCCGACGATGTGGCCCGTGAGCAGGGATTTCTTGGGCTGGAACCAGGCCTGTATGGTTTTCTCCTGCAAAGCCTGCACCAGGTGGGCCTTGGCGAAAATCGGCCGCTCCCTGATGCCGGCAGCGGCTTTCCCCTCGTTTGCATGGACGGACCTGAGTTGGCTGACCAGCGCCTGGACATGGTCCGTGCCGAACGGCTTCTGGAACATCCCGATGACGGAAAAGCCGGACTCCTTGGCCATGAGACTGACGCTGTTCATCAGCCGGCGCGAGCAGGAGGTGGATATCACGAGCATGGGATGCAGGTCGCGCCGGCTCAATTCATCGATGAACTGCAGGCCGTCCATGTCAGGCATCTTCAGGTCGGTGATGACGAGATGGAATCCGCCGTCGCCCAGCTTCTCCAGGGCCTCCCGCGCGTTGCAGGCCATGTGCGTGTCCGTGAGTCCCGCCTCCATGAGCAGGCTGCGCGCGTGCTCGCAGCACAGGGGATGGTCGTCCAGGATGAGTACTTTGAATGGGGCCAGCATGGGTTCAGGTCCTGCCTTGCTTGATGTTGTTCAAGGTGGTGCGCAGCACCGCCAACGTGAATGGCTTGCACAGCAGGCTGTCGAAGCCGGCCGGCAGTCCTTCGCCCTGCCCCTGCCCCTGCCCCTGCCCCTGCCCTTGCGATTGCTCTTGAGCCTGCGTCTGGGTCTGCGGCTGCGGCTGCGGCTGTGCATTGGCCGTCAGCCCGACGATCGGGCGGACATACCCGCGCTTTCTGAGCGCACGCGCCAGGGCCGGGCCGTCCAGCAACGGCATGTGCAGGTCGGTGAGAACGGCATCGAATTCGAGCAGGCCGGGCAGGGACAGCGCGTCCTGTCCATTGCTGGCCTGCTGGACCTCGCAGCCCAGCAACTGCAGCTGCTCTCGCAGGATGATCCTGTTGATGGGGTTGTCCTCGACGATGAGCACCCTCAGCCCCAGGGGCTCGTGGACCTGGGCGGCGGCGGCATACAGGTCGGGGCGCGCACCCGGTGCAATGCCCTGCTGGGCCAGGCCCAGCGCATGGCCCACTGCCGGCACGCCAGGCGCGCTGGCCTCCCACACGCAGGCCTGCACGGTCTCGCGGGGGCTCTCGCCCGGCGCCAGCGCCAGAACGCATTTGCCCGTCCATTGCGGACGGCGCAGCGACCGCGGCCAGGCTTGCACCAGCACGGCCTGCTCATTGGGACCCTGCACCTGGTCCCGGTAGGGCTGGGCCATGGCGCCCCAATGCCGCAGCCAGGCGCACAGGTTGTGCACGACTTCCGGAATGGCGCCATCCACGTAGACGGTGTGCGGCAACAGACTGGGCACTGCCTCATAGCCTGCCGCGCTCTCGCGCGGCAGGCGCAGCTCGAATGACACGCAGGTCCCCAGTCCCAGCTGGCTGGCGGCCGTCAGCCGCCCGCCCATCTCCTGGCTGAGGCGCAGGCAGATGGACAGTCCCAGGCCCGCGCCCTGGACCTGCTGCTGGGTGGCCGCATGGGCACGGAAGTACGGGTCGAACAGGAAGGGCTGCTGCTCCGGGTCGATGCCGATGCCGGTGTCCTGCACCTGGAACCGCAGGTCGGTGCCTTCCTCGCTCTCTCCCATGACCTGCAGGCGGATGGCCACATGGCCGGAGAACGTGAACTTGATGGCATTGCCCACCAGGTTGTCCAGGATCTGCCGCAGCCGCAAGGCATCGCCCACCAGCAGGGGCGGCGTTTTCACATCGGAGACGGCATACAGCTGCAGCCCCTTTTGCTCGGCACGCGACAGCAGGCCTGCGGCCACGCTGTCGAGCAGTTCGGTGGCCGAGAACGCATGGGCCTCCAGTTGCAGCCGGCCCGCCTCGATGGCCGACAGGTCCAGGCTGTCGTTGACGATGCGCAGCAAGGAGGCCGATGCCTGCTGCATGGCCCCCAGGTAGCGTGTCTGTTCGGAAGGAACCCTGGACAGCGCCAGCAGCTCCAGCGTTCCCAGGATGCCAAAGAGCGGCGTCCGTATTTCATGGCTCATGGTGGCCAGAAACTGCGTCTTGGCCTGGCTGGCCGATTCGGCGCGCAGCTTGGCATCAACCAGCGCTGCCTGCACCTGCCTGAGCGCCGTCACATCGCTGACCAGGCAAAAAACCACCGGCTCGCCTGCGTGGCTGGTGTGCGTGGTGCTGACCTCCACCAGCCGACCGTCTCCCAGCACCAGCTCGCGCCGGCCCTGCTGCGCGCCCGCGGCAACGGCATGCTCGAACCACGAAGAATCACTGCACACCCACTGCCGCGCCAGCCCGTTGGACAGCAGCAGGCTGCGATCGCTGCACCGCACCAGTGCCAGGCCCACGGGGGCCGTGTCCAGCAGCTTTCGGCAGAGCGCATCACCGGCGGCGCAGGTGCCTGCCCGGCTCCAGGCCGAAGCCGGCACGCCGCGGCGCAGCCGGCGCACGCACCATGCAAGAACAGCCATGAAGGCAAGTCCCAGCGACACGGACCCCAGCAGCAGCCAGACATGGGCCCTGACCAGCTGCCGCGCGGACTCCCAGCGGCCTGCAAGCCATCCGGCGTTGTTCGCGGATTTGCGCAGCAACAGGGATTCGGGAAGCGCCCGGCCTGCCTGCATCAGTGAATGGAGCGGCCCGGGCTGGCCCTGCGCTGCGCTGGCGCGCCACGGCCAGGCATAACCGGCTTGCGTGTGGATGGCTGCGTGCGTGGCCCCCACCGCAGCGTCCAGCAGCAGGAAACATCGGTCCATGAAAAACAACTGAATGTCTCGCACGGGCACATGGCCGAGGCTGCGCGACGGCGTCGCCGGGGCGGCGTCGTCCCTGCCGCCGTGACCGGCACAGGCCAGCATGGCCATGATCGCCAGTGCAAATGCCATCAAGTCACGCCGTGCCAGGGACAGGCACAGCCTGTGATGTGTCGATCTGGAAGAAAACAAGAGAGCTTGAAACTGGCGCATTGCCGAATCTTAGGAATCAAAGGGCGAATTTGGACTAAGAATTTTCTTAATGCTGAAACCTCTTGCACGCCGCCTCGCCAAAGAGCGATTTCAAACATCGATCCGCCATCGGAAAATCGTCAAATCTCTTTGAAAATGCCATTATTCCTGTCACTTTAAGAAAATTCTTAAACCAATATTCCGATGCCCTGGAGATCATTGCCGGATTGATTCATCGACAAAGGCTGCTCCGTTTCCGACCACCCCTGTGATATTGCACACAGACGTCGCGCATGCAGAATGCCAGCGCTTTTTTCACGTCCTGTATTGCGCAATATCCAGAATGCGTTTCGGCAGCCCCTTTCAGGGAAAGTAAAAATGGCAATGAGGATATACAGGCAACGATTCACTACCAGGCCGGCAAGCAGGCCGCTGCGCCTGCTCGCCCTGGCGTTGCTCTTGCAAGGCTGTGTCGCCACGGCCCATGCATGGACCGTCGTGGTGGACAGCGCCGCCGACGCAAGCGGCCCGTGCGCCAGCACCGGCCTGGGACCCTGCTCCCTGCGCGACGCCATCACCTACGCCAACGCCAACCGCAACAAAGGGGGCGACAACCGCATCGAGTTCAACATCGGTGCGGGGGGAGAGCAGACCATCGTCACCCAAAGCAACTGGAATGGCAGCCTCATGCAGCCCATTGCACCCGCCACATCACTGACGGTGGACGCCAGCACGCAACCCGGCTATGAGGACCACTTGCCACGCCGCCCCCTGATCACGCTGCAGGCAGGCAGCTCCGAGTTCGGTACAGGGCTCGAGCTGGCAGGCGCCATCACGGTGCGCGGTCTGGCGATAGGCGGCTTCAACACCGCCCTGGCGGTGACCGGCGACGGCAACACCGTGCTGGGCTGCCATATAGGCGTTGACGCATCGGGAACGGTCGCCATGGGCAATCGCAGCAACATCCTTGTCAACTCCGGCAACCGCAACCGCATCGGTAGTCTCGATATTGGCGGGCGAAATGTCATCTCCGCGGCGGAAAATTCCGGAATATGGCTTTCCTGGCCGGGCGCCGGTACAGAAAACATCATTCAGGGAAATTACATAGGCACCGATATCACCGGCAATGTGGCGCTGGGAAACCAGGGAAACGGCATCAGCGTGGCATCCGGATTTACCGGCACGCTGATCGACAGCAACCTCGTCTCCGGCAATGTCAGGGAAACCGGTGGTTCATCCGGGATTTCCATTTCCGGCTCGCACACGCTGGTGACCCGCAACCGTGTCGGGACCAATGCAGCCGGCACGGCCATGATTGCCAACAATGGTCCAGGCATTGCCGTATTCTTCTCACCGGAAGGCGGACATCGCATTGGCACAGGCCCTGAAGACGGCAACCTGGTTGCCGGAAACAAGGAAACGGCCATTGAATTGAATGGAAACTACGCCGCACGCAACTCGAATACCCTGATTGCCGGGAATATCGTGGGAACCAGCCTGGATGCCAGCACCATGCTGCCCAATCAATGGGGCATCGTCATCAAAGATTCGGACGAGGTGACCGTGCGCGGAAACATCGTCGGTGGCAGCAAGGCCTCCGGCATACAGTTCCAGGGCGCCGGCAAGAACAACCTCGTGCAGGGCAACTACGTGGGCGTCAGTCCCCAGGGAACCGCCCTGCCCAATGGGGAAGGCGTTTCCTTTTTCCAGAAGGCCCATGACACCCTGGTCGGCGGTGACGACGCGGCACATGCCAACGTGATTGCGCACAACAGACTGTTCGGCGTGGGATTGCGGGGGGACGAAGTCAAGGGCATCTCCATGCTCGGCAATGCCATCTACGGCAATACCGAGGGAGGCATCGCACGAACCAGCCTGGCCAACGGAGATCCTGCCGATCCGGTGCTGCTCACGGTGACGCCCGACGGCCTGTCCGGCACGCTGGACAGCGTCGCCAACGAGAGCATGCGCATCGAGTATTTCTCGACGCCCAGGCTGCCCGACGGGCTGGTGGAGCGCGCCGCCGGCAAGGTTCTGCTGGGCTCGCAGACCGTGACCACCGATGCCTCCGGCCATGCGCCCTTGGTGTTCAAGGGCGCCATGCCCCCGGGCGACCAGGCCGCTGTCACGGCGACCGCCACCCGGATTTCCACCGGCGACACCTCGCGCTTTTCCAACGCGATGGCGGCCAACGCCGCCCCCGTGGCGCTGCCGCAAGCCGTCACGACGCCGCAGGATACGGCGCTGTCCATCACCCTCGCTGGCACGGACTTCGAGTCGGACCCGCTGCGCTTCGAGATCACCACGGGCCCCGCCCATGGCGGCATCAGCGGCTTCGATCCCCAGACGGGCACGCTGGTCTACACGCCGGCGGCCGGCTACTCCGGGCCCGATACCTTCGCCTTCACGGTATCCGACGGGCACCAGAGCGCTGCCGCACCGGCATCCGTGTCCATCGAGGTGATCGCTGCCGATCCTCCCGACCCTGGCCCGGGCACCGATCCCGACCCCGGTCCGGGCACGGACCCAGGGCCCGGTGCCGGCCCCGGAAATGTCCAGGCCGTTCCCGGCCTGGGCAAGGGCGGCATGCTGGCGCTGCTGTGCGGCATGGCCTATCTGGCCAGCCGCAGGATGAGGAAAAGGCAGGCCTGAGCCTGCGGCGGGCGCAGAGGTCCCCGCGCAATCGTCAGGCCGGCAGCCAGCGCAGCCAGCTCGGCCGCCAGGTCAGCGTGAAGGCAATGGCCAGGGCGGCAGCGGCCAGCGTCATGATCCAGACCAGGGAGGCCATGGAGGCATGGTCCACCGCCAGGCACAGGCCCAGCGAGGCGGCCAGGCCTGAGGCGCCCAGCCAGCGCAGCAGCCTGACCTTGCCATCGGGCTGGGGCGTGTCGCCGTGCACCTGCTCCCAGTGCACGTCCTTGGCCAGCGCAAACCAGGCCATGCCGGCCAGCGAGGCGGCAAAGGCGGCGGCCAGCAGCAGTGCGTCCATCAGTCCCTCAGACATGGGCCACCTCCGCGGCGCGCGAGGGCATGGCGGGCGCGGCGCGCGTCTTGAGCTTGCGCGCCACCACCACGGCCAGCACGGCGCTGGCCAGCATGAACAGGTCCACGCCGGCCACCGGCCAGTAGCCCGCGCCCAGGGTCTTGAACAGGTGGTCGCCCGTGGTCAGCCAGTTCAGCAGCACGGCCACCACGGCCATGGCGGCCACGGCCCAGCACTGCTCGCGCCAGGCGGGGTTGGGCAGGCCCCGGGCCACGGGGGCGCTGCGCACAAAGGCATGCGCCATGGCCAGCAGCCAGGTGGCCCAGAAGAAATAGCGTTCCATGTCGCCCCGGCCCGGCCAGCCCTGGGGCATGGCCTCGGGCAGCAGGCGGTTGGCGATCAGCATGCCCAGCGTGGCCACCAGCATGCCGGTGACCGTGGTGACGGCCAGGGCATCGACCACGCGCGCGCCCTGCACGCCCTGTCTGGCGTGCTGCTTCTTGCGCTTTTCCACGAAAAAGACAAAGCCGGTGGCAATGCACACGCAGCCGGCCAGGCCGCCCAGCACGTACAGCCAGCGCAGCAGCCAGTGGCGGAAGTGCTGCAGGTGCAGGCCGGTGAGGAAGGTGTTGATGCTGTCCACGGCCGTGCGCGGAGGATCTTCGCGCAGCAGGGCGCCCGTGCTGGCCTTGAAGTGGATGCCCTCGCCCGTGAGCGCGATGCGGTCGGTGCCGGCGCGGTAGACGCTGACGTAGCCGTTGGCATCGCCCACATGGGTGACGGACAGGAAGCCCACGTCGCCGGCCATGCCCTTGGCGGCCCAGCGGCGCTGCGCCTCGGCCACCATGGCGTCCACCGAGGCCATGGGTGCGGCCACGCCGGCGCGGTCGTGCGGCAGGCCGGTTTCCTCGGCCTCCATCTTCTCGTGCAACTCGTGCAGGGGCTCCAGCTGGGTATGGGTGATGGGGAAGTAGATGCCCGCAAAGATCACCAGGCCCGTGAAGGCGAAGAAGAAGTGGAAGGGCAGCGCCACCACGCCGGTGAGGTTGTGCAGGTCCAGCACGCTGCGCTGCGTGGCCTTCTTCGGACGGAAGGTGAACAGCTCGCGGAAGATCTTGCGGTGCATGACCACGCCGCTGACCAGGGCCACCAGCATGATGAGCGCGGCAAAGCCCACGATCCAGTAGCCAAGGTTCATCCAGTTGAGCGTCAGGCTGTAGTGCAGCGGGTAGAAGAAGCGGCTACCGATCTTGAGGTGGTCGTCCGGCAGGGATTCGCCATTGCGCGGGTCGATGGTGCGCATGGCCCAGATCAGGGTCTCGGGCTTCTTGGCGTTGGGCACCTCGTAGCCGGCGAACAGGCCCAGCACGGGATCGCGGTGGGTGGTGTAGGCGCCCCAGCGCTGGGGCGTGTCGAAGCGCTCGGGCAGCGGGCCGTTGACCTCGCCGCGCATGGCATCGCGCGCCTGGGCGTTGGGCTGCATGGACTCGAAGACCGGCTTGAGGATCTGGTCGTACGAGGGCATGGGCGTGGGCTCGAAGCGCGAGGCCGGGATGGCCCAGCGGTCGATCTCGCGATCGAACACCGACAGCGCGCCGAAGAAGAAGGCGGCCATGAGCACGAAGCCGAGCGCAAGCCCGAACCAGGTGTGCAGCCAGGCCATGGAGAGGCGGAAGTTCTGGAACATGGGGCGTTCTCCGGATTCAGGGCAGCAGCATCTGCTGGAGCAGCGATGCGCAACCGGTCATGACAATGCCGCCGCCGGCCAGCACGGCCCAGACGCGCGGGAGGCTCTGCGCCGCAAAGGCCCAGAGGAACACCGTCAGAAACACCAGGAAGCCGAGGATGTAGCCCAGATGCTCGGCATCGTGGAACTCCATTCCGGCGGCAAACATCAGCGCCACGCCCAGGGCGATGAAGCCCCAGGTGAAGGCATAGCCGCCGAAGACGGCAGCCGCAATGCGAACCAAAATAGTTTTCATTTACAAAGAAAAATACAGTCGTGGACCAAAGTGCTCGGGGCGCATTATCCCCGAGCGCCGTCAAAACCCGTGATCGGCCGTGGTGTCCCTATGCGGGCTGGCCTGCCGCCTGCGCCTTGGCCTGCGGTGCCGAAGGCTTGAGCGTGGGCGGCACGAACTGGAAGGTATCCGCGCGCGCCCCTGGCCAGTAGAGCTTGAACACGTTGTGCTGCTTGTCCAGCGGCCCCAGCAGCGCGCCGGGCTCCACGCGCAGCACCAGGTTGGCGAGCTGGCGCACCTCGGTGTCGGAGATGCGCCGCACGATGTGGTGGGCCGTGATGTCGCAGGGGTGCTCCAGGCCCGCCGCCTGCACCAGCTCCTGCAGCGCATGCAGGGTCTTGTCATGGAAGTTGGCCACGCGCGTGGCCTTGTCGGGCACGACCAGGGCCTTCTGGCGCGCCGCGTCCTGCGTGGCCACGCCCGTGGGGCAGTGGCCGGTGTGGCAGTTCTGCGCCTGGATGCAGCCCAGGGCCATCATGAAGCCGCGCCCGGCGTTGCACCAGTCGGCGCCCAGCGCCATCATGCGCGCGATGTCGAAGGCCGTGATCACCTTGCCGGCCGCACCGATCTTGATGCGGTGGCGCAGGCCCACGCCGATCAGCGTGTTGTGCACCAGCAGCAGGCCTTCCTGCAGCGGCACGCCCACGTGGTCGGTGAACTCCACGGGCGCCGCGCCCGTGCCGCCCTCGGCGCCATCGACCACGATGAAGTCCGGCGTGATGTCCGTCTCCTGCATGGCCTTGACGATGGCGAACCACTCCCAGGGATGGCCCACGCAGAACTTGAAGCCCGTGGGCTTGCCGCCCGACTTCTCGCGCAGGCGGGCGATGAAATGCATCATCTCCACCGGCGTCCTGAAGGCGCTGTGGCTGGAGGGGCTGATGCAGTCCACACCCACGGGCACGCCGCGCGCGGCGGCGATCTCAGGGGTGACCTTGGCGCCCAGCAGCATGCCGCCGTGGCCGGGCTTTGCGCCCTGGCTGAGCTTGATCTCGATGAGCTTGACCTGCGGGTCGGTGGCGTTGGCGATGAATTTTTCTTCGTTGAAGCTGCCATCGTCGTTGCGGCAGCCGAAGTAGCCCGAGGCCACCTCCCAGATCAGGTCGCCGCCGTGCACGCGGTGGTGCTGGCTGATGGAGCCCTCGCCCGTGTCGTGCGCAAAGCCGCCCATCTTCGCGCCCTTGTTCAGCGCCAGGATGGCATTGGCCGACAGCGCGCCGAAGCTCATGGCCGAGATGTTGAAGATGCTGGCGCTGTAGGGCTGGGTGCAGGGCGAGGCGCCTTCATCGGCGCAGCCGATGGTGATGCGGAAATCATGCGAGGCCAGCCTGGTGGGCTGCATGGAATGGTTCACCCATTCATAGCCCTGGGCCGTGACATTGAGCTGCGTGCCCAGCGGGCGGCTGTCCGGATCGCCCTTGGCGCGCTGGTAGACCAGGGAGCGCTGGGCGCGAGAGAAAGGCAGCGCCTCATGGTCGGACTCGATGAAGTACTGGCGCATCTCGGGCCGGATGAACTCCAGCAGAAACCGCAGGTGGCCGATGATGGGGTAGTTGCGCAGCACCGAATGGCGCACCTGGGTCATGTCGCGCACGCCCAGCAGCGCCAGCGCGGCGCACACGCCAAAGCCCAGCCACCACCACAGCCCTCCCCACACCAGCGCCGCCACCAGCAGCCCCGCGCTGCCGACCAGGCTCAGGCAGAACGTGGTGTAGCGCAGCGGCACCCATGCGGGCAGGCGATGAACCGGGGAGGCAGACGTTGACATGGCGTGGGTCCTTGGGGGCGTGTTGACGATCTTGTGCATGCCGCGCCGTCGAGGGCGCGCTGTGCACAAGGGTAACCCACGATCCGCGTCAGCCCTGGCGCGGCCGGGCGCCGGCGCCCGTTGCCTGCGCGGCCGCAGGCAGCACGAACCGGAAGCTCGCCCCCTGCCCCGGCTGGTCCACCAGTTCGATGCGGCAGCCGTGCAGCTCCAGCATGCGGTGGACGATGCGCAGGCCCAGGCCGCCGCCGCGGCGGGCGCCGCCCACGGTGAAGGGCCGCTCGAACAGGCCTTCGCGCAGATCGGCCGGGATGCCGGGGCCGGTGTCGGCCACGGTGACTTCGACGGCGTTGCCCGCCGCCGCCAGCGCCACCTGGATGCTGCCGCCTTCGGGGGTGTGGCGCAGCGCGTTGTCCAGCAGGTTGCCCAGCACGCGCTCGATCATCCCCAGGTCGGCCTGGACGACGGGCAGGCGGGCTGGGAAGTCGGCCCGCAGCGCCACCTGTCGCGCCTCGGCACGCAGCTCGAATTTCTGGAACACGTCCTGCACCAGGTCGGGCATGGAAAACGGCTCCGGCTCGGGCTGGACAAAGCCGTACTCCAGGCGCGCCAGCTCGAACAGGCTTTGCGCCAGCTCGCCCACCTTCTGGCTCTGTGCCAGGGCAATGCCCAGGTAGCGGCGGCGTTCGGTGGTGTCGAGCACGGCGTCCTTGAGCAGCAGCGTTTCCAGGTAGCCGTGCAGGGACGACAGCGGCGTGCGCAGGTCGTGCGAGACGTTGGCGATGAGCTCGCGCCGCTCCTGGTCCTGGCGCGTGAGGGCGCGCCACTGCTCGCCGATGCGCGCCACCATGCGGCGGTAGGCCGCGTCCAGCACGGCGATCTCGTCGCGGCTGTCCTGCGCGGCGCCGGGCTGGGGGGGCGGCAGGTCCGGGGGGGTGCCATGGATGTCGAAGCCGGCCACCTCTTCGGTGAGCCGGCGCAGCGGCCGCGTGATCAGCGCAAAGGCCACCAGGCCGGCCACCAGGCACAGCAGCGCCACCAGGCCGATGGACCACAGCGCCGTGCTGAGCACCGAGTTGGCCGAGCCCTGCGCCACCAGCTGGTCATGCGCCTCGCCCTGCAGCACCACGTAGATGAAGCCCACTTCCTTGCCGTTGACGCGCAGCGGCGCCGCGCTGAAGACCTTGCGGCCTTCGGTGCTGCGCGGGTCGTCACCCAGGATGGGCAGCGTGCCGCCTTCCAGCAGCCGGTGCACGGGCGCCAGGTCCACGCGCTCGCGGCGCACGCGGCCGTCGGGGGCGGCATGGCCGGCAATGCGGCCGTCGGCGTCCAGCAGGTAGACCTCCACGCTGGGGTTGACCAGCATGAGCTGGTTGAAGAAGCTGCGCACGGCGCCGGGCATGAGGCCGTTGGCGTCGGTCAGCTGGGCGTCGCGCGCAATGCTTTCGGCCACGTCGCGCGACAGGCCCTGCACCACTTCCAGCTCGTGCATGCGGCTGGCGCGCAGCTGCATCCAGGCCGAGGTGCCGCTGCACACCAGCAGCAGCACGGCAAAGACCAGGGACAGGCGCTGGGTCAGTGTCAGGCGCAGTTTCATGGTCATGCGCCCTCGCCCGCTTCGGCGAACTTGTAGCCGCGCCCCCAGACGGTGAGGATGCGCGCGGGCTGGGCCGGGTCGGCCTCGATCTTGGCGCGCAGGCGGTTGATGTGGGTGTTGACGGTGTGCTCGTAGCCTTCGTGCTGGTAGCCCCAGACGGCGTTGAGCAGGTCCATGCGCGAGAACACCTTGCCGGGCTGGCGCGCAAAGAAGTACAGCAGGTCGAACTCGCGCGGGGTCAGGTCCAGCCGGGCACCATGAAGCCGGGCATCGCGCGCCACGGGGTCCATGGCCAGGCCGTCAATGGACAGGCTGCCGGACTCCAGCCGCGCGTTCTGGGCCAGCGCCTCCACGCGGCGCAGCAGCGCCTTGACGCGCGCCACCAGCTCCAGCACGGAAAACGGCTTGGCCAGGTAGTCGTCGGCGCCGATCTCCAGGCCCAGGATGCGCTGCACCTCGCTGGAGCGCGCGCTGATGATGATGATGGGCGTGTAGCGCGCCATGGCGCGGGCGCGGCGGCAGATCTCCAGGCCGTCCACGCCGGGCAGCATGATGTCCAGCACCAGCGCGTCCCAACCGCCGCGCTCCAGTTGGCGCAGGCCGTCGTCGCCGCGCGCGCAGTGCATGACTTCCAGGCCCTCGTCGCGCAGGTGCAGCGTGAGCAGGTCGGCGATATGGGCGTCGTCCTCGACGAGAAGTACGCGGCGCGTGGCGGTCATCGGATGCGGTTTCCTGGAAGTGGCGGGAGTGGCTGCCATTGTGCGCAATACCGGGGCCGGGAGTTATCACGAATCTTTGAACTCTGCGTGAGGACTTCGGGAGGCCGGCGCCCTAACCTGACTGGCATCGCATCGTTTTCAGACGCACGCAACCTTCAGGAGCACACCATGACCACCAGACGCCATCTTCTGTGGACCGCAGGCGCCGGCACCACCGCCGTGCTGGCGGCCAGCCTGTTCCCGCGCCGCGCGCCAGCGGCCGCCTCCAGCGAGGTCTTCGAGGTCAGCTACACGGATGCCGAGTGGCGCGCCCGCCTCACGCCCGAGCAGTACCGGATCCTGCGCAAGGAAGGCACGGAGCGTGCAGGCTCCAGCCCGCTGAACAAGGAGCACCGCGCGGGCACCTTTGCCTGCGCGGGCTGCGCGCTGCCCCTGTTCTCTTCCAAGACCAAGTTCGACAGCGGCACGGGCTGGCCCAGCTTCTGGCAGCCGCTGGACAAGGCCGTGGCCACGCGCCAGGACCGCACCTACGGCATGCTGCGCACCGAGGTGCATTGCCGCCGCTGCGACGGCCACCTGGGCCATGTCTTCGACGACGGCCCCAAGCCCACGGGCCTGCGCTACTGCATGAACGGCCTGTCGCTGACGTTCACGCCCCAGCCGGCCTGACCCCGGGAGCCACGCCATGCTGCTGATCGTCCTGGCCTATCTGGGCGGGGTGCTGACCATCGTCAGCCCCTGCATCCTGCCGGTGCTGCCCTTCGTCTTTGCACGCGCCGACCAGCCCTTCGCCAAAAGCGGCCTGCCGCTGCTGGCGGGCATGGCGCTGACCTTCGCCCTGGTGGCCTCGCTGGCCGCCGTGGGCGGCGGCTGGGTGGTGGCCGCCAATGAATACGGCCGCTGGCTGGCCCTGGGCCTGGTCGCCGTGTTTGCGCTGACCCTGCTGTGGCCCGGCCTGTCCGAGCGGCTGACGCGGCCGCTGGTGGCAGCGGGCTCGCGCCTGTCCGAGCGTGCCCAGGGCACGGACGGCGGCGCCCGCCCCGGCGCCTCGCTGCTGCTGGGCGTGGCCACGGGCCTGCTGTGGGCGCCCTGCGCCGGCCCCATCCTGGGCCTGATCCTCACGGGCGCCGCACTGCAGGGCGCCAACACCACCTCCAGCCTGCTGCTGCTGGCCTATGCGGCCGGTGCGGCCACCTCCATGGCGGCGGCCCTGCTGCTGGGCGGCAAGGTGTTTGCGGCGCTCAAGCGCATGCTGGGCGCGGGCGAATGGGTGCGGCGCGGGCTGGGCGCAGCCATGCTGGCCGGTGTGGGCGCGATTGCGCTGGGGCTGGACACGGGCGTGCTGGCGCAAGTGTCCACGGCCTCCACCGGCGGCCTGGAGCAAAGGCTGGTGGACCGCCTGAGCGGCAGGCCCGAGGGTGGCGCCATGGCCATGCAGGCCGGTCCCGCAATGATGGCCGGCGGCCCGTCCCGCGCCGCCCTGCCGGACGAAGGGCTGGCCCCTGCGCTGGACGGCGCCACCGACTGGCTCAACTCCACCCCGCTGACGGCCGAACAACTGCGCGGCAAGGTGGTGCTGGTGGATTTCTGGACCTACTCCTGCATCAACTGCCTGCGCACCCTGCCCTATGTGAAGGCCTGGGCCGAGAAGTACCGCGACCAGGGCCTGGTGGTGGTGGGCGTGCATGCACCGGAGTTCGCCTTCGAGCGCAAGCTGTCCAACGTGGAAAAGGCCGTCAAGGACCTGGGCATCGGCTACCCCGTGGCCGTGGACAACGGCTACAAGATCTGGCGCGCCTTCCACAACCAGTACTGGCCGGCGCACTACTTCATCGATGCCCAGGGCCGCATCCGGCACCACCACTTTGGCGAAGGCGGCTATGCCGAGTCCGAGCGCGTGATCCAGCAACTGCTGCAGGAAGCCGGATCGAAGCAGGTGGACCTGGGCCTGATCGACGTGCAGGCCCAGGGCGTACAGCAGCCAGCCGACATGGCAGCCGTGCGCTCGCACGAGACCTACCTGGGCTATGAGCGCGCCGAGCAATTTGCCGCCACGCCTGCAGCCGTGCACGACCAGGCCACCGCCTATGCCACGCCCGAGCGCCTGCCGCTCAACGCCTGGGGCCTGAGCGGCCAATGGACGGTGGGCCCGGAAAGCGCCACGCTGGACGGCGCCACCGGCCGCATCACCTACCGCTTCCAGGCACGCGACCTGCACCTGGTGCTGGGCCCCGGCAGCGATGGCAAGCCCGTGCGCTTCAAGGTGCTGATAGACGGCAAGGCGCCCGGCGCCTCGCGCGGCATGGACGTGGCCGCCGACGGCAGCGGCAGCGTGACCGCGCAGCGCCTGTACCAGCTGGTGCGCCAGGACGGCGGCGCAGCCGAACGCACCTTCAGCATCGAATTCCTGGACCCCGGCATCTCCGCCTATGCCTTCACCTTTGGCTGATCCCTGGCCGCTTCACTTTCACCGGAGAGACACCATGACCAACGATTCCCCCCTCGCCACCGCACCCCGCCGCCGCGGCCTTCTCCAACTGCTGACCGGCAGCGCCGTGCTGCTGGGCGGCGCCCTGCTGTGGCAGGGCAGCGACCTGCAGGCGGCCGAGCAGGCCGTGCGCATTCCGCCACCCGCGCAGGATGCGCCCGCCACGGGCCAGGGGCCGCAGAAAGCCATCTTTGCGGGCGGCTGCTTCTGGGGCGTGCAGGGCGTGTTCCAGCATGTCAAGGGCGTGCAGCGCGCCGTATCGGGCTACAGCGGCGGCACGGCGGCCCAGGCCTCGTATTCGGCGGTGAGCAGCGGCCGCACCGGGCATGCGGAGTCGGTCGAGGTCACCTATGACCCGGCCCAGGTCAGCTACGGCCAGCTGCTGCAGATCTACTTTTCCGTGGCCCATGACCCGACCCAGCTCAACCGCCAGGGGCCGGACACGGGCCCGCAGTACCGCTCGGCCATCTTCGCCACCGACGCCGCGCAGCTCAGGACCGCCCAGGCCTATGTGGCCCAGCTGGACGCGGCCAAGGTCTTCGGCAAGCCCATCGTGACCCGGCTGGAGGACAAGCCCAGCTTCTTCCCGGCCGAGAACTACCACCAGGACTTCATGACCGAGAACCCGCGCCATCCCTACATCGTCATCAACGACCTGCCCAAGGTGGAGCAGCTCAAGCGCCTGTTCCCGGACAGCTACCGGGCCGAGCCGGTGCTGGTCAAGCAGGCCGCGCGGCAGATGTAGCGCCTGCGCAGCGCGGGTGCCTTCAGGCATCGGGGGCGGCTGCCGTATGAGACATTTGCGGCATGCCCTCCAGCCTGCAGACCGCACCCAACCCGCCCGCTCCCCTTCCCGCGGCCCCTGTGGCCCCCACCCGCGCCGAAGCCCTGCGCTACTGGCTGAAGCTGGGCTGCATCAGCTTTGGCGGGCCGGCCGGGCAGATCGCCATCATGCATGAGGACCTGGTGGAGCGGCGGCGCTGGATCTCGGAGGGGCGCTTCCTGCATGCGCTCAACTACTGCATGCTGCTGCCCGGCCCCGAGGCGCAGCAGCTGGCCACCTATATCGGCTGGCTGCTGCACCGCACCTGGGGCGGCATCGTGGCCGGCGGGCTGTTCGTGCTGCCTTCGCTGCTGCTGCTCATCGCCCTGTCCTGGATCTATGTGGCCTTCGGCCATGTGCCGGCCGTTGCCGGCATCTTCTATGGCATCAAGCCGGCCGTGACGGCGCTGGTGGTGCAGGCGGCCTGGCGCGTGGGCTCGCGCACCCTGCGCAACGGCTGGCTGTGGGGCATTGCCGCGGCGGCCTTCGTGGCCATCTTCGCGCTGAAGCTGCCGTTTCCGCTGATCGTGCTGGCGGCCGGTGCACTGGGCTACCTGGGGGGCAGGCTGGCGCCGCGCCACTTCTCCCCTGCGGGCGGGCACGGCCCGCGCGGGGGCAGCCACGGCCCGGCCGTCATCGACGATGACACGCCCGTACCGGCCCATGCACGGTTCAGCTGGCGTTTTTTCAGCCAGGTGCTGGCGGCCAGCCTGGGGCTGTGGGCCCTGGCGCTGGGCCTGCTGACCGCCGCCTTCGGCTGGCAGGGCGCGCTCACCCAGATGGGCTGGTTCTTCACCAAGGCGGCACTGCTGACCTTTGGCGGCGCCTACGCCGTGCTGCCCTACCTCTACCAGGGCGCCGTGGACCACTACCACTGGCTCACGGCCACGCAGATGATGGACGGGCTGGCCCTGGGCGAGACCACGCCGGGGCCGCTGATCATGGTGGTGTCCTTCGTGGGCTTCCTGGGCGGCTGGAGCACGCAGGTGTTCGGCCCCGATGCGCTGCTGCCTGCCGGCGCCGCCGCCGCCCTGGTCGTGACCTTCTTCACCTTTTTGCCGTCCTTCGCCTTCATCCTGCTGGGCGGCCCCTTCATCGAGTCCACCCATGGCAGGCTGGGCTTCACCGCGCCGCTGACGGGCATCACGGCCGCCGTGGTGGGCGTCATCGCCAACCTGGCCGTGTTCTTTGCCTGGCACGTGCTGTGGCCACAGGGCTGGGCGGGTCCCTTCGACTGGCCGTCCGCACTGCTGGGCCTGGCTGCGGCGGCCGCGCTGCTGCGCTGGAAGGTCGGCGTGATCCCCGTGGTGGTGGGCGCGGGGCTGGCCGGCCTGGCGATCACGCTGGCGCGCCAGGGTGGGTAGAAAGGCTGCGGCATGGTATCGACCACGGATGGGCATTTCAGCTGGCTGCGCTGCCGCACCGCAGGCGTGGAGGCCGTGGCCGCCGACACGGCGAGGCACTTTGGGCGGCATACCCACGAGCAGTACGGCATCGGCCTGATCGAGCGTGGCGCGCAGAAGTCCGCCAGCGGGCGAGGTCTGTACGAGGCCGGGGCTGGCGACCTCATCATGGTCAACCCCGGCGAGCTGCATGACGGCATGCCCCTGGGCGACGGCGGTCGCGCCTGGCGCATGCTCTACCTGGAACCATCGGTCGTGGCCGGGCTCATGGCGGACATGGATGGCGCAGGCCCGGCGGCCGGCTTCGAGTTCCGCCAGCCCGCCGTGCGCGACCCGCGCCTGGGCGCGTGTTTTCAGACCCTGTACCGCAGGATGACCGGCAGCGGCGAGCCAGCGGACGCCCTGGACCTGGACGAAGCCCTGCTGCAGCTGCTGGGCGGCATGCTGCAGCGCCCTGCCCCGGCGCCCCGCGCACCGGCCCCCATCACCCTGGCCCGCGCCCGGATGGACGACGATCCCGGCGCGCCCCTGACCCTGGGCGCCCTGGCCCAAGAGGCGGGCCTGAGCCGCTACCAGTTCCTGCGCGCCTTTGCGCGCGCCACGGGAATGACGCCCCATGCCTATCTGCTGCAGCGGCGCCTGCACCAGGCGCGCAGGCTCATCGCCAGCGGCATGCCGCTGGCCGAGGCCGCCGCGCACAGCGGCTTTGCCGACCAGAGCCATATGACGCGCCTGTTCGTGCGCAGCTTCGGCATGGCGCCCGGCTTCTATGCCAGGGCAGCAAGCGCCTGCACTGCGTGACGCGCTGCAATTTCCTTCAAGACCACGCAAACCGGCCTGGCGAGGATGGAGATCACATCCCCTCCCCACTCACAAGGCCCGATCTTGCAGTTCTCCTACTCACCCTCCATCCCCCGCGACTTTCCTGAACTGGCCTCGCAGACCTTGCTGCTGCGCGGCCTGTCACCCGACGTGCCCGCACACGCCGTGATCGCCCCCTTCATGGCACAGGCCAGGCAGAACCTGGCCTGCACCCCGGAAAGCGAGATGCCATCCATCCAGGCCTGGCGGCGCGGCTTTGCCAGGATGGGCCTCAAGCCCACGCAATACCGCTGCGCCGCCGAGGCCCTGCTGCGCCGCCTGCGCAAGGAGGGTGATCTTCCCGGCCTGCATCCGCTGGTGGACCTGTGCAATGCGGCCTCGGTGGCCTTTGCCATTCCCGTGGCCGTCTTCGACCTGGACCGCATCAGCGGCTGCCTGCAGGTGCGCCCCGCAACCGGCAGCGAGGTCTACGAGACCTTCTCGGGCGAGATCGAATATCCCGAGCCCGGCGAAATCATCTTTGCCGACACGGCTGGCCGCGCCCACGCCCGGCGCTGGTGCAACCGCCAAAGCGGCCACTCGGCAGTGCGCGAATCCACCGTCAACGCGCTGATCGTGACCGAAGCGCTGCACGCCACCGGCAAGACGGATACGCAGCAGTTGGTGCAAGCGTTGCAGGCGGCGGCCGGTCGGCTGTGGCCCGAGGCCGTTTCACACCCAGGCAACCCCTTGCAGGCCGCCCAGGCCTGAGGCGACCGGGGCGGTTGGCGCCCCGGCACGAAGAGGGCTATCACGCTGCGCGGACTTCCCGCAAGCAAGACCGTACGCGTATCGCACCGCCCTGCACATCGACCCACAGGTCCCTTCAGAACAAGCTTCTACGCTATCAAATTGATAACAATGCGTTGCATGCTACATACAAATGAAAAGAAAAAGAAATCATTCCCATTGTCATTCTAGAATCCGCACCCGCCATGACAGGCTGCGCTGCTGGCCCCAGGGCCGGCAGCAGCGCCGACGCACCCAGAGCACGCCCCACGGCACAGGTTTCCCAGCTCTCGACCATTGACCATGCTTACCCAAAGACTCTCGCGCACGGCAGTTGCGCATGCCGCCCTGCTTGCCCTGTGCGGCGCAGCCCACGCACAGGCCCAGCCTGACAAGGTCCCCGAGGCCACGCTCGCCCCGGTCACCGTGAACGCAGGCACCGAGAAGGAAAATCCCACCGGCCCTGTGGTGGGCTTCACCGCCAAGCGCGCCATCTCGGCCACCAAGACCGACACGCCGCTGATAGAGACGCCCCAGGCCATCAGCGTGGTCACGCGCGACCAGTTCGAGGCCCAGGGCGTGCAGACGCTGCGCCAGACCACCGCCTACAGCGCCGGCGTGGTGTCCAACTATTTCGACAGCCGGGTGGACAGCTTCTCGGCACGCGGCGGCAACGTGAGCCAGTACCAGGACGGGCTGCTGCGCACCTACGGCACCTACAACACCAGCCGGCCCGATCCCTACACGCTGGAGCGCGTGGAATTCCTGCGCGGACCCTCTTCCGTGCTCTACGGCCAGGGCAGCGTGGGCGGCGTGCTCAATCTGACCAGCAAGCGCCCGCAGGCCGAGGCGCTGCGCGAGGTGCAGGTGCAGATGGGCAGCTACGGGCGCAAGCAGATCGCCGCCGACCTGACAGGCGCCGTCACCGAAGACGGCCAGTGGCTGTACCGCCTGGTGGCCGTGGGCCGGGAAAGCGGCACCCAGGTGGACCATGTGAACGATGACCGCCTGGTGATCGCGCCCAGCCTGACCTGGCGGCCCAGCGCCGATACCTCGCTCACGCTGCAGGCGCTCTACCAGAAGGACAAGAGCGGCTCGCTGATCGGCTTCTTCCCCTGGCAGGGCACGCGCCTGCCCAGCCCCTACGGCCAGATTCCCACCAGCACCTTCATCGGCGAGCCCGGCTGGGACTCGTTCGACACAGAGAACAAATCCTGGGGCTACCTGTTCAGCCACCGCCTGAACGCGGACTGGACCGTGCGCCAGAACCTGCGGCGCACCATCAGCGACGTGGACTACCGCTCCATCTACACCAGCTTCACCGCCATCCCCGGCCAGGGCCGCCCTGCGCGCCCGGTCTTCAACCCCGACAACCGCAGCGTCTACCGCGATGCCTCCTGGCAGGTCAACGGCGGGCGCATGCTGGTGATCGACACGCAGCTCGAAGGCAAGCTGCGCTGGGGCACGGCCGAGCACACCGTGCTGGCCGGCATGGATGCGCAGCGCAACAGCACCAGCCAGTCCACCTGGCGCGGAGTGACCGCGCCGTTTGACGTCTACAACCCCGTCTACGGCAACTTCACGCCGCCCACGGCCTCGCAGCTGGTGCGCCAGCCGGGCGTGTCGCAAAAGCAATTGGGCTTCTACGCCCAGGACCAGATCAAGTGGGGCCGCTGGACCGCCACCCTGGGCCTGCGCCACGACAGCGCGCAGACGGACACCGAAGGCCGTCCCGCCTCCGCCGTGGACGAGAAGGCCTGGACCAAGCGCGCAGGCGCCACCTACCAGATGGACGGTGGCTGGGCGCCCTACCTGGGCTACTCCGAGTCCTTCCAGCCGCTGGGCGGCGTGAACGTCTACGGCACGCCCTACAAGGCGCAGCGCGGCGAGCAATGGGAAGCCGGCGTGAAATGGCAGCCACCGGGCCAGGGCCTGTCGGCCTTTGCCGCGGTCTATACGCTGCGCGAGAAGAACCGCAAGACCACCGACCCGGCCAACCCGCTCAACAGCCTGCAGATCGGCGAGGTCAAGGTCAACGGCTTCGAGGCCGAGCTGACCGCCAGCCTGGCCCGCCACTGGGACGCCACGCTGGCCTATGCGTACACCGACGCCGTCATCTCCCGCAGCAATGGCGGCGACCAGGGCCAGCGCGTGACCAGCGTGCCGCGCCACACGGCGTCGGCCTGGCTGACGCACCGCTTTGCCAGCGAAGGACGCGGCGGCTGGAGCCTGGGTGCGGGCGTGCGCTACACGGGTTCGCAGTGGACGGGCACCAGCCTGGTAGACACGCCTTCGGCCACCCTGCTGGACGCCATGGTGTCCTATGACGCCGGCCCATGGCGCCTGGCCTTCAACGTGGTCAACCTGACCGACAAGGTGCAGATCACGCAGTGCCTGGCACGCGGCGACTGCTTCTACGGCCAGCGGCGCACCTTTGCGGTGACGGGAACGCACCGCTTCTGAGGACCGCCGCCGCGCGCCTCACACAGCCCAGGCATTTCACGCAGCGCAGGCAGCTCAGGCAGGCAGCTGCCTGAAGCTCCTTCGGTCCGCCGTGCTGCCAAACGATGCGCAGCCCGACAGCACGGCGGGCGAAGGCGCGGTGGTCGACAGCGCCTCGCTGCACAGCCGGGGCAGCTGGCTGTGCTCGTCTTCCAGGGCCTGTGTCTGGATCATGGGGGCCATGGCCACCACGTTGCCGAAGATGGTGGCAAAGGCCACGTCGGCCGCGTCACGGCCCGTGCCAAAGCGCATGAAGCCCATGGGAATGGCCGTGCCCGATGCATCGAACAGGTACCACCTGTCGCCCAGGTAGGCTTCCACGTAGGCATGGAAATCGGGCGGGCCCAGCGCAGGGTCGGCACCGTAGTCCGTGCCGGTGGCGATGCGGGCGGGAATGTTCAGCGCGCGGCACAGCGCGATCATCAGGTGCGTGAAATCGCGGCACACGCCCACCTGCTCCACCAGGGTATCGACGGCCGAGGTGGACGAGTTGCTGGTGGCCGAAGCGAAGGTCACCAGCTCCTGCACCCACTGCTGTATGGCCAGCACGCGCGAATAGCCGGGCGCCAGGTGGCCGAAATTGCGGAAGGCCAGCTGCATCAGCCGGTCGGACTGGCAGTAGCGGCTGGGGTAGATGTAGGGCAGGACCTCCAGCGGGATGCAGCGCACCGGAACCTCGCCCAGCGCCGCCGGATCCTCGCGGTGGTGCGCGATGCAGACGGTGGCCGTGTAGGTCAGGTGCAGTGGGCCTGGGTTGGCATGCAGGCGCATGAAGCGGGTGGAGGTGGCGGGCTCGGTGGCAATGTCGGGCTCCACCGGCTGGCTGAGCACCAGCCGCTCGTTCTCCACCGTCTGGTGCGAGGTGTGGGCCGCATGGATGTTGAACACGAAGTCGGCCCCGGCCGGATCGCGGATGTCATAGGCAAGATCCACCTGGATCTGCAGCCTGATTCCTGGTTGGGCCATTGTTTTTCCCTGGTTGGTCTGTCGGATCGGCATCCATGGTGGGATCAAGAGTCTCCGCCGGCCGTAGGCCCCTGCTGAAAAGCCTGTAGTGCTTGGCAGGGACAGCGCGTGCGCCCGCCCGGCGGCCCGCAGGGGATGCAAACTCGGCTAACATCGGCGCCGCCCCGCATGGCGCAATACCTGTGGCGGGGGCATCCACCAGCCAGGAACAGCCAAGGAGACCGCTAGATGGCGGAGATCATCGAGATATCGCGGGCGGCGCTGCACGAGCAGGTGGCGGACCGTTTGCGGTCCATGCTCATCGAGGGGCGCATCGCCCCGGGCGCCAAGCTCAACGAGCGCGAGCTGTGCGAGCAGCTCGGCGTCTCGCGCACGCCGCTGCGCGAGGCCATCAAGCTGCTGGCCGCCGAAGGCCTGGCCGACCTGCTGCCCAACCGCGGCGCCATTGCCGTCAAGCTGAGCGAGGCCGACGTCATGCACGCCTTCGAGGTGCTGGCCGGCATCGAGGGCCTGTCGGGCGAACTGGCCGCCCAGCGCATCACCGACCAGGAATTCGCCGAGATCCGCGCCCTGCACTACGAGATGATGGCCAGCGTGGCGCGCGCCGACGTGTCCGCCTACTACCGGCTCAATGCCGCCATCCACGCGGCGCTGAACAGCGCCGCCAAGAACCCCGTACTGACGGAAACCTTCCAGCGCATCAACAACCGCGTGCAGTCGCTGCGCTTTCGCACCAACCTGGACACGGCCAAGTGGAAGCAGGCCGTCAAGGAGCACGAAGCCATGATCGAGGCCCTGGGCGCACGCGACGCCACGGCCCTGCGCGAGCTGCTGGTCACCCACCTGCACCACAAGCGCGATGCCGTGCTGGCCATGCTGCGCGCCGAGGCCCTGCAGCCGCGCAAGGCGCGCTGAAGCCCAGGGCCCCTACCGCTGCGGCGCGGCCCCCAGCGCCGCAATCCCCGCCCGCGCCACCTCCGCATCCTCGGCCGGCTTCACCCCGCTGACGCCCACGGCGCCCAGGCAGTGGCCCTCCCTGGTGATGGGCACGCCGCCTTCCAGCAGGCCCTGCAGCGCGGGCACGCTCAGGTAGGCGGTACGGCCACCATTGATCGTTTCCTCATAGAGCCGGCTTTCCTTGCGGCCCAGTGCTGCGGCGTGGGCCTTGGCCGGCGCGATGTGGGCCGAGGCCGGTGCCGCGCCGTCCAGGCGCTGCAGCCACAGCAGGTGGCCGCCGTCATCGGCGATGGCGATGCTGACGGCCCAGCCGCGCGCCGTGGCATGCGCCTCGGCGGCCTGGGCGATGGTCTTGATGTCCTGGAGGTCCAGGCAGGACTTGTGCTTCATGGGAGTGCCTTGGTCTTGTGCGGGATGGAGGATGGCGATCAGCGGGCAGTCAGCGGGCGTCCAGCAGGCTTTCCAGCAGCCGCGCCACATGCACGGCTTCGCGCGCCGCGCCGTCGGCGATCTGGTGGCGGCAGCTGGTGCCGTCGGCCACGACGATGGCTTCGGGGCGCTGGCGGATGGCCGGCAGCAGGGCCGCCTCGGCCATGTCCATGGACACCTGGTGGTGGCTGGCCTCGTAGCCGAAGCTGCCGGCCATGCCGCAGCAGGAGCTTTCGATGAGCTCGGGCTGGGCGCCGGGAATCAGCCGCAGCACGTCGAGGATGGGGCTGACCGCGCCAAAGGCCTTCTGGTGGCAATGGCCGTGCACAAGGATGGGCGCCTCGGCCGCACGCAGCGGCAGCGCAAAGCGGCCGGCCTTCACTTCACGGGCAATGAATTCCTCGAACAGCAGGGCCTGTGCAGCCACCGCCTGCGCAGGCTCGCCCAGGCCCATGACCAGGGCTTCGTCGCGCAGGGTCAGCAGGCAGGAGGGCTCCAGGCCGACGATGGGAATGCCGGCGCGGGCCAATGGCGCCAGGGCGTTGATCAGCGCACCCGCGCTGGCCTTGGCCTGCTCGACCATGCCGGTGGCCAGGTAGGTGCGGCCGCAGCAGTGGTGGCCGCCGCCCTCTTTGGCGGACTTGCTGGCGGTATGCAGCGCATAGCCGGCCGCCTGCAGCACGCGCGCGGCGGCCAGGGCGTTTTCGCTCTCGAAGGTGCCGTTGAAGGTGTCCACGAAGAGCACGGCCACGCGCTCGCCGGCCGCCGCGCGGGCCAGGGCCTGGTCGCGGTCAAGAAGGGCATGTGCTTCGGGCGCGCGCCAGAAGGTGTCGCTGCGCCAGGCCGGCAGCGAGCGCCGGGCGGACAGGCCCAGCAGTTTTTCGCCCAGTTGGCGCAGCACGGGCAGGCGGTTGCGCAGGTTCAGCAGCCAGGGCATGCGGCTGGCCGTGGCCGCGTAGCGCGGCAGATGGGCGACCAGCCGGTCCTTGAGCGTGTGGCCATGGCGGGCCTTGTAGTGGGCCAGGAATTCCACCTTCATGCGGGCCATGTCCACGCCCGTGGGGCAGTCGCGCCTGCAGCCCTTGCAGCCCACGCACAGGTCCATGGTGTCGTGCAGGGCCTCGCTGGTGAAGGCGTCCGGCCCCAACTGGCCCGAGATGGCCAGGCGCAGGGTGTTGGCTCGGCCGCGCGTCAGGTGCTGCTCGTCGCGCGTGACGCGGTAGCTGGGGCACATGGTGCCGGCGTCGAACTTGCGGCAGTGGCCGTTGTTGTTGCACATCTCCACGGCCTTGGCAAAGCCGCCGGTGACGTCGCCGCCCGTGCCGGGCGCCGTGGTGACTTCGGTGACCGGGTCGGCCTGCACGTTCCAGGCGGACCAGTCGAGCACGGGCGTGATGGGAATACGCCGGTAGGGCCGGGGCGCATCGGCGGGCGCAAAGCGGAACAGCCGGCCATCGTCCATCCTGGGCGTATCGATGATCTTGCCGGGGTTGAACAGGCCCTGGGGATCGAACTCCTGCTTGATGGCGCGCAGGGCCTCGGTGATGGCGGGCCCGAACTGCCAGGCAATCCACTCGCCGCGGCACAGCCCGTCGCCGTGCTCGCCGCTGAAGGCGCCCTTGTATTTGCGCACCAGTTCGGCCGCTTCCTCGGCAATGGCGCGCATGCGCGCCGCGCCGTCGGTGCGCATGTCCAGGATGGGCCGCACATGCAGCGTGCCCACGGAGGCATGGGCGTACCAGGTGCCCCGGCTGCCGTGGCGCGCGAACACTTCGGTGAGCGCATCGGTGTACTCGGCCAGGTGCTGCAGCGGCACGGCGCAGTCCTCGATGAAGCTCACGGGCTTGCCGTCGCCCTTGAGGCTCATCATGATGTTCAGCCCCGCCTTGCGCACTTCCCAGAGGTTTTTCTGGGCCGCTTCCTCGGGCATTTCCACCACGCTGCCGGGCAGGCCCAGCTCGCCCATCAGCTCCACCAGCTGGCGCAGCCGCGCCAGCAGCGCGGCGCGGTCGTCGCCGGCGAATTCCACCAGCAAGATGGCGGCGGGCCGGCCGATGAGCGCGGTCTCTATGGTGGGCTTGAAGGCCGGGTTGGCCAGGCCCAGCTCGATCATGGTGCGGTCCACCAGCTCCACGGCCGTGGGGCCCAGCTTCACGATGTGCTGGGCCGAGTCCATGGCCGCGTGGAAGGTGGGGAAGTTGACCACGCCCAGCACCTTGGCGCGCGGCAGCGCGCTGAGCTGCAGGGTGAGCGAGCGCGTGTAGGCCAGCGTGCCCTCGGCGCCTATCAGCAGATGGGCCAGGTTGACGCTGCCGTCGGCCGTGTAGGGCCGCTCGCTCTGGTTGTCGAAGATATCGAGGTTGTAGCCGGCCACGCGGCGCATGACCTTGGGCCAGTGGGCGTGAATGTCCTCGCGGTGCTGTTGCGCCAGCCCGTGCACGAATTGCGCAATGCGCGCCGCGCGGCCCGTGGCCTGGGCCACGGGGCCGAAGTCCAGCAGCTCGCCATCGGCCATCCAGGCGCGGGCGCCGCGCACGTTGTGGACCATGTTGCCGTAGGCAATGGAGCGCGAGCCACAGGAGTTGTTGCCCGCCATGCCGCCCAGCGTGGCCTGGGCGCTGGTCGATACGTCCACCGGATACCACAGGCCGAGCTTCTTGAGCCGGGCGTTGAGGTGGTCCAGCACCAGGCCGGGCTCGACCTCGGCCGTGCCTGCATCAGGGTCCACCGAGAGGATGTTGCGCAAATGCTTGCTGTTGTCGATCACCAGGGCCGCGCCCGTGGTCTGCCCGCACTGGCTGGTGCCGCCGCCACGCGGCAGCACGGGCACCTTCAGCTCGCGGGCGATCTGCAGGGCCGTGGCGATGTCTTCTTCACAGGTGGGCACGAAGACGCCCACCGGCATGATCTGGTAGATGGAGGCATCGGTGGCATAGCGCCCGCGCGAGGCGGCGTCGAACAGGACCTGGCCGCGCGTGTCCGAGCGCAGGCGGCGCGCCAGCATCTGGCTGACATCGTCGGGCGGCAGCACGGTGCCGGGGGCGGGCACGGTGTCGTCGGGGGAAGCGGCAAGGCGGTGCGTGGATTCCATCAGCATGGCGGCTCTCATTCGTTCATGGTTCGTGGGTAGATCTGGCCTGCCTTGAGCAGGGCGATGACGGTGTCGCGCTTGTGCTCCAGGTGGGCGACCAGCACCTGGCGCAGCGCGGCGGCATCGCGCGCCTGCAGCGCCTCCAGCATGCGTTCGTGCTCCTGGACGGCACGCTTCCACTTGGCCGCGTCCTGGTTGGTGCGAAAGCGCAGCGACTGCACGCGGGCGTTGATGCGGCCATAGGTCTCGGCCAGCACGGGGTTGGCGGCGGCGCGGTTGATGGCCGAGTGGATCAGCGCATTGAGCCGGTAGTAGCCGGACAGGTCCTGGCGCGCATGGCTGGCCAGCATCTCGAAGTGCAGGGCCCGCACCTCGGCCAGTTGCTGCTCGCTGATGCGCTGCGCGGCCAGCTCGCCCGACATGCCCTCCAGCCCCGCCAGCACCTCGAAGGTCTGCAGCACATCGGCCTCGCCCAGGCGCACGGCCACGGCGCCGCGGTTGGGCACCAGGTCCACCAGCCCTTCGGAGGCCAGCAGCTTGATGGCCTCGCGCAGCGGCGTGCGCGAGACGCGCAACTGCTCGCACAGCGCGCGCTCGTTGAGCTTGGCGCCGGGCGGTATGCGCCCCTCCACCAGCCAGGTGCGCAGCCGCGCCGCCACCTGGTCATGCAGGGCAAGCCGCGAAATCTCGATGATCTCCGCCATGGATTCTCCTGGTCGAATGAATTTTGCATTCATTTTTACGCAAGCATTTCTTAAGGCATTCATGGTTATCACCAAGGCATTTATGAATTTTGAATGCAAAAATTTGCAAACACCCTCCCCCGCAGACCGACCTGGCATTTCCTTGAAAAGGACGCACCATGCTCACGCTCGACAACCATCCCACGGGCCGCCACTTCCTCCAGATCCCCGGCCCCAGCCCGGTTCCCGACCGCATCCTGCGGGCCATGAGCCTGCCCACCATCGACCACCGGGGGCCGGAGTTCGGCCAGCTCGGCCTGAAGGTGCTGGCCGGCATCCAGCAGGTCTTCAAGACCCGGCATCCGGTGGTGATCTATCCGGCCTCCGGCACGGGCGCCTGGGAGGCGGCCCTGATCAACACGCTCAGCCCTGGCGACCATGTGCTGATGTTCGAGACCGGCCACTTCGCCTCGCTGTGGCAGAAGATGGCCACGCGCCTGGGCCTGTCCACCGAGTTCCTGTCCTATGGCGGCTCCGACGAGCACCTGCCCCAGGCGCCGGGCTGGCGCCATGGCGTGCAGGCCGGGCTGATCGAGGCGCGGCTGCGCAAGGACACGGAGCGCCGGATCCGCGCCGTGTGCGTGGTGCACAACGAGACCTCCACGGGCGTGACCTCGGACATCGCCGCCGTGCGCCGGGCCATCGACGCGGCGGGCCACCCGGCCCTGCTGCTGGTGGACACCATCTCGGGCCTGGCCAGCGCCGACTACCGCCATGACGAATGGGGCGTGGACGTGACCATCAGCGGCTCGCAAAAGGGCCTGATGCTGCCGCCCGGCATCAGCTTCAACGCGCTGTCGCCACGCGCGCTGGAGGCTGCCAAAAGCGCCAGGCTGCCCAAGTCGTTCTGGGCCTGGGACGAGATCGTGGAGATGAACCAGACCGGCTACTGGCCCTACACGCCCAACACCAACCTGCTGTACGCCCTGTCCGAATCGCTGGACATGCTGCTGGCCGAAGGGCTGGATACGGTGTTTGCGCGCCACCAGCGCTGGGCGGCCGGCGTGCGCGCCGCCGTGCAGGCCTGGGGCCTGCCCATCCAGTGCGCCGATCCGCAGGTCTACTCGCCCGTGCTCACCGGCGTGATCACGCCCGAGGGCGTGGATGCCGATGCCCTGCGCCGCCTGATCCACACGCGCTTCGACCTGTCGCTGGGCGCGGGCCTGGGCAAGCTCAAGGGCCGCATGTTCCGCATGGGCCACCTGGGCGACAGCAACGACCTGACGCTGCTGGCCATGGTGGCGGGCGTGGAGATGGGGCTGAAGCTGTCCGGCATCCGTCTGGCCGGCAGCGGCGTGCAGGCGTCCATGGATTACTTCGCGGCCCACGCCGCAGCCGGTGCGCTGCGCAAGGCCGCCTGAACCCATCGGCCCCGCGCCGAAACCCCTTGGCAGAGCCGGAGCACATGGCTCGCCCCCTTGATCGTGGATTGCACCCATACCAGGAAATAACAGGAGACAAGAGACATGACATCGCCCCGCAACCGCCTGGCGGCAACTGCCGTCGCCACCCTCGCCGCCACCGCCGCCATCACCCTCGCCGCCCCTGCCGCCTGGGCGCAATGGAAGCCCGCCAAGTCCGTCGAACTCGTCGTGCCGTTCTCGGCCGGTGGCGCCTCGGACCAGATGGCGCGCGTGATCCAGGCCATCGTCACCAAGCACAAGCTGATCGAGCAGCCCGTGGTCATCCTCAACAAGGCCGGTGCCTCCGGCGCCGAGGGCATTCTGGATGTCAAGGCCTCGGCGCGCGACCCGCACAAGCTGCTGGTGGCCTCCACGGCCATCTTCACCCTGCCCATGGCCACGGCCCTGCCCTTCCAGTGGCGCGACCTGAATCCCGTGGCCATGATTGCCCAGGACCAGTTCGTGCTCTGGGTCAATGCCGAGACCGGCTACCAGACGCCCGCCGACTACCTGGCCGCCGCGCGGCAGGCCGGCGGCAAGTTCAAGATGGGCGGCACCAGTTCCAAGCGCGAGGACCAGATCATCACGGCCAACATGGAACAGGCCGCCGGCGTGAAGTTCACCTACATCCCCTACAAGGGCGGCGGCGAGGCCAGCACGCAGCTGGTGGGCAAGCACATCGACTCCAACGTCAACAACCCCAGCGAGTCCATGGCGCAGTGGCGCGCGGGCCAGGTGCGGGCGCTGTGCGTGTTCGACACGCAGCGCATCGAGTACACGGCCAAGGTCACGGGCAGCCAGGCGCTGTCGGACATCCCCACCTGCAGGGAGCAGGGCCTGGATGTGCAATACACCATGCTGCGCGGCTTCTTCCTGCCGCCCGGCACCACGCCCGAGCAGGCGCAGTTCTATGCAGGCGTGATGCACAAGGTGGTGGCCACGCCCGAGTGGAAGGAGTACCTGGAGAAAAACGCGCTCAAGCCCGAGTACATGACGGGGCAGGCCTTCGTGGACTTCCTGGCCAAGGACGAGACGCGCCACCTCGACATCATGAAGAAGGCCGGTTTCCTGTCGGCCAGCGTGGCCGCCGCCGCCAAGTGAGGAGCCGCGCCATGGACACCGCCATCCACCTTGCCCCGCCCTCCTCCAACGCAGCGGCAGCAGCAGCCCCGGCCCAGGCCTCCAGCGCGGCCACCGAATCCATCCCCGCCACCGAAGCCCAGGCCCCCGGCCTGTCCCGCCGCCATGTGGAGTACGGCGTGGCCGCCGTGCTGCTGGCGCTGGCCGTGCTCGTGGTCTGGGACAACCAGCGCATTGGCGCAGGCTGGAGCGACACCGGCCCGCAGGCCGGCTACTTCCCGCTGCGCGTGGGCGCCGTGCTGGGCATCTGCGCCATCGCCGTCTTCGTGCAGGCGCTGCGCAGCCGCAGCCAGGAGCAGTTCGCCAGCTGGCTGCAGCTCAAGCGCGTGGCCCAGGTGCTGCTGCCGCTGACGGCCTACATCGCCGTGATCGCGCCGCTGGGCATCTACGCGGCCTCGGTGCTGTTCATCACGGGCTTCATGGTGTTTGCGGGCCGCTATCCCTGGTGGAAGGCCGTGGCGCTGTCGGGCTTCACCAGCGTGCTGCTGTTCTACGTCTTCGAGATCCAGTTCAAGGTGCCCCTGCCCAAGGGTCCGCTTGAAGCCTGGCTCGGCTATTGACCCCTGTCGCCGCCACGGAGCAACACCATGGACGAACTCCAATACCTCGCGCACGGCTTCGCGGCCGTCACCACCTGGCAGAACACGGGGCTGATGCTCACGGGCATCCTGCTGGGCATCGTGGTCGGCGTGCTGCCGGGCCTGGGTGGCCCCAACGGCGTGGCCATCCTGCTGCCGCTGACCTTCGGCATGTCGCCCACCTCGGCCATCATCCTGCTGTCTTGCATCTACTGGGGGGCGCTGTTCGGCGGCGCCATCACCTCGGTGCTGTTCAACATCCCGGGCGAGGCCTGGTCGGTGGCCACCACCTTCGACGGCTATCCCATGGCCCAGCAGGGCCACGCGGGGGCCGCGCTGACCACGGCCTTCACGGGCTCGTTCATCGGCGCCATCTCGGGCGTGATGCTGATCACCTTCCTGGCGCCGGTCGTGGCCTCGTTCGCGCTGCAGTTCGGGCCGCCGGAGTTCTTTGCGGTCTTCTTCCTGACGTTTTGCTCCTTCATCGGCATGGGCAAGGAGCCCAAGGCCAAGATCGTGGCCGCCATGGCCGTGGGCCTGCTGCTGGCAGCCGTGGGCATGGACACCATCTCGGGCGACCTGCGCATGACCTTCGGCTCCACGGAGCTGCTGCGCGGCTTTGATTTCCTGGTGGTGGTGATCGGCCTGTTCGGCATCAGCGAGATCCTGATGACCATCGAGGAAGGTCTCGCCTTCAAGGGCAAGAAGGCCTCCATCGACCTCAAGGTGGTGTTCAGGACCTGGGCCCGGCTGCCGCGCTACTGGCTGACCATGCTGCGCTCGGCCCTGGTGGGCTGCTGGATGGGCGTGACGCCGGGCGGCGCCGTGGCGGCCAGCTTCATGGGCTACGGGCTGGCCAAGAAGTTCTCGCGCGACCCCGACAGCTTCGGCAAGGGCAACCCCGAAGGCGTGCTCGCCCCCGAGACCGCCGCCCACGCGGCCGGCACCTCGGCCCTGCTGCCCATGCTGGCCCTGGGCATTCCGGGCTCGGCCACGGCGGCCGTGCTGCTGGGCGGGCTGATGATCTGGGGGCTGCAGCCCGGCCCGCTGCTGTTCACCGAGCAAAAGGACTTCGTCTGGGGACTGATCGCCAGCATGTACCTGGGCAACATCGCCGGCCTGGTCATCGTCATGGCCACCGTGCCGCTGTTCGCCGCCATCCTGCGCGTGCCGTTTTCCATCGTCGCGCCCATGATCCTCATGGTCTGCGCCATCGGCGCCTTCACCGTGCACGGCAATGCCACGGACATCTGGCTCATGCTGGTCTTCGGCGTGGTCGGCTACGTGTTCAAGAAGCTCGACTATCCACTGGCGCCCATGGTGCTGGCCATCGTGCTGGGCGACCGCATGGAAGACGCCTTCCGCCAGAGCATGCTCTCCAGCCAGGGCGCGCTGGGCATCTTCTGGCACAACGGCCTGTCCGGCACCATCACCACGCTGGCCCTGCTGATGCTGGTGTGGCCGCTGCTGGGCAAGTTGCGGGCGATGGTGTTCGGGGCGAGGGCTGTGGCGGCCTGAGAGGAGCCGTCTACAGCGAGTCAGCCTCCGCTTCCGGCCAGAGGCGGGGGAAGTAAAAACGCAGGGCGTGCAGCGGCACGCCCAGGCGCACTCTTCCATACGGTGAATCCGTCTCCAGCAGGCCGCGCTTGAGCAGTGCCGATACCTGGGCGGTGGCCAGCCGGTCACCCAACCCCAGCATGGCCTTGAAGTCGGCCCGATCCATCTCCGCCTGGGCCGCAAAAAGATAGTGCAATGCGCGCAATGCCTCGCTGCGCACGCCTTGGCGCACCACCCGTTCCTCATAGGCAAGGCATGCCGCCATGCGTTCCTTCATGCCGTCCAGCGACAGAAGTCCCTCCATGAAGCTCACTTGGTCCATGCACAGTTCCAGCACGTATGCGATCCAGTCGATCAACCCCAGTTCGGTCAGATTGCCACGGCCATCAAGGTCACCACGGCGCGGCTCGTCTGCGGCGGCAAGCAAGGCGTAATAGCGCTCCTGCGACCGTGCGAACCCCCTCAGGGGGGACCACAGACCATTGCTCAGGCCCATGTGGGTTAGTACGAGATGTGAATGCAGCCGGGCCACGCGCCCGTTGCCGTCCCGGAACGGATGGATCCAGGCCAGGCGCTGGTGCGCAGCGGCCATGGCCACCAGCTGCAACTCGCCACGGCGCACGCCTGAGTAGAAGCTCGACCAGCGGTCCAGAAAAAATGGCAACTGCCCCGCTGCAGGCGCCGCATGCCTGCCCACGCTAACCTCCCGCGTGCGCCATCGACCCGGCTCGATGGCATCGTCGCCAAGGGCGCCGGCCTCCAGATCGGCCTGGGGCAGACGGGCGAAGAGATCCTGGTGGATATCGGCCAGCATCTGGGGGGTCCAGACCTGCGCATTCGTCCATTGCGTGGACCTGTACTCCAGTTGCTCTTCAGTGGCCATGTGCGCCAGCGCCAATCGCTGACGGCGGGCCTGATCTTCGTCCTGCGCATAGTCGTTGTGCAGGGCGCGCTCGATATCCAGCGGAAAGGTGTGCTGCCCCTCGATCCTGTTCGAGTAATACGAGTTCATGGCCCGAAGCAGCCGGCGCAGGCCTGGCAATGTGTCTGGTCGGTAGCGGCCGGCCAGCCGCTCACCCAACCTGATCAGGTCATGGGAGAGCTCCAGCAAAGGGCCCAGCTTGTGTTCCCCCGGCAGCAGCGGCTCCATCTGGGCAGGATGGTCGTAGAGCAGGAATTTTTGCGACATTGATCACCTATATAAGCAGCTGATTTATATAGATGAAATCCGTTTAGTGCGAGATATTTTGCGAGTTCTTCTGCAAGATTCCCTGACACGTCCCCTAATCCCTGTACCGCTTCTTGCGAAACGCCAGCCATGCGGCGATGACGGTGAAGGCGACGACGATGGACACCACGATCCAGAAGCCGTGCTCGTGCTCGGCCAGCGGTATGCCGCCCACGTTCATGCCGAACAGGCCGGCCAGGATGTTGATGGGCAGGGCCAGCACGGTGACCACGGTCAGCACGAAGAGGCTGTTGCTGTTGTCCTCGTTCACGGCGGCGGCCACCTCTTCCTGCAGCAGCTTGATGCGGTCCTGCAGGGTCTGCATGTCGCGCAGCATGAGCGAGAACTCCTCGCTCGCTGCGGCCAGGCCGCGCCGGTCTTCCTCGCCCATCCAGCCGGGGGGCTGCTGCAGCAGGCGGAACAGCGCGGCGGGCTCGGGCGCCAGCAGGCGCTGAAGGCGCACCAGCAGGCGGCGCAGCCGGCCCAGGTGGGCGCGCGGATGGTGGTAGCGCTGGGCCAGGATGGCGTCCTCGATATCGTCCACGCGCGCCGTGGTCTCGCGCACCACCTTGACCAGCACATCGGCCTGGGTGCGCATCAGGTGCTCCAGCAGCTCGGCCGTGCTGGCGGGGCTGTCGCCGCGGCGCACGGCGTCGCGCAGGGCATCGACAGAGCGCAGCGGCTGGGTGCGCGCGGTGATGACCAGGCGCTCGTCCAGGCAGATCCACAGCGTGGCGATGTCGGCCGAATCGAAGTTGAACTCGAAGTTCACATCGTTGAGCACGGCGACCAGGCTGTCGTCGGCGCGCTCGATGCGCGTGGAGGTCAGGCCCTCGCGCAGGGCGGCATAGAACACGTCGGGCAGGCCCGCATGGCGCTGCAGCCAGCGCAGGGACTGGGTGTGGGTCAGGTTGAAGTGCAGCCACAGGAAATCGCGCCGGCCCGCATCGGACCGGGCTGCGGCATCGGCCAGCCACTGCGCGGCGGATGGCGCCGTCACGGCCTGCACGCACTGCCGTGTGTCACTGAAGAAGCGCCAGCCGCAGATCAGGCCTGCGTCTTCGTGGGCCTGTGCCAGGGGGGAGGCTGCATCGGTCATGGGGAGGAGGAAGCACCTGCGGAAGTGGCCTGCGCGGGCCGGGCAAGTGCGGGATTCTTGGCTGCGTCCATGACAGGGATGTGACAGCCGTCATCAGACCGTCATGCACAGGCCCTTGCGTCCCCTCTCCGCCCCCTCACTGCCCCTGCTCCTGCCCCTGCTCCCCCCCTCCCCTTGCCGCGACCCTGCATCAGCACATCACGACGTTCTCCAGCGAGAACGAGAAGGGGCGGGAATTCGCCCCCGAGCCGCCGCCGCGCATCACGATGTCGGCACGGGAGATGCCCAGCAGGGAGATTTCGGTGTTCATCTGGGAGACGATGGCCGAGTTCATGATCTGGCCCTGCTGGATGTGCGAGGCCACGCCGATCCAGATGCTGGGCTTGAATTCGAAGACGGCCTTTTGCCGGGGGGCAATCGCGGTCTTGACGGCCAGCAGCCTGCCGTCCTTGTAGCAGCTGGCGTTGATGGCGCCTTGGGGCAGCGCGTTGAGCACCTGCACTTCCTTGGAGCTGGCGCCGTAGCCTGCGGGCGCCAGGCGATCGCCGGCGGTGGACGGTGCCATCTGGAACTGCTGGCCGTACTGCGCCTCCAGCTGCGGCGTGCAGTTGCCATGGCTGTCGCTGGCGCCGACCTGCAGGCCCAGCGGAAAGGTGAACGGATGGTTGTCGCCCTGTCCGCAGTACTTGATGACGCGCCACGCCACGGCAGGCGCATCGAGGTCGCTGGCGACGTTCTTCTGGAAGATGACGATCTGCGGGTGGTTCGCGTCGTTCGATTGGTTGAAGAAATTGAGTTGAACGCCCATGCATTCCTCCTGGTGGAACGAAAAGCGCTGCGGCATCCCCGGGCACTGCCTGCTGTCCCGCCACGCTTGCTGCGGGAGTCACTGTAGGGAACAACGGCCTTGCGGAGAATTACGCCCGATTACATCCCTGGGCTCACCCAGGCACGGCCCAGACCCGGTCCGCGCCCACGGCAAAGAGCTGGCGGCCTGGCTCGGGCGGCAGGCTGGCCATGCCGGTGAACAGGCCGAAGGCGGGCAGCAGGGTAAAGCCCGCGTGCACGGCAAAGCACGGCAGGCGCAGGGCGTCGCGGCCGGTGCCGCGCAGCACGATGGCGGGATGGACATGGCCGGCCAGCACATGCCAGGGCCGGGCCTGCTGCGCCTGCAGGTCCTGCGTTGGCGGCGGGGGGTGATGGCAGGCGGCGAACGGCCCCAGGTGCCAGGGCTCGTCCACGATGGCAAAGCCCAGCGCGGGCGGCGGATCGCCTGCGTGGCTGTCATGGTTGCCGCGCACCAGCACCAGTTCCACAGCCGCATGGCGGCTGCGCCAGCGGGCCAGTGCAGCCAGTACGGCAGGATTGCGTGCCTCGGCCGCGTGCAGGAAGTCGCCCAGCACCACGAGCCGCCGCACGGGCAGGCCCAGAAGAAGGGCCGATAGCCGCTCCAGGTTGCCCTGCGTGGTGCCCGCCGGCACGGGAATGCCGCGCGCGCGGAAGGTGGCGGCCTTGCCCAGGTGCAGGTCGGCGATGAACAGCGTGCCCTGGGCGGGCCACCACAGCGCATGCTGGGCCAGCAGGTGCACGGGCTCGCCGGCCAGGAACATGCCCAGGCTGCCGGCCAGGGCGTCGGGGGAAACAGGACTTGGCAACGGTGCGTGGCCTTTCATCAGCGGTGCAATGGTTCTACAGCAGCGGCAAGGGCCGCGAGGGCTTGCGCACGCGGCGCGGGCGGCGGCTGGCGGCATCGGCCTCGGGGCCGTCGGTGGCCTGCAGCGAGAAATCCAGCGTGCGGCGCACGGCGGCCGTGTCCTCGTCCACGGCGGGGGGCTGGTCTGCCTTGGGTTTTTTCCGTGGACGCAGCGGCGGATCGGGCGGGACCAGGTCCTGCGTGCGCGGCTCGCTGGCTGCACCGCCGGCATCTGCCGCCTCGTGCAGCTGGGCCAGCATGCGCGCGATGCGGTCGGCCAGATGCTCGTTGGTGAGCTTTTCGCGAAAGCGCTCCACCATGAGCGGGAAGGCAAACGGGCTGGGCCGGCGCAGCGCGCTCACCACCAGCTGCTGGGCCTGCATGCGGCGCAGCGCGGCCAGCAGCTGGGCCACGTCCAGCTCCTGGCTCAGCACTTCCTCGTCGGCCTGGCGCAGCAGCAGGTTGCTGTCGTCGTACTTGCGAAACACCTCGAAGAACAGCTGGGCCGAGGCCTGCAGCTGGCGCGCGCTGCGGCGCTCGCCCGGGTGGCTCTGGAAGATCAGGCCGGACACCCGCGCTATCTCGCGGAAGCGCCGCCGCGCCATCTCGGTGGCGTTGAGACTGGCCAGCACTTCGTGCAGCAGGGCATGGCGGGCGTGATGGGCGTCCTCGCCCGCCAGGTGGGCATCGTCGGCGGCCTGGTCCCAGTGGCGGTCCGCATTGGCGGTGTTGCGCGTGGCGACCGCCTGGCTGGCGGACACGCGCCCGGGCACTGCCACGGCCTGGGCCGGCTCGGCGCGCAGCAGTTCGGGCAGCATGGCGGCCCAGTCACGCTCGGTGGCGCTCAGCAGCTCCAGCCCGTAGTCGTTGACGGCGATGGAGAAGGTGCCCGTCTCGCCCTGGGCGGCGCGCCAGGCCAGCAGGCTGGCCAGGCCCATATGGGCATGGCGGCCTGCAAACGGATAGAGAAACAGATGCCAGCCCTCGCGTGTGCGCAGGGTTTCGGCCAGCAGCGTGCCGGGCGTGGGCAGGGCCGACCAGCGCTGCTGCACTTCCAGCAGGGGGCGCACGCAGCGCAGCTCGGGCGAGTGGTAGTCGCCCGCCGCCGCCAGCGCCAATTGCTGCACCACGAAGTCGGCCAGCACGGTGGACAGCGGCATGCGCGCACCGGCCCAGCGCGGCACGGTGGGCCGCGTTCTGGCGGCGCGGCGCACGTAGGCGGTCATGTCCTCGATGCGCACCAGCTCCAGCACCTGGCCCGCGAAGACAAAGGCATCGCCGGGCGACAGGCGCGACAGAAAGCTCTCCTCCATGCTGCCCAGCCGCGCGCCGTGCAGGATCTGCACGCTCATGCTGGCGTCGCTGACGATGGTGCCGATGTTGGCGCGGTGCCTGCGCGCCAGCCGCGCGTCGGGCATGCGCCAGATGCCCTCTTCATCGGGCCGCACGCGCTGGTAGTCGGGATAGGCGGCCAGCGAGGGGCCGCCGCGGTGCACGAAGTCCAGGCACCACTGCCAGACCGCAGGCGCCAGCCCGGCATAGGCGATGGTGCGGCGCACTTCGGCATACAGCTGATCGGGCACGAAGCCGCCGCCCAGGGCCACGGTGGCCAGGTGCTGCACCAGCACGTCGGCGGGCTGGCGGGGGCTGGCGCGCATTTCCACCTGCTGCGCGCGCACGGCAGCGCGGGCGGCGGCGGCCTCCACCAGCTCCAGGCTGTGCGTGGGCACCAGGGTGATGCGCGAGGGCCGGCCCGGCGCATGGCCCGAGCGGCCCGCGCGCTGCAGCAGCCGTGCAATGCCCTTGGCCGAGCCGATCTGCAGCACGCGCTCCACGGGCAGGAAGTCCACGCCCAGGTCCAGGCTGCTGGTGCAGACCACGGCCTTGAGCGTGCCGGCCTTGAGCCCGGCCTCCACCCATTCGCGCACACCCCGGTCCAGCGATCCATGGTGTATGGCCAGCAGGCCGGCCCAGTCGGGCCGGGCCTCCAGCAGCGCCTTGTACCAAAGCTCGGCCTGGGAGCGCACATTCACAAAGACCAGGGTGGAGCCGGCCGTCGCCTCCAGCTCGCGCACCACCGCCGGCAGCATGGCCAGGCCCAGGTGGCCGGCCCAGGAAAAGCGCTCGGGCCGGTCGGGCAGCAAGGTGTCCACCACCAGGCGCTTGTCCACCTGGCCCTGCACCAATACGCCGGGCCGCGGCTGGCCATGGTCGTCCAGGCCCAGCAGGGTCTGCATGGCCTCGTCCAGATTGCCCAGCGTGGCCGACATGCCCCAGACGCTCAGTTGCGGGCTCCAGCCGCGCAGCCGCGCCAGGGCCAGCTGCAATTGCACGCCGCGCTTGTTGCCCAGCAGCTCGTGCCATTCATCGGCCACCACCAGGCGCACGGAGCCCAGCAGCTCGCGCGCATCGGCCCGCGCCAGCAGCAGGGACAGGCTCTCGGGCGTGGTGACCAGCACGGTGGGCAGCTGGCGCGACTGCGCGCTGCGCTCGGCGCTCCCCGTATCGCCCGTGCGTGCGCCCACGGTCCAGCGCGCCAGCGCGGGATGGCCCTGGGCCAGCGCCTGCAAGGGCGTCTGCAGCGCCTTGAGCGTGTCGGCCGCCAGGGCGCGCATGGGCGTGATCCACAGCACGGTGAGCGGTGCGGAGGCCGGTTTTCGTTTTCCGGTGTGCGCCGGCATCGGGGTTTGCGGCGGGCCCGCAAGGGCCTGCAGCGCGCCCAGCCAGACCGCATAGGTCTTGCCCGCGCCCGTGGTGGCATGCAGCAGGCCGCTGTGGCCCTGGGCCAGCGCCTTCCACACGGCGCGCTGGAAGGCAAAGGGCTTCCAGCCCCGTGCGGCAAGCCAGGCGGTGGCGAGGGGATGGGGGGAACGGGTGGCCATGGCGCGGTGCGTCAAGGGTGGGTCACGGGTCGGAATGCGGCAGCAGGGCCGCCAGCGTGTCGATGGAGTCGGCCTCCTGCACAGGCTTGTCCTCGCGCCAGCGCAGCATGCGCGGAAAGCGCACGGCAATGCCGCTCTTGTGGCGCGCGCTGCGCGCAATGCCCTCGAAGCCCAGCTCGAACACCAGGGTGGGCCGCACGCTGCGCACGGGGCCGAAGCTCTCCACCGTGGTCTTGCGGATGACGGCGTCCACGCGCGCCATTTCGGCATCGGTCAGGCCCGAATAGGCCTTGGCGAAGGGCACGAGGGCGCGGCCCTCGGTGCCGGGCGGCGCGTTCCAGACGGCAAAGGTGTAGTCGCTGTAGAGGCTGGCGCGACGGCCGTGGCCGCGCTGTGCGTAGATGAGCACGGCGTCCACGCTCAGCGGATCGATCTTCCACTTCCACCACACGCCGCTGTCCTTGGTGCGGCCCACGCCGTAGGCGGCGTCGCGGGCCTTGAGCATCATGCCCTCCACACCCAGGGAGCGGGCCTGTTCGCGAAGTTCGGCCAGGGCCTGCCAGCTGTCGCCTGCCAGCACGGGGCTGGGCAGCAGCGCCGGGTGCGCCACCAGGGCCACCAGCCGTTCCAGCCGCGCGCGCCGTTCATGCTGGGGCAAGGCGCGCAGGTCCTGGCCGCCCTCCTCCAGCAGGTCATAGGCCAGCAGCACCACGGGCAGCTCGCGCAGCAGCTTGGGGCCCAGGGTCTTGCGGCCTATGCGCTTTTGCAGGTCGGCAAAGGGGCGCACATGGGCGGGCGCCTCGCCCTGCTGGGCAGCCCAGACGACGATCTCGCCGTCGATCACGGTGCCCGCAGGCAAGGCATCGCCCATGGCCTGCAGCTCGGGGAAGCGCTCGCTCACCAGTTCCTCGCCGCGCGACCAGATCCAGGTGCCCAGCGCGTCACCGCTGCCGCGCCGCACGATCTGGGCGCGTATGCCGTCCCATTTCCACTCCACCACCCATTGGGACGGCGGGCCGAGCACGGCGTCGAACTGCTGCAGCGGCACCTGCAGCGGATGGGCCAGGAAGAAGGGATAGGGGTGGCCACGGGCTTCGCCCGAATGCGCGTCATCGCCCTCTTCCTCGCCTGCCACCAGCCGCAGGTAGTCGGCCGCCCCGGGCCGCGCGCCGATGTGGGTGTAGCCCATGAGCCGCTGGGCGATGCGCTTGGCATCCACGCCGCTGACGGCCGCCAGCGCCTGCGTGACCTGCAGCCGCGACACGCCGACCCGGAAGGCCCCCGTGATCAGCTTGAAGTAGACCAGCCGCTCATCGGCCGCCAGCCGCGCCCATTGCATGCGCAGCGTGTCCGCCAGCGCCTCGGGCGCCATGCCGCGCAGCGGCAGCAGGTGGTCCGTGACCCAGGCGGCCAGGCCCAGGTCGTGCACGTCACCGGGCGGCGGCAGCAGCAGCGCAATGGTTTCGGCCAGGTCGCCCACGGCCTCGTAGCTTTCGTCGAACAGCCATTCGGGCAGGCCGGCCGCCTCGCGCGCCAGCTCCTTCAAGACCTTGGTGGGCACCAGCTGGCGCGGCTTGCCGCCGGCCAGGAAGTAGACGGCCCAGGCCGCATCGGCAGGCGCGGCGGCGCGCAGATAGGCCTGCAGCGCGGCCTGCTTGTCGCGACTGGCGGTGCTGGCGTCCAGCGCGCGGTAGAGGGCGGCGAAGTCCTTCATGGGGCGGGCGCCTCGTCCGGTGCAGTCTGGGCGGCGGCAGCCTCGTCCTCATCGCCGTATTCGGTCTGGAAGGCTTGCGCATCCAGGCCCTGCTCGCGCAGCCAGCGCACCAGCACGGCCACGCTGCCGTGGGTGACGAAGACCCGCTCGGCGCCCGTGGCGCCAATGGCGTACTGCAGGCCGGGCCAGTCGGCATGGTCGGACATGACGAAGCCCCGGTCCACGCCACGGCGCCGGCGCGTGCCGCGCAGCTGCATCCAGCCGCTGGCAAAGGCATCGGCATGGCCGGGAAACCGGCGCATCCACGGCGTGCCCTGCGCCGAAGGCGGCGCCAGCACCAGGGCGGTCTTGAGCCGTTGTGCATCCACGCCGGGGTCGGTCACGCGCAGCGTGGGCGGCAGGTCCACGCCCGCTGCGCGGTACACGGCGTTGAGCGGCTCCACCGCGCCATGCACGACGATGGGGCCGATGCCGCTGTCCACCCCGTGCAGGATGCGCTGGGCCTTGCCGAAGGCATAGCACAGCAGCACCGAGGGCCGGCCCTGGGCCGCGTTGGCCTGCCACCAGGCGTTGATGTCGGCCATGAGCTCGGGCTGGCGGGGCCAGCGGTAGATGGGCAGGCCGAAGGTGGATTCGGTGATGAAGGTGTCGCAGCGCACGGGCTCGAAGGGGGTGCAGGTGCCGTCGGCCTCGGTCTTGTAGTCGCCCGAGGCCACCCAGACCTGGCCGCCATGCTCCAGCCGCACCTGGGCCGATCCGAGCACATGGCCGGCCGGGTGCAGGGAGATGCGCACGCCGTGGTGATCGATGGCTTCGCCATACGGCAGGGTCTGCAGCGTGATGTCCGCGCCCAGCCGTGCGCGCAGCACGCCTGCGCTGTCGTCATGGGCCAGGTAATGGGCGTGGCCGGCGCGCGCATGGTCGGAGTGGCCATGCGTGATCACGGCCCGGTCCACGGGCCGCCAGGGGTCGATGTAGAAATCGCCGGCCGCGCAGTACAGGCCTTCGGGACGGGCCACGATCAGGTCGGCGGGCATGCGGGATCGGGGAAAGCAGTGCTCATGTCCCCATGCTAGTGGGGCAGTCGATGGGCGCGCGCTGGCCCGGAGCGCGGCAGGCTGTCAGCCTGCACCTACCCGCGCTGCCATGCTGCCGCAACTGGCCTGCGGCGCCCTGCAAATCGGGGAAGATAGCGCCCTGGCCCCTTCCTGCAGCCGGCCCGCCGGCTCCCTTTGATCCCACACGCACCGAACACGCCTCCATGAACAACTCCGTCGTCCGCATGTCCAATCTCTTCCTGCAGCTGGGCCTGGATGCCAGCGACCAGGCCATTGCCGACTTCATCCGCGCCCACCAGCTGGCCGCCGATGTGGATGTGGTGGATGCGCCCTACTGGAGCGATGCGCAGCGCCAGTTCCTGGCAGAGCAGCTCAAGGCCGATGCCTCTTGGGCCATCGTGGTCGACCAGCTCAGCGAGTCGCTGCACGAGGACGCGGTCAGGCGGCGCGCCGAAGGCCTGAGCTGAAGCGAGGCTGCCTGTCCACCCCGATGGCCTGCATGGACGGCAGCCCCAGGCCGCGAACGGCCATGCCGCGCCAGGACGAAGGCTGTCGGCTCACAGTCCTCCAAAGAGGTGCCTGCCCCTCAGGCCCATCCGCGTCACAAAACTGAAACAGGGAAATCGTAACATTCCCTAACAATTTTGCGATGTGCATTCCATGGATGAGTCCCGCGCCTACCTGAGCGATTTCCGGCCCCGTTTCCGCCCACCCAGCGCCGCGGACCTGTGCACCCCCGTCCCCTGCATGACCGCCGACGAGACCAACGAGAAGGTGCTCGAGGTCTTCACGCGCCACCGGGACCTGATCAGCCTGCCCGTGGTGGAGGGCAACCGCCCCATCGGCCTGATCAACCGCAGCATCTTCCTGTCCCAGTTCAGCAAGCCGTTTCGCATGGAGCTGTACGGCAAGAAGAGCTGCATCGCCTTCATGGACAAGGAGCCGCTGGTGGTCGATGCCTCCACCGACATAGACACCCTGACCGTGAAGACCGTGGAGTACGGCGAAAAGGCGCTGACCGATGGCTTCATCATCACGCGCGACGGCCTGTTCGCGGGCGTGGGCAACGGTCTGCAACTGATGCGCGCGGTGGCGGACATGCAGGTGGCGCGCAACCGCCAGATCATGCACAGCATCGAGTACGCCAGCGTGATCCAGCAGTCGCTGCTGCGCAGCTCGAGCGAGGCCCTGGCCCGCGCCTGCCCCGGGGCAGACCTGGTCTGGGAGCCGCGCGATGTGGTCGGCGGCGACTTCTACCAGTTCAGCCAGGACGGCGATGGCTGGTTTGCCACCGTGGCCGATTGCACGGGCCACGGCGTGCCCGGCGCCTTCATGACGCTGATCGCCACCAGCAGCCTGAGCCAGGCCATCAAGGAGCACGGCCCGCGCGACCCAGCCGCGCTGCTGGGCCATGTGAACCGCAGCGTCAAGCAGATGCTGGGCCAGCTCGACGGCAAGGATGGCACGCCCGGCTCCGACGACGGGCTGGACGCGGCCTGCTTCTGGTTCGAGCCCGCGCACCGGCGCCTGCGCTTTGCGGGCGCGCGCCTTGCGCTGTTCGTGCTGCGCCCCGGCGCCGAGGCGGTGCAGGTGCTCGACGGCCAGCGCAAGGGCGTGGGCTATGTGGACAGCGAGTTCGACTTCGCCTGGAACAACATCGACCTGGAGCTGCCCGCCGCCGCCCTGGTCTTCATCACCACCGACGGCCTGATCGACCAGGTCGGCGGCCCGCGCGGCATCACCTTCGGCAAGAAGCGCGTGCGCGAGCTGCTGCTGGAGCAGGCCGGCCGCACGCCCGCCGAGATCAACCGCGCCCTGCTGGCCGCCCTGCAGACCTGGCAAGGCGAGCACCACCGCCGCGACGACCTGACCTTTTTCTGCTTCAGAACCTGAATGCCTCCCATGCCCTCCGCACAGATCGCCGACAAGTACGGCAGCTTCTTCCACCTGGCGCGCCAGCACCAGGTGATCTTCTACTACGTGGGCTACTTCTCGCAGAACATCGTCGCGGCCATGGCCGAGGCCGTGCGGCTGCAGCTGGAAGTGGCCGGCGTGCCCGGCCCCACGCGGCGCAAGCTGTTCTCGTCCTTTGTCGAGATGGCGCAGAACATCATCCATTACTCGGCCGATGCCCTGACCCCGCCCCACCAGGACGATGGCGAGCTGCGCCACGGCGCGGTCTGCATCCGCCGCGAGGACGACGGCAGCTTCGTGCTGCTGTGCGCCAACCCCATCGAGCCGGGCATGGGCGAGGCACTGCGCGCCAAGCTCGACGCCCTGCGCAGCATGACGCTGGACGAGATCAAGAAGGCCTGCCGCCAGTCGCTGCGCGATGACGCGCCCGAAGGCAGCAAGGGCGCGGGCATGGGTTTCCTGACCCTGGCCCGCGATGCGCGCGAGCCGCTGCAGTTCGACTTCGATCCCGCCCAGACCGTGGACGGCCGGCCCGTCTTCTACCTGAAAGCCACGCTCTGAGCCGTCGCTCCGGCACCAGGCCTGGACAGGCCCGGCCCGCAGGCACGGACAACGCACCGAGATCACGCATGGACAACCTCTACATCGCACCGACTCCCAGTTCCCCGGAAGTGGACTTCCAGTTCGACACGCACACGCTGCACCTGCGTGGCGAGTCCTATCCCGAGAACGCCGCCGCCTTCTACGGCGGCATCCTGGCCCGCCTCAAGGACTACCTGGCGCAGCCGCAGCCGGCGCAGCAGCAGGCGCGCATCGAGGTGCACATCGCGCTGGCCTACTTCAACAGCTCCAGCACCAAGATGCTGTTCAACCTGATCGAGGCACTGAGCGGCGCCGCCGAGGCCGGCCGCCCCGTGGCCCTGCACTGGTACCACGACGAGGAAGACGACACCATCTGCGAATTTGGCGAGGAGCTGCGCGACGACTTTCCCGCCATCGCCTTCACCGGCCACCCCGTGAAGGCGGCGTGATGGACACCGTGGCCGCTCCCGCGGATCTCTTCGATGCCGAGCACCAGGCCCTTTTGGCTGCCCGCGCCGCCCACGACCGGGGCGAAGAAGCCGGCGCCCAGGCCTGCCACCAGGCCCTGGGCGTGCTGCTGACCGCCTATGAGCGCCTGCTGCGCGAAACGCGCCGGCTGGTGCGCCGCAGCGACCGCGCCGAGCTGGAGATGACCCAGCTCAACCAGCGCCTGCAGGAGCTGGCCGGCGAGCTGGAATACCGCGCCACGCACGACCCGCTGACCGGCGTGCTCAACCGCGCGGCCATCATCGAGCGCGTGAACCGCCACTTCACCCAGCAGGGCCTGGCCCTGATCGTGCTGGACATAGACCACTTCAAGCGCGTGAACGACAGCTTCGGCCACCCCGTGGGCGACAGCGTGATCCTGGGCGTGGTGCGCTGCCTCAAGGCCGCCGTGCCGGCCACGGCCCACATCGGCCGCGTGGGCGGCGAGGAATTCACCGTGCTGCTGCCCCAGCACGACAGCGACGGCGCCGTGTGCGTGGCCGAGCAGGTGCGCGCCGCCATCGAGGCCCATCCCTTTGGCCTGCCCGACGCCAGCTGCATCACGGCCAGCTTCGGCGTGAGCTGGCGCCCGAGCGGCGGCCGCTTCGACGACGCCTACAGCCTGGCCGACGAGGCGCTGTACGCCGCCAAGCGCAGCGGGCGCAACCAGGTCGTGCGCGCGGCAGACCATGCCACGGCCTGAGCGGCGCGGACACAGATAGGGCTGAGGCATGAGTTTCGTGATGCGCGCACGGGCGCCCAGGGCGCCCGCCCCTGCTTCCGCCCTCCTGCAGCCGGCTCTGCAGCCGCCCCCGCCATCGCCCGTGCCCGGGCCTGAATGGCGGGTGCTGATCGTGGACAGCGACCCCGACGTACACGCCGCCTTCCGCCTGGCGCTGGAAGGCCACAGCCTGTTCGGCCGGCCGCTGGTGTTCCTCTACGCCCGCTCCGGCACGCAGGCGCGCAACCTGCTGCGCAGCGAGCAGGACCTGGCCGTGGTGGTGCTCGACGCCGTGACCGATGGCACGGGCGCCGGGCTGGACCTGGTGGACTTCATCCGCTACACGGCCGGCCTGCGCAACAGCCGCATCGTGCTGCGCACCGGCCGCCCGGGCCAGGCGCCCGATCTGGAAACCCTGCTGCGCTACGACATCAACGACTGCCGCACCAAGACCGAACTCACGCCCGACCGGCTGCTGGCCATCGTGGTGACCGCCGTGCGCTCCTACGAGCAGCTGTGCGCCATCGAGGCCAACCGCCGCAGCCTGGAGCTGATGGTGCGCTCCAGCGCCTCGCTGCTGGAGGAAACCAATCTGCACGCCTTCGCGCGCGGCGTGATCACCCAGTTGGCCACCTTGCTGGGCGTGGCCAGCGAAGGCCTGGTCTGCTCGGAGGGCACGCACCCGGCCGAGCCCTACCGCGTGCTCGCGGCCACGGGGCCATTCGCCCGGCTCATCGACCAGCCCATCGCCACCGTGCTGGCCTCGCGCGGGCTGCGCCTGCTGCGCCAGGCGCTGCAGACCCGCCGCAACATCTACGGCGTGCAGCGCGGCGTGGCCCTGTACATAGGCCGGGGCGACGAGCAGGACATGGCCGTCTTCATCGACGCACCGGCCTCGCACAGCGCACTGGACCGCCAGCTGCTCGAAGTCTTCTGCGCCAACCTGCGCACGCTGCTGCACAACCGCGGCCTGCTGGAGCGCCTGCACCAGTCCGCCTACTTCGACCCCCTGGTCTGCCTGCCCAACCGCGCCCACTTCGTGGAAAAAGTGGACGAATGCGTGTGGCGCGGCACGCGTGACCATGTGCTGGCTCTGGTGGATATCGACGACTTCAGCGCCACCAACGACGTGATGGGCCACCGCTTCGGCGACCGCCTGCTCGAAGCCATGGCCCGCCGCCTGGCCAGCGCGCTGCCCGCAGGCGTGCTGCTGGCGCGCGTGGGATCGGACACCTTCGGCATCCTGGGCCCCACCGACGAGGTGGCCCTGGCCCAGTTGCTGGACTGCGCCCGGCAGCCGCTGGCCGTGGACGGCGTGCCGCACAAGGTCTCGCTGACCTGCGGCTACGTGTACCTGCCCCATGAGCGCCAGGCCGGCACCGACCTGGTCAAGGACGCCACCATCGCCCTCAAGCGCGCCAAGCGCGATCACCGCGGCCAGCTGCTGGAGTACTCCGAGCAGATGGGCATGGAGGCGCGCGACCGCGCCCTGCTGCTGTCCGACCTGCGCGCCGCCATCGACGGCGCCCAGCTTTTCCTGGTCTACCAGCCCCAGGTGGACCTGGAAACCCATGCCCTGGTCGGCCTGGAGGCCCTGCTGCGCTGGCGCCGGCAGGACGGCAGCTTCGTGCCGCCCGACCGCTTCATTCCGGTGGCCGAGCATTCGGGCCTCATCGTGCCGCTGGGCCAATGGGTGCTGGCCACGGCCTGCCGCACCATGCGCGAACTGCTGGACGCCGGCCGCGCCCCCAGGCGCATGGCCGTCAATGTCTCCACCGTGCAGCTGCAGGACCCGGGCTTTCTGCAGACCGTGAGCCACGCCCTGGCAGAGCACGGCCTGCAGGGCGCGCAGCTGGAGCTGGAGATCACCGAATCCGTCGCGGTCCTGCCCACCCAGCTGCTGCAGGCCACGCTCAGCGCCCTGCGCTCCCTGGGCGTGACCATTGCCATCGACGACTTCGGCACCGGCTACTCCTCGCTCAGCTACCTGGAGCGCCTGCCGCTGGACCGCATCAAGATCGACCGCAGCTTCGTGCGCCAGCTTGGCGAATCACAGGAAGCGCGCATCGCCGAAATGATCGCCCAGCTGGGCCGCAAGCTCGGCCTGCAGGTCCTGGCCGAAGGCATAGAGGACGCCAGCGCCTGGCAGGCCCTGCGCGCCATGGGCTGCCAGGAGGGACAGGGCTATCACGTTGCCCGGCCGATGGACAAGGGCCAGTTGCTGGGCTGGCTGGGCCAGCGCAATGAAGCGCTTCAGCGGCAGCCTGGCACCTCTGAGTTCCCCTGAGGCGGGCAGGCCGCGCCCTGCTCCCTCCCTACCTACCTGCACACCGCAGGAAACCCATGCCGCCTGGCCGCCCACACCACGGCCAGCGATGCGCCCAGCAGCGCCAGCAGCACGGGCGTGAAGGCGCCCACGCCCATGCGCGCCAGCAGCAGGCCGCCCACGATGCCGCCGCCGGCAATCGCCATGTTCCAGGCCGTGACCAGCATGGACTGCGCCACGTCGGCGGCCTCGCCCGCCGTGTGGGCAATGGCGGTCTGCAGCAGCGTGGCGGCGCCGCCAAAGGCCAGGCCCCAGACGGCCACCGCCGCATACACCAGGGCCGGCGCATCAGCGGCCACGCCCAGCATCAGCGTGGACAGTGCAAACAGCGCAATGCTGGCCAGCGTGAGCGCACGCAGGTGGCGGTCGATCAGCACGCCGGTGATCCAGATGCCCAGCACGGAGGTGGCGCCGAACACCAGCAGCACCAGGTCCGTGCGCGCGGCCATGCCCGCCTCCGCCAGGAAGGGCGCGATATAGGTGTAGAGAATGTTGTGCGCCAGCACGAAGGCCAGCACCACGAACAGCACGGGGCGCACGCCCGCCAGGGTGAACACGCGCCGCAGCGGCAGGTGGCGGCCTGCCGCCTGCCCTGCAAAGTCGGGCAGGCGGGCGCGCACCCAGACCATGAGCGCCAGCGCCAGCACGCTCATGAGTCCGAAGCACAGCCGCCAGCCCACCAGTTGGCCCAGCACGGTGCCGGCCGGCACGCCCAGCGACAGCGCCAGCGGCGTGCCCACCATGGCAATGGCGATGGCGCGGCCCTTGAGATGGCCGGGCACCATGCGTGCCGCGTAGCCGGCCAGCAGCGCCCAAAGCAGCCCGGCCGAGACCCCCGCCAGAAAGCGCGCCACCAGGGTCAGCGCAAAGTGCGTGGACAGCGCCGTGACCGTGTTGGCGACGACAAAGCCGGCGATCGCCGCCAGCAGCAGGGGGCGGCGGCGCATGCCCTGCGTGGCGGCCGTCAGCGGTATGGCGGCCACCAGGGAACCTATGGCGTAGAGGGTGACGGTCTGGCCCACCCAGGCCTCGGTCACGGCCAGGCCCTGGGCCATCTGCGGCAGCAGGCCGGCCGGCAGCGCCTCGGTCAATATGGTGATGAAGGCTGCCATGGCCAGCGCCAGCAGGGAGGCAACGGGCAGGCGGTCCTGGCTTGTTCCGTTCATTGCGGCTCTCCCGAAGCCCCGTGGACCTCACAAACCCCGTAGACCGCGTCGCGCAAATCGTTGACGAAGCGCCCCGACATGCCCTCGTACAAGGTATTGGTGAAGGCCACGACACTGAGCTTCTGCGCCCGGTCCACGAACCAGGAATGCCCGTAGGCCCCGCCCCAGCGCCAGGTGCCCGCCGACTCGGGCGATGCGGCCAGCGCCGGATCGCGCAGCACGGAAAAACCCAGTCCGAAGCCGAACCCGGGCGCATCGGGCAGCTCCAGCCCGCCCGTCTGGTCGCGCGCCATCTCGGCGACCAGCGCGTCGGGCAGGAGCGTTCCGCCGCCCTGGCGCAGGGCCTCCAGCAGGCGCAGGAAGTCGCCGGCCGTGCCGGCCATGCCCGCCCCTCCCGAGGCAAAGGCCCGCGCATTGAAGATGCGGGCCGGGCTGAACGGGATGCCGATGGCGCCCTCGAAGGGCGACACGGTCTCGCCCTCGGCCAGCGGATGGGGCTGCGGCACATCGCTGACATAGGCCGTGGCCACGCGCCGTGCGGCCAGTGCATCGGTCACCGCAAAGCCGGTATCGGCCATGCCCAGTGGCCCGGCCACAAGGTCGCGCACGGCCTGCTCCAGCGGCCTGCCGTGCACCTGTTCGATAAGGGCGCCCAGCACATCGGTGGCCAGCGAGTAGCCCCAGGCCGTGCCGGGCTCGTACCGCAGCGGCACGCTGGCGATGCGGCGCAGGTTCTCCGCCAGGCTGATGCCCGAGCCATCCATGCCGTCCGATACACCGGCCAGCGCATAAGGGCCCTGTGCGTCGGCCTCGAAGAAGCGGTAGCCCAGCCCCGCCGTGTGGCTGAGAAGCTGCCGCGCGGTGATGCGCGCCGGCCGGCCATCGGCCAGCCGGGGCCGGAACTGCGGCAGCCAGCGGTCCACGCCCTCATCCAGACCGAGCCGGCCCTGCGCCACCAGCACCAGGGCCGCCGCCGAAACAATGGGCTTGCTCGCCGAGGCCAGGCGGAACACCGTGTCCACGGCCATGGGCAGGCCGCGCTCGCGGTCAGCCCAGCCGGCCGCCTGGCGGTGGACCAGGGCGCCGCCACGCGCCACCAGCACCACGGTGCCGACCAGGCGCTGCGCCTCAAGCGCCTGCCGGACCACGGCCTGGATGCGGTCGGACAGGGGCGAGTTCAACGGGGCTGCAGGCAGCGCAGCGGGTGCAGCAGATGCCGCAGAAAGAGCAATCGTCATGGGAATTCCCGGGATCAATGAACAGGGTCCTGACGATAGAAAGCCCTCGATTAAAGAAAAAGTGGGGTAGATTTCCGCGTTATGCGGAGCTTTCTGTCCGCAATGAAGGAGTGGCCTTGGACAGCCTCAACGGTTTCCTGGTGTTCGTGCAGGTCGCCGAGACCCGCAGCTTCGTGGCGGCAGGCCGGCTGATGGGAGTCTCGGCATCGGCCATCGGCAAGAGCGTGGCGCGGCTGGAGGACCGGCTGGGCGTGCGCCTGTTCCACCGCAGCACGCGCAGCATCACGCTGACGGCCGAGGGCACGCTGTTCCTGGAGCGCAGCCGGCGCATCCTGGCCGAGATCGAGGCCGCGCAGCTGGAGCTGTCGCAGGCCAGCGCCGCGCCGCGTGGCCGGCTGCGGGTCAGCCTGCCCCTGGTCAGCTCGCTGGTGCTGCCGGTGCTGGGCGAGTTCATGCGCGCCTATCCCGAGATCGAGCTGGACCTGGACTTCACGGACCAGCTGGTGGATGTGATCGAGGAAGGCTTCGATGCCGTGGTGCGCACGGGCGCGCCCGCCGACTCCCGGCTGTCCGCGCGCCGACTGGGCGCCTTCGGCTACCTGCTGGTGGCCTCGCCCGGCTATCTGGCGCAGCGCGGCACGCCCCGGGTGCCCGAGGATCTGCTGCAGCACAGCTGCCTGCACTACCGCTACCCCCACAGCGGCAAGCTGGAGCCCTGGGTGCTGCGGCGCGCAGCGGGCGCGCCCGAGCTGCAACTGCCCACCTCCATGATCTGCAACAACATCGAAACCCGGCTGTGCTTTGCGCTGCAGGGCCTGGGCATCGCCTACCTGCCGGATTTTTCCATCCGCGAGCCGCTGGCCGACGGCCGGCTGCAGCCCGTGCTGGCGGACTGGATGGAGCACACCAATGTCTTCCACGTGCTGTGGCCCGCCAGCAGGCACCCCTCGCCCAAGCTACGGGCACTGGTGGACTTCCTGTGCGCGCGGGTGTTTCCACAGGCGCAGCCGGGGCAGGTCCAGGACGCTGCCAGGACCGGGGCGCCCAAGACACCCAAGACACCCCAGACATCCGGGACGCGCAGATAGGCTGCGCGCCGGCTGCTGCCCTGACTTGCTGGCTATCGCGCAGGCCCCTATCTGAGTTAGCATGCTTATAGAGCGACGTATTCACAGAGTCATATCGGTTGCTCTGGCCCACCGGCAGGCAGGACCTGCGTCTCGAGCGCTGTGGCGTGCGGGGCGCTGTATCGGTGGGCCATTGCGGTTGACAGCTGGCGTTGCAGATCTTTTTTCTTGTCTCGCTGCGTTGCATGTCTTCTCGTTCCACCGCTATCCATCGTCCCGCCCTTTCCTCGCGCTCGCACGCAAGAACATCGTTGGCCGTCATTGCAGGCGTCTGCTTGATGGCGCTCGCAGCGGGGCTGTACTGGGCCGCGTTGCTGGCCAGCCACCAGTACATGCAGCGCTACACACAGGATCAGGCTTGGCTGCGCGTCTCGCAGATGTCCCAGGCGGTTTCCGCGCAGGCCGGGACCATGCTGTCGGGCCTGAACTATTCCCTGCGGGACCTGGCCCAGGACTACGAATCGGGTGACTCCGAGGCGTTCGGGCGGGCCGTCGCCAGCGTCCAGGAGGCCTATCCGCCCGGCACCATCGTCCAGGTGGCCGTGGCCGATGCGAAGGGCCAGGTGGTGTATTCGAGCCTGGCAGCCTCGGAGCCGCCTGCGCAGGGCGTGTCCATTTTCGACCGCGAACATTTTCAGGCGCATCTGAAGGGCCTGACGCAGGGAACCTTCATTGGCCGTCCGGTACAGGGACGGGTCTCCGGGCAATGGGGTATCCAGCTGAGCCGCGCCCTGCACCACCGTGGCGCGTTTGCGGGCGTGCTGGTGGTGTCGCTGTCGCCGCAGTACCTGTCGCGGCAGTTGCAGGCCATCTTCGACAGCCCGCGCGACGTGATCTTGCTGCTGCGCGAGGACGGCACCTATCTTGCGCGCTCGCAGAACCAGGACCGGGTGCTCGGGCGCCAGTTGCCCGCGAAGCGGGTGGCGCTGTTTGCCCCCGATGTCACGCATGGCACCTACGAGGTGCTGGCGAGCACCGACGGAATACAGCGCATGTATGCCTGGAGCCGCGTCAGCGGCTTTCCGATACTGGTGAGCACGGGGCTGGACCACGAGGCCGTGTTCGGCCCGCTCAACGAGACCATACGGCAGAGCCTGTGGCGCAACGGCATAGGCACGCTGCTGATTTTTCTGGGCGGGATGCTGACGGCCTGGCTGGCGTTCCAGCGCTGGCGGGAGGAGGACCAGCGGGTCCAGTCCGAAGAGCGCTTTCATCTCCTTTCGCAGGAAGTGCCGGGCGGCCTGTTCCAGTACAGCTGGGACCCTGCCGGCCACTACGCTCTGTCGTTTGCCAACCCCGGCTTTTATGCCATGCACTGCATCGATCCGGATACGGCAGACCCTGCCTTGCAGGACCTGGCACAGCGGGTTCATCCGGAAGATATCTCCGCGCTCAGGCGGTCCATCGACGAAGCGATGCGCAGCCAGGGGGACTGGGCCTGCAAGTACCGCGTACAGTCCGCCGATGGCTCCGTGCGCTGGCTGCAGGGCCATGCACGCCCGCAACGCACTGACGACGCAACCGTGCTCTGGCATGGCTACATCCTCGATGTCACCCAGGACGAAAGCCTGCGCAAGGCGCTTCACGAGAGCGAGGAGCGGCTGCGTCTGACCATCGGTGCCGTGCGTGACGGACTTTGGCAGTGGGACCGCGAACACGACCAGGTGCTGTGGGATGCCCGCTGCTACCAGATGCTGGGCATGCCGGACCAGGCACTCGGTTCGTTCACCGTGGCCGGCTTCATGCATCTGCTGCACCCACTGGACCAGCCTCGCGTCCAGGAACGGCTCAGGCGCCACCTCGAACACGGCGACCCATTCCGTGTCGAGATGCGCATAAGGCAGGCCGATGGCTCCTGGCGATGGATCGAATCGCGCGGGGAAGTGACCCTGCGCGATGCCGACAACAAGGCACTGCGCATGCTGGGAATGCACACCGATATCCAGGAACGGGTGGAGCAGACCCATATGGTGAGCGCCCTGCTGGAGCGCGGAAGCGCCCTGGTGCTTGTCGCCAGCCATCGCCGCAGCATCGTCTACGCCAATGCCCGGGCAGCCGAGTGCTTCGGCCTTGCCGCGGGCGCGCTCGAGCCGCAGTGCTCTTTCCAGCAGCTGCATCCGTCCAGCGACAGTTTCGACAGCTTCGCATCGCTGTACGAGCGCCTGAGCCTGAAGGGCACGGTGCGTACCGAGTGGGCACTGAAGGTCAAGGGTGGCCACATGCGCTGGTTCGACATGCAGGGCGCACTGCTGGACCCCGAAGATCCCCAGGGCAATGTGATCTGGACACTGTTCGACGTAGATGCCCGCCATCAGGCGGAAAGCGCATTGCACCAGGTACAGCAGCGGCTGGAGGCCATCATCGAGAAATTTCCGTCAGGCATCCTGGTGACCGACGATGCGGGGCAGTGCATCAGGGCAAGCAACGCAATGCTGGTGGACCTGTTCGAGCTGCCGCTGTCCGCCACGGACCTTGTGGGGAAAAGCCTGCAGACCTTGCTGTCCTATTTGCCCCCGGCCATGGCAACGGCCTTGCAGCCTGCACCGCAACCGGGGGCAGGTGCCCTGTCGCAACGAACGATCTTTGCCCTGTCCAACGGCCGCCATATAGAAACGGAGCTGCTGCCGCTTCGCAGGCAGGAGCGGCTGCTTGGCTACTGCTGGGTATTCCACGACGTGACCGACTACAAGAGGCGCGAAACGCAGCTCGAAGCCCTGGCATTGACCGATGCGCTCACGGGTGCCAGCAACCGGCGGGCCTTCATCACGCGCATGGAGTCGGAGCTGGAGCACCTGCGCCTGGGACTGAGCCATCCGTCGGCACTGATCATGCTGGATATCGACCATTTCAAGCGCGTCAACGACAGCTTCGGCCATGGCGTGGGCGACGAGGTGCTCAGGCATCTGGTGATCGCGGTGTCCAAGCAGCTGCGCCAGGGCGACATGCTGGGCCGCCTGGGCGGCGAGGAATTCGCCGTCTTGCTGACGGACGTGGACGCCCCGACCGCACTGCGGCGCGCGGAGAACCTGCGTGAGGCCGTGGCGGCGCTGGCCGTGTCCGTACAGGGCCAGGACAGCCCGATCCGCTTCACCGTGAGCCTGGGCGTATGCCTCATGGACGAGGGTGAGGCATCGGTCGAGCGCTGCCTGGAGCGGGCCGACGCCGCCATGTATTTCTCCAAGCGCAATGGCCGCAACCGCACCACATGCTGGACGCCCGATACCCCCGTGATTTCAGACGCCAAGTGAACGCGATGCCAGTGCCGCGACACGCCCGTGCGCCCGGGCAAGGCGATGTGTCAGCTACCCGGCCGCCTCACTCATCGCCCGGCACTCCGTAGCTGGGCGCGGCCGTGGGATCGATGGCGCGCGTCTGGTAGTCCTGCATCTGCGGCGCGTAGGCGGCCCAGAGGCCTTGCAGCGCGCCGATGGGATCGTGCTCGGACCAGTCCACGCGCAGGTCCGCCATGGGCCAGCTGTGCTCGCCCGCCACCTTGAGCGCGGCCGAATGCACGGGCCCGGCCTCGCCGCCCGCGGCCATGGCGGCCTGCATGGCGGCCAGCAGGCGCTCGGCCAGCGGCAGCGCCGCGCTGCGCTCGAAGGCCGGCACCATGGCCTCGATGGTGCGTTCGCTGGCCAGCAGGTTGCCGGCCGCCACGCACTGCCGCCCCACGGCGCTGGTGAAGATGCCCAGCGCCTGGCTGCCGCTGAAGACGCCGGTGCGGCCCTGCGCGTCCACCACGGTGACCTGGCGGTACTGGGGCCAGCTGCCGTCGTCCAGCGCCTGGCGCAGCGCGGCCTGGGGGTCGGCGCCCTGCTCCAGCAGGTCCAGCACGCGCGGGCCCAGGGCGGGCAGCGTGATGTTCTGCGTGGACACCACGCCCACGCCCGCGCGCACCCAGGGGCAGCGCGCGCCCACCGCAATGCTGGACGAGCTGATGGCCACGCCCAGCTGCCCGGTGCGCTCGCAGCGCCCCACAATCGAAAAAGTCATGGTTTCTTCCTCCTGCCGATGCGGCTGTACCAGGTGCTTGCTGTGGTCGACGTTCAGGCGCTGGCCGGCGGCTGCCAGTCATCGGGGATGACCGCGATCACGTCGATCTCCATCAGCCACTGCGGCTGCCCCAGGGCCGAGATGCACAGCCCCGTGGAAATGGGAAACACGCCCTTGAGCCACTTGCCCACTTCCCGGTAGACGGGCTCGCGGTAGCGCGGGTCGATGATGTAGGTGGTGGTCTTGACGATGTGCGACAGGTCGCTGCCCGCTTCCTCCAGCAGCTGCTTGACGTTCTTCATCGCCTGCTCGGCCTGCTTTTGCGGATCGCCCAGGCTGACCAGGTTGCCCTCGAAATCGGTGCCGATCTGGCCGCGCACATAGACGGTGTTGCCGGCGCGCACGGCCTGGCACAGGTCGTTGTCCAGCGACTGGTTGGGATAGGTGTCCTTGGTGTTGAACATGCGGATGCGGGTATGGGTGGGCATGGTCTGGCTCCTGCAGGGGGTGGATGGGAAGGTGTCTCAGAGCGCGCTACCTGCTACCTGCTGCGGGCGGCGGCGTCGTAGTCGCTGTAGCGGCGCTGCTTGGCGATGTGGTCGGCCACGAACTTGGCGTCATGCCACACGCCCCAGATGAAGGACGAGCCACGGCGCGACAGCCAGGGAAGGCCCAGGAAGTAGATGCCGGGCTCATGGCCCACGCCGCGGTGGTGGCGCGGCTTGCCGCCGGGCTCGAAGCTGTCCACCTGCAGCCAGCTGAAATCCACCCTGTAGCCCGTGGCCCAGATGATGGAAGTGATGCCTGCGGCGGCCAGGTCGAGTTCGCGCAGGGGCTGGCGCACGCATTCCGGATCGGGCAGGCGCCTGCGCGCCTCGGGCTCCTCGGGCAGGTCCAGGCCGTTGCGGCGGATGTAGTCGTCGGCCGCATCGAGCATGGCCAGGTAGTTGGCGTCGCCGTTGGCGATGTTCTCGGCCAGGTCGTCCCGGAAGCGCACCCTGCCATCGGCGAAGGACTCTGTCAGCCCCACCAGGGTGATGCCCTGGTGGCCCAGCGCGCGAAAGTCCACGGTGTGGCCGCCGCGCGCGCCGCTGACGGCAATGGTCACGTGCTCGCGGCCAGGCTTGGCAATGGCCGCATCCCATTCGCCCAGCACGCCCAGCCACCAGCAGAAATCACGGCCGCGGTAGGCGCGCGGCGGCCGGTCATGGGCGCCTACCGAGAGAAACACCTTTCGGCCCGCGCGCTGCAGTTCATCGGCAATCTGCACGCCCGAGGAGCCTGCGCCCACCACCAGCACGGCGCCTTCGGGCAGTTGCGCGGGGCGGTGGTAGTGCGCGGAATGGATCTGCAGCAGGCTGCCATCGGCGGGTGCAGCGGGCGCAGCCGGCGCTATCGGCGGGATCACCGGCACCTGGAACGGCCCCGTGGCCGCGATCACGTTGCGGGCCTCGATCACGCCCTCGGACGTTTGCACCGTGAAGCCCGGCCGGCCCTGGTTGCGCGTGACCCGCCTGACCTCCACGCCGGTGCGCACGGGCGCCTTGATCTGGCGGACATACTCCTCGAAGTAATCGGCCACCTCGTCCTTGCCGGGAAAGCCGTCGCGGTCGCCTTTGAACTCCAGGCCCGGAAAGCGGTCATGCCAGGCCGGCCCGTTGGCCACCAGCGAGTCCCAGCGCCCCGTGCGCCAGGCCTGGGCGATGCGCTGGCGCTCCAGCACCAGGTGCTCTACGCCAAGCTGGCTCAGGTGTTCGCTGGCCGCGATGCCGGCCTGCCCGGCGCCGACCACGAGCGTGTTGATGGTTTGGATTTCAGCTGTCATGGTGTGGGTCTCTCAGGAAAAAAAGGCGCAGGCCGTCCCGCATCGGCGCGGTGCCGACTGCCTTGGTGTGGTCCGCAACAAAAAGGAGGTGAAGGCCGCCCGTGCGGCGCTACAGGTACAGGTGCTTCACCACGTCGTTGGCCAGCAGCTCGCTGGCCGTGCCCGAGGCCACCAGCTGGCCCTTGAGCAGCAGATAGCCCGTGTGGGCGATGGACAGCGCCGCCTCGGCGTTCTGCTCGATGAGCAGCACGGTGATGCCTTGGCTGTGGATGCGCTGCACCGTCTCGAAGTACTCCTCGATGAGCTTGGGCGACAGGCCCAGCGTGGGCTCGTCCATCACCACCAGGCGCGGCTCGCCCATGAGCACGCGGCCCAGCGCCACCATGGCCTGCTCGCCGCCGGACAGGGTTCCCGCCGCCTGCGACAGGCGCTCGCCCACCCGGGGGAACAGGGCCACCACGCGCTCCAGCGCCTGGGCAAAGCCCTGCTGCGGGCGCAGCGCGTCGTGACCGATCTTCAGGTTCTCCTGCACGGTCAGCTCGGCAAACAGGCGCCGGCCTTCGGGCACGAAGCCCACGCCCAGGCCGGCCAAGTCCTCGGTGCGCATGCGCGCCAGCGGCTGGCCCATGACGCGGATGGCGCCGTGGTGCACGGGCAGCAGGCCCGCGATCGCCTTGAAGGTGGTGGTCTTGCCCGCGCCGTTGGGGCCCAGCAGGCAGACGATGCTGTGCTCGGGCACCTGCAGCGAGACCTGGTTGAGCATGTTCACCACGCCATAGCGCGTGCTGATGGAGTCCAGTTCAAGCATGGCTGGCCTTTCTGCCCAGATAGGCTTCCTGCACGCGCGGCAGCCGGCGCACCGCCTCGAAGCTGTCGTCGCCGATCTTGCGTCCGTAGTCCAGCACCATCACGCGGTGCGGCAAGGTGGCGATGAGCCGCATGTCGTGCTCGATGATGATGAAGCCCAGCGCCGGATTGCCTTCGCGCAGGCGCTGGATGTCGGCGATCAGCGCATCGGTGTCGCGGTCGTCCATGCCGCTGGAGGGCTCGTCCAGCAGCACGATACGCGGCTCGGCGGCCAGGGCGCGCGCAATCTCCAGGCGGCGGCGGTCGGCCTGCGGCAGGCTGCTGGCCAGCACGTTGCGGCGCTGGTGCAAGTCGCTGGACACGCTTTGCAGCAGCGCGCAGGCGCGCTCGGCGCAGCGCTTCATCTCGGCGCGCGAGACGGCCGGGCGCAGCAGCGCGGTGAGCACGCCGCAGCGGGTGCGCGCGTGCATGCCGATGATCACGTTGTCCAGCACGCTCAGCGAGCCGAACAGCCGGCTGGTCTGGAAGGTGCGCGCAATGCCGGCGCCCGCGATGTCGTGCGCGGCCATGCCCTTGAGCGAGCGGCCTTGCAGCAGCACCTCGCCCTCGGTGGGCTGGTAGATGCCGGTCAGCAGGTTCAGCAAGGTGGACTTGCCCGCGCCGTTGGGCCCGATGATGCCCAGCACCTCGCCCGCCGCCAGGTGGATGTCCACGCCCTGCACCGCCGTCAGGCCGCCGAAGCGCATGGTCAGGCCACGCCCCTCCAGGACCAGCGGACCTGCGGGCGCGGCATGGTGGGTGGGATGGGTGGGAGGGGAATCAATGCTCATGGTTGCGCACCCGTTGGGGGAAGATGCCGCGCGGGCGGATGATGAGGAAGGCGATCACCACCAGGCCGTAGAACAGGATGCGGTAGTCGGAAAACGCCCGCAGCTTCTCCGGCAGCATGGTCAGCAGGAAGGCGCCGACGATCACGCCCAGCGTGTTGTCCATGCCGCCTGCGATCACCAGCGTCATGATGGTCACCGACACCAGGAAGGTGAAGTTGTCCGGCGAGATGAAGCTCACATAGAACGCATACACCGTGCCCGCGAAGCCCGCCAGGAAGGCGTCCACCGCAAAGGCCTTGACCTTGAACCAGGTGACGTTGATGCCGCAGGCGCGCGCGGCGATCTCGTCGTCGCGCAGGGCATTCCAGGCCAGTCCTACGCGCGAGCTGTGCAGGCGCTGCGCCGAGACGATGGCCAGCCCCAGCAGGGCGACGGCCACGTAGTAGAAGTTGGCCTGTCCAGGCAGGCTGTGGCCCCACAGCGTGATGGGGTCGTTGAACGAATGGCCGAACAACGTGGGCGAAGGAATGCCCACCAGGCCGTTGGCGCCGCCCGTCCACTCCAGGTTCATCAGCAACTGGTGCACGACGATGCCGAAGGCAATCGTCACCAGCGCCTGGTAGCTGTCGCGGGTGCGCATGGACGGCAGGCCCAGCAAAAAGCCGAAGACCGTGGCCACGGCGGCGGCCACCAGCAGGCAGATCCAGAAGCTCACGCCGAAGTGGATGGCCAGCAGGGCCGACGCATAGGCGCCGATGCCGTAGGACGCGCCGGTGGCGAAGTTCGGTATGTTGGCGCTGCCCAGCTGGAAGTTCAGCGCCAGCGCCAGCACCGCGTACAGGCAGGCGATGATCATCAGGTGCATGGCGTAGCTGTCACCGCCCAGCACCCACGGAAACACCAGTGCCAGCACCACGCCCGTGCCCGCCGCCAGCGGCCTGCACTGGCCGAAGGCGGCCACGATGCGGTCCTCCACCAGCGGGCGTTTCTGCACCGCGACCAGGGCCACGGCAAAGCAGGCCAGCAGCGCCAGCACCGTGATCCAGCTTTCGGCCAGCAGGAACTGGCGCAGCAGCACGGCGCCCGCCAGGGCCACGCCCAGCACGATGGCGGCAGAGCCCGCACTCCGTGGTACCGCCTGCGGCGGCGCCTGTATCGTCGTTGTCTGCATCACACCTTCTCCATTTTCTGAACGCCGAACAGGCCGGCGGGGCGAAAGATCAGCACCAGGATCACCAGGGCGAACACGAACACCAGGCGGTACGAGGTGCCGTTGGGCACATAGCCCTGCACGATGGTCTCGATGGCCGCAATCAGCAGGCTGCCGACAATGGCGCCCCCGAGCCGCCCCAGGCCGCCGACCACCGCGGCGGAAAAGCCGATCAGCCCCGCCTGCACGCCGAAGTCAAAGCGCACCACGCCCGCATAGCTGGCCAGGAAGATGCCGCCCACCGCGCCGGTGGCCGAGGCAATGAAGAAGGTGTTGCGAAACACCGGCCCCGGCGCAATGGAGAACAGCCGCGCGGTTTCGCGGTCCTGCGACACGGCGCGTATGCGCATGCCCATGGGCGTGTGGTGCAGCACATAGAGCAGCACGCCCACCAGCGCCATGGCCACCAGCACCGAGACCACGCTGATCAGGGGCAGCGGCCCGAACGGGGTGGGAACGGCCCCCTGCGCAATCGCCGGGAACGCGTGCGGATTGCTGCCCTGCGGGTACAGGTGGCGGATCAGCTCGCGGATCACGATGCCCAGAGCCACCGTGGCCACCAGCGGCATCATGGCCGGCGCATTGCGAAAGCGGCTGATCACCAGCCGGTCCAGGGCCACGCCCAGCCCTCCCACCGCCGCAATGGCCACCAGGCAGGCCAGGCCCAGCACCAGCCAGGGGGCCGAGCCGCCCAGCGCGGCGGCCAGGGCCTGCACGGCCGCCAGGGCGATGAAGGGGGCGACCATGGCCACGTCGCCATGGGAAAAGTGAATCACCTGCAGCACGCCAAACAACAGGCTGAAACCCAGGGCAAGCAGGCTGTAGATGCAGCCCAGGGTCAGCCAGTTGATGAGTTGCTGGAACAGCGCGTCATGCATCGATAGGGTTCCTCTTGTGTCGGGTTCGGCCGGGTTGGCGGGGCTTCGCTTGTCTCCATGTCACGCAGCCATTGAAGCAAGAAACCGCGCAAAACCTGCGTCGCTTTTGCCGAGGCGCTGCTTCGGAAAACGCGATCCAGTCCCGGGCAGGTGCGGCGATACATTGATCCGGCGGCGTTGCCAGACAGCGCCGGCCAGCCCGCCATGCACCGTGGCGCCCCGCCGCCCCGGGCCCCGCCCGGGCCGCCATGGCTGCCCCTCGTCTTCACCTGAACAGGACCGACCGACCATGCAAGCCTTCACGACATCCACCGCCCTCCTGCCATCGCGCAGGCGCCTTGCCGCATCCGCCCTGGCGCTGGCCGCCGCCACGCTGGCCTGCGGCGCGGCCTGGTCCCAGTCCACCGTGAAGCTGGGCTTCATCGGCCCCGTCAGCGGCGGCAACGCACAGCAGGGCCTGGGCGCGAAGAACGGCTTCCTGCTGGCCATAGACCAGTGGAACGCCACGGCCGGCGTGCCGTTCAAGGTGGAGGGCGTGGTGCTGGACGATGCCTCCGACCCGCAGACCGGCGTGTCCGCCGCGCTCAAGCTGGTCAACGACCGCGACGTGGTGGGCGCCATAGGCCACTGGAACAGCCCCGTGGCCCTGGCCACGCTGCCGGTGTTCAACCGCGTGCAGATGCCCTTCATCGTCTGGGGCGCCATCGGCCCCAAGATCACCGACCAGAACTTCGCCAACACCACGCGCGTGACGCCCACCCTGGTCAACGAGAACAAGCCACTGGCCGCCTGGGCCGCCACGGGCCTGGGCGCAAGAAAGATCGCCATCATTGCCGACACCAGCGACTACGGGCGTGCCAACCTGGCCTCGTTCGGCAGCTTCTACAAGGCAGAAAAAGGCAGCGTGGTGGCCGAGGAAAGCTACCCCGTGGGCACCACGGATTTCCGCTCCATCCTCACCAAGATCAAGAGCCTGAACCCCGACGCGGTCTACTTCGGCGGCGTGATCACCGAGGCCGGCATCGTGCGCAAGCAGATGGCCGAGCTGGGCATGAAGCAGCCCATGCTGGGCATCAGCGGCATCTTCGATCCGCAGCTCATCCAGATCGCCGGCCCGGCCGCGGACGGCACCATCGTCGGCACGCCCAAATCGCAGACCAACCCCCGGCTGGACGCCATGAGCCGCGCCTATGCCGCCAAGGGCTATGCCGACTCCGAGAGCCCGTACACCAAGTACGCCTACGACGCCACCGGCATCCTTTTGCAATCGCTCAAGACGGCAGGCACCAAGGACCGGCAGGCCGTGGCCAAGGCCATCCGCGCCATACGCTACGACGGCGTGACCGGTACCGTGACCTTCGACGCCAACGGCCAGACGCAGGTGCCCGTGGAGCTGCAGCTGCACGAGGTCAAAGACGGCAAGTGGGCCAGCCGCTGATGATCAGGACAGGCAGCCAGTACCGCGACTCCATCCGCGATGGCCGGCGGGTCTGGATGAACGGCGAGCGCGTCAAGGATGTGACCACCCACCCCATGTTCAAGCCGCTGGTGGACATCCGCGCGCGCATGTACGACCTGCAGCACGAGGCCGCGCTGCGCGACGCGCTCACCTACGACGAAGGCGACGGCGAGCGCCACCCCATCGCCCACAAGCTGCCGCTGACGCGCCAGGACTGGTGGGACAAGCGCCGCGCCACCGACCTGCTGCTGGAGGACATGGGCGGCGTGGTCATGCGCGTGGGCGACGAGAGCGTGGGCGAGATGTGGTCGCTGTTCGATGGCCAGGACGTGCTCAACGAGCTGGACCCGCGCTTTTCCGCCAACATCCGCACCCACATCCGCCGCGTGGTGCGTGGCGACCTGTTCCACGTATCGGCCAACACCGACCCCAAGGGCGACCGCTCGCGCCTGCCGCAGGACCAGGACCCCGACGTGCTGCTGCATGTGGTCAAGGAGACCGATGCAGGCGTCATCGTGCGCGGCGCCAAGTACGAGACCGCTGCCGCCTATGCCAACCAGGCCTTCACCAAGCCGGGGCTGGCGCACTGGGGCGACGCGGCGCAGTCCGAATACGCCATAGGCTTCATCTGCGACCTGGGCGCGCCCGGCCTGCGCTTCATCTGCCGCCCGGGCCTGGCCGCCCGCGCATCGGCCCAGGACCATCCGTTGAGCCATCGCTTCGACGAAGTGGACGCCATCGTGGTCTTCGACGACGTGCTGGTTCCCTGGGAGAACGTGCTGTTCTACCGCCACACCCGGGCCGCCCATTTCCTGCGCGAGACGCTGCACCGCTACTCGGCCTTCACCTTCCTGCAGCGTAGCCTCAAGCTGGCCGACATGCTGATAGGCACGGCCCTGCACAACGCGCGCCAGACCGGCGTGGAGAAGCTGCAGGCCGTGCAGGACAGGCTGGCCGGCCTGGCCTGCTACCGCGAAGGCATCAACGCCCACCTCACGGCCGCCATCGCACTGGCCGAGCGCAGCCCGGCCGGGCTGATGATGCCCAACCAGTCGCTGCTGTTCACGGGACGGTCTCTGGCCACCAGCCAGCTGCACCACATGATGAACACCGTGCGCGAGCTGTGCGGCGGCCAGGTCTGCCTGACGCCGGACCACGCCAGCTTCGAGAACGAGGACACCGGCCCCTGGCTGCGCAAGTTCTACACCCTCGGCCAGCAGTGGCAGGCCGACGACCGCCGCAAGCTGCTGGCCTATGCGCGCGACCTGCTCGACTCGGACCACGCCGGCCACCGGCTCAGCTTCCAGCTGTTTGCGCAATGCCCGCCCTACGCCCAGACGGCGGCCGTGTACCGGCACTTCAACTGGGATGCGCCGCTGGACTTCGTGGGCAAGTCCGCCGGCCTGACGGACCGCGTGAAGGCCACGCAGGCGCCGGCCCAGGGCGACGGTGCGGTGGCGCAATGGTTTCGCAATCACAACGCCAGCGACTGAAGGCTGCCGGGGCCCGACCGCCGCACAATGCAGGCGCCTTGCGGGAAGGGCCTCTTGCAGCGCGGTCCGCCGCTTGGTCAACTACGCGGCGGATCACCCTGGCCGCCCTCCCCCTCTCCACCTCTTGCACACCGTGCTGACACGACTGACCTTCAGACAATTGGAATACTGCGTGGCAGCGGGCGAATTCGGCAGCATTGCCGAGGCCGCCAACCGCATCCACGTCTCGCCCTCGTCCATCTCATCGGCCATCACCCAGGTGGAGGCCGAGCTGCAGGTGCCGCTGTTCGTGCGCCACCATGCGCAAGGCCTGTCCGTCACGCCCGCAGGCGCCGAAGTCCTGCGGGAGATCCGCGGCCTGCTCGACCAGGCCATGGCCTTGTACGACGTGGCCAGCAGCGCGCAAAGCCAGGTGCGCGGCCCCGTGCGCGTGGGCTGCTTCACCACGCTGGCGGCCATGGTCGCCCCCGAGCTGTGCCAGGGATTCGCGCGCGCCCACCCCAAGGCCACGGTCACGCAGATCGAGGACCACCAGGAAGGCCTGATCCACAAGCTGCGCACCGCGCAGATCGATGTCGCCATCACCTACGACCTGCTGGTGGCCGAATCGGACATCTGCTTCGAGCCCCTGGCCCAGCTGCCGCCCATGGTCATCGTCAGCGAACTCAATCCGCTGGCCAACCACCGCTCCACCACGCTGGAGGCGCTGGCCCAGCTGCCCATGGTCCTGCTGGACCTGCCCCTGAGCCGCGAGTACTTCATGTCGCTGTTCCGCGAAGCCGGCGTCTCGCCCCTGATCGCGGCCCGCAGCGCCAGCCCCGACGTGGTGCGCTCCCTGGTGGCCAACGACGTGGGCTACTCCCTGGTCAACGTGCGCCCGCGCAACTCCCATGCGCTGGACGGCAAGAAGATCGTCAACCTGCACCTGAACGGCAACCACCGCCCCATGAAACTGGGCCTGGCCTGGGCCCGCGAACAAAAGCCCCGCCACGTGGTGGAAGCCTTCATGCACCGCTGTCGCAGCTTCATCTCCAATGAATACATTCCGGGGATGACGGCGCCTGGGCGCGGGGAGGCGAACTGAGCGGCGCGCAGACCGAATCAGGGAGCCCGTCAGGCCGTGCTCTTGCGCACCTCGTAATGCAGCACCGCCATGCCCTCGCCAATCTGCCGCACAGATAACAAACGCAGCACCGGATGCAGCACCCGGCGCGGAAACAGCGGCTTGCCCCGGCCCAGCGTGGCCGAGCCCACGCTCAGGATCATCTCGTCCAGCAGGCCCGCGTCATAAAACTGGCCTGCCAGGTCTCCGCCTCCCATGATCCAGAGGTTGCGCCCGCCGGCCGCCGCCTGCATCTGCGCATGCACGGCACGCACATCACCGCTGACAAACCGGACATCGGCACCCGGAATACCAGGCAGCGCACGGCTGGAAAACACCCAGGCAGGCTGCGTATAGGGCCACGCCGCCCCGGTCTCCTGCGCCACCGTCTCCGCGTGGCGCAGCATCCATTCGTAGGTGGCGGACCCCATGGCCAGCGCGCCCACGCCGGCAATGAACTCCGGGTAGCCCGTGGCCTGCATGTCGCCCAGCGGGAACAGCCAGTCCAGGGAGTCGTCCTCGGTGGCCAGGAATCCGTCGAGTGAGGTGGCGGCGAAGTACTGGGTTTTCATGGGGGAGATGGTAGCCAGGCAGGCGGGGCAAGGCCATCCGCCCGGGTGTTGTGCGGGCCGGGCCCTGACCTCATCGTCAAATTTCTTTTGAAACCGCCTTCAGTCCTGCGGGTCTTTTTCAATTGAAACACCCAGGTCAACATCGCTCCATGCCCAGACGACTTGCGAACCGGATTTCCGCCACCGCCCCAACACCTGTACAGCTCCGCCAAAGAACCGCATGACCACCGCCTCCACGCCCCTGTTTAGCCCCCTGCAGCTCGGCCCGCTCAGCCTGCCCAACCGCATGGTGATGGCCCCCATGACGCGCAGCCGCACCAGCCAGCCAGGCGACGTGCCCAATGCATTGATGGCCACCTACTACGCACAACGCGCCAGCGCCGGCCTGATCATCTCGGAAGCCACCCAGATCTCCCGCCAGGGCCAAGGCTACAGCTTCACCCCCGGCATCTATTCAGAGGCGCAGGTGGACGGTTGGCGCCGCGTCACGGACGCGGTGCACGCCGCCGGCGGGCGCATGGTGCTGCAGCTGTGGCACGTTGGCCGCATGTCGCATGCCAGCTTTCACGCCGATGGCCTGCCGGTCGCGCCTTCGGCGCTGTCGCCCCAAGCGCAGGTCTGGGTGGTCGGCGACGACGGTGTCGGCCGCATGGTCGACTGCCCCGTACCGCGCGCACTGAGCGCACAGGACATCCAGGACGTGATCGGCGACTTCCGCAGGGGCGCGGCCAATGCGATGCGTGCCGGTTTCGATGGCGTGGAAATCCACGGCGGCAACGGCTACCTGATCGATCAGTTCCTGCGCACCACCTCCAACCACCGCACCGACGCCTACGGCGGCGGCATCGCCCAGCGCACGCGCTTCGCCGAAGAGGTCGCGGCCGCCGTGGCGGGCGAGGTCGGGGCCGAGCGCACCGGCATTCGCCTGGCGCCCTTCATCACGCAGCGCAACATGAACTGCCCGCAGATCATCGAGACCATCCTGCATCTGGCCAGCAAGCTCGACGAGATCGGCCTGGCCTACATCCACCTGTCCGAAGCCGATTGGGACGATGCGCCCGAGATTCCGCAGGACTTCCGCCACGCGCTGCGCCGCGCCTACCAGGGCAAGGTGATCGTTGCGGGCAAGTACGACGCGGAGCGCGCCCAAGCCATCCTGCACGAGGGCCTGGCAGACCTCGTCGCCTTCGGCCGCCCCTTCATTGCCAACCCGGACCTGCCGGCGCGCTACGCCGCCCAGGCGCCGCTGGCCGCATTCGATCCGAAGGCCCTGTTTGGCGGCGACGCGCGCGGCTACTCGGACTACGCAGCCCTGGCCACTGCCTGAAACCCTCCTTGCTCTCCCTCCTTGCTATCCCCTCTTCCTCAACCTTTGAAAGCACGACCATGAAAGCCGTTGGATACCAGAAGCCCCAGGCCATCAGCCAACCCGAATCGCTGATCGACATCACCCTGCCCGATCCCGTGGCCACCGGCCGCGACCTGCTGGTCGAAGTCAGGGCCGTGTCCGTCAATCCGGTGGACACCAAGGTGCGCGCCAGCGGCGCGCCCGCCGAGGGGCAAACGCACAAGGTGCTGGGCTGGGATGCCAGCGGCATCGTCAAGGCCGTGGGCCCCGAAGTCACGCTGTTCAAGCCGGGCGACCGCGTCTGGTACGCCGGCTCCATTGCGCGCCCTGGCACGAACAGCGAACTGCACCTGGTGGACGAGCGCATCGTGGGCCACGCGCCCAGGTCGCTGGACTTTGCACAGGCGGCGGCCCTGCCCCTGACCGCCATCACCGCATGGGAGATGCTGTTCGACCGCCTGGGCATCGCGCCGGGCAAGCACCCCAGCCACAAGACACTGCTCATCATCGGCGCCTCCGGCGGCGTGGGCTCCATCCTCACGCAGCTGGCCACGCGGCTGACCAGCCTTACCGTCATCGGCACCGCATCGCGGCCCGAGACGCAGGCCTGGGTCAAGGAGCTCGGCGCCCACCACGTGATCGATCACAGCCAGCCGATTGCCGACGAACTCAAGCGCATCGGCTTTCCCACGGTGGACCTCATCGTGAGCCTCACGCAGACGGACCTGCACTTCGCACAGATCGTCGAGGCGATCGCGCCCCAGGGAAAATTCGGCCTGATCGACGATCCCGCGTCGCTGGACATCACCAAACTCAAGCGCAAGTCGGTGTCGGTGCACTGGGAATTGATGTTCACCCGCGCCCTGTTCGGCACCGACGACATGATCGGCCAGCACCGCCTGCTCAACGAGGTTGCCGCACTGGTCGATGCCGGCCTGATCCGCACCACGCTGGCCGAGCGCTTCGGCAGCATCAACGCCGACAACCTCAAGCGCGCCCATGCCCTGATCGAGTCGGGCAAGGCGCGCGGCAAGGTGGTGCTGGAGAACTGGGGCTGAGCCATGAAGACAGAGACCATTTTCAACCTGGCCATCCTTGAAGCGAAGGCCGGCCAGCAAGACCAGCTGCGCGACGCCCTGCGCGCGCTGGTGCCATTCACCCGGCAAGAAGCCGGATGCCTGGACTACACGCTGTTCGAGCTGGCGGACACCCCCGGCACCTTCTACATGCGGGAGTCATTCAGGGACCAGGCAGCGCTGGATGCGCACTTCAGCATGCCGTACTTCAAGGCGTTCGAGAAACGCTTCGACGAACTGCTGGCACGCCCCCTGCAACTGGTGGGCTTGAAGGAAGTGCCCTGACGGGCGGTACGGGCCTGGGCGGAACGGACCCGGCCGACGACTAGCGCGCGGCTGCAACGCGCCGCCCCCACGCTGGCGGCAGCGTGGGGGTTGCCGCCGACAGCTCGTCCCATACGTACTGGGCGGCAAAGCCGTGGTGACGGCTGCGTGAGCGCACCAGGCAGGCTTGCCGGCCCAGATTTCTTTCGGCCAACGGGACTGCGTCCTGCACGTCCAGGCTTATTGCCGCGGCACCGTTGAGCAGCGCGACCATGCCGTTTTCACGGGCGGCATGCACCAGGTCCTCCAGCGTATCGGACTCCAGATGCACGCCCGGCTTCAGCCCCTGCGCCGCAAAGGCGTTGTCGAGCTGGCGCCGCATGGCGTATTCGCTTGGCAGCAAGGCCAGGGGGTGGTTCGCGACCTCGCTGAGCTCCAGCAGGCGTCGCCGCCGCCGGGGCTTCAATCCCACGGCCACCACCGGCTCGTCGAAGCAGGCCAGGATCTCCAGATCGGCATGCGGCTCCGGGTCGAAGCTGACGGCGAGATCGAAATCGCCACGCAACACGCCCTCCACCAAGGCCTGTGCGGTGCGCCTGCGCAGTGCGATCGCCAGCTGCGGCCACTGCGCCTGGGCCGTGCGCACGACGGGCAGTACCCAGCATCCCGCGTAGGACTGCACCAGGCCGATGCGCACCAGGCCCGCCACGGTGCTCGCACGCTCCTGCACGTCGCGCAGCGCCGCCTGCAGCTCCCTGAGGCAGGCCGACACCCGGCGGTCGAGCTCATGTCCGGAGGCCGTGGCTACGGCGCGCCCGCTCGCACGGTCGAACAGCTGCACGTCCAGGGTCGATTCCAGCAAGGCGATCTGCTCCGACAGCGCCGCCTGCGAGATCGAGGCATCGCGTGATGCCGCACTGAAGCTGTGCGCCCGCATCGCCGACACGAAGTAGCGCAACTGGCGCAATGAGACGAGATCGAGGAGGTCGCGGCTGCGTGCGGACATGGCCATCGGATTATCCGATAGGCGCGGCCAGAAAATGCGAATTGCGAAGAAACAAGGGCCTGCCGACACTACGGCCACGAGACAACTCTGGTCACGAGAGCACCGATGAAACGACGCAACTTCCTTCAGTACGCCAGCACGGCGACAGCCATTTCAGCCATGGGCGCAAGCCCCTCGGCGCGCGCACAGGCATTCCCTTCCAAGCCCATCCGCATCATCTGCCCCTATCCGGCAGGTGCGACCACCGATGCCGTCTCCCGCCTGATGGCGAATGCCTTGCAGACGGACAGCGGCAGCACGGTGATCGTCGACAACCGCAGCGGTGCGGGCGGCAACATCGGCACGGAGGCGGCAGCACGCGCCGAGGCCGACGGCTACACGCTGCTGCTGGGCGCACTCGGCCCCATGGCCGCGAACCCGGCGCTGTACTCCAGGCTCAACTTCGATCCGGCCAAGGACTTCACACCGCTGGCATGGGCCGCCTCGGTGCCGTTGATCTGGGCCGTGCATCCCTCCTTCCCGGCGACCACGGCCAAGGAGGCGCTCGAATGGCTGCGCAAGAACCCGGGCAAGTTCTCCTACGCATCCGCCGGCAACGGCACGCCGCAGCACCTGGCGGGAGAACTCGTCAAGCGCCAGACCGGCACCTCGATCCTGCACATTCCCTACCGCGGCTCCGCGCCTGCACTCAACGACGTGCTGGGCGGCACGGTGCAGATGGTGTTCGAAGCCACGCCGGCCATCCTGCAGCATGTGCAAAGCGGGCGCCTGAAGGCGCTGGCGGTGACGTCCGCCAGGCGCATTCCCGCGCTGCCCGGCGTGCCCACGCTCAAGGAATCGGGCGTGGACGCCGAGATCAGCGGCTGGTACGGCTTCCTCGCGCCCGCCGCGACCCCGGCCGACCGCAAGGCCTGGCTGGTCAAGCACATGGGCGCGGCGCTGGCGGCCAAGGCCACGCAGGACAGGCTGGCTGAGCTCGGCTCGGTGCCCATCGACAACTCGCCCCAGGCATTCGCACGCCTGCTGGACAGCGAGCGGGCACGCTGGCAGACGCTGATCCGCGAAGTCGGCATCAAGCTCGACTGAAGGCGCCGCCCCATGCCGCACATCGCCATCGAGGTATCGCCATCCTTGCTCCCGTCGATCCAGTGGGAGCCGGTCCTGCACGCCATGCACCTTGCGCTGGCCGAGCGCGGATGGGCACGGCTCGCGGACCTGAAGTCGCGCGTGGCCCCCATCGCCGTCGGACTGTGCGGCGAGGACCCCCACGCGCAGCAACTGATCGCCACCCTGACGCTGACCAACCCGCGCCCGCCGCAGATGTGCTCGGCCATGGCCGAGGTCGTGCTCGGGCATCTCTCGCGTGCGATCGGTGCGATCGGTGCGATCGGCCCAATCGACGCGCACCCGGAGTCAGCGGCGTGGGTGCAGTGCTGCGTGTTCCTGCAGGAGCACCCGAAGTCGCACTACCTCAAGCGGCAATGGAACGCTCCGCCGCCCGTTCCCTCAACTCCATGACAACGGGAAAAGCGCCATGTGTTGCGGTTGGCGGTTGGCCGCTGATCGCGCGCTGCCGGCTCAGCCCGCCAGGCCTGCGGCCAGCTGCCGCACGGTCCGGGCACTGGCGCCCTTGCCGGTGATGGCCACCGCTGGGGGATGGGCCAGCATGCGCTCGAAGACCTTGCGCACTTCCTCGGCACCGATGCCATCGATCATCGCCAGCGTTTCGGCCACGGACGTCACGCTGCCATGGGCAAAGAGGTCCTCGACAGCCCGCTCCATGGTGGCGTAGGTCCGCTCGCCCGCGCGCACCCGCGAGACCGCCAGCTGGTTCTTGGCCCGTTCCAGATGCACGGGGTCGATGCCGGCAGCCTGGGCGCGCAGCAGGCCGCCTGTCGCTGCCACCAGCGCTTCGAGCTTGTCCGGGGTGGTGACGGCATGCACGATGAAGTTGGCCCAGACGTCACCGCCCTCCATCGCCGCATAGGCCGTATAGGCCAGTCCGAGCCGTTCACGCACGGTATCGACCAGGGGCGACGACATCCCCTCGCCCAGCAGATGGGCCGCCAGCGAGGCCACGAGACGCGCACGCTGCGGGTGCTCGCCCTGCAGCTGCTCGAACACCAGGGGATAGGCCAGGTTCACGAACACCTGGGACACCTGCGTGAAGCGTTGCGCCAGGGCCTGCCCCACATACTTTGCGGGCTGAGGGGGCAGCGCCACAGCGGGATCGGCCGACGCAGGCATGCCGGCGAACAGCTGCGCCGCCTGCTCCAGCCAGGCCGGCACATCGAAGTTTCCGGCCGCGACGACGACGGTCTTTTCTCCCACGTAATGGGTTTGCACATGGCGCACCAGATCCTGCCGCGTGAAGCCTTCGATATTGGCCACCGTGCCGATCACCGGCATGCCCATGGGGTCGTCGCCCCAGATGGCGCGGTCCAGCAGATCGCCGGCGCTGTCCTCCGGGTCCTCTTCGTACTCGATGGCCTCCTGCCGGATCACCTGCAGCTCCCTTTGCAGTTCATGCTCGGGAAACACGCTGTTCAGCACGATGTCCGCAATCATTCCCAGCAAGGCCTGCGCATGCCAGCCCAGGCCGGTCATGAAATAGCCGGTGATGTCCTTGCCGGTGAAGGCGTTGACCTCCGCGCCCAGCCGCTCCGCATCCAGGTTGATCTCCTGAACGGAACGCGTGTGCGTGCCCTTGAACGCCATGTGTTCCAGCACATGGCTGATGCCGTTGCTGGTGGAGGTCTCGTCGCGGGAGCCCACGCGCAGGAACACGCCCACGCTGACGCTCTGCAAGTGCGGCATGGGCAGCGCCAGCAGCCGGACCCCATTCGCGAGAGTGCGCAAGGCCATGGCAGGCCGCTCCAGTTCGGTTGCCGCCAGGGGCTTTTCTTGAATCATGGGCTATTGTCGTCGCGCTCCAGAGGATGCGCAGGGCAGCCCTCTTCAGCCCTCTTTCATGTGCCTGTGATCAAAGCTGCGGGGAGCTCTGGCCGCAACCCATGCCCCACCAGCAGACAGCAAGGCGGACAAGGTCTGGGGACCCTGCGCGTTACCCCTCAAACTAGCTGGATCTCTGTCGCGAGGCACGATGGAACCATTTCTCATTTCCATACAAACAAACATGCTGACCATTGATTTCGATGATTTCAAATTCGATATCGTGCCGACTTCTCGTTCCATCGAGGAAGATGGCGTCCCTTATAGGGACTGGTTGACCCTCAATGTAAAAATCACGGACGGTAATTTTTCGGGCAGTGTTCAGTGGTTGACAATGCCAGCAGAAATCAAAAAATTCCAGCAAGACCTTTCACAGGCCTATGAATCATTGGTAGCGGGTAATTTTGATATTGAACCTGTCCAACTCTCGGGGATCGAGCCTCAATTTCTGCTTGTCATCAGGGTAGCAAACGCATGGGGCCATCTGTTCGCCCAATACACCATGAAGGGCTCCCGGGACGGCCCCGAGCTCAAAGGCTCGTTCGGATTGGAGCAGAGCTTTCTTCCCGAATGGATTCGTGATCTGGATGAATTGCTGGAATTCCGCGGCCATTAAGAGCCGATAGCACAATTTACCCAGAGCTCAGCACAAGCTCAAAAATTTCATGCATTTGGGCCCAGATAATTCCAGCCTTGCCAAAGTCAGAAACAAAAAAGCCCGCAGTGCCGCGGGCTTGAGGTGGAAGTACGGCCGGACGACCCCGGCCGTTTCCTATTGCGCAATCATTCCCACTCCATCATCAACAGGGTCTCCAAAACCGCATGGTTAAAGGACTTGGGGGTGATCAACATGGGTCTTTACCGTCGTTTTTACCGTTAGAAGCGCAGATCTTTTGCTGGCGCGGGAGATTGAGCGATTCTTGAGCGAGCTACGTTTTCGACGTCATCATCAATCACGTAGGAGGATACCTGAAGACGGCCCCGTTCCCAACGCATCAAGGAACGTGGGCTGGATGCGCTCAGCGACGGGCAGCAGTCCCTCTTCTAATTGGTTCGCGGCGCTCGACGCCTACAAAGGCATCAACGCGCTACCGCTCATGACCTTACACAAGAGCAAGGGGCTGGAATACCACACGGTGATCTTCGTCGAACTGGACGATTCGGCCTGGTGGAGCTACGCCAAGGACACAGCCGATGCAACCGCCGGCTTCTTCGTGACATTCACGCGCGCTAAGCAACGCGTCGTCTTCACGTACACGGCGGAGCGGGGATCGCGAACCAGCATCCCGCCGCTCTACAAGCTCCTGGCCTCGGCGGGTGTTCAAACCCTGAACGGTGACTGATGTCAAGTTGGACCACCACCCCAGACGCCACCCACCCCGGACGTGGCCGCTCTGGGTGGCTTCGCTACGCACTGCGCATTCCCAGGCTCGCCAGCCCCCCGAGTGCGCTGGTCCGTAAAGGCTCATTCTGGCGATGTCGCCTGACCCATCGTACAGCATGAAGAACGATAACAATCCCACCTTCACGGATGCCGCGACGACCCCTGACTGTTGGATTCCACTGAGATCTGACACACGTCTTCTTTTTTTCGGCGGGTCTTGTAGTAGTCCATCTTGACGGGGGAATGGCCTCGCCGTAGCCCGAGACTTTGAGCAATCTTCAGCCATGTTTTTCGAGGGCACGGTCAGTCGTCCAATGTCGTCAGTTCGGCCATGGTGGGCTGCGCCACCAGTTGACCTGCGTCGCCTGCCAGGCCATGAGTCAAACGGGGCTTGTCCATCCCTGTGATCTATGCAACCATAGATTGGAGGGAGATAGCGAATGGTCAAGACCGTATTGTTCGTCCATGGGACGGGAGTTCGAAAGGCATCCTACGAATCGAGCGCCGCGCGCATCGCCGAAGGGCTGCGCAATGTCGCACCCGCGGTCAGGCTCGAATCGTGTCTGTGGGGCGACACGCACGGTGCGAGGTTAGCACTCGGCGGCGCTTCGATTCCCGAGTTTTCGCTCGCACCGGTCGCAGGCGCGAGTGCGGACCAGGTGGTCGCGCTGTGGGAGCTGCTGGCTCGCGATCCCTTCTTTGAGTTGCGAGAGCTGACCGCGTCCGTTGCCCGGGGCCTGGAACCGCCGGCCGAGAAGGAACGCAAGGCGGCATTGCTGACGGCCCTCGGTACGCTGGCCGATGATGCCGGCGTGCTCGATGCGCTAAAGGGCCGTGCGCTTGTCGTCCAGTGGCGCGAGTCTGTGGCGGCAGTCGTCGAAGCCGATGCACGCAAGGAAGCCATGGCTGCGGCGGCCAGGGTCGACACGACGCTACGACTGGCCCTGTCGCGCGCGTTGGTGGCCGAGTTGCAGCAGCGCCTGATGGACGACAACGTCGCCGTGCTGCCGGTCGAACTGCGTGACAGCCTCGTCGAGCAATGCCTAGACCGGCTAGGTGGCCGCGATCTGGGCGGCGTCAGGGATTGGGTCGCCAGCAAGCTCATCGGACTCGGCCTGCGCTGGACCACTGCGAAGGCAAGGCGCGAGCGCGACGCCCTGTTCACTATGGCCTCGCCCACCGCAGGCGACGTCATGCTGTACCAAGCACGCGGTGCTGAGATCCGGGAATTCATCGCGAAGCGCATCGGCGACTGCGGCGACGACGTCGCCGTGCTCGCGCATAGCCTCGGTGGCATCGCATGCGTTGACCTGCTGGTCGAGCGGCATATGCCGCAGGTGAAGCTGCTAGTCACCGCCGGCTCTCAGGCGCCCTTCATGTACGAGATCGGGGCCTTGTGCAGTCTGCGCTTCGGCCAGCCGCTGCCGGCGCATTTTCCTGCTCGCTGGCTTAACTTCTACGACTGTAACGATCTGCTGAGCTACACGGCGTCGAAAGTCTTCGTCGGTCGCGCGACCGACCATGAGGTCGTGAGCGGCCAGCCATTCCCGCAGTCGCACAGCGCGTACTGGGATGCGCCGACGCTGTGGCAGAAGCTAGCCCCGCAGCTCCAATGACTCCCGCTCCTGCGGGAGCCTCCACCGCCATGCGAAACACGGAGTTCGCCGTATGACTGTGGCATTGCCCCCCCCCGCCGAAACTCGGGCCATCGTCGTCGGCATTGAGCGCTATCCGGGCCTCGGTTCGAGCTTCGACACGCCTGGCGCCGCGGCCGGCGCGCTGGCCTTTTCGCGCTGGCTGGTAAACGAACGCAAGGTGCTACCGACGGCGATCGAGTTGTGGCTGTCGATGCGCGACGGCTCGCTCGCGCGCACCGCAAGCGACGCCGCCGGGCTCACGAATACGGTAGCCCGCGACTTCGTTTGGTCCGATTTCCGTGACCACATGGCAGAGCCTCGCGAAGCGCAGGCCAACGGTACTTTCCTCATCGTCTATTTCTGTGGCCACGGCGTGGTCTCGGGTTCGCGCGGGGACCAGCTTCTGGTGCTGCCTGAAGCCACGGAAAAGCAGTTTCGCTGCTTTGAGACGAACAACTGGCGCGAGCTCTTCCGAGGGTCGGGCTGGGAGCGCTTCGGCCATCAGCTCTGGATCGTCGATGCCTGCCGCAACCAGTGGGGCGATGCGATGAAGCCGGTTACGGACGTATGGCACCCAGGTGCACCCCATGCGATCCGTCAATGCGCGATGTTCGCATGCGCGAGTGGCGGCGCAGCCGCGATCGATTCGGTGCAGGGCCCGCGCTTCACCCGCGAGCTGCTAGCGGCCATGACGCCCGGGCCGGTCGAGGGCCAGGACTGGCCCGCTTTCGACGAGGCGCTCAAGGACACGGCGGCTCGGCTTCGAGCCGACTCCAAGGCGACGCAGAGCCCGATGCTCTCGATCGGAGAGGACTGGTTCGGCCACCCGATCATCGGCCCTGGCCTGGCGGGCGAGCAACTGCAAGCAGTGTTGGCCCGCATCAACTGGCCGTTTGACAAGTTCAAGCCCTACCTGATGCGGGCCGCGGCGTCGGCGCATGGCGGCTTCGCGATGGCCGATGACCTCGATGTCGCTGTCGAGCGGCTCCATGCGCTAGCGCCGGTCGGCGGCGTATCGCCGTTGCTGGATTTCGCCGAGCGGGTTGGGCGTGCCGCGCCCTCGCCTGCGTTGCTGGCCTGGGTGCAGGCCCGCCTGTCGCCCCATCAGCGCGCCGAGCTGGATGCACGCCTCGCAGCCGACATCGGCAGCGCACGGCTCGCGCTCTGGTATCGAGACGACGGTGCCAGGCCCTGCATAGAGGGCGAGCTCGATGTCCTCGATGCAGGCAGCGGCGTGCGCGCCTGGCCTCGGGCCGCCGCGAAGCCGGTCGACCCCGAGGCCTTGGCCGCGACGATCGGCGAATGGATGCAGGATGTCTATGCGCATTTTGGCGGCCTCCCGGTCGACTTGGTGGTGGACCTGTACCTGCCGCGTGACTTGCTGACGACCGTGGCCTTCGACACGGCCACCGTGCCGCTGGCGGGTGGCGACGAGGTGAGGCTCGGGGAGGACCATGCAGCACTGCTGCGCTGCACCGACCGCTATAAGGGGCCTACCAAACTATCGCGCTGGCGCAAGAATGCGCCGAGGATCTTGGCCAGGCTCGGCAGCGGTGCGTCCGCACCGCTGCACTGGGCCGTGCCCGGCGAAGCGGCGACCGGATTGCGCAGCGCATTCGTTGTCGACGCATCAGATGCGCCGGTCTGGCTCGGCATCGATCCGGTAGCGTGTGGCGGCGAGGCGCCGCTCGACGTGGCCCTTGCCGAAGGGCTCCCCGCCGTCGTCTGGCTCCACGCCGCCAGCGCTGTCGCCGCTGTCGCCGCTGTCGATGCGCTGCGCACAGGCTTGCAGCAGTTGCTGGCCTCGCAGCTCGAGGACCTTCCCGGTCGTCTGGTCGACTGGCGTTCGGACCAGCCCGGCGACACCGGCAAGACGGTTTCGCTGCTGCTGGACGACCCCGCGCGTATGCCGGCGATATGGACATCATGGACTCAACCCGGAGGATGAACGCATGGCCAAGAAAGAGGACTGGAGGATCTTTAAAGGGACACGCCGGCCCCACGACGGCTTGGCGCGACTACCTTCTCCACCGCCATGGCGACCGCGCCGTAGCGTAGTGAAGCAGGAGCGCACGTGGCCACTGGGCACCAAGGACGACCTCCTGCTGCCGCCCGCGGCGCTGCAGCGCGGACGCGTTTTCCACGCCACTGAGCACATCGTCGACATGGTCAACGCGGCCTTATACCTACGGCGCCCACTGCTTGTCACTGGGCCGCCGGGCAGCGGCAAGTCGTCGCTGATCGACGCGGTCGCGTACGAACTGCGCATGGGGCCGCCGTTGCGCTGGTCAGTGACCTCGCGCAGCACCTTGCGCGATGCACTCTACCAGTACGACGCCATCGGGCGATTGCAGCAGCAGGAAGCCGGCGTGCAGAGCGGCATCGGCGACTTCATCACGCTCGGCGCTCTGGGCACCGCACTGCTGCCGACATCGAGGCCGCGCGCGCTGCTTATCGACGAAATCGACAAGAGCGACATCGACCTGCCGAACGATCTGCTTAACGTATTCGAGGAAGGCGAATTCGAGATCCCCGAACTGCGCCGGCTTGGCGCTGGACTGACTTCGGAGATCTTCACTTCCGACCCGTGCCAGCCACGCGCGAGGGTTGAGGGCGGGGTGATATCGGGCTGCGAGTTTCCGCTGATGATCCTTACAAGCAATGGGGAGAGGGAATTTCCCGCCCCATTCCTTCGTCGCTGTCTGCGGCTTCGCATGCCGAACCCGACCGGCATGCTGCCCGAAGATGACAATCAAGACTGGAAGCGCCTGGACGCCATCGTCGACTTGCATTTCTCCACCGATGAGCGAGCGAAGGCCGAAGCCATCATCGGAAGTTTCAAGACGCTGGCCACCCAGAAGCGCGAGGTTGCCACCGATCAGTTGCTCAACGCGATCTACTTCGTGATGAGCTCGCAGGTGGGGCCGGGCAAGCAGCGCGATGAGGTGGTTGCCGAGTTGATGCGCGAACTGGTCGTCGCTGGAAGTTAGGGCTTCGCGTGAAGATCGGCGACTTCGTCCGGACCCTGCAGGCAATTGGACTGCAACCGGACCTCCTTGACCTACGCGACATGCTGTGGCTGGCGCAGCAGATCACCGTCGAACCGGGAACCGCGCCGGCTGCTGCGGCGACACGAAACGGCGGGCCACTTATGACAGGGCGCGACTCGATACAGGCACAGGCCTCGACGGGCGGAGCCGAAGCTCGCTTTAAGTCGCTCGCCGGAACAGGAGAGTCAGATGCCGCGCCATCAGCGCTCTACGCGTCGGGAAGCAGCGGCGACGCAGATGGCGGCGCGGCACGACGAGTGCAGTTGCGCGGCGCGCCCGCGTTGCCCGATGCGCTGGCCATCGGACGCGCGCTTCGGCCGTTGTCGCGCCGCCGTTCCGGCAATCGGATCGAACTCGACGAGCGCGCCACCGCCGAGTTCATTGCCGACACCGGCCTGCGCACGGCGGTTTGGCGGCCAGCTTTCGAGCGCTGGTTCGACATTGTGGTGGCGATCGACGAGGTGCCGTCGCTCGCGGCATGGCGCCCGATGGTCTCGGAGTTCGAACGCCTGCTGCGTAGGCAAGGCGGGTTCCGTGCCGTGACGACGGTGTTCCTGAGAGCATCGAGCAGCGGCATCGCTGCATTCTCCAAGGACGCGCACAAACTTAGCGCGAGCGCACTGCAAGACCGCAACGGCCGACGCATCGTGTTGGTCGCTTCCGATTGCACTTCGTCGGCATGGCGCGGCGGCGCGATGGGGAAGTGGCTGAAGGCCGTGGCCGAGAGCGCGCCAGTGGCCGTCGTCCAGTTGTTACCGCAAGCCCTGTGGCCCAACACGGCGACCGGCTTCGCTGAGTTAAGGACCAAGTCGCCGCGTGTGGGCACGCCGGGGGCCCAGTTGCATGTCAGGCTCCCGTCGTGGGCGCACGGCGAGCCCGGAGTGGTGGTGCCGGTGCTGGCGCTGGAGCCCGCAGCCGTCGCGGCCTGGGCCCGCATGACGACCGCCGGAGGCAATGCTTGGGGTACGGCGGCGCTTTTCCCACTTCCAGATGGGGAAGACCCCGTTGCGGGACAGGACCAGGCGGCAGACGGCGATGTCATCGGCCCGGCCCGTCGCGCGACCAGCTTTCGCGCTAGCGCCACTCCGGACGCGCAGCGGCTGGCGGCCTATTTTTCGGTTGTGCGGCCCCTCACGCCTCCTGTCATGCGCGTGATCCACCAAGCGATGGCGCCAGCGAGCGGTGCCGTGGCGCTAGCCCAAGTGTTCCTTGGCGGGCTTCTGCATCCAGTGCGCACGGCAATTGCGAACGCGCCGCCGATCGCAGAGGACGAGATGGAATATGACTTCCACCCCGGCCTGCGCGACCGCCTCTCGGACGCGCTCACGCCTCGCGACTTCGTGCAGGTGAATCTCGCTCTGCACGAATTCCTCCAGCAGTGCACCGGTACCGCGTTCGATTTCTTCGCCTTGCTCGAGGACCCCGGCGGCTCGGCCCGCCTGCCTGCGGCCGCAATGCCCTTCGCGCAGTCTGCACGCGCGTTCGCGCGCCGGTTCACGCAGGAAGGCGCGTCCAGCGAGCCTCCCCCGTTGGCGAAAAATCAATCGGTGGCGCAACTCGCAATCTCGCTAAATGGAGCCACACTGACCTTCGTTTATCGCACTATGCAGGGCCAACTCACATTGCGACACAACCTGCCGCAGGCCGCGACAGTTCTGCTCGACAAGGTTCTCACCGGCGCGCAGGATGAAGATGTCCACACGCTCGCGAAGCTCGTGGTGCCGGCCGGCTTGCAGGACACCAATGCAATCGTGAACGGCCCTGATTTCGTCGAACTGCGGACGGACATGCAGACAGAGCCATTCCCATGGGAAGCGTTGATCCGCAGCGAGCATACTGCCGCGTCCGCGTTGCCGCTGGCGGTCGCCCGCGGCCTGACCCGGCGCGCGAGCGTGGCGGACACCAGAGTTCCGGACGCTTCGCCGCGCGCGCGCTACGCGTTGGTGATCGGCGACCCGCTGGCCGACACTCCGACGCTCCCGCAATTGCCTGGGGCTCGCCGGGAGGCGGAGCGGGTTGCCGCGCTGCTCTCGAAGGCACTGCAGCCCGACGGTGTCCGCACGCTCATCGCCAAGGGTGCGCAGGAAATCTTGAACGCTCTATTCGAGAGAGACCTGCGTGTGCTCCACATCGCCTCGCACAGCGTGCTCGCACCATCGAACGGTCCCAACAATGTGCCGACGAGTGGCATCGAGCGGCGAGTGCAGATCGTGCTCGACGCCCAGACGCGCCTCGGTTTGAATGAGTTCCATGCAATGAAGCGCGTGCCCGAACTCGTCTTTCTCGGGGTCCACCATGGCGCGGCGATGGGCCCCTCCTTGCTTGCCATGGGTACGAAGGTCGTGGTGGCACCGATCGGATTGATTGACGATGAGGCAGCAACGATATTTGCCATTGCCTTTTTCGAGTCCCTGACAAAGGGCGCCGCCCTCATCGAGGCCCTCCGCGATGCACGGCAGCATTGCTGGCGCACACAGCCGTCCAACGAAATCTGGGGACGGTTCCAGTGCTTTGGCGATGCAGACTGGCGGCTCGTCGGTGATATGGCGCAGCTCCCGGAAATGCCCGCGCCTTCGGAAGCAGGGCTGCGCCCAGAAGAGAAGAAGCGCCCCGAGATCTTCGTGAGCTATGCGCGAGACGACCACGCGTCGCCCGTGCCCAACGACGGTTTCGAGGGATGGGTTACGGTCTTGGCGAGCAAACTGCGAGACACATTGGCAGTCTTCGTCGACAGCTCTTCGATCGGGAGCGGAGACAACTGGGCCGATGCGCTCTCGGCCCGAATCGACCGATGCGATGGAATGATCATCGTCCTGTCGCGTGCTTACCTGCGATCCGAGTGGTGCAGGCGTGAGTTCGAGCAGTTCCTGGCACATCGACCAGGTCGGCGCTACGTGATCGTCGAGATCGAGCCTGTCGATGCTACCGCTCTGCATCCAGCGTTGGGAGACCTGCCGAAAATCAGATTCTGGCAGGACCAGGGAGGCGGCCACAGGCCGAGTCGCGTCGAGCCCTCCGACCCAGTGTTCGTTCGGCGGATCAACGAGCTCCGTCATGCCTTCGATGCGCCCGAAGCTGCTAAGGCGGCCGATACGCCATCCACCGATTCGCCAAGAGCCTGGGTGCTCGTCGCCGGCACCGGCCGGAAGAACAAGCTAAGCGCCAAGCTTGCGCAGACCTGCGACGCCCTCGGCACCTCGCTCGCGAAGGCCGGCTTCGGTGTCATTACGGGTGGCTGGCCTGGCGTTGACGAGGCGGTGGCGCGCGGGTTCGCCCAGGCAACGCCGGGTGGGCCGAACGCAATCGAATCCCGTCTGGTCCACGTCGTGGGCACGGGCGAAAAGTCGGCGTTTCCATTGGGAGGCGTGGTGGAAGTCTCACCAGGGGAGGCCGAATACAACGAAGCCATCGGTCGCGCAGCGCTCGTAGTGCTTGTGGGTGGTGCCGGTGGGACCCTGGAGATCGCACACCGGGCCCAAAGGGCTGGCCGCGCCGTGCTCCCGCTCGCCGACACAGGAGGCGATGCGAGGAAATACCACCGGCAGATGACGTCCGAACCGGTTCCCGGCGGCTTGGCCGGAGTCGGCGCTGCAGACCTCGCCGCTCTAGCCCAGCCCGCACCGCAGGTCGTGGCCGAAGCCGTCGCGATCATTGAAAGGCTGGTGGCACATCGGCCACAGACCTGAGTGCTTCCGCGACCCCTCGTTGCGATGCCTTCGTTGGAGAGCTCAATCCCAAGAACCTATATCCAGCGACATCATCTTGCTTGTGAGTCATTCCAGCACCGCCAGCCAAGGTGCGCCCCCAATGCCGGTCCACGTCGTCCTCTAGCCCGGCATATCCCGCCGGGTCAGTGCTCACGAGGTTGTCCAGCGTCAGTGACGGCGTATCCGGCAGGGTTACACGGTTCCACACCATCTGCACCCGGCTCTGCCCATAGCTCACCTGGCTGTTGTACTTGCCCAGGATGCGCGAGCCCTGCGGGGTCAGCAGGAATTTGCCTGTGGCCGTGTCATAGACCGGCTCCGTCACCGTGGCGATCACATCACCCGGCAGGTCGGACTTGATGCCTGTCACCAGCGCCGCGGCGATCACCGTCCCTGCCATGACCTGGTAGGGGGATGCCGGCATCTGCAGGTTGCCGGAACTGCGGGTTTGTGTGACGTCGTGTCGGTCGATGCTACGAGCACGCTGAGACCCGAGTTCGAGCGCCAGGCGCGCAACGAAGGTCACTAGACAAGGCCCACGACCAACCATATTGCTGACGATCCCGACGTCAACGCTATCGGAGGGGCCATCAAACCGAGGGCTTTCCGGACGGCTTCTTACCGCTCGTGCCGCCGATCCCTGTCATCGCCACCATACTGAAAGCTCTCTGCTTGCGTTGCGCAAGCCTTCCCGGCCCCGCCGGGCGTCGCAGTCATCACCTGCCAGAGAAAGGTCACACGCCTTTGCGTCTCATCTCCTGGGAGCACTGCTCTCAGGTCGGAACGACCCTATATCGACGCATGATCGACTGAGCTTCGTGTGAGGTGGCGGGATCGATGCTTCGCGAATTGGCCGTCTTCAACCCTCGAGGCTTGATTGCGCGATCGAACAGCGCAATGCAGAACTGGGCAGAGTTGAAACGGGATCGGAAGCGAATGCCATCGACTTCGGGAAGCCTGTGCGCATGCAGTAGCTGAGACCAGCGGTGCGTGCGTAGATAGGTGCCGATTCATTTCGGCAGTGGTCTATCTCCCTTTCGGAGCGTATTGGAGTACTGTGCAATGACGGCACAAAAATAGTTGCGCAATGGACCGCCCTCAGGCAACTTACTCTCTGAGAACTTGAAGGTGCACTTGAACGTGGCCGGTTCGTTAGAAGAGTTGAGCTGGCTACCACTAAGCTGAGAAATCCTGTTCGCAGCAACGCACAGGTCAGAGACGCTGCTGAGCGGCCCCTCAATGAAGGCACCAGAGAAGGCTGCTCGGCCTTTGATGCCCAAAACTAGCCTAAAAATGGGATGGAGCGAAAGATGGATCTTCGATCGGTATCAGTGCCAGGTGACTTTCCAAGAGTCGTCCAAGGGATGCTTCAGAGGTTCTTCCAGAGCCTACTTCAGGACGATGTCCAGCCCTGGTTAGAGGAGACAGTCTCGAGTGCAGCGACAGCGGCAGAGTTGCGGATGAACGAAGAGTTGAAACTGGTCTCCAAGGGCGAGACGTTCAATTCATTGCTGGTCGTTGAAGCGTCGGCTGACACGGTCACCCTGCTTTTCGAGCGCAGCGACATCGATGTCGCATATCCGGTTTTTGACACCTTCCCACCGAGAATGGAATCGGTCTCAGGTCTCAAAATTGACTTGCTGCGGGCTGCTATCGAAATCAAAAGACACGTCAACTTCACGAAGCCAAATTCGAGCTTGGTTGAAGTGGTCGATCTGAAAGAGTTCACTCTTGAAGTCTCTTTGAAACGCACGCCCTACCTATTTCGGATTGGTGGCGGGATGGACAAGCTTCTGCACATGGAGCAGTACCTTGTCGGCGTGGATCTGACGGAGGTTGGCGTTCGGTTCCGAGGTTACCTCGCAAAGGGCCCCGGTGGCTTCATCATCTGGGTGCACTCCAAGCTTCCCCACCCAATTCCCTTGGGTACGACCAATCTTGCACTACAGGGTCTCGGCCTCGAGTATGGGGAGCGCTTTGCGCCTAGGCTTTCGTCGGGAGTTCCAGCTGACCCTATCGAAGAGATGCGCAAAGCATCTGCTATCGACTACGTCAATTGGGCTACCAGCAGCGAGCTGAAAAAGTGGGTTCCGGTTTCTCAAGACCTGCGGATCATTGGTATCACAGCCGACATTGGAGATGCGATCACCGGCGGAAACCTCCTCGTTGCACGCTCAGCGGGCATCGCATATCTCAGCTGGGGACCAACCCTAGTAATGCAGGGCTTTCTGCGCTTCCTTGACACCGAGATTGCCACGGTACTAGGGGCCATCGATTTTGAGTCGAGGTCCATGGACCTTCATGCGAGCACGCACATCGTTGTATTCGAGGACTGGCTTGAGTATGAGGGAAGTGTTGCACTCAGCGCGTCCTTGGAAGATGAAAGCCGAACCTGGATGGCTGTCGGCGGCTTCGATATGGATGGATGCGCGATGGCCATCGTGAAGGACGGTTTCGTCTTGCGAGGCGGCTTCAGGGTTATTCCTTCCCAAGGGGCTGCAGTGCGCGGAAGAGGACAGATCCGAGCGAAGGCTGACTTCCTGGGGCTGGAAGGAGGATATAGCTTTTTTATCGCCATAGCTGGAAGCATTGGCTGGAATCCAGCTGAATTGGGCGGGCAATTGGATGTCGGCGGATCTGTCTGGATCAAATTCTGGGGTGTGAGACTGGGCGTCGCCGTCATGAGCTCGCTATCGCTGCAGGTTCCCAAACCAAGACAGCTGAAACTGGCCGTGGAGTTCACGTTCGAGCTTCCCTGGCCAATGAGCGACATCCATATCCCAGTCACGGTCCTTGACTACGAGGATACAGAGGTCAGCAAGCCTCAACCTGGCCTTGCCCTAGCCGCTGACGCTGCCATTGGGTACTTTCATGCATGCAGTGGCACACAGGGAAAGTTGGGGACGACCGTAGAGAACGTTTGGCCGGACGTCTCCTTCGAGCTGCCATTTCTGCACAAGGCGACCGGCGCCCCAAACATCGTCAACCGCGAATCAACCGATGGCTTTGCGAGAGAGGCAGGTATCACCACCACCAACGTCTTTACTGAACTGACCATCTACCGAATTGACGAGGCTACCGGCAATTACGAACTTGTGCAGGGCGTCAATGCTTCTTGGCTCGGCCTGAAGCGTGCTTCTGGTTGCGCCAGGTCAAGCAGGCTTGCCATACCGTCCAATGAACCACTCGCGTGGCAGCAACGGTTTGACTACTCACGGCCCTCGACCGCGCAGCCCTTGGAGGAGGAGTGGCTTCAAACGTTCGGTGCTGGGCCGGACTTGCAGATCGCCCTACCTCCCAGCGGTCCGGCATACTTTGAAGCGGAGGACCTGTGCATCACTTCAAGCAACGGCTTGCGATTGCACAGGGTGCCTTGGGGGGAGCCTTACCCTCGAGTGGTCTTCTGCCTGAACCCAACAATCAATGTCTCGCGCGAGAACGAGGGGGTTCGGTGGAACCTGCCAGTGTTGCGCTATGACATTCGTCTCATCGCAAGCTCTACACCCAGGTTGCGGGCTGACGGGCTCGCCGCGGTAGTTTCGCTGGTGCGCGAACTCGATGGCAACTTCTCGGAGTGGTCTGCGGTGTTTGAGCGGCAGCCCGCTGATCGCTTTGCTCCGTTGAGGTTGGAAGGTAGCGAGAACGACATCTGCATCGCAGCAGTTGGATACGTGCTCAGCGCCGTCGAAGAGTACAAAGGGGGTTCTCAAAGCACTCTTCAACCGGGCCTATATAAGCTCCGCGTCGAAGGATTCACAGTTGCGCACTATGGCAGTAGATCCGCCAGAACTGACTGGGCCAGCGTGAATCGTCTATTCCGAGTGATCCAGCCGCCCAAGCTACGGCCGTACATACGCTATGCGACGTTCGGGGACGAACGGGCATTCGAGGTGCAGTATGGCGGCTGGAACCCGAACCCCAGCGGTTTTGGCTTCGGCCACTATCTTGGGCATCGAGGCGTCATTCGTTTTTGGGTCTCCTACCTCTCTCAGATCTATCCTAGCTTGTGGATCGAACTGGGGGATGGCTCGCCCCAGGTCGAGGTCCATGCTGTTGCATGCAGCGATGGGTCCACAGCCGGAGGTCTTCTTGGAGCCGAATGGTCTAGCCTCAGCGGCGGTGTGACTCAACCTGAACAGGAAATAGTATTTGACCTGCCGAGGACGCCCGGACAGTATCTGCTCAAGATCTATCGGGACGACGCTAGCGCACGCGTGCAAATCGACGAGTGGCCTTACCGTGTTTCCGCGTACGAGGGGCCTCTGGAGCACCTGCAGCCAGCAAACGCCTTGACCGGTGCCTGGGGTCCATTCGGGCACTCGTCTTTGAGCATCAAGGCCACTGCGGCCTTGCCCGGAGGTTTTGACTTTGACACTGTCCCACCGGCCCAACTCCTCGCCGGCTGGGCACTGCCATCTTGGCTGCAAGCACAGGAGGGGATTTCGCACGTTGACGGGAGCCTCGCATTCTTGCGGTTGATGCATTGGGCTGGAGTGCTGGATGCTCCCCCTGCATTTCCACCGCGAGGCGTGCTACAGCCCGCGTCCGGACCCAGTGTGGAGATGCTCCTTGACTCGGGTAGTGCGCCACTAGGTTTTCTACTCCGCGCCGCAGAGCCTGTTGACTGGCGTCGGATCAAGGTCACAGTGACGCACGGGAGTGCCACTCCTGCAACAGATCGGCGCTTTGGGGTCCGTCTGCTGCCGTCCCCAGATGGATGCTCCGCTTGCGCACTGATGCTTGCCGAAGCCGTGCTGGTGCGCGCGCCTATTGGGTTCTATGCGGTTCGGGTGAGCTTCCAACATAGGCTGGGCGTCCTGCCTGCGTTGATGAATGGCCCAAACCCTTCTATGGTCGCGAGCATCTTCACCTACACGTTTGAGCAACCTATTGGGAGAAGCTGGAATGTTTGACTTCCTGCCGTGTTCACCAGCCGCGCCCGTCGAATGCCCTACACCGTTCGCGCTTCGCGTGTCGGGTTGGATTGATGCGTCGAACATTGGCGACGCCGCGATTGATGCGCCGCATGTGCCGCCTGGTGGTATGCGACTGCGTTGGAACTGCCCTTTCCTTAACCCTGATCCGACGGCGAGGATTGGCTATCCAAACCGGTTCAAAATTTACCGCACAGACAACCTGGTCGGACATGGCTTATTCGAGCCGAAGCCCAACTGCGGCCAGATACCACGCACAATCGCCCCACCCAGCTTTTGGCACAACGCCTTGCGGACCTCGGACAGGACATACGTGGTCGGGATTGCAGCCTGTGACTACGCTGATGGTGTGTACATTGAGCTGAGCTCCCGTGCGCAGCCCCTGCGCATCGCATTGAGCGATACGAGCGGCCAACGCCGCATCACAGCTGAACTCACTCCCGGCGCTAAGTTTTACTACGAGATGGCTGGCCTGCATTCGGTCACGTTCTCTCATCCGCCGGCACTGGCAGCACCGATGCAAGTCTTGCACCTACATGGGAACTTGAAAGGACTTGACGCTCGCCTGCTTGCCACCATTGACGCGCGAGCCTGGGTGAACTCCGATTTGGGTGTGATCAGCGAACGCTTCGCAAATAGCGCCGGCCATAGCTCTGTTTCACTGGATGCCAATGACTGGCAGATGCTGCGCACCGCAGGGGACCGCGTCATTCAAGCCCACGATACAGGCCTACCGGTTCCTCGCCAAGAGCTTGATTCGCTGAACGCCCGTGCGGCAATGCGCTGGGAAGCCGCTTTACTCATGGGCTGGGGTTTCATGGATGGCGAGCATCCTGCAAGTCCTGCCGTAGACCAGATCGCAATACCACTGATGATGCCCAAGGGCACAAAGGGCATCTTCGGCTACCAGATCATTGCTGAGTTTGATGACAGCGCTGCGATCCCAGCGAGAACCGCGTTGAGCAACCCTTTCTTTGTATCAGCGAGTCCACTGGCTTCGCTTTCGCCACCGCGCGCGAAGTTGCTTTCCGCCCCAGTAGCCGAAGGTCGTTGGGTCAACGAGGTGACGCCTGGATCGGTGCCGTATCAGCCAACCTTCGACAGCAAAGGACAGGAGACAGTTCAATGTCAAGTTGCCTACGAACTGGAGACGGAAAATACCGCCAATGAGCGAGTTCTCCTTACTCCGACCGCCAGCGCCAGCGCTATCACTGGCACCAGCTTCGAACCCATAGGTGACCTCGGCGCCGGCGCCGGCGATCCGCCCACTTTTATTTCCGGCTTTGTCGCAGTATCCGAACGTTGGCTTGATTTCGAAATCCCGTTCTATGACAGCGTGGTCGGAGCTGGCGTTACAGTGCGCGATGCTTGGGATCGACGCTTGGCATGCCCTGGCCTTGCACCATTGGCCCCCTCCATAAAGTACTACGGTCTGCCTCCATCGCTAGAGTCTGCGAAGTGCGATGGCGTTTCTGGATTGGCCACTTTAGCGCTTGCCAGCATACCAAGATGGAGTGCCGACGCTTTGGCAACGCATATGCGTGGCGACATCACATTGTTGGCGCGCAACCCGAAAGTTACGCAGGCGGAAGTAAGCTTGCGAATTGGGCCACCCTTCCTCCAAACGCGCGGCCGATGGGGAGCCATCATGTCTGCGTCGCAGAGCGCCGAAGTGCAGGCACAGTTGGTGAATGGGATGCTCATGGCGGGCGGCTATCTGTATCGAATCCTAGGCTTTTTCTATAGCTCTGCTGGGGAGCCGATTTGCACCTTTGAGGCGAACGCGCAATGCGCCGGCGAAGGGCTATATTCGGTTGCGCATGGCTGGATTGATGCTGTCATGCGAGAAGCCGATGGAAGCGAGAGGCTGTGGGTCCCAGTTTCCGAGATCGGCATTGGGCCTGACGGGTTGCCAGCGGTCGGCGCGAAGTCGTTCCTCATATCTACTTTTGCACATCCAACTTACAGCACGACTTTCTGGTTTGCCACGAGGGTTACACTGGCGTTCCAAGGACAGCGATTCAATGGTCCAATTAGTCCGGCGGTGCCCGCACCGTACATTCATTCACCACCACCTGACGTGACCGCTTGCTGCACCGTCAAACAGATCGGCGTCGACTACTACGGCCGCGGATTCGTTCAGATTGAGGCCACAACATGTGACAGTTTTGATTCCGGGCTGCACATCAGTGTGATTCGCGCTGCCTCCAACGTCCAGGGCCAAGATGAGCTGTCCCGGCTACGAGTGCCTGGAATATTCGGCCCTCAATCTACTCACCTAGAGACAGTCCTCTTCCAAGGGTTCAGCGAGCTGGCCCAGGCACGCGACGGCGGGGATTTCACTCTGGGGTTGGCTTCTCACCGGCCACAAGATGGCGCAGAGAGCAAGCCAGCTTTGAAGACCTTTTTGGTGCGAAAGGTGGAGCGGTAATGCTTTTGTGAGAGATCAACACGGATTTCAGAATGCTGCCTCATGAAGTCCGACAGATGGCGCGTAAGCGTGTGGATGCCAAAGCTCACTGGGGCGTTCAGTCTGAGCAGGCCAGAGGGCTTGGCCAGCGCTTCGGCAGCCATTCCCTCGGCATTCGCGACTTCCTCGAGGATGGCGCGTTCTCTCTCGAGATAGAGGCGGCCAAAATCGGTGAGGCTTTGCCGCCTGGTTGTGCGGTGCAGGAGCTGCATCCCCAGGTGTTCTTCCAGCGCCTGCACATGTTTTCCCACCAACTGAGGCGACATGTGCAGCACGTCAGAAGCGGCGCGAAACGACCCCATGTCTGCCGCCTGGGG